>NZ_JBSPUG010000002.1:0-597346 GCF_056861405.1 Stenotrophomonas sp. 22DLJC03
GCCGAACGGTCGCCCGCGCCGGGCTCTCGGCACCTAAGGTGCCAGAGTCGCAAGAGATAAGAGCCGACCCTACGGTCGGCTGCTGTTTGCGCGGTCGCCAGCCGAGCATGGGCTCGGCTCTACAACAGGCACACACTCCGCGTGGCACTGTGCAGGCAGGCCGTCATAGGCCCGTCGACCAGGAGTACCGCATGCTGCGCAGTCGCCCTTTCCTGATGTTCACCGGCCAGGCCGAAGCCGCGCTGGCCCTGTACGCCGAGGCCTTCGCCGATTTCCGCCTGCTGGCAATGCAGCGCCATCCGGATGGCGCCGGTGCCGGCGTGCCCGGGCAGGTCCGCCAGGCCATCTTCCTGCTGGGTGGCACCCACTACCTGTGCTTCGACAGCCTGGACGTGCACGACTTCACCTTCAGCCCGTCGATCTCGCTGTTCGTCGAGTGCTCCGGCGCCGAACAGTTCGAGCGTGCCGCGCGTGTGCTGGGCGAGGGCGGCCACTGGCTGATGCCGGTGGGCGACTACGACTTCAGCAACCGCTACGGCTGGGTGCAGGATCGCTTCGGGGTGTCGTGGCAGTTGAGCCTGGGGCAGATGCCGGACCCGTGACCGGATTGTTGTGGGTGTGGCCTTGGTCCGCACACCCTCATGAAAACGGCCCGCTTGCGCGGGCCGTTCTCTTTACCGATGCAGCGAGGAATCAAGCCTCGACTTCATCATCCTTGTAGGCATCGACCGGGATGCAGGCGCACATCACGTTCTTGTCGCCGTACACGTTGTCGACACGCGCCACCGGCGGCCAGTACTTGCTCTGCTTCAGGCTGGCCAGCGGGAACGCAGCCAGTTCACGCGGGTAGGCGTGGGTCCACTCGCTGGCGGTCACCGCAGTGGCGGTATGCGGCGCGTTCTTCAGCGGGTTGTCCTCGCGGTCCAGGCGGCCGTCTTCGATCGCGGTGATCTCCTCGCGGATCTGGATCATCGCGTCGATGAAGCGATCCAGCTCGTGCAGCGATTCGCTCTCGGTCGGTTCGACCATCAGCGTGCCGGCCACCGGGAAGCTCAGGGTCGGGGCATGGAAGCCGAAGTCGATCAGGCGCTTGGCCACGTCCTCGGCGCCGATGCCGCTGGTCTTCTCCAGCGGGCGCACGTCGAGGATGCACTCGTGCGCCACCAGACCGTTGCGGCCGGTGTACAGGGTCTTGAAGTGCGGGGCCAGGCGCTTGGCGATGTAGTTGGCGTTGAGCTGCGCAACCTGAGTGGCCTTGCGCAGGCCGTCGCGGCCCATCATCGCGATGTACATCCAGCTGATCGGCAGGATCGAGGCGCTGCCGAAGCTGGCCGCGCTGACCATGCCGACCGGGCCGTTGTCCCCCAGCTTGCCCGGCAGGAACGGCGCCAGGTGCTCCTTGACCGCACACGGGCCAACGCCCGGGCCGCCGCCGCCGTGCGGGATGCAGAAGGTCTTGTGCAGGTTCAGGTGGGAAACGTCCGAACCCCACTTGCCCGGCTTGGCCACGCCGACCAAGGCGTTCATGTTGGCACCGTCGGTGTACACCTGGCCGCCGTGCTTGTGGATGATCTCGCAGATCTCCACCACTTCTTCCTCGAACACGCCGTGCGTGGACGGGTAGGTCATCATGATCGCGGCCAGGCGGTCGCTGTACTTCTCGGCGTTGAGGCGGATGTCCTCGACGTCGACGTTGCCGTTGGCGTCGGTCTTGGTCACCACCACCTTCATGCCGCACATCTGCGCCGAGGCCGGGTTGGTGCCGTGCGCCGAGTCAGGGATAAGGCAGATGTCACGATGGTCTTCGCCGCGCGAACGGTGGTAGGCACGGATCGCCAGCAGGCCGGCATACTCGCCCTGCGCGCCGGAGTTCGGCTGCAGGCTCACTGCGTCGTAGCCGGTGCATTCGACCAGCATCGCTTCCAGCGAGTCGATCAGTTCCTTGTAGCCCAGCGCCTGGTCGGCCGGCACCAGCGGATGGATCTGCGAGAACTCCGGCCAGGTCACCGGAATCATCTCGGCGGTGGCGTTGAGCTTCATGGTGCACGAGCCCAGCGGGATCATCGTGCGGTCCATCGCCAGGTCCTTGTCGGCCAGCGAGCGCAGGTAGCGCAGCAGCTCGTGCTCGCTGTGGTGGGTGTTGAACACCGGGTGGGTCAGGAATTCAGACTGGCGCAGCAGGCCGGCCGGCAGTGCGTCGGCGGTGCTGGCATCCAGTGCGTCCACGTCCAGCGAGGCACCGAACACGGCAGCCACGGCCACGATGTCGGCGCGGGTGGTGGTTTCGTCCAGGCTGATGCCGACCGAGTCGCTGTCGATCGCACGCAGGTTGTAACCGGCGGCACGGGCCTTGGCGTGGATCTCATCGGCGTGCACGCCGGTGACATGCAGGGTGTCGAAGAAGTCACCACCGACCTGCACGCCGGCCTTGCGCAGTGCCGCAGCCAGGATCGAAGCCAGGCGGTGGGTGCGGCGCGCGATGCGGGTCAGGCCTTCCGGACCGTGGTAGACGGCATACATCGAGGCCATCACCGCCAGCAGCACCTGTGCGGTGCAGATGTTGGAGGTGGCCTTCTCGCGGCGGATGTGCTGTTCGCGGGTCTGCAGGGTCAGGCGGTAGGCCGGGTTGCCCTGTGCGTCGATCGAGACGCCGATCAGGCGGCCCGGCATCGAACGCTTGTAGGCGTCACGGCAGGCCATGAACGCAGCATGCGGGCCACCGAAGCCGAACGGCACGCCGAAACGCTGGCTGTTGCCGACCACGATGTCCGCACCCCATTCGCCCGGGGCAGCCAGCAGGGTCAGTGCCAGCAGGTCGGTGGCCACGGCCACCAGGCCGCCGCGCGCGTGCACGGCATCGACCAGTGCCTTGTAGTCGCCCACCTGGCCGAAGGTGTCCGGGTACTGCAGCAGCAGGCCGAAGGCTTCTGCTTCCAGCGCTTCGGCCGGGGTGCCCACGCGCAGCACGATGCCCATCGGTTCGGCGCGGGTGCGCAGCAGTTCCAGCGTCTGCGGGTGTACGGCGTCGTGCACGAAGAAGGTGTCCGACTTCGACTTGGCCGAGCGCTTGGCCAGGGTCATCGCTTCGGCGGCGGCGGTCGCTTCGTCCAGCAGCGAGGCGTTGGCGATTTCCATGCCGGTCAGGTCGGCGCACAGGGTCTGGAAGTTGATCAGCGCTTCCATGCGGCCCTGCGAGATTTCCGCCTGGTACGGGGTGTAGGCGGTGTACCAGGCCGGGTTTTCCAGGATGTTGCGCAGGATCACGTTCGGCGTGTGGGTGCCGTAGTAGCCCTGGCCGATGAAGCTGCGCAGTACGGTGTTCTTGTCGGCGATCGCGCGGATCTTCGCCAGCGCCTGCACTTCGGTGATCGACTCCGGCAGCGCCAGCGGTGCCGGCGACTTGATCTTGGCCGGCACAATGGCATCGGTCATCGCATCCAGCGAGGCGTGGCCGATGACGCCGAGCATCTGCGCGATCTCGGCATCGTTGGGGCCGATGTGGCGCTCGACGAAGGCCGAATGATGCTCGAGCTCACGCAGGGAAGGGGTGTTCTGGGACATGGCGAAGGATCCGTCAGGAAAGGGCACACGCACGGGCACAAGCCGCCGGTCGGCGGTCTGCGGGGCGCCCCTCTGTCCTTTTGCCTGAGAGTTTGAAAGCGCGGCGGACCGCTGCTTCTTGCCCCTTCGGCGCCGGATTGAACCGGTCTCTCCAGAGTTCTGTTACGGGTGGTATCGGGCCTGAGCGATTACGGGCGTTGCGCCTTCGGCAGCGGTGTTCCGCTTCTCCCACCGTGTTGCCCGCCGATTATAGCCCGTTGCGCGCCGGCCGGCCGCTCCCGGGAGGCGCCGCTGCGCCTGAATGGCCGATGGCCCGGCCGTGCGTTTTGTGCATCCGTGCATGGCGCGGGGCGCAATCCCCACCTATGATGGGCGGATACCCGAATTCATCTGGCGCTGTCCCTGTTTCAGGGGACTGGCGCCCGCCGTGCGTGCCGCGCATGGCCCTGCCGGACGCCTCTCCATGACCGCCGCTGTTGCTCCTTCCACCCGCCGCATGGCCCTGCTGCTTGCTGGCCTGGCCATGTTCGGTCCGTTCTCGATCGACACCATCTTCCCGGCGTTCCCGCAGCTGGCCCAGCGCCTGGCGGTGGACGAAGTGGCGGTGCAGCAGACCATCAGCGTGTACCTGCTGTTCTACGGCCTGATGAGCCTGGCCCATGGACCGCTGTCCGACGCCTGGGGCCGCAAGCGGGTGATCCTCGGCGGTCTGGTGATATTCGTCGGCGCCTCGGTGGGCTGTGCATTGTCTACCGACCTGACCACGCTGCTGGCGTTCCGCGCACTGCAGGGCCTGTCCGCCGGCGTGGGCATGATCGTCGGCCGCGCGGTGATCCGCGATCTGTACCACGGCCACGACGCGCAGCGGCTGATGAGCCAGGTGTCGATGCTGTTCGGTATCGCCCCGGCCATCGCCCCGATCATCGGTGGCTGGATCCTGCTCAGCGGCGCTGGCTGGCCGTTGATCTTCTGGTTCCTGGTGGTGTTCGCGCTGGTGCTGCTGGCGGCCACTGCACGCTACCTGCCGGAAACCCATCCGGTCGAGGCGCGCGTGCCGTTGTCACCGCGCGTGCTGCTGCGCGACTACGTGCGCATCGGCTTCAATCCGCGTTTCCTGCGCCTGGCGCTGGCCGGCAGCATCGGCTTCGGTGGCGTGTTCCTGTACATCTCCTCGGCGCCGGTGTTCGTGATGCAGCACCTGCACCTGGGCGAGGGCGGCTTCGCCTGGCTGTTCATTCCCACCATCGGCGGCATGACCACCGGCTCGTTCCTGTCCGGGCGCATGGCCGGGCACAGCAGCCCTACGCGACAGGTCGCCATCGGTTTCGGCCTGTGCGCGCTGTCGGTGCTGCTGAACATCGGCTACGTCGGCCTGGCACCGCAGTTCGCACTGCCGTGGGCGGTGATGCCGATCTTCCTGGGCGGCATGGGCATGGCGCTGATCTTCCCGATCCTGGCGCTGGCGGTGCTGGACATGTACCCGCACCAGCGCGGCCTGGCCTCGTCGCTGCAGGCGTTCGTGCAGCTGATGATCAGCACCGTGGTGGCTGGCGTAGTGTCGCCGCTGCTCAGCGCCAGCCCGCTGCACCTGGCGCTGGGCCAGGCCGCGTTCTTCGGCGCCGGCTTCGTGTTCTGGTACTGGGAACACCAGCGCGAGCGCGCGGCGCAGGCAGCCTGCACGGGCCATTGAGCAGCGTGCAGGGGTAGGGTTGGCGGGGATGCCGGCACATCCTTGCAGCCGCGGACAACCGGACTAGGCTGGGCATTCCAGCCAGCCGGTGCGTGGATGCACGACAGCCAGCCAATCCGATGTCGTCGCATGAGGTACCCCCATGGCTGCACAGCAGACCTACCGCCTGTTCGAGGTGGCGCTGAAGGAGCGCCGCGTTCTTTCCCCTTCCCTGGACCGCATGGTGTTCACCGGTGCCGACGTGGCGCGGATGAAGACCGAAGGCCCGGACCAGCGGATCAAGGTGTTCTTCCCCTTGCCCGGCCAGGAGGTGCCACAGGTGCCCAGCGGCGAGGACTGGTATCCGCGCTACCGGGCCCTGCCTGATGAGCTGCGGCCGCCGATGCGCACCTACACCATCCGCCAGCTGCGTGCCGAGCAGGGCGAGGTCGACGTTGATTTCGTCATCCACGGCGTGACCGGGCCCGCTTCGCGCTGGGCCATGCATGCGCGGCCGGGTGACCGTGTCGTGCTGCTGGCCCCCGATGCCGACTGTGCCGACAGCAGCGAAGGTTGGGAATGGAAGCCGCCGGCCGGTGTCGGCCAGGTACTGCTGGTGGCCGATGAGACGGCGTTGCCTGCGGTGGCGGGCATCCTGGAGGAACTGGCGGCCATGCCTGATCCGCCGCGCACGCTGGCATTGCTGGAAGTGGCCCAGGCCGGCGACGCGGTGCCGTTGAAAGCGCCGGGCACCGCCGAGCTGGTGTGGTTGCCGCGTGGGCAGGCCGCCTATGGCCAGCCGCTGCTGCAGGCGGTCCAGGAACGGCTGGCAGCGACCTCGAGCGTGGCTGCCGGCGATGCGCTGGAAGAGATCGATGTCGACGCGCAGATCCTGTGGGAGCAGGCCGATGCCAGCGTGGCCGGACCGCTGTATGCCTGGGTGGCCGGCGAGGCGGGTGCGGTCATGGCGATCCGCCGCCATCTGGTGCGTGACTGCGGGCTGGACCGCCGCGCCATCACCTTCATGGGCTACTGGCGGCACGGCAAAGTGCTGGACTGAGCGGTGGCGTGAAGCGGTGCTGCGGGCGGGGTGCGTTATCCTTGCGCCCCCCTCGCAGCGGTACCGCATCATGTCCACCAGCTCCAAGATCCGCCGCGACCAGCGCCGTCGCCAGGAAAAGCAGGCCGCCAACAAGGCAGCCGCGCAGGCCTCGCCGGTGGAGCCGCATGCCGAACTGCGCGACCCGCAGCGCACGCTGCTGGCCGGTATCGTCCGGCGCGATGGCGAATGGGTGCTGGGCATGGATGGCCGCATCGCCGGCCAGAGCGAGAGTGCTGCCCAGGTGCTGGCCTTGATCATGCAGGCCGGCGAACTGCACGAACGCAACGGCACGCCGGTGCGCCTGGTGTACTCGGATGCACTGCGTGATGCTGCGCAGGCCGAAGCGAAGGAAAAGGGCCAGACCTTCGAGGAATTCAAGGCCGAGCTGGCCGCAGCGATGGCCGCGAAGAAGAACAGCTGACAAGCATTTCGGTAGAGCCGGCCGCTGGCCGGCTGCCCGTTGGGTCTTCATCGCGTAGTTGCCGGACAGCGGCCGGCACTACCAGAAAGGGGCGGATCCTCGCGGATCCGCCCCTTTTTTCATTTCGCCGCCGGGGCCGCGTTGGCCTGCCAGCCGCACATCTGGCCTTCGTTCTGCTGCTTCAGCCATTCGTTGACCGGGCTGAAGTACTCGATCATCGGGCCGGCATCGAGCTTGTCGGTGCCGGTCAGTTCCTTCAGCGTGGCCTGCCACGGCTGGCTGGCACCCTTGCTCAGCATCGCCCAGTACTTCTGGCCAGCTTCCTTGTTGCCGTAGAAGGTGCACTCATGCAGTGGGCCCTTGTAGCCGGAGGCATCGCACAGGCCCTTGTAGAACTGGAACTGCAGGATGCGCGCCAGGAAGTAGCGGGTGTACGGAGTGTTGCCCGGTACGTGGTACTTCGCGCCCGGATCGAAGAACTCTTCGCCGCGGGTGCTGGCTGGGGCCACGCCCTGGTACTTGGCCTTCAGGTCCCACCACGCCTTGTTGTAGTTGTCGGCGGTGATGGAGCCATCGAACACACCCCAGCGCCAGCGGTCGATCATCAGCCCGAACGGCAGGAACGACACACCCGAAAGAGCCATGCGCATCTGGTTGTTGATGACCGCCTCGCGGCTTTCGGTCGGCGCATCGACCAGGCCGATCGAGCTGAGGTACTTGGGCGTCATCGCCAGCACGATGGTGTCGCCGATTGCTTCATGGAAGCCATCGTTGGCACCGCCCTGGAACAGCGGCGGCAGCGGGTTGTAGGCCAGGTCGTAATAGATGTGGCCCAGCTCGTGGTAGATGGTGGTGAAGTTCTCTTCGTTCGGCTTGATGCACATCTTGGTGCGCACGTCGCCTTCCATGTTCATGTCCCAAGCGCTGGCGTGGCAGACCACATCGCGGTCATCGGGCTTGATGAACTGGGTTTTTTCCCAGTAGGACTGCGGCAGCGACGGCATGCCCAGCGACACGTAGAAGTCCTGCGCGCGCTCGGTCATCTGCTTGGCGGTGCGCAGTTCGGCCTCGCGCTGCGCCTTGTACTGCGCCGCTACGTTGGCATCCTTGCCGGCCTTGGCCAGCGCCGCGCTAAGGTTGGTCTGGTACTGCTTTTCAAGCGCAGCGGTGATGTCCAGGCTGCCGGCACCCGGGTACGGTTCCAGCTGGTCCCACAGGTTCGACCAGTCCTGCTGCCACATGTTGCCCAGCAGATGCGCCGCGATCAGGCCGTTGCCCACTTCGGCCTTGTCCTTGCCGTAGGTCTTGTCCAGCTTGCCGCGTGCATAGCAATGCAGCTGCTCGTACATCGGCTTGACCTGCTCCCACAGGCGGTCGGTTTCCGGGCCGATCTGCTCCGGCGGCATGTCGTAGCCGCTGCGCCACATCTGCCCGGCATCGGTGAAGCCCATGCCCTTGGCACCTTCGTTCACCAGGCCGACAAACTTCTGGTAGTCGCCGCGCATGCTCTTGGTGGTGCTGTGCCAGCCCTGCCATGCGTCGAGCTGCTTGTCGTAATCGCGGCTGCGCGCCAGCACCTGCTCCAGCTCGCCCAGCTGGCGGCAGGAGTTCGGATCGTTGGCATCGGTGCAGTACTTGCCGGCACCGTAGCTGCCTTCCATGCGGGTGGCGATCTGGGTCAGTTCTGCCAGCTTGGCCGGGTCACGGGGTGCCGGCATCGAGGACATCAGCTTCAGCAGGTGGATCGCGCGCTTGCTGTCCTCGCTCATCGGCTTGCCATCGAACTTGGCGGCCTGTTCGATCCAGCTGTTGAGCTGGGTCAGTGAGCGCTCGTTGGCCTTGGCCGCGATGCGTTCCGAATCACTGTTGATGTAGGTGGAGGACAGCCACTGCGCCGAGGTCATCTCCGGGTAGGCGGCCTTGAATTCGGCATTGATGCGGGCCACGAACTGGTCGGCGGTTTCGCCGGCCGGGGCGCTGCTGCTGGCGGTGTCGGTGCCTGGCGCAGCTTCCTTCTTGCAGGCGGCCAGGGCCAGCGTGGCGGCGGCGATTGCCGAGGCCAGCAGGAGATGACGGTGTTTCACGGGCGGTCCTTGGGTGGTGAACGACCGCCGAAGGCTAGTGGGCAGGCGTTGCCACCGCAAGTGGCGGAAGTCGGCCGGGCGGCGCCCTGGGACCGCGACATCGCATGCGCGCTGTCGCTCCCACGCTTCGCTGCGCGAAACGCGGGCCCCACTTACCAGCTCCCAGACCCCCGCCGCTTCGCGGCCGCCCCCCTGACTCAGGGGGCTTTGCCCCAGACGCAATTCGGTGATGGCAGTAGATCCACGCCATGCGTGGATGAGACCTGTCAGAAATCGAGACTCAAATTCGGATCCGACCCCGTGCCGACCAACGGTCGGCACCCACCAACAGCAGCGGAAATCTGTCGAAGGCGGGGTGGGTCCGGTGGCGGGAGTGTCCGCGGCATGGATGCCGCGGCCAAGCCCCCATGGATGGGTTCACGGCGTCTCCCGCCACCGGACCCACCCCGCCTACCCACAGGAACCCCGCTGTTGCTGTTGCTTCGGCCGTTGCCGTTGCCTCTGCGGGTGCAGGGCGCAGCCCTGCCGACAAACCCTAACTCTCGCAGTTGGCGAACACGTCGCGGTCGCGCTCGTACAGCGATGTCTTCACCTGCATCAGACCCAGCACCGACGGGAACAGGTTGTCGTGGTCGGTATACGCTGCCGAACGTGTGCGCAGGCACTGCAGGTTCAATCCGCGGCTGCTGGCGAAGCCCTGCGAGAACCACATCGTCATCGGCACCCGGGTCTGTTCGGCCGGGGCGATCGCGTAAGGCACGCCGTGCAGGAACAGGCCCTTCTCGCCCAACGACTCGCCATGGTCGGACAGGTAGATCATCGCCGAGTCGTAGTCCTGCATGCCCTGCAACGTGCCGATGGTCCTGGTCAGGAAGTGATCGGTGTACAACACGGCGTTGTCGTAGCTGTTGGTGATTTCTTCGCGCGAGCAGCGGCCGATGTCACGGGTGTCGCAGGTCGGGGTGAAGCGTCGGAACGCCGGTGGGTAGCGCTCGAAGTAGGCCGGGCCATGGTTGCCCAGCTGATGCAGCACCACCACCCGGTCGCCCGGTTTCGCACGTACCTGGGCGGCCAGATCCTGCAACAGGATCTCGTCCATGCAGCGGCCATCGGCACACAGGCCCGGTGTGGTCGCGTCGGACAGCGACTGGAAGTCCAGGCCCTCGCACACGCCCTTGCAGCCGGACTGGTTGTCACGCCACAACGGGGCGATGCCGGCGCGGTTCAATACGTGCAGCAGCGACTGGTGTGCGCGGATCTTCTTCTCGTCGTAGTCGTGGCGGCCCCACGGCGAGAACAGACACGGCAGTGAGACTTCGGTGCTGGTGCCGCACGAATGCATGTCGGGGAAATTGACCACGCTGGCCTGTGCCAGTTCCGGGGTGGTGTTGCGCCCGCCGTTGAGGCCCCAGTTCTGCGCACGCACGGTCTCGCCCATGACGATCACCAGCAGGCGCGGCTTGCTGGCTGCTGCGCGTGGGGTGGCCTTGGCGTCGGTGCCGATCGGAAGCTTCGGTGCGCGCTGCACCGGGTTGTCGCCGCGCAGTGCACGCGGCAGGCCGAGCAGTACGTTGGCCGGGGTGGCCAGGTAACGCACTTCGCGCTGGTTGCGCATCAGTGCCGAAACATCCTGGAACGAAATCAGCGCACCGCCGAGTGCGGTCACCGCCGCCACCACCAGGAAGCCGATGCGCCACAACAGGCTGCGGCCCCAGCTGCGGCGGCGCAGCTGCACGCGCCACAGCACCACCATCGGCAGCACTGCCAGCAGCAATACCGGCCACAGCAGCGACACCGTCATCAGCTCGCGGCTTTCCTTGGGATCGGTCGCCAGCACATTGCGCAGCATGTCCGCATCCAGATAGATGTGGTAGCGGCTCATGTAATGCGCAGCGAACGCGGTCACCAACAGCAGCACGCTGATCACCACCTTGGCGTTCCAGCGCCAGACCAGGATGCCCAGCAGCAGGCCGTGCGCGCCCAGCAGCAACAGCAGCAACGAAAGCGCGTAACGCAGGCTGCCCGGATGGCTGGCCATCGCGCTGTGCCAGAACAGGCCGTTGCCGGCTACTGCGAAGAACAGGCTGGTCAGCGTGATCAATGCTTCGGTGGACAGCTGTGGACGCCAGCGAAGAAGACCCGCCAACGCAGGGAGGCGGGCGGGGCGTTGGACCGATGCACTCATGCGTTCGCCTCCTGGCGGTTGGGACGGTCCAGCTGACGGCGGATCAGGACGCGTTTGACGATCAGGTACAGGCCCAGCGAAAGCAGCCAGCAGATCATTGCAGTGGCAATGTCATGGGAAAGGAAATGGGCGCCGCGCAGTTGCTGGCCGATGCCGAACACCAGACCAGCACCGAGGCCGATCCACAACCCGGCCCAGCGCCAGGCAGGACGCCACAACAGCGCGAAGAAGTACAGGCACAGCCAAGCGTAGCCGGCGCTGGCGTGGCCAGCGGGGAAGCAGGCCTGGGGCGACATGCCGCTTGGGCGCACGGTGAACAGCCCGATGAAAGGCTGGTGGCCGCCGTAGCGCAGCAGGTCCCAGGGGCATTCCATCGGCACCAGCGACTTCAGCAGGGAGATCACACCCGTGCCCAGCGCCATGGCAATTACGACATAAAGCAGCGCCCACCGCAGGGTGCGATCGCGACCCTTACGCCAGTGGTGGAAGCACAGCAGAATCGCCACAAGGGCTGCTGCCGTGCTCAGCCATTTGCCGGCTTTGTGCACCAGTGTGCGGGTGACAAAGGCGTCCTGCAGCGCCCAATGGCCGCCTTCGAGGCGGAACAGATGATCGGCCACCCACTGGTCGCCGCCGAAACCCATCAGCAGCGTAAACACGGGCAGACCGATTGCGACAGGCAGCCAGAGGTGAGTTACGGCAAATTTTGACGCCAGTGGCGATGTCGCAAGCGGTGCTACCGAATCAATGGGACGGACGGGCATGCTGGGAAAGGGCGGTTCGGGAATCCGCGGTCATGCTCGTCACCTGGATGTCGGAGAAGGGTCGGACGCTCGTTCGTGCCGGGTTAATGCTTGCCCGGCACGGGCCAACGTTCAGTCTTCTTCGGCGGTCGACCCGGTCCGTTCGGCATGGCATTCCGCGTCCCACGCGGTACCGGGAAGCAGCTGCCAACGATTGCGATTGGCAACACCGATGTCGATCACCTTGGCCGGATCCACGCAGGGGCTCATCGCGTCGTCCAGCACCAGCAGCCAGCGCTTGCCCGGTGCCTCGGCCAGCCATGGGCCGGCGTCGTGCCACTGCTCTGCCCACGGTCGCTTGAAGCCGAACTCGCGCACCGGGCGATCGGCCTGCAGCAGGTTCTGCTCGCGCCAGGCGACCAGGGCCAGTTCGGCGTCCGGGCCGATTCTCGCGCCAACCCTGCGCATCAGCGCTGAGGCCGAGGCGTAGGGATCCAGCGCCGGAATCAACACCAGGCCGTAGAGCATCCACAGCATGCCGTGGGTGAGCAGTACCAGCGTTGCAGCACGACGTACCCGCAACCACACGATCAGCGTGGCCAGGGCGATGGCGAAGGTCAGCAGGCCATCACCGAGCACCGGCAGCAGGGTGTCTGGCATTGCACGGCGTTCCAACTGGGCCACCGCCCAGGGATGCTCGGTCATCAACATCACGCCGAGCACGCCGGTGGCCAGCATCAGCACCATGCTGTAGCCGAACAGGTAGCGGCGTACGCACAGGCGGCGCAGCAGGCCCGGCAGCAGCGGCGCTACGGCCAGGGCCAGCGCCGGCAGCATCGGCAACAGGTACACCTCGCGCTTGCCCGGGCTGGCGCTGAAGAACACCAGCACCAGTACGGCCCAGCCCAGCAACAGCCACTGCCGACGGTCGCCACGACGCAGGCGGCGCCACCAGGGCTTGAACAACATCGGCAGCAGCAGGCTGCCGGGCAGCCACAGCGTCAGAATCACCTGCAGGTAGTACCAGACCGGCTGCCGGTGGTGCCACGCATTGGCGTAGCGGGTGCCGGTCTGCTTGAACAACAGTTCATGTGCGTAGGCCTGCAGTTCGGCGCTGGGTGAATGCAGCAGGGCCCAGCCGAGCGGCGCCAGCCACACTCCCACGCCCAGCAGGAACGCGGGAATCAGCCACAGCAGCGTGGCAGGATGCGGGCCGTCCACGGTGTACCCGCGACGGCGCTGGTACAGCCACCAGCCGAACCAGGGCAGCACCATCAGCAGCGGCAGGAAGCCCACGCCCTTGGTCACGGTACCCAGCCCGGCGGCAAACCCCGCCAACCACAGTGCAGGCAGGTTGCGACGTTCGCACAGATGGCGCATCAGCCCCCACAGGGCCACGGTGGTCATACCGACCAGCGCCATGTCGATCTGCGCACGCTTGGCCATCAACCCGAACTGCAGGGTGCAGAAAAGCGCGGCCAGGGCATAGACGGAATGCCGCGGTGTCCACAGCCGCCGTGCCAGATCCGACACCAGCCACAGGCTGAGCAGGGCACCCAGCAATGACGGCAACAGGAACGACCACTGCCAGCTGCCGACAATTTCATAGGCGACCGCCTGCAGCCACATGAATACCGGCGGCTTTTCCGCATACAGCTCGACGCCACGGTGCGGCAACAGCCATTGCCCGCTCTCGACCATGGTCCTGGCCGCCAGCACGAAGCGCGGCTCGTCCGGTGGCTGTGGCTGCCGAAGACCGATACCCGCTGCCAGCGCAGCGATGATCAGCAGCCACAACAGGGGCAGGCGCCATTGGCGGGGAAAGGCTACGGGCACGGCAGGCTCCGGGAGCAAAACAGCCACTTTGAGGTGACAAAGGTGGAAAAAGCGTCAGAACGGGGCAGGGCGACCGCATTCCGACATGAGCAGCGCTACCATGCTACGAACTTCCGTGGATGTTTCGTGCATGCGTCTGTTGGTGATCGAGGACAACCGCCAGCTGGTGGCCAACCTGTTCGACTATTTCGAGTCGCGCGGGCACGTGCTCGACGTGGCCCCGGATGGCATCACCGGCCTGCACCTGGCCGGCAGCCACCCCTACGATGCGGTGATCCTGGACTGGATGCTGCCGCGCATGGAGGGCCCCGAGGTGCTGCGCCGGCTGCGCGCCGAGCACGCTTCGGAGGTGCCGGTGATCATGCTGACCGCGCGCGACGAACTGCCGGACAAGATCGCCGGCTTCCGTGCCGGTGCCGATGACTACCTGACCAAGCCATTCGCGCTGCCTGAGCTGGAGGTACGGCTGGAGGCCCTGCTGCTGCGCGCACAGGGGCGCAACCCGCGCAAGCGGCTGCAGGTCGGCGACCTCGTGCTGGACCTTGCGACCCTGGAAGCCCAGCGTGAGGGCCAGGTGCTGCACCTGTACCCGGCCTGCCGCAAACTGCTGGAGGTGCTGATGCGGGCCAGTCCCGGTGCGGTCACCCGCCAGCAGCTGGAATTTGCCCTGTGGGGTGACGAGCCGCCGGATGGCGACCTGCTGCGTTCACACGTCTACGAACTGCGCCGCAGCGTCGATGGGCCATTTGGCGAAAAGCTGATCCATACCCTGCCGCGGGTCGGTTATCGGTTGGCTGTGACCGTCGGCAGCGACGCTGGCAAGGATCCTGATGAAGGTGCGTAAGCCCGGCCCGCTGTACCGGCGCGTGCTGTGGTGGTTGCTGGGGTACCTGGCGCTGCTGTCACTGGCGGTGTTCAGCGTTGGCAACTACGTGCATGAGCATGCCGAGCACGCGGCGTGGCGCGCGCTGCTCAATTCCGAACTGGACAGCATCGTCGAGCATGTTGAACACGAGCCGCATTACCGCTGGCAGGATTCGGACACGCTCAGTCTCTACCGCTTCGATGCGATCAACCTGCCCGACAGCCTGCGCACCCTGCATCCCGGACTGCATGACGGGGTGATGGTGAAGGGCCGCGAGATGGCGGTGATGGTGCGCGAGACCCAGTCGATGGGACGGGTGGCGCTGGCGCTGGACATCTCCGACTTCCACGACCTGGAGCAGTTCGCGACCCGCTGGGTGATGCTGGCGGGCGTGATCATGATCTTCGTTACCGTACTGATGGCCTCGTTCGGCATGGAACGGATGGTGCGCCCGCTGAGCCTGCTGGCCCAGCACATTGCCACGTTGCGGCCGGGGGCGCAGGGCCAGCGCATCGATGTTGATCCGCGCGGCAGCTCCGAGCTGCACACGATTGCCGATGCACTGAACGACTACCTGGATCGCAACGAGCAGTTCGTCGAACGCGAGCGGGTGTTCATCAGCACGGCCAGCCATGAGCTGCGCACGCCGATCGCGGTGATGACCGGTGCCGCCGAGCTGGCGCTGGAGCAGCCGGGCCTGCCCGAGCGTGCGCGCCAGCAGATCCAGCGCGTGCTGCGCACCGCACAGGGCGTGGAGCAGCTGATCGAGCTGCTGCTGGTACTGGCCCGTGATCCCGATCGCCTGGCCTCGCGTGCCGAGCGCATCGCGCTGGACCAGTTGCTGCCGGAGATCGTCGACGATCATCGACACCTGCTGGGCGACAAGGACCTGAGCATCGGTATCCAGGCGGCGCCGGTGGACATTGTTGCGCCGCTGGCGGTGGTGCAGGCGGCGATCGGCAACCTGCTGCGCAATGCCATCGAGAACAGTGGGCGTGGGCATATCGAACTGCGGCTGAGCGCGTCGGCGGTGCTGACCCTGCAGGACCCCGGTCATGGCATGAGCCCCGAGGAGATCGCGGCGATCCATGCGCGGATGGCGCGGGGCGAGCGAACCGACCGCGGCGGCATCGGCCTGGACCTGATCGCGCGGCTGTGCGAGCACCTGGGCTGGACCCTGCAACTGCAACCCTGCGAACCGCGTGGCACGCGGGCGAGCCTGGACTTCAGCGCCTCGCGCCCATCCTGATCCAGATGCCCTGGTAGATGCCAACCTGGGTTGGCATGCTGTCCGTCGACCAAGGTCGACGCCTACCCAGGCAATGGCTGGCCGTGTCCCGGTAGATGCCAATCTAGGTTGGCATGCTGTCCGCGTCCCCGCCCGCCGGCCGCGCCACGTGCTGGTCGATCAGGATCACGTTGCCGTCGGGATCGGCCAGCTGCAGATAGCCCGTACCCTGGCCATCAGGATCGGTGCGGACCGCCAGTTCGATGCCCTTGGCATCCAGTGCGGCCTGCAGCTCACGCACGTCTTGGAAGCGGGGCAGTTCCTGCTTGTGCTGGTCCCAGCCGGGGTTGAAGGTCAGCAGATTGCCTTCGAACATGCCCTGGAACAGCCCGATCACCGTGCCGTTGCTGCGCATCACCAGCCAGTTCTGCGCCGGGTCACCGCCGGTGACTGAAAAGCCGAGGGCTTCGTAAAAGGTGCGGGAAACCGCGAGATCCTTCACCGAGAGGCTGACCGAAAAGGCGCCAAGCTGCATGAGTGGGCTCCCTGAGGGGATGTGGTCGTGGTCGGCACTGCAGCATGACCCGGCGTGAAGACAATGTTAATCTCATCCTGCGCCGCTTCATGCGGCGCTTTTTTTTCCCGCTCTTTCGATCGACAGAGGATCCCATGCCGACCGAACCCGCTACTGCCCTGATCAGCAACGACATCGTTGGCCTGGGCCTGATTGCCGCCACCCTCGCCCTGATCTTCTGGGCTGCCAGTGGTCCGACGCCCTTGCTGAAGAAGATCTTCGCCTGGGTGCCGGCACTGCTCTTGTGTTACTTCATTCCGGCCATCTACAACACCGCCGGTGTCATCGATGGCCACAACACTTCGTTGTACAACCCGGTCGCGCGTGATGTGCTGTTGCCTGCCGCGCTGGTCCTGCTGACGTTGTCGATCGACCTGAAGGGCGTCATCAAGCTGGGTCCGAAGCTGCTGCTGGTGTTCTGTGCCGGCACCGCCGGCATCATGCTCGGTGCCATCGTCTCGTTCCAGGTGATGAAGCTGATCCATCCGGAAACGGTGGCCGGTGACACCTGGGCCGGCATGGCCGCACTGGCCGGCAGCTGGATCGGTGGCGGTGCCAACATGGTCGCCATGCGCGAAGTGTTCGGTACCGATGCCACCACCTTCGGCCAGTTCGCCGTAGTCGATGTGGCCTGCGCCAGCCTGTGGATGGCAATCCTGCTGTTCATGGCCAACCGCGCGCAGCAGATCGACACCCGCAACGGTGCCGATACCCGTGCCATCGACGAAATGAAGGCACGCATCAGTGCCTACGAGGCGCAGAACGCACGCATTCCCAGCATGACCGACCTGATGGTGATTGTGGGTGTGGCTTTGGGTGGCGTCGGCCTTGCGCATGCGATCGCCGCGCCGCTGTCGGGCTGGTTCAAGTCCAACGTCAGCTGGGCCAGCCAGTTCAGCCTGGACAGCCAGTTCGTGTGGGTGATCCTGCTGTCCACCGCGATGGGCCTGACGCTCAGCTTCACCCGCGCGCGCCGCCTGGAAGCCGCCGGTGCATCGCGGCTGGGCACGGTGTTCCTGTACTTCCTGATCGCCTGCATCGGCATGCAGATGAACCTGTTGTCGCTGCTGGATCGGCCGTGGCTGTTCCTGCTTGGTGCAATCTGGATGGCGACCCATGTGCTGGTGCTGTGGGTGGTGGCCAAGCTGCTGCGCGCACCGCTGTTCTTCTTCGCGATTGGTTCGCAGGGCAACATCGGTGCGGCGGCATCTGCCCCGGTGGTCGCAGCGGCCTTCCATCCGACACTGGCGCCGGTAGGCGTGCTGCTGGGTACGGTCGGCTATGCCACAGGCACGGGGCTGGCCTATGTAACCGGCCTGATCCTGAAGTGGATGGCCGGTGCCTGAGTTCTGACCTGACGGACATGTTGCGGGTTCACGGCAAGTGCCGTGAACCCGCGCTCCCCGTGTAGAGCCGAGCCCACGCTCGGCTTTCTTTTTGCCTGCCACCAGGTAGATCCACGCCATGCGTGGATGCATTTCACGGGTATCCATATCCACGGAAAACCAGAGCCGACGCTTCGGCCGTTGCCGTTGCCGTTGCCTCTGCGGGCGCCGGGCTGCAAGCCCGGCACCCAATCCTCAACAGCAGCGTCCGCCGTTGCGTCCGCCGTAGCGCGCTTCCTGACGTTCGCGGAAGAACGTCTTGTAGTCCATCGGCTGCTGGTCCGGATGCTTCTCCAGCATGTGCCGGACGTAGTTGTCGTAATCAGGAATGCCACAGCACAGTCGTGCGGTCTGCACCAGGCGCCGCCAGATGCGGCGGTGTGCCTGGTACTGGCCGACGGGAACCAGTTGGGTACTCATCACAGGTCCACCATTTCATGCGGCTTCAGTGCCACGTACGGGGTTTCACGGTCAGTCCGCTGCGGATTGCGGCGTGCCGCCAGGATGGTCTTGATCGAATACACCAGCACCGCACCGACCACCAGCAGGAACAGCGCGGTCAGGCCGGTATTGACGTAGGCGTTGACCACGATCTGCTTCATCTGCGCCACCGACTTGGCCGGCGCGGTGATGGTGTCGCTGGCCAGGGCGGCCTGGAACTTGTGTGCCTGCGCCAGGAAGCCCTGTGCCGGGTTGCTGTCGAAGATCTTGATGAAGCCGGCATAGGTGGTGCAGATCAGCAGCCATACGGCAGGTACGGCAGTGACCCACGCATAGCGGTCACGCTTCATCTTGAACAGCACCACCGTGCCCAGCATCAGCGCGATACCGGCCAGCATCTGGTTGGAGATGCCGAAAAGTGGCCACAAGGTCTGGATGCCGCCGAACGGATCGACCACGCCGGTGTACAGCAGGTAGCCCCACAGCGCCACGCAGCCGGCGGTACCGATGATGTTGGCGGTCCACGACTCGGTTTTCTTCAGCGCCGGCACGAAGTTGCCCAGCAGGTCCTGCAGCATGAAGCGTCCGGCGCGGGTGCCGGCGTCCACGGCAGTCAGGATGAACAGCGCTTCGAACAGGATCGCGAAGTGGTACCAGAACGCCATCATCGCGTCGCTGCTGCTCGGTATCGCCTGGTGCAGGATCTGCGCGATGCCGACTGCCAGCGTTGGCGCACCACCGGCGCGATGCAGGATGGTCGGCTCACCAATGGCCGCCGCGGTCGCGGTCAGCTGCTCGGGCGTGATGGTGAAGCCCCAGGTGTTGGTGATGTAGTGCGCGGCGGAGGCCGCATCGGCACCGATCACGGCGGCCGGGCTGTTCATGGCGAAGTAGATGCCCGGATCGATGATCGATGCGGCCACCAGTGCCATCACTGCCACGAACGATTCCATCAGCATGCCGCCGTAGCCGATGTAGCGCATGTGCGCTTCATTGGCCAGCAGCTTCGGTGTGGTGCCGGAGGAAATCAGCGCATGGAAGCCGGAGACCGCACCGCAGGCGATGGTGATGAACAGGAACGGGAACATGCCGCCCTTCCACACCGGGCCATCACCGCTGGCGGCGAACTGGGTAAGTGCCGGCATCTTCAGTTCCGGCATCACCACCAGGATGCCGATGGCCAGCGCGATGATGGTGCCGATCTTGAGGAAGGTCGACAGGTAGTCGCGCGGGGCCAGCAGCAGCCACACCGGCAGCACCGAGGCGACGAAGCCGTAGCCGATCAGCATCCAGGTGATCTGGGTTCCGGTGAAGGTGAAGGCCGGGCCCCAGGTCGGGTCCGCTGCTACCTTGCCGCCGAACCAGATTGCTGCCAGCAGCAGGATCAGGCCGACCACCGAGATCTCGCCGATCTTGCCGGGGCGGATGTAGCGCATGTACACGCCCATCAGGATGGCGATCGGCATCGTTGCGATTACCGTGAACATGCCCCACGGACTTTCCGCCAGCGCCTTGACCACCACCATCGCCAGCACGGCCAGAATGATGATCATGATCAGGAACGCACCGAACAACGCGATGGTGCCGGGCACCTGGCCCATCTCCTCGCGGACCAGGTCACCCAGCGAACGGCCGTTGCGGCGGCTGGACAGGAACAGAACCATGAAGTCCTGTACCGCGCCGGCCAGCACCACGCCGACCACCAGCCACAACAGGCCGGGCAGGTAACCCATCTGCGCGGCCAGTACCGGGCCTACCAGCGGACCTGCACCGGCAATGGCGGCGAAGTGATGGCCGAACAGTACGTGTTTGTTGGTCGGGACGTAGTCCAGGCCATCGTTGTTGATCACCGCCGGAGTGGCCCGGGTCGGATCGAGCTGCATCACCTTGTTGGCGATGAACAGGCTGTAGAAGCGGTAGGCGACGAGGTACAGCGACACAGCGGCGACGACGATCCACAGGGCATTGATGTGTTCGCCGCGGCGCAATGCCACGGTGCCCAGACAGAACGCGCCGAGCAGAGCGAGTACCGCCCAGCCCAGTTTGGAAAACCCTTTCATGAGGTGCTCTCTCCCGGAAAGACTGTCAAAGAGTCCCGCTTGCCCACGGCAGGGTCAATCGGCACAGGACGAATCGGCGTTAGTACTTTGGTCGTACGCAGGGGGTGCTGACGTGCAGCGAACATCAGGGATGGAACAATTGGTTGCGGTGCCATCCATTGGCGTACGGCCATGTGGCGTCCATCTTCACTGGCATCCATACAACAGGAGTCGCCATGAGCCTTCCCGAGCCGGTCCGCGTGCTGCGTACCATCCGTGGCATGCCCACCTCCGACGGTGCCGGTGTGCGCCTCACCCGCGTCATCGGTGGCCCGACGCTGCCCGACCTGGATCCGTTCCTGCTGCTCGATGAATTCGGCACCGATCGCGCCGAGGACTACATCGCCGGCTTCCCGGAACACCCGCACCGCGGTTTCGAGACCGTCACCTACATGCTCGACGGGCGCATGCGGCACCGCGACAACCACGGCAATGAAGGCCTGCTGACCCCGGGCAGCGTGCAGTGGATGACCGCCGGCCGTGGCCTGGTGCATTCGGAGATGCCCGAGCAGGAAAGCGGGCAGATGCGCGGTTTCCAGCTGTGGGTGAACCTGCCGGCGAAGGAGAAGATGACCGACCCGAAGTACCAGGAATTCGCGCCGGAGCGCATTCCGGTGGTGAAGCCGGAAGCCGGCGTGGAAGTGAAGGTGATCGCCGGCAGCGTGGACGGTACCCACGGCCCGATCGTGCAGCCGGCCACTGATCCGCTCTACCTCGACATCACGCTGGCACCGGATCGGGCCTGGACCTACGCGCTGCCGGAAGGGCACAACGCGTTTGCCTATGTGTTCGAAGGTGCAATGACCGTGGGTGAGCAGGACGCCGCGCGCGACGTTGCACGCCAGGAACTGGCGGTGCTGGGCGGTGGCGAACAGCTGCATGTTTCGGCCGGCAGCGAAGGCGCGCGGTTGATCCTGGTGGCCGGCCGTCCGTTGCGCGAGCCGGTGATGCGGCACGGCCCGTTCGTGATGAACACGCGGCAGGAACTGATGCAGGCCTTCGTCGATTTCCAGGAAGGCAAGTTCTGAGGGGGGACGCCGGGTCATGCCCGGCGGATGTCCAGCGCGTTGGATGCGGCGGGGATGCTGCCAGGCAGTCATCCCCGTCACGGTCAGCGACCGGCGGCCACGGCCGACGGGGTCAGGCTCATGCCCTGCGCCAGCTGCTGCAGCGAGCCCAGTTCCTGCGGGCTGTCCGGATACAGCGAAATCTGCGCGTAACGCCCTTTGTCGAGCTTGACCACACTGATGCGGCGCTCGGCATAGCCCGGAGGCTGCTGGCCACCGAGGTCCGGCTGGTACCAGTAGAGTGACTCACCACCGAAGCTGCCCTTTTCCTGGCGCAGCGAACGGTTCAGGGGAATGGACGGGTCACGTGCGCTGAGCATCAGGCTCAGCACTTCACGACCATCGCCGGTGCTGGCGCGGCAGACCAGGAAATCGGTCTGCACCAGCTGCTGCCATTGCAGGCCACTGCTGGCCGGCAGCGAAGGGCATTCGGTGGGAGCCTGTGCGGCGGCGTGGGCCGCAGCGAACAGCAGGCTCGACAACACTACAGGTGCGAACTTCATGCATCCCCCAAGGTGATGTGTCGTTTGGCTCCGCCACAGGGGCGGCGGCCTTGGCATCCCATCCCCGGATGCCGCCCCGTCCGGCATGTGCACGGACGGTCAACTCAACCTTAACGGAACGTGAGCGATCGCACAAATCGCGGTTACACGCGTAACCATTGCGGCCGACGGTCGGCCGCAATGGTCCGCACAGGACTCAGCGGTCGTTGCCGAGCCACTTGTAGATGATGCCGCCGATCGCGCCGCCCAGCAGCGGGGCGACCCAGAACAGCCACAGCTGGCTGATCGCGCCGCTGCCGGCGAAGAAGGCCACGGCGGTGGAGCGGGCCGGGTTCACCGAGGTGTTGGTGACCGGGATGCTGATCAGGTGGATGAGGGTCAGCGACAGGCCGATCGCCAGCGGCGCGAACCCGGCCGGTGCCTTGCCGTGGGTGGCGCCCATGATCACGATCAGGAACACCGCAGTGAGCACCACTTCGCACAGGAAGGCCGCTGCGACGCTGTAACCACCGGGTGACAGTGCGCCGTAACCGTTGCTGGCGAACGCACCAGCCTGGCTGCCATCGATGGCGAAGCCGCTGGCGCCCGAGGCGATCTGCAGCAGGATGAAACCGGCCAGCAGGCCGCCAGCGACCTGGGCGATGATGTACGGGATGAGGTCCTTGGTCGGGAAACGACCGCCGGCCCACAGGCCGACACTGACCGCGGGGTTGAAGTGCGCGCCGGAGATGTGGCCGAACGCATAGGCGCCGGTCACCACGGTCAGGCCGAAGGCCAGGGCCACGCCAAGGAAACCGATACCCAGCGGATTGCCGTCGCCACCGAACTTGGCGGCCAGCACCGCACTACCGCAGCCACCCAGAACCAGCCAGAACGTGCCGAGGAATTCGGCGGACAAGCGTTTACCCATGCTCATGTGTTGCACTCCTTTGAAAGATGCCCGAACTGTGTGGTCGGTCACATTTCAGTGACCGGCGAGTGACGATAGCGTCAACGCCGGGTGCAGGGATACACCTACGGGTGTGTGCAACACGCGATGTTCAGTACTGCGGCAGCGGAATGAACTCCTTGTCATCGCCCGGGATGGTGCCGAAGCGGCCGGCTTCCCAGTCGTGCTTGGCCTGCTCGATGCGCTCCTTCGAGCTGGAGACGAAGTTCCACCACAGGTGACGCGGCCCGTCCAGCGGCTCTCCACCGAACAGCATCGCCTTGACTGGCGTCTTCGCGCGCAGGCGGCCCACCGCACCGGCTTCCGGGATCACCAGGTGCTGGGCGGGGATGTCAACGCCATCCAACTGCGCGTCGCCTTCGAGGATGTACAGCGCGCGCTCGCGGTGGCCATTGTCGATATCGATTTCCGCATCCGGGTCGAGGTCGATCGCCACGTTGAGGGTGTCGGCGAACACCTTCACCGGCGATTCCTCGCCGTAGGCGCGGCCGGCGATCACCCGCAGCCAGACACCATTGCGACGCTGCTCGGGCAGGGTGGCCGCGGCATGGTGGTAGAACGCCGGCTCGATTTCCTCATGCGACTTCGGCAGTGCGACCCAGGTCTGCATGCCGTGGATCGGGTTGTCGTGATCGCGGTCCGGTTGCGGCGTGCGTTCGGAATGGGCGATGCCGCGGCCAGCGGTCATCCAGTTGACGTCACCGGGGCGGATCACCTGGTCCGAGCCCAGCGTGTCGCGGTGGCCGATGGCGCCCGACCACAGGTAGGTGACGGTGGCCAGGCCGATGTGCGGATGCGGGCGCACATCGATGGCGGTGCCGGGGTGCATGAGTGCGGGCCCCATCTGATCGACGAACACGAACGAACCAATGCTGCGTGCCTGCAGGGTGGGGACGGCGCGTCGGACTTCGAGTCCGCCGATGTCGTGCACGCGCGGAGCGATGATGGTGGTCATGCGGGCGTTCTCGCTGGCAGGGATCAAGGCGGTCAGCATCGCATGCGGTGGTGGCGGTGACATTCCCCGTCCGGGTAACAGGTTGTTCCAGCCAACGGCGCAGCCCCTCGTGGCTGTGGGTTGGTCGCTGAAGGCGGAAGCAAGATCAAAAGCCGCGCTTGGTCGGGCGGGTGGGTTGCGCAGGACACGCCGTAAACCCATCCATGGGGGCTCGATGGCGCCATCCATGGCGCCAACGGTCCTGCGCAACCCACCCGCCCAACCTCTGACAGTTTCCGTGTGCGTCCAGCCACGGAGAAGAAAAAAAGAAAATCAAAATCAAACGCCGATCGCTTCGCTCCTGGTGTCGACCAAGGTCGACACCCACCAGTTCGTAGTGATCCACACCGGAATCGAGATTCACCGACCGTCAACGGGAAACTGTCAGGGGTGGGGCGGTGTCGGGTTGCGGGGTGTCCGCGGCATGGATGCCGCGGCCAAGCCCCCAAGGACGGGTTTACGGCGTCCCCGCAACCCGACACCGCCCCGCCCAACAAACAGAAAAGCCAGAGCCGCTTTGGCTCTGGCTTCTGCTGTGGAACTTGACGTTGCCTCTGCGGGTGCCGGGCCGCAGGCCCGGCCGATAAACTCAAACCACCGGTTCGCGCAGGACGGGGTTGTCCCAGCCCGGGCGCGGGGCGAAACGGTCGCCGTGGCGCTGCTGCAGTGCCTTCAGCCGCTCGACGATCGCGTCGGCACCCACCGCGCGGATGTGCTGGATCGGACCGCCACGGAACGGTGCGAAGCCGGTGCCGAAGATCACGCCGGCATCCAGCAGGTCCGCATCAGCCACCACGCCTTCGTGCAGACAAGCCACGGCTTCGTTCAACAACGGCAGGATCAGGCGGTCCTCCAGATCGGCCGGCGCCTGGTAATCGCTGGCCACGTCCGGCTTTTTCGGCTTGCCGTTCTCCCAGGTGTAGATGCCCTGGCCATCCTTCTTGCCGCGCTTGTCCGGTTCCACCGTCTGCAGCGCGGCCGGGATCTGCAGGCCCAGGAACGGTGCCAGTTCGCGGCCAACGCCAGCGGCCACGTCCAGGCCCACGGTGTCGATCAGTTCGATCGGGCCCATCGGCATGCCGAATTTCACTGCGGCCTTGTCGATCACCGGGCCCGGGATGCCTTCGGCATAGGCGGTGGCGGCTTCCAGCATGTACGGGAACAGCACGCGGTTGACCAGGAAGCCCGGGCTGCCGGCCACCGGCACCGGGAACTTGCCCAGTGCCTTGCAGAACGCGGCCAGGCGACGCTCGGTCTCAGGCGCCATGCCGTCGTGGTGGATGATTTCCACCAGCGGCATCTGCGCCACCGGGTTGAAGTAGTGCAGGCCGGCGAACTGCGCCGGGCGCTGGATGTGGTCGCGCAGCTCCACCAGCGGAATCGACGAGGTGTTGGTGGTCAGCAGCGCGTCCAGCTTCATCTTCGGTTCCAGCGTCTGGTACAGCGCACGCTTGGCTTCGGGGTTCTCGATGATCGCTTCGATCACCAGGTCGGCCTCGGCCACGCCGTTGCCTTCCAGATCAGCCCGCAGGCGTGCGGCCACCGCCGGGCGCTTGCTTTCGTCGCGCACCTTCTTGGCGAACAGGGCCTGTGCGCGTTCCATTGCCGGGTCGATGAAGCGCTGCTCCCGGTCCTGCAGGGTGACCTCGAAGCCCTTGTAGGCAGCCCATGCAGCAATGTCGCCGCCCATCACGCCGGCGCCGACCACGTGCACGTGGCGGATGCCGGAGTCACCACCGCCCAGGCCCTTCAGGCGCTCGGTAAGGAAGAAAATGCGGATCAAGTTGCGTGCGGTCGGCGTGCTGGCCAGTTTCACCACGGCACGGCGTTCGGCATCCAGCCGCGCCTGTATCGGCTTGCCGCCGCTGCGCTGCCAGGTGCTGATCAACGCGTAGGGGGCCGGGTACTGGTCCCTCTTCGCCTTGCGTGCGACCTGCTTGACCATCTGCGGCGCCAGCAGCGTGCGCGCCAGCCAGGTGTTGGTGGCCCAGGCCGTCGCGCGCTGCTTGAACGGGCGGGTGGTGCCGGACAGCGCCAGCGCCACGGCGGTATCGAGTACCACCGCCGGTGCCACCACCTTGTCGACCAGGCCGATGCCACGCGCGGCCGAGGCCGACAGGGTGCGGCCGGTCAGCATCATGTCCATCGCCGCCGGGGCGCCGACCAGCTGCGGCAGGCGCGCGCTGCCGCCCCAGCCCGGGAAGATGCCCAGCTGGGTTTCCGGCAGGCCGATACGGGTCGAACTGTCATTCGAAGCCACACGGTAGCGGCAGGCCAGCGCCAGCTCGGTGCCGCCGCCCAGGCAGTGGCCATGGATCGCCGCCACGGTCGGGCAGGGCAGCTCGGCCAGCTTCTGGTAGGTGGACTGCCCGCGGCGGATGGCATCGTTGACGGTGCCGCGGCGGTCGAATTCCTGGAATTCCTTCAGGTCGGCACCGGCGATGAAACCGGCCTTCTTCAGCGACTGGATCACCACGCCCTTGGGCGGGTCCATGGCGATACGCTCAAGCAGGTCGCCCAGTTCCAGCAGCACGTCCTGCGACATTGCGTTGACGCTGCTGTCCTGACGATCCAGGGAGAGGACCACCACGCCGTCGTCGCGGATCTCGGGGAGCCAGTGGCTGAAGCGGAGACCATCGAAGCCTGAGAGCATGGACGTTCCATCCGGTTGTGTATGGAGAAGCGGCTATGATCCAGAGGTTGTTTCCCCCGCGTCAAATCCCAATAGCAGGGGGTGCAGCCCCCGGATCCAGAGCCTGGAACCGGGACGCTAACGGAACGGTGGTTAAAAGCTGGTGCGGCGCCAGGTGATCGGCGACTGAACTTTTCCCGGGATTGGCAGTCTCATTGCCCGACGTCGGTTGGGCTGACAGGAGTGCGGCCCCTCATGGCCGATGTTGATACACCTCAGGAGCTGGATCTGGAACTGGTCCGGCGCGTGCAGCACGGCGAGAGTGCCGCCTTCGATGTCCTGGTGCGCAAGTACCAGCATCGGGTCGTGGCCCTGGTCGGTCGCTACATCGCCGACTGGAGCGAATGTCAGGACGTCGCCCAGGACACTTTCATCCGTGCCTACCGCGCGATCGGAAGTTTCCGTGGCGATGCCCAGTTCTCAACCTGGTTGCATCGAATCGCCGTGAATACCGCCAAAAACTACCTGGCTTCACACAATCGCCGCCCGCCGACCGATGACATCGACATCGGCGACGCCGAGCAGTTCGACAGCGGGACGCGCCTGCGCGACACCGACACGCCCGAACGCGAGTTGATGCGCCAGGAGCTGGAACAGACGGTGATGAAGGCCGTCAACGCGCTGCCGGAAGAACTCCGGCTGGCGATCACCCTGCGCGAGGTGGAAGGACTGAGTTACGACGAAATCGCGCAGAAAATGGGGTGCCCGATCGGCACCGTGCGTTCACGGATCTTCCGGGCGCGCGAGGCGATCGACACCGAACTCCGGCCGCTGTTGGACATCGGCAGCGCCACCCGTGAGAAGAGCCGCGTATGACCAGTAATCCGTTCAACGAATCGCAGAACCATCAATCGCCTGCCGGGCAGCGCCTGGACCAGCGCCACCGCGAGCAGCTGTCGGCCTTGGTCGATGGCGAGCTGGGCGCCGATGAAGCGCGCTTCCTGCTGCGCCGCATGGAACATGACCCCGAACTGGCGGGCTGCCAGGAACGTTGGCAGCTGCTCGGCGACGTGATGCGCGGCCAGGCCTCGCTGCTGGCGCCTGCCGGCTTCGGAGCCGCTGTGGCCGCCGCCATCGCTGCCGAACCCGCGCCACAGGCCGAGCCGCGCCGCCAGGTGCGGCGTACCGGCTGGCGGGCCTGGGGCGGTGGTGCCGCACTGGCCGCCTCGGTGGCGGCCGTGGCCCTGTTCATGGGCGGCGAGAAGCTGCAGGAAGCCACGCCGGGCGAGCCGCTGGCGCCGCAGGTGATCGCCAGCCAGGCCGAGCTGGCGCCGGCACCGAGCAACCCGGCTCCGGTCACCGAAGCCTCGGTGGATACCGCAGCGATGGCCGTGGCTGCTGCCCCGGCGGTGGCGATGGCCGCTGCCGGCCGCCGCCAGGACACTCGCCGTGCCAGTGCGACCCGCAGCCAGCAGGCCGCGCGTGCCGCGCAGCGTGACGATGTACCGCAGCGTGCGGTGGCTGCCGCGCAGGCGCCGTTGACCCCGAGCGTGCCGGCCAACGCCAGCCGCAACCTGCCGTTCGGCGAGGTTGGTGGCCTGCAGGCACGACCGTGGCCGCGCTCCAGCCTGGCGCCCGCCGCCGGTGGCGCGCTCAATGCCAGCTTCCCGGCCCACGCCGGTGGCGCCGCGTTCTACCCGTTCGAGCCGCGCCTGCAGGATGACCTGCCGGTGCCGCCGCGCCCGCGCGACTGAGCCGGGCGCTTTCACGCCCCGCCGTCGGCGGGGCCCGTATTCCTCTTTCCATCCGACCCGGAGGTTGCCGTCCGATGACTCCCCGACTCCGCACGCAGGCCATTGGCCTGTTCGCCCTGACCCTGCCGCTGGTGGCCTGTGCCCAGCCAGCGCCGCCTGCCGCCCAGCCCCAGGCCGCCGCTGCGGCAGCCCCGCGCGCGCCGGCGCAGCCGCTGGTCAGCGGCCTGCCCGATTTCACCCACCTGGTCGAACAGGTCGGGCCGGGCGTGGTCAACGTCGACACCACCATCGTGCGCAACAACCGCCAGGCCTCGCGTGGCCCGATGGGCGGCGACGATGACATGCCGGAATTCTTCCGTCGCTTCTTCGGGCCTGACTTCCCGATGCCGGGGCAGGGGCCGGGCGGGCAGGACGGTGGCCCCAGCATCAAGGGCCGCGGCATGGGCTCGGGCTTCATCATTTCGCCCGACGGCTACGTGCTGACCAACTACCACGTGGTGGCTGACGCCAGCGAGGTGAAGGTCAAGCTGGGTGACAGCCGCGAATTCAACGCCAAAGTGGTGGGCAGCGACCAGCAGTACGACGTGGCCCTGCTGAAGATCGACGGCAAGAACCTGCCCACCGTGCGCGTGGGCGATTCCAATACCCTGAAGCCGGGCCAGTGGGTTGTCGCGATCGGCTCGCCGTTCGGCCTCGACCACTCGGTCACTGCCGGCATCGTCAGCGCGCTTGGCCGCAGCACCGGTGGCGCCGATCAGCGCTACGTGCCGTTCATCCAGACCGACGTGGCGATCAACCAGGGCAACTCCGGCGGCCCGCTGCTGAACACCCGTGGCGAAGTGGTCGGTATCAACTCGCAGATATTCTCCGCCTCGGGCGGCTACATGGGCATCAGCTTCGCAATTCCGATCGACCTGGCGATGAGCGCGGTCGAGCAGATCAAGAAGAGTGGCAAGGTCACCCGTGGCCAGCTGGGCGCGGTGGTTGAGCCGATCGATGCGCTGAAGGCGCAGGGCCTGGGCCTGCCGGACAGCCGCGGCGCGCTGGTCAACCAGATCGTGGCCGGCAGTGCCGCGGAAAAGGCCGGCGTGCAGATCGGCGACGTGGTGCGCTCGGTCAATGGCAGCCCGGTCAACAGCTGGTCGGACCTGCCGCCGCTGATCGGTGCGATGGCGCCGGGCAGCCGGGTCACGCTGGGCGTGATCCGCGACGGCAAGCCGCGTGACCTGAGCGCCACGCTGACCGCGCTGAGCGAAGACGGCCAGGGCAATGCCCGCACGGCCGCAGGACCGAAGCCCGATGCGGCCCCGCAGGCGGGTGCCAATGCACTGCTTGGCCTGGATGTCAGTGATCTGACCGCGCCGCAGCGCAAGCAGTTCGGCCTGGACGGCAACGAAGGTGTGCGCATCACCGGGGTCAAGGGCCAGGCGGCACGTGATGCGGGCCTGTCGCCGGGCATGGTGATCCTGCAGGTCGGCCGCACCACGGTCGGCAGCGTGGATGCCCTGAACCGCGCGCTGTCCAGCTACAAGAAGGACGATGTGGTGATGCTGCTGGTACGTACCGGCAACGGCAACAGTGCCTTCGTGGCGGTCAAGGCCGGCCAGTAAGGCCTGCCGGGGCCGCCCTGGCGGCCATTGCGACTCCCCCGAAGCCCCGCCCTGGCGGGGCTTCGGGCATTCCGGACCCGGCCCGATGAGGCCGTTTTCGCGGCCGGGCCCCGGGCGTGCGATAATCGACCGTTACCCTGACGACGCCGCGCGCCGCCGCCACCTATGTCTTCTGATTCGATGCGGAACATCCGCAACTTCTCCATCATCGCCCACGTCGACCACGGCAAGTCCACGCTGGCCGACCGCATCATCCAGCTCTGCGGCGGCCTCCAGGCCCGCGAGATGGAAGCGCAGGTGCTCGACTCCAACCCGATCGAGCGCGAGCGTGGCATCACCATCAAGGCACAGTCGGTGTCGCTGCCATACCTGGCCAAGGATGGGCAGACCTACCACCTGAATTTCATCGACACCCCGGGCCACGTCGACTTCTCCTATGAAGTCAGCCGCTCGCTGGCCGCCTGCGAAGGCGCGCTGCTGGTGGTCGACGCCGCCCAGGGCGTGGAAGCGCAATCGGTGGCCAACTGCTACACCGCCGTCGAGCAGGGCCTGGAAGTGGTGCCGGTGATCAACAAGATCGACCTGCCCACCGCCGACATCGAGCGCGCCAAGGCCGAGATCGAGGCCGTGATCGGCATCGATGCCGCCGACGCCGTGCCGGTCAGCGCCAAGACCGGCCTGAACGTGCAGGACGTGCTGGAAGCCATCGTGCACCGCATCCCGCCGCCAAAGCCGCGTGACACTGACAAGCTGCAGGCGCTGATCATCGACTCCTGGTTCGACAATTACCTGGGCGTGGTCTCGCTGGTGCGCGTGATGCAGGGTGAGATCAAGGCCGGTGACAAGCTGCAGGTGATGTCCACCGGCCGCAACCACCAGGTCGACAACGTCGGTGTGTTCACCCCGAAGCGCAAGGTGCTGCCGGCGCTGCGCGCCGGTGAAGTGGGTTGGGTCACCGCCAGCATCAAGGACGTGCATGGTGCGCCGGTCGGTGACACCCTGACCCTGGCCGCCGACCCGGCGCCGAAGCCGCTGCCGGGTTTCCAGGAAATGCAGCCGCGCGTGTTCGCCGGCCTGTTCCCGGTCGATGCCGAAGACTACCCGGACCTGCGCGAAGCGCTGGACAAGCTGCGCCTGAACGATGCTGCGCTGCGCTTCGAGCCGGAAAGCTCCGAAGCAATGGGCTTCGGTTTCCGTTGCGGCTTCCTCGGCATGCTGCACATGGAGATCGTGCAGGAGCGCCTGGAGCGCGAGTACAACCTGGACCTGATCAGCACCGCGCCGACGGTGGTGTACGAGGTACTGAAGACCGACGGCACCATCATCAACATGGACAACCCGGCCAAGCTGCCGCCGGTGAACCATGTCGAGGAGATCCGCGAGCCGATCATCCGCGCCAACGTGCTCACCCCCGAGGAGTACATCGGCAACATCATCAAGCTGTGCGAAGAAAAGCGTGGCAGCCAGATCGGCATCAACTACCTGGGCAGCCAGGTGCAGATCAGCTATGAGCTGCCGATGGCCGAAGTGGTGCTGGACTTCTTCGACAAGCTGAAGTCGGTCAGCCGCGGCTATGCGTCGCTGGACTATCACTTCGTGCGCTTCGATGCCGGCCCGTTCGTGCGCGTGGACGTGCTGATCAACGGTGACAAGGTCGATGCGCTGTCGCTGATCGTGCACCGCAGTCACGCCGACCGCCGCGGCCGCGAGCTGTGCGAGAAGATGAAGGACCTGATCCCGCGCCAGCAGTTCGACGTGGCCATCCAGGCTGCCGTCGGCTCGCAGATCATCGCCCGTACCACGGTCAAGGCCATGCGCAAGAACGTGCTGGCCAAGTGCTATGGTGGCGACGTTTCGCGCAAGAAGAAGCTTCTGGAAAAGCAGAAGGAAGGCAAGAAGCGCATGAAGCAGGTCGGCCGTGTGGAGATCCCGCAGGAAGCGTTCCTGGCCGTGCTGCAGATGGACAACAAGTAAGCCCGCACCGGCCCTGCGGGGCCGGTCGTCTGGTGACGTTGCAAAGGACCCTGAATGAAACTGTTTGAGATCCTCCTGGTCGTGCTGACCCTGTCCTCGGGCCTGATCCTGCTCGCGGACAAGCTGTATCTCGCCAAGCGCCGCGCCCAGCGCGCGGGCCTGCTCGATTCCGAGCCGGTGCTGGTGGACTACTCGCGCGCGTTCTTCCCGGTGCTGGCGATCGTGCTGATCGTGCGCAGCTTCATCGCCGAGCCGTACAAGATTCCGTCCAGCTCGATGATGCCGAACCTGCTGATCGGCGACTTCATCCTGGTCAACAAGTTCTCCTATGGCCTGCGCCTGCCGATCAGCAACACCAAGTTCGTGCCGGTCGGTGAACCGTCGCGCGGTGACGTGGTGGTGTTCCACTTCCCGGGCCACAGCGACCAGGATCCGGCCAAGGGCGAGAACTTCATCAAGCGCGTGATCGGCGTGCCGGGCGACACCGTGGTCTTCGAAGGCGACGGCGTGATCCTCAACGGCGAGCCGCTGAAGTACGACAACAAGGGTATCTACGCCGGCCACAAGGGCCAGGGCGAAGGTGCCAACCTGCTGGTCGAGCACCTCCCGGGCCGTACCCATACCGTGCTGGAGACCGACTATCCGCGCGGCCAGGGCCAGTGGACCGTGCCTGCCGGCAAGTACCTGGTGATGGGCGACAACCGCGACAACAGCGACGATGGTCGTTTCTGGGGCCTGCTGCCGGAAGAGAACCTGCGCGGCAAGGCATTCCTGATCTGGCTCAACTGCCAGGGCTGGTTCTGCAAGGATGGCTTCGAGCCGTCGCGGATCGGTTCGAGCATCAACTGATCGGGCATCAACTGAGTATTTTCACATCCAACGCGTATCTGGGGAGAACGCAATGAAGACGATGAACACGCAGCGTGGCATGACCCTGACCTCGTTCCTGGCGGTCCTGATCGTGGTCGGTTTCTTCCTCTACATCGGCATGAAACTGTTCCCGATGTACCAGGAGTACTACGCGGTGCGCTCGGCGATGAAGAGCCTGGCCAACGAGCCGGGCGTGGGCAGCATGGAGCCGTCGCGGATCCAGGACCTGTTCTTCAAGCGCCTGTACATCAACTACTCGGACAACGTGAAGCCGGCCAACGTCAAGTTTGATCGTCGCGACAATGGCTGGACCCTCAAGGTCAACTACGAAGTGCGCCGGCCGCTGGTCGGCAACCTCGATGTGGTTGGCAAATTCGATTCTTCCCAGGACCTGACACGAAGCGGTGCCCAGTAAATTCATCCAACGTGGCGACCTGATCGGTCATGCCTTCAGCGATCCGGCCCTGCTCAAGCAGGCGCTGACGCATCGCAGTGCCGGTGCGCCGCACAACGAGCGCCTGGAGTTCCTCGGCGACAGCATCGTCAACATGATGGCGGCCGAGGCGTTGTACCAGCGCTGGCCCAAGGCTGACGAAGGCGCGATGACCCGTGCCCGTGCCGAGCTGGTGCGTGAAGGCGCGCTGGCGGTGATCGGGCGCACCCTGGAACTGGGCGAACGGCTGACCCTGGGGCCGGGCGAAATGAAGTCCGGCGGTCATCGTCGCGACTCGATCCTGGCCGACGCGGTGGAAGCCGTGGTGGCCGCGATCTACCTGGATGCTGGCTTCGAGGCCTGCCGGGCAGTGGTACTGCCCTGGTTCAGCGCTTCGATCGAGGCATTGCCGGCCTCCGGCCGGCCCGAGAAGGACCCCAAGACCCGCCTGCAGGAATGGCTGCAGGCCCGACAGAAGGCGTTGCCGCAGTATGAACTGGTGTCAGAATCCGGTGACGACCATGCCAAACACTTCCGGGTACGCTGCATCGTAGCCGACCCGGCCGCCAGCACCGAGGGCGAAGGCGCCTCGCGGCGGCTTGCCGAACAACAGGCGGCTGCGGCCGTCCTAGAACAACTGGATTCCAAGTGAGCGAACAAACTCCCCATCATTGCGGCAGCGTGGCCGTCATCGGCCGCCCGAACGTGGGCAAGTCGACCCTGACCAATGCCCTGGTCGGCGCCAAGGTCAGCATCGTCTCCAACCGTCCGCAGACCACGCGCCATCGCCTGCTGGGCATCGCCACCTATCCGGAAGGCCAGCTGGTGCTGGTCGACACCCCCGGCCTGCACAAGGTGCAGAAGCGGGCGATGAACCGGGTGATGAACCGCGCCGCGCGCGGCTCGCTGGAAGGCGTCGACGCCGGCCTGCTGGTGATCGAAGCGGGTCGTTGGGACGAAGAAGACAGTCTGGCCTTCAATGTGCTGCGCGACGCCGGCATCCCGGTGGTGCTGGTGGTCAACAAGATCGACCGGCTGAAGGACAAGGGGGCGCTGCTGCCGTTCCTGCAGGAAGTCACGGCCGGCCGCGATTTCTCGTCCGTGCATCCGATCTCGGCGCAGAAGCGCAACGGCCTGGAAGCCCTGGTGCGCGACGTGCTGGCACTGCTGCCGGAAGCGCCGCCGATGTTCGGCGAAGACGAGATCACCGATCGCAGCCAGCGCTTCCTGGCCGGCGAGCTGGTGCGTGAACAGTTGATGCGCCAGTTGGGCGAAGAGCTGCCGTATGCCACCACCGTGGAAATCGAACGCTTCACCGAAGATGGCAACCTGCTGCGCATCGGTGCGGTGATCTGGGTCGAGCGCGAGGGCCAGAAGGCCATCGTGATTGGCAAGGGTGGTACCCGCCTGAAGGAGATCGGGGCCAAGTCCCGCCTGCAGATGGAGCGTCTGTTCGGGGCCAAGGTGTTCCTGGAAACCTGGGTACGCGTGCGTGAAGGCTGGTCCGACGACGAGGCCGCACTGAAGGCCTTCGGTTACGAGTAACCCGGAACGGTCGCTTCGATGCTGATCGAGGACGATACCGGCTTCGTGCTGCATGCACGGGCCTACCGTGAGACCAGCCTGCTGGTCGAGGTATTGAGCGCGCAGCATGGCCGCATCGGCCTGCTCGCGCGCGGTGTGTCCACTGCCAAGGGCCAGGTGCTGCGCGCCGCCCTGCAACCACTGCAGTGGATCCGCTTCAGCGCATTGCAGCGCGGTGAGTTGGCCCAGCTGCGTGGCGCCGAGGCGCTGGACGCGGCACCGCGTCTGGTTGGCCAGGCGATGCTGGCCGGCTTCTACCTGAGTGAGCTGACCCTGCGCCTGGCCCCGCGCCAGGACCCGCTGCCGGAACTGTACCTGGCCTACGGCGAAGCGCGTGCGCGACTGGGAGTGGGGGCGGGCCTGGCCTGGACTCTGCGCCGGTTCGAACGCGAGCTGCTGACCGCGCTGGGCCTGGGTTTTGAGCTGGACAGTGCCAGCGACGGTCAGCCGATCGACCCGGCCGCGCGCTATGAACTGGACCCACAGGAAGGCGCGCAGCGCCTGCTGAGCGAGCGCGGTGGCGAACGCCGCGCAGCCGCGACCGGCTCGGCGCTGCTGGCGCTGGCCGCCGATGAAGAGCCTGATGCCGCCGACCTGGCGAGCCTGCGCCTGCCGATGCGGCGGGTGCTGGCCCATCACCTCGGGCCGCGGGGACTGAAGTCCTGGGAAATGCTCGAGCAGCTCGCTCCCAGGCGTTGAGGGGTGTTTGGCAGGGCTTGCAGCCCTGCACCTGCCGAGGCCAAGGCCAAGGCACGAGCCAGAGCAACAGCAACAGCGTGCATTCCGTGGGATGGCGGGGTGGGTCCGGTTGCGGGAGACGCCGTGAACCCCGCTCCGCGGTCCGGCCCAGCCGCTGGCGGCTGTGCGTTCGGGCGCTTGCGAAGCAGTGCTTCGCAAGCAAAGCACCCTCACCCTTGGGGGCTTGGCCGCGGCATCCATGCCGCGGACACTCCCGCAACCGGACCCACTCCGCCTTCGACAGATTCCCGCGATCTGTCGGAATGGCATGGGGTCAGATCCGTTTTCCGAAGGAAAACGGATCTGACCCCAGTTTGAATTTCGATATCTGACAGAAATTCATCCACGCACGGTGTGGATCTACCAGCCGTCACCGGAAATTTGTCGGGGGGGGGGGGCGGTGTGGGTTGGCAGGACCGTTGGCGCCATGGATGGCGCCATCGAGCCCCCATGGACGGGTTTACGGCGTGTCCTGCCAACCCACACCGCCCCGCCCAACAAGCAGAAAGCCAGAGCCGCTCTGGCTCTGGCCTTTGACGTTGCCCTGGCTTGAAGCTTCGGCAGGTGCAGGGCGCAGCCCTGCCGAGCGACCCTCAATGCAGCAGGGCAGCTACCGCGTCGCGGAACCCCGCCTGGGCCTGCCCGGACTCCGGCGCATGATGCAACTGGCGCACCGCACGGGCCAGGCGTGCCGCGCCCACGAAGCCGCAGCTTGCCTGCAACCGGTGCAATTGGCTGCGCAGCTGGCGCTCGTCGTGCTGGTCCACCGCCTGCTCGACCGCATCCCGCACGCCCGGCAATTCGGCCAGGAACAACTCGCGCAGGGCGATCAAATGGTTGCGCTGGCCATTGAGCGCGGCCAGCGCCGCCGTCTCATCCCAGTCCTGGACCTGCAGCTCGACCGCCGCCGGCACCTGTGCCATGACGATCCCGGCGGGGCTGTTGACCAGGGCGCGGCGCACGGCCTTCAGCAACTGGTCGCGGCCCAGTGGCTTGACCAGGGTGTCGCTGAACCCGGCCTCGCGCAGGCGGGCATGAATGGAGGTATCACCGTCGGCGGTATGCGCCAACGCCGGCGTATCGGGGTGTGAACGGCGCAGTTCGCGCAACAGCTGCGCACCGTTGCCGTCAGGCAGGTTGACGTCGATCAGCCACAGGTCATGCGCGCCGGGCTCGGCGCTGGCCAGGGCACTGGCCAACGAGTCTGCGGTGTCCACGTCCGCCGGTAACGTTTCCAACGCCGCTTTGAAAAAACCGCGGCTGATGATGTCGTCCTCGACAAGCAGGAAGCGGGGCCGGCTGGCCCGCGGGGTCATCTGCATCAGGGCTGCCTCCATGTCAGCTGCTGTAATCATCAAGCACGGCGGCGGCGGGCGCAAGCGGGTCCGGACCCTGCCGGTCAGGATCTGCGACAATACGCGCCCATTTTTGCCCGCAGCCTGTCGCCACGTGGCCCGATCCCGTTCCCGCATCGACCGTACCCCGTTCCAGACCGAAATCCTCGACCTCAGCCATGATGGTCGCGGCGTCGCCCGCCGTGAAGGCGAGGGTGGCAAGGTCACCTTCGTCAGCGGCGCCCTGCCGGGTGAGGTGGTCATGGCTGAACAGACCGCCCGCAGCCGCCATTTCGACGAAGCGCGTACGGTGGAAGTGCTGAAGGCCTCGCCGCAGCGCGTCACCCCGAAGTGTCCGCACTTCGGCACCTGCGCTGGCTGCGTGCTGCAGCACCTGGACGAAGACCAGCAGATCGTCGCCAAGCAGCGCGTGCTGATGGACAACCTGGAGCGGATCGGCCATGTGAAGCCGGGCACCGTGCTGGCGCCGCTGGTCGGCGAGAGCTGGGGCTACCGCCGCAAGGGCCGCTTCTCGGTGCGCCGGGTCGAGAAGAAGGACAAGACCCTGGTCGGCTTCCGTGAACAGGATCCGCGCTTCGTTGCCGATCTCAGCCAGTGCCTGACCGTGATCCCGGAAATCGGTACCAAGGTCGAGGCATTGTCGACCTTCATCGAGTCGCTCGATGGCAAGCGCGACATCCCGCAGATCGAATTCATCGCCGGTGACCAGGCCGTGGTGCTGACCGTGCGCCACCTGCAGCCCTTGAGCGATGCCGACCGTGCTGCCTGGGCCGCCTTTGGCCAGCAGCATGGCTTTGTGATCTACCTGCAGTCCGGTGGCGTGGATACCGTGCAGCCGCTGGACGGGCAGGGCGTGCCGCTGTCGTTCCGGCTGGCGCCGTGGGACGTGGAGCTGGCGTTCCGTCCGCTGGACTTCATCCAGGTCAACGCCAAGCTCAACGAGAAGATGATCGCCCATGCCCTCGACCTGCTGGAGCCCGGCGAGGATGAGCGCGTGCTGGACCTGTTCTGCGGCCTGGGCAATTTCACCCTGCCGCTGGCCCGCCGCGTGCGCGAAGTGGTGGGTGTCGAAGGCGATGCCGGCCTTGTCGCCCGCGCCCGTGAGAATGCCGAACGCAACGGCCTGGCCAATGCCCAGTTCTTCAGCGCTGATCTGACCCAGGACCAGCGCAGCACGCCGTGGATGCGCCAGGGCTTCGACAAGCTGCTGCTGGATCCGCCGCGTTCGGGCGCGATCGAAGTGCTGCAGCAGCTGCCGTTGAAGCAGTTCAAGCGCATCGTCTATGTCAGCTGCCACCCGGGCTCGCTGGCACGCGATGCCGGCTACCTGGTCAACGAGCAGGGCTTCACCCTGGTCAGCGCCGGCGCCATGGACATGTTCCCGCATACCGCGCACGTGGAAAGCATCGCGGTGTTCGAGAAGCGCTGAACGGCTGTCATCCCCATCGCGCATAATGGCGCGATGGGCATCGAAATCGAACGCAAATTCCTCGTCAGCAGCGAGGGCTGGCGCGCCGCCGCGCACCGGGTCATCCCGATGGCGCAGGGGTACATCAACGACCTGGGCGCGCTCGATCGCGGCACACAGAACGCCTCGGTGCGCGTGCGCATCGAAGGCGACCATGCCGCGCTGAACCTGAAGTCGCGCACCATCGGCCACACCCGCCAGGAGTTCGACTATCCGATCCCGGTGGACGATGCCCGCGCACTGCTGGCGCTGTGCGTGGGTCGCCTGATCGACAAGCGCCGCCATCTGGTCGAATACGCCGGCCTGACCTGGGAAGTGGACGAGTTCCTCGGCGACAACGCCGGCCTGGTGGTGGCTGAGGTTGAGCTGGACAGCGCTGACCAGGCTATCGACCTGCCGGACTGGGTTGGTAACGAAGTCACCGACGACGCCCGCTACTACAACGTCGCACTCGCCAACCACCCCTATTCACAGTGGTGAACCCTGAAAAGGGGACGGAGGGGATTAAGCCGCCTTTACCCCATCTGTGCGGAAAGCGACTTAATCCCCTCCGTCCCCTTTTATCGAGGGTGTCGGCCCCCATGTGGAAAGGATGAGAATCGACATCTACTCCGACGTGGTCTGCCCGTGGTGCTGGATTGGCAAGCATCGTTTCCAGCATGGTGTGCAGTTGCTGGGCGCGGACGCGCCTGAACTCGACATCCATTGGCGGCCGTTCCAGCTGGACCCGGACGCGGACGCCACCCCGGTCCCGCTGCGCGAGGCCTACGTGCGCAAGTTCGGTGGCGTCGAGCGCACCGAGCAGATCCTCGGCCAGACCCAGACCACTGCGCGTGCAGAAGGCCTGCCGATGGATTTCGGCCAGGGCCAGGTGCGGGTGACCACGCTGCCGGCGCACCGGGTGCTGTGGCTGGCCGGCCAGCACGGCGTGCAGGATGCGGTCGGCGAAGCGCTGTTCCGCGCCCACTTCGAGCATGGCCAGAACCTGGCGGACCCCTCGGTGCTGATCAAGGCCGGCGTGGCTGGCGGCCTCGACGCTGGTGAAATCGCGCAGATGCTGGCCTCCGACCGCGGCCTGGCCGAGGTCGAAGCCAAGCTGGCGCAGGCCCATGCGCTGGGCATTTCCTCGGTGCCGACCTTCGTCATCGATGGAAAGTGGGCCATTTCCGGGGCACAGCCGCCGGAGGCCTTCGCCAACGCGCTGCGCCAGATCGCTGCCGAACAGGGCGCTCCGGCAGCTTCGGCTGACGGAGACGAGGCCTGCGGCCCGGACGGCTGCAAGGTCTGAGCGCACCCCAAAAGGGGACGGAGGGAATTAAGACGTATCCAGCCCGTAGGGGCCGATTGCGACTTAATCCCCTCCGTCCCCTTTTCTGACCACTGCGCCTGTCGGCCGGTTCTGCGACAATGCGGCACTGCGCCATGCGGGCGCGCGTTGTGGAGATCGACCATGCTGCTGATCGGCGTTGCCGGCACCGAACTGACTGCCCAGGAGCGTGACTGGCTGCAGCACGATGCCGTGGCCGGGGTGGTGCTGTTCAAGCGCAACTTCGCCTCGCGCCAGCAGGTGACCGATCTGAGCGCGGCGATCCGTGCCGCCGCCCCGCGCCCGCAGCTGATCTGCGTGGACCAGGAAGGCGGCCGTGTGCAGCGTTTCCGCGAAGGCTACAGCGAGCTGCCGCCGCTGCAGGACATCGGTGCGCTGTACGCCACCGATCCGCAGCAGGCGCTGGCCCTGGCCGAACAGCATGCCTGGCTGATGGCCAGCGAAGTGCGTGCCAGCGGCCTGGACCTCAGCTTTGCGCCGGTGGTCGACCTTGGTCGTGGCAACCGCGCCATCGGCAACCGTGCCTTCAGTGAAGACCCGCACGTGGTGGCGGCGTTCACCGCAGCGTACGTGCGTGGCATGCACGCGGTCGGCATGGCCGCCACGCTCAAGCATTTCCCCGGCCACGGCACCGTGCTGGAAGATACCCACGTCGATACCGCGATCGATCCGCGCGCGCTGGACGAGCTGCGCGCGCAGGACCTGGTGCCGTTCCAGGCCGGCATCGCCGCAGGCGCTGACGCGGTGATGATGGCGCACGTGATCTATCCGCAGGTGGCACCGGAACCCGCTGGCTACTCGCCGCGTTGGATCCAGGACATCCTGCGTGGCGAGCTCGGCTTCCGCGGCGTAGTGTTCTCCGACGACATCGGCATGGCCGCTTCGCACAGTGCCGGTGGTGTGCCGGCACGCGTGCATGCGCACCTGGATGCCGGCTGCGACGTGGTGCTGGTCTGCCATCCGGAACTGGTCGATGAAGCCCTGCATGCGGTGCAGGGACGCTCCCTGAATACTGCTGCGCTGCTGGGCCTGCTCGGTCGCGGCGCGCTTGGTTGGGACGGCCTGTTGGCCGATGCCCGCCATGGTGACACCCAATCCCATTTGCTTGAAACCCTTGGAAGAACCGTCTGATGCCCAACCTCACCATTTCCCAGGCCCTGGCCCAGGCTGACCTGCTGGTCGACCGCCCCACCATCGACAAGGCCATCGCTGGTATCGCCGACGCCATCGCGCGCGATTACAAGGGCGAGGTGCCGCTGTTCCTGTCCATCATGCACGGCGCGCTGCCGTTTGCCGGCCAGCTGGCGCTGGAACTGGGCGCGCGCGGCCAGGACGTGCAGTTTGATTACCTGCACGCGACCCGCTACCGCGGTGAAACCACTGGCGGCGACCTGGTATGGAAGCACAAGCCGGCCACCTCGCTGTTCGGCCGCCGCGTGTTGCTGGTCGACGACATCCTCGACGAAGGCTACACCCTGCAGGGCGTGCGTACCTGGTGCCTGGAGCAGGGCGCGACCGACGTGCGCATCGCCGCGATGACTGTGAAGCAGCATGACCGCGCGCTGCCGGACGTGGTTGCCGACTACGCCGGTATCGAACTGCCGGACCGCTACGTGTTCGGCTTCGGCATGGACGTCAACGAAACCCTGCGCTGCGTGCCGGCCATCTACGCGATGAAGGAATAACGGCGCAGCCGCCCACGGCGTGTCTTCTTCCACCGCCGGCATCCTCGGGTGCCGGCGTTCGTCTTTTCATGGAGTGCTTCGAATGCAACAGATCGCCCTGGCCGTGATCGGCGGTACCGGTGTCTACAACCTGGCCAAGCTCGACGACGTGCAGACCCATGAGGTCGACACGCGTTTCGGTCGTCCCTCCGGCCCTGTACGCGTGGGCACGCTGCTCGGCCATCGCGTAGCGTTCCTGGCACGGCATGGCGAGGGCCATTCGCTGCCGCCGCACAAGATCAACTATCGCGCCAACCTGGCCGCATTGCAGCAGATCGGTGCGCAGCGGGTGCTTGCGTTGAACACGGTGGGTGGCATCGGCGACGACTTCGGTCCGCGCGTGCTGGCTTGCCCGGACCAGATCATCGACTACACCTGGGGCCGCATCAGCACCCTCTGTGAAGAAGAGGGCAGCGACGTGCTCCACGTCGATTTCGGCCATCCGTACACGCCGATGCTGCGCAGCAAGATCCTGGCGGCGGCCAAAGTGACCGGTGTCACGGTCCATGACGGTGGCTGCTACGGCGCGACGCAGGGCCCGCGCCTGGAAACCATCGCCGAAATCGCCCGCATGCGCCGCGATGGCTGCGACCTGGTGGGCATGACCGGTATGCCGGAAGCCGCGCTGGCACGGGAGCTGGGGCTTGATTACGCCTGCCTGGCGATCATCGCCAACTGGGCTGCCGGCTGTGGGGACGGCGAGGAGATCACGATGGCCGAAGTGCTGGCCAACGTGCAGGCGGCCAGCAACGGACTTCCGGAACTGGTGGGCGAATTGGCACGGGGGTGATTGTCTTCGCTGAGCAAGCTTTGCATACTCAGCTTGTGCGCGGGTTCAGCGTACACCACCCATTCATTGCATAAGGTCTCGCATCACCATGCCGAACGGTACCGTCAAGTGGTTCAACGACGCCAAGGGATTTGGCTTCATCTCGCCGGAGGATGGCAGCGCCGACGTGTTCGCGCACTTCTCCGCCATCAACTCCAAGGGCTTCCGCAGCCTGCAGGAAGGCCAGCGTGTCACCTATGACGTGACCCAGGGCCCGAAGGGTGCCCAGGCTTCGAACATCACGCCGGCCGAGTGATCCACTCGACAGTGCGTTGAAAACCCCGCTTCGGCGGGGTTTTTTTTGCATTGCCGCCTGCGACCCGTTCGCCATCGGCCCGGCTCGGGCACAATGCGGGCATGACGGAACGACTGCGCATCGCCGTGATTGGTTACGGCACCGCTGGCCAGGCATTGGCCATCCTGCTCACCCGTGACGGCCACGAGGTGGAGATCTTCGAGCGTGTGCCCACGCCCGGGCCGGTCGGGGCCGGCTTCCTGCTGCAGCCCAGCGGCCTGCAGGTGCTGTGGCAGATGGGCCTGCTCGAGGCCGTGCGTGCGCATGCCGCACCGGTACATCGCCTGTATGGCGATACGCCCTGCGAGCGTGCGGTGATGGACATGCGCTACGACGGCCTGGACGCGCGCCTGCATGGCCTGGGGATGCAGCGCGGGGCATTGTTCTCGCTGCTGGATGAAGCCCGCGCCGGCGCGGGCCAGTTGCATGCCGGAACGACCATCGTCGAGGTGGATGCCGAGCACGGCCGCCTGCGCGACAGCGAAGGGCGTCAGCACGGCCCGTTCGATCTGGTCATCGCTGCCGATGGCGCAGCGTCTTCGCTGCGCGGCACCATCGAGGGGGGCGCCGGGCTGGATCGTGTGTATCCGTGGGGCGCGCTGTGGTGCCTGTTGCCGGCCGAAGATTGGCCGCATCTACAGGAGCTGCGCCAGCGCTATGTGGCTGCGCGCAAGATGATCGGGCTGCTGCCGGTGGGTACCCGCCCGGGCGACGACACGCCGCGACTGAGCTTTTTCTGGAGCCTGCCACGCGCCGACTTCGAACGCTGGCAGGCCGATGGCATGGCCCCCTGGCTGGATGAACTGCACACGCTGTGGCCGCAGGCCAGTGCGCGCTTCGCGCATCTGCAGGGCGCCGGACAGCTGGCGCGCGCGGTCTATCGCGATGCGGTGATGACGCGCTGGCATCACGGCCGGATGGTGCTGGCCGGTGACGCCGCGCATGCGATGAGCCCGCAACTGGGGCAGGGCGTGAACATGGCGCTGCTGGATGCGTTGGCGCTGCGTGATGCGCTGCGCGCGCACGGCGGCGGTGCGATCGCGCTGCAGGCCTACCAGGCGCAGCGGCGTGCGCACGTGGCCGTATACCAGCGCTGGAGCCGCTGGCTGACGCCGCTGTTCCAATCCGATCGTGATGTGTGGGCGAAGGCACGCGACGTGCTGCTGGGACCGATGGGGCGCCTGCCCGGTGGCCGTGGGCACATGCTGCGTGTGCTCAGCGGCACCCAGCACGGCTGGTTCGGCTCGCTGGCACTCGATCCCGCCTTCATCGATGCACTGGCCGATGTTGCCGAGCCACACCGCATCAGCACGGCAAAAGCACTCGCGTGAAGCCGCGTCGTCACGTGAATTAACGGTTGCCTCACTGCGGATATGCGACAAGAAGGGAGCACGCAAACGTCGCGTCGCCCGTTTTCCTTTCCGTGATCAACATCGCGCGTGGCCCGGGCGGTCCTGCCGTTGCAGCCTGTTGCGGCCCGGATGTGCCGCCCGATGTTGAAGAGGAGGACGCCATGTTGTTCGCGGTCGAAGAGCTGGAATCGGAAATCTGCAAGCTGCGCGGTCTGCTGCAGATGCTGCACGAGGACCAGCCCGACGTACTGGAGGACGTGTTCGAGTTCCATGTCGGCAGCCTGATCAGCCACGCATCGCAGGAGCATCACGCGCGTATCCGCGCCTGTGCGCAGGAGATGCTTGCGGCGATCCGGGCACTGCCGCGGCGGCGTGACGATGACACGCCGGATTTCCGCGTGATGCCGGAGCTGGACATCCGCCCGGCCTGAGTCATGGCGCTGGCAGTTGCACCAGGCTGCCTTCCACGCAGGCCAGCATGCGCTCGCCGCGTGCCGGTGCAGGAACGATGCCAGCGGTGAACGCGGAGAACGCGGGCAGGACCGTGATCCGCTCGCGCAGCCAGAAGGCGGGAAAGCGCCGGCGCAGCGAAGGCAATGCAACCTGCGGATGCAGATGCCCCGCGATCACGTGCAACGCCGCATCCCGTGTTGGTTCATGGCGGAGCAGGAATGGCGGCAGTCGCGCTTCCTCGTGGATCTGCACCTGCAGTTGGGCGTGCGGCAGCTGACGGTCGTGATTGCCGCGCAGCACATGCACCTCCAGCCCGGCATTCCGTTCGCGCCAGCCCAGCCACTGCTGGTACCACGCTGCGCGATGCGCTGGCCCATGCAGGATGTCGCCGAGAATCCACAGTTCGCGACAGGCATGCTCGTCCAGCAACACCTGCAGTCGTTGCAGGTCTTCCGAAGTGCCGCCGCTCGGCAGCGCGATTCCCGCGCGGCGGAACACATCAGCCTTGCCCAGGTGCAGGTCGGCGATCAGCAGCGCCTGCCGCGCTGGCCAGTACAGTGCGCGCGTGCCGGCAACAATCATCGGCTCGCCGGCCAGCAGTAGCGGAAGTTCATCGGCCATGGCGGCGTTCCAGCTGGTGTGCGGCGCGCTGCACGCGGGTCCGCCAGTCTTCGTTGCTGAACTGCCCGCGCAGCCGCTCGGCCCACAGCGGGAACCCCAAAGGCGTGAGTGATGAAGGGCGCTGCACCAAAAGGGACTTCGTGCCGATCCTCGCCAGTACCTGCTGCAGTCCGGGAAGGTCCAGGCTGTCGTGCAACACTTCGTGTTCGGCCAATGCCAGCAGCAGATGGTCGGGATCGTGCTCGCGCAGCACGTCGTACAGCAGGCCCGCCGAGGCCTGCAGCTGGCGCAGCGAACGCGGCATGCCGCCTGGCAGGCTCGGCACCAGCAGGCCGGCCACGCGCGCGATGCCGCGGAACTGCCGACGCGCCAGCTCACCGAGGTTCACCGCTGCACGCAGGTCATCGAGCAGTTGATCGGTGGTGAACAGGGCCAGCCACTGCTGCGCGTCCAGATCGACCGCCTGTGCCGGTGCCAGCACCAGGCCGTGGTCGTTCACCGCATAGCCGATGCTGTTGCGCTGCCGGCGCGTGATGCGCAGTGCCAGCAGTGCGGCCAGTGCCTCGTGAACGTGACGGCCGGCAAACGGAAACACGAACAGGAACTGGCCCTCGCGGCGCCGCACCTCCTCCACCAGCAGGCGGTCCTGCCCCGGAAGTGCGGACAGTTGCTCCTGCAGTGCCAGCAGCGGTGCCAGCCAGCGTGATTCGGCACTCGCGTCGGCCCCTGACAGGACCGCTTCCAGTTCGTGCCCGAGCGCCATCGACAACGGCAGTTGGCCACCTTGCCAGCGCGGCACAACGCCGTCGCCAGCTCCGCGCGCCAGCCGCACGAAGGCGGTCATGTCGCGCAGCTGCACCAGCTCAAGCAGGCGGCCCGCGAACTGGAAACGATCACCGCGGCGCAGACGGCTGGCGAACTGTTCCTCCACCGCGCCCAGGCCTCCGCCGCGCAGGAACTGCACGCGAACGCTGCCATCGCTGCTGATGGTGCCGATTGACAACCGGTGGCGCAGCGCCTGGCGGCGATCATGCATTCGGTAGTGGCCATCGGCGTCCTGCACGACCTTGTGGAAATCGGGGTACTGGGCCAACGCCTGGCCGCCCTGCACGATGAATGTCAGCACCGCCTGCCACTGATCATCAGCAAGCGCGGCGAAGGCATGGGTGCGACGTACCTGCGCCAGCAACGCATCGCTGTCGAAGCCGCCGGCGAGCGCGCGGCTGACCGCATGCTGGGCCAGTACATCCAGCGACAGTGTCGGCGGTCGCCGTGCTTCGACCACGCCTTCACGCAACGCGCGGCGCACGGCTGCGTACTCGGCCAGTTCCAGCGCGTGGCTGGGAATGCACAGGACGGTGCCGCTGGCACCGGGACGATGGCGCGCGCGGCCTGCGCGTTGGCGCAGGCGTGCCACGCCCTTAGGGCTGCCGAGCTGCAGCACCTGTTCGACCTCTGGAAAATCCACGCCAAGGTCGAGGCTGGACGTGGCGACCACGCAGCGCAATGCGCCGGCGCGCAGTCCTTCCTCGACCTGCTGGCGCAGCACCGGATCCAGCGAGCCGTGGTGCAGCGCCAACGTGTGTGGATCTTCCGGCCAGACCGCGGCCAACGCCTGGTGCCACAGTTCGGCCTGCGCGCGGGTGTTGGTGAATAACAGGCTGCTGCGCGCCTGCATCAGCGCGTCCAGCACACGCGGCAGCTGTGCAAGGCCAAGATGCCCGGCCCACGGAAAACGTTCGCCTGGTTCGGGCAGCAGGCTGCGTACCGTGATCGGGCGCGGGCGGACGCCTTGCACGATCGGTGCGTCCGGACGGTCGGGCAGCAGCACGTCGCGCGCCTGGGCAAGATTGCCCAGCGTGGCCGACAGCCCCCACAGCTGCAGCGCGGGGGCGGCGTCGCGCAGCACCGCCAGGTCCAACTGCAGCAGCACGCCGCGCTTGTTGCCCAGCAGTTCATGCCATTCGTCCACCACCACGCAGCGCAGCTGGCGCATGCGCGGCAGCGTATCCGGATAGCTCAGCAGCAGCGCCAATGATTCCGGCGTAGTCACCAGCACATCGACGCGACCCTCGCGTGCCTGTCGGCGTTCGCGGCTGCTGGCGTCGCCACTGCGCAGCCCGACGCGCCAGCCCAGTCCCAGTCCATCGACCACGGTCTGCAGTGCGCGGGCGGTATCGCTGGCCAATGCGCGCAAAGGCGTGACCCACAGCACCTGCAGCGGACGCACCGCACTGGCGCGGCGGGGAGCCGGCTGCGGATCGATCATCGCCTGCAGCAAGGGGCCGCCGAACATCGCCAGCGTCTTGCCGCTGCCGGTGGGTGTGTGCAGCAGGCCGGATTCTCCTGCCAGGTAATGCCGCCACATCGCGCGCTGGAACGGCAGTGAGCGCCAGCCTCGCGTCGCGAACCAGTCTTCCAGCCGGCGCAGCGCCTGGCTGCGGGTCATCGCGCCAGCGCCTGCAGGCTGGCCAGCTGGTCGGCCTCACTGGCCGGTTTGTCGTGCCGCCAGCGCAGGATGCGCGGAAAACGCACGGCGATCCCGGACTTGTGCCGGCTGCTGCGGTTGACCGCTTCGAACCCGAGTTCGAATACCTGTTCGGCGCGCACGCTGCGCACAGGCCCGAAGCGCTCGCGCGTGTTGGCGCGGATCCAGCGATCGAGAGCCAGGATCTCCTTGTCGTCCAGACCCGAATAGGCCTTGGCTACCGGCACCAGCGTGTCGCCGTCCCATACCCCGAAGGTGTAGTCGGTGTACAGCGTGCTGCGCCGCCCGTGTCCAGCCTGCGCGTACAACAGCACGGCATCGATGGTGAGTGGATCGACTTTCCATTTCCACCAGTCGCCGCGTCGTCGTCCGGACTGGTAAGCCGATGCGCGCCGCTTCACCATCAATCCTTCGACACCACGCTCGCGTGCTGCTTCCCGCAGTGCTGCAGCCTGCGACCAGTCATCGGCGGGAACTTCGGGCGAGAGCTGGATACGCGTGTCGCCCAGTGCGCCGATGACTTCGGCGAGGCGCATGCGCCGTTGCTGCAACGGCAGTCCGCGCAGATCCGCGCCCTCCTGTTCAAGCAGGTCGTAGGCCAGCACCCGTACAGGTGTGTTGCGCAACGTCGCCGTACCGGGCTTGCGCCGTTGGATGCGGGTCTGCAGCGCGGTGAAGGCGCGCGGCAGGCCGGTGGCCTCATCCCAGGCCAGCAGCTCGCCGTCCAGTACGCAGCCATCGGGGAGGCTCATCGCCGCCTGTTCGATCTCGGGGAAGCGGCCGTCCAGGCGTTCCTCGCCGCGTGACCACAGTGCCACTTCGCCACGCCGGCGCAGCAGTTGCAGGCGGATGCCATCCCATTTCCATTCCAGCAGCCAGTCGTCGACGGGACCGAGGCGATCGCCGGGAGTGCCTTCCAGTGGCGAGGCGAGGAAGAACGGGTAGGGCTGTTGCCGGTCCAGTGGCAGCTCGTCCGGCGACAACAGCTGGCCCAGCAGCCCGGGTGAGGGCACCCAGGCGCCGACCATGCGCTGGGCGATGCGCGCGATGTCCAGGCCGGACCATTCGGCCAGCGCCTGCTGCACCAGACGCTGCGAAACACCCACGCGCAGGGCGCCGGTGAGCAGTTTGTTGAACACCAGGCGTTCGCGGCTGCACAGCTGCTGCCAGCCCGAGACCACCGCCTCGCGGCGTACCGGTTCGGGCTGGTTGGCCACCGCCAGGAGGTGCTGTTCGATCCATTCGGCCAATGGCCGGTCGAGCGAAGGCTGCGCTGGATCATCCAGCAGCAGGGTCAGTGTCTCGGCCAGGTCTCCGACCTGGGCATAGCTGTCTTCGACCAGCCACGGTGGCAGCGCCGATTCTTCGGCAATCCAGGCGCGCAGTTCGCCACTGGCGGCGATCTTGCGGCGTGCGCCGCCTACCTTGCCGCCGCTGAGCAGGTACAGCGCCCACGCCGCATCATGCGCACGTGCATGGCGGAAGTAGTCGACCAGCGCCGCACGCTTGTCCAGTGTCGCGGTGCTGCGGTCCAGGCGCTGGTAGAGCGCGGCGAAGGCCTTCATTCCTCGCTCCCGAAATCGGTACGGAAGGCTTCGGCAGCCACGCCGCGCTCGCGCAGGTAGGGAATCAATGCGTCGGTATTGCCATGGGTGGCGATTACCCGCTGCGCGCCGGTCTGTTCGATGGTCTGCAGCAGTGCGGGCCAATCGGCGTGGTCGGAAATGACGAAACCGCGATCGACATTGCGGCGACGACGGTTGCCACGCAGTTGCATCCAGCCCGAGGCGAAACCCAGCTGGTGGCGGCCGAAGCGGCGCATCCATGGCGTGCCCGCGGCCGAGGGCGGGGCGAGGATCAACTGGCCCGCCGCGTCCGGCTGGCGGCCCTGTTCGGCCACGGCGAGCGTCTCCAGCATCGGTACGCCGGCCTGCCGGTAGACCGCCACGCCATTGGCGATGGCGCCGTGCAGCCAAACCGGGCGATCATCCAGCGGCAGCAGTTCAGCCAGCACCCGCTGCGCCTTGCCGAGGGCATAGCAGAGCAGGATCGCGGCCTCGCCGCGCTGCTCGCATTCGCGGCGCCAGGCGACGATCTCTGCAGCGACTGCGGGGGTGTCCGGCCAGCGATAGATCGGCAAGGCAAAGGTGGCCTCGGTGATGAAGGTATCGCAGCGCACCACTTCGAACGGCGTGCAGGTGGGATCAGGCTGGCGCTTGTAATCGCCGGAGGCTACCCAGACCTGCTCGCCGTCATCGATGCGCACCTGCGACGAACCGAGTACATGGCCGGCCGGATGCAGCGACACCTGCACCCGGCCGAGCTGGAAGGGCACACCTTCGGCATGCGCCTGCACCGGTACATCACCGAGCCGCCAGCGCAGGATCGGCAGGCTGCCTTTGCTGCAGTGGTATTCGCCCATGCCCGGGCGGGCGTGGTCGCCATGGCCATGGGTGATGACCGCGCGCGGCACCGGCCGCCAGGGATCGATATGGAAATCACCCGCGGCGCAGTACAGCCCTTCCGGGCGCAGTACCACCAGATCGTCGTTGCCTGCCATGCGATCACTGTGGCGCGCGCTTCGTGCACGGGGTGAGAATCGGCCTGAACGCGGGCTTGGCGGGCGATGCGGCACAATCGGGACGCACACTTCTTGCCGCCAGGATGGACCGGATGAGTGGACCGAGCTTCAGCAGCAATGCGCCCTTCGAAACCCATGTGGTGCTCAACCAGCCACCCCCGTTTGCCGGCCGCCAGCTGTGGACCGACGATGTGGCGTTGATGGAGGCGGTGCAACGCGAAGGCGCCGGCAGCTTCGCGCCGCGGTTGGCGGTGTACGGCGCGCTGGCCGGTGATGAGCTGTACCGGCTCGGCTTCGATGCCAACCGCGATCGCCCGCGCCTGCGCACGCACGATGCGCAGGGCCACCGCATCGATACGGTGGAGTTCCATCCGGCCTATCACCAGCTGATGGGTACGGCGAAGTCGCACGGCGTCGCTGGATTGTCCTGGCACGAGCCACAGCCCGGCGCACATGTCGCGCGGGCGGCGCTGAGCTACCTGCACCACCAGGCCGAGGCCGGCACCAGTTGCCCACTGACCATGACCCACGCAGCGGTGGCGGTGCTGCAGTCGCAGCCGCACCTTGCCGAGTGGGCGCGCAAGGCCGCCGCGCCGGTCTACGACCCGCGCGATGTACCGGCAACGGACAAGGCCGGCATTACCCTCGGCATGGGCATGACCGAGAAGCAGGGCGGTTCGGATGTGCGTGCCAACAGCACGCGGGCCGAACCGATCGATGGCGAGCGTTACCGGCTGGTTGGCCACAAGTGGTTCTTTTCGGCACCGATGTGCGATGGCTTCCTGGTGCTGGCACAAGCGCCGGGGGGATTGACCTGCCTGCTGATGCCGCGCCGGCTGGCCGATGGCGACCGCAATGCGTTCCGGTTGATGCGGCTGAAGGACAAGCTCGGTGACTGGGCCAACGCGTCCAGCGAGGTCGAGTTCTGCGGTGCGCAGGCATGGCGCGTGGGCGAGGAGGGGCGCGGCGTGGCCACCATCATCGGCATGGTGATGATGACCCGCCTGGACTGCATGCTGGGCGCGGCGGCGGAGATGCGCATGGCCTTGTCGCAGGCGCTGCACCATGCACGCCATCGGCGCACGTTCGGCAAGCTGCTGGTGGAGCACCCGCTGATGGCCAACGTGCTGGCCGACCTGGCGCTGGAGTCGGAGGCGGCCACGGTGCTGTCGATGCGCATCGCGCGTGCAGTGGACCGTGCCGGTGTGGACGCCAATGAGGCGGCGCTGGCGCGGGTGGGTACGGCGCTGGGCAAGTACTGGGTCTGCAAGCGTGCGGCGGGCTTCGTCAACGAGGCGCAGGAATGCCTGGGTGGCGCGGGCTATGTGGAAGAGTCGATGCTGCCGCGCTTGTACCGGCAGGCGCCGTTGAATTCGATCTGGGAGGGCAGCGGCAACATCCAGTGCCTGGACGTACTGCGCGCGTTGGCGCGTGAGCCGGAGGCGCTGGAGGCGCTGCGCACGGAACTGGCGTCGGTGGCCGACCGGGATGCGCGCTATGCAGCGGCATTGCAGCGCTGGGCAGCGGCGGCGCCGCCGGACGAGTCGCAGGCGCGGCTGTTCTGCGAGCGCACTGCGCTGCTGCTGCAGGCCGCGCTGCTGCTGCGTGCGTGCAGCCCGATGGCGGAGGCATTCATACGCAGCCGGTTGGAAGGGGAGCACGGGCTGGCGTTCGGGACGCTGCCGATGGGGCTGGATCTGTCGGCGATGCTGGCACGCGCGCTGCCGTAGGAGGTGGCCAACGGCGGAGCCCCTCGTGGTGGGCGCTGATATCGGCGGTGGCCGCGCGAGTGGGTTGCGCAGGGGACGCCGTGAACCCGTCCTTGGGGGCTTGGCCGCGGCATCCATGCCGCGGACACCCCTGCGCAGCCCACCCGCGCGTCCTTGGGCGGTTTCCGTGCCGTCCACCACGGAATCAACAGAAAGAGCGGAGAGCGAAAAGCAGAAAAGCCGCGGCAATGCCGCGGCTTTTCCTGTATCGCCGAGTCGATGCTCGGCTGCCGGTAGGGCTTAGTGCTTGGCTTCTTCCTTGGCCGCGTTGGTCTTCGCGTCGTTGGCGACATCGCGGGCCTTGTCGGCAACCTTCTGCGCGGCGTTGGCGGTGGCGTCGCTGGCGTGTGCGGCGGCGTCGGTTGCAGCGTCCTTGGCCTTGTCGGCAGCGTTGGCGGTAGCGTCTGCTGCCTTGTCCAGCGCCTGCTGGGTATCGGCGGCGGCCTGCTCGGAGGCGGCGGCGGTCTTGTCGGCGGCTTCGCGGGTGGCAGCCGCAGCCTTGTCGACGGCGTCGCGGGCGGCAGCGCCAGCGCTGTCGGCGGCCTGCTGTGCGTCCTGCTTGGCCTGTTCGGCTTCCGGGCCCTTGCAGGCGGCCAAGGCCAGCAGCAGGGAGGCGGCCAGCAGGGTGGTGGTGATCGGACGAATCTTCATGGCGGTCTCCGGTACTGCAATGGATGGGGACGCCAGCCTATTCATGCCGTTGTGAAGACGGGGTCGCGATGCAGCGGCTCAGTCGCGCGCATTCGGGAAAAGAAAAAGCCGCTGGCGAACCAGCGGCTTTTCCAGAACAGCGTGAAGAAAGAAGTTATTACTTCTTGGCTTCTTCAGCAGCGTCCTTGGCCTTCTCAGCGGTGCCTTCAGCAGCCTTGGCAGCGTCAGCAGCGGCGCCGGCAGCGGCGTCGGTGGCAGCAGCGCCAGCCTGGGCAGCAGCGTCAACCGAAGCGTCAGCAGCGGTGGCGGCGGTGTCAGCGGCCTGCTGGGCAGCGTCGGCGGTCTGGGCGCCAGCAGCGGCGGCCTGGTCGGCAGCAGCCTGGGCTTCGGTGGCGGCTTCGTTGGCCGAAGCAGCGGCGTCCTGGGCAGCTTCCTGCTTCGAGCAGGCGGCCAGGGCCAGAGCCAGGGACATCGCGACCAGCAGCTTGTTGATGCTCATTGTGTAAATCCTCGTCGTTAGAATTAGGCAACGCGCATGCTGCGCGCCGACAACATGATGACAAGCCAAGATTGGGTGTCAAGCGATCCCGCATTCATTTTTGCGAAATCATCGTTAAATCTTTTTAAATCAATTCGATGGCGATTGCGGTTGCTTCGCCGCCGCCGATGCACAGGGTGGCAATGCCGCGCTTGCCACCGCGCGTGCGCAGGGCGTTGACCAGGGTCACCACCAGGCGTGCGCCGGAGGCACCGATGGGATGGCCCAAAGCGCAGGCACCGCCATTCACGTTGAGCTTGTCGTGCGGGATGCCCAGTTCGCGCATCGGCGCCATTGCGACCACGGCAAAAGCCTCGTTGATTTCGAACAGGTCGACCTGGTCCAGCGACCAGCCGGTCTTGTCCAGCAGCGTGTGCAGCGCGCCGATCGGGGCGGTGGTGAACCACTCCGGTTCCTGCGAATGGGTCGCGTGGCCGACGATGCGGGCCAGCGGCGTGATGCCGCGCGCCGCGGCGTCTTCCTCAGTCAACAGGACCACTGCAGCAGCGCCATCGGAGATGCTGGAGGAGCTGGCGGCGGTCACGCTGCCGTCCTTCTTGAAGGCCGGACGCAGGGTCGGAATCTTGGCGATGTCCGAACGGCCCGGCTGCTCGTCCGTGGCGACCTCAACCTCGCCCTTGCGGGTGGCGACCTTCACCGCGACGATTTCATCGGCGAACGCACCGTTGGCCTGTGCCGCCTGCGCGCGCTTGACCGATTCGATGGCGTAGGCGTCCTGCTCTTCGCGGCTGAACTGGTACTTGTCCACCGCACATTCGGCGAACTCACCCATCGCCTTGCCGTCGTATGCGTTGACCAGCCCATCGTGGGCCATGTGATCGACCGCCTGGAAGTTGCCGAAGCGGTTACCGGTGCGCGAGTTTGGCAGCATGTGCGGCGCGTTGGACATCGATTCCATGCCGCCGGCGACGACGATGCGGGCCGAACCGGCCTTGATCAGGTCATGGCCGAGCATGATGGTCTTCATGCCCGAGCCGCATACCTTGTTGAGGGTGGTGGCACCGACCGACAGCGGGATGCCGGCAGCGATCGCGGCCTGGCGGGCGGGCGCCTGGCCGAGGTTGGCCGGCAGCACGCAGCCCATCAGGACTTCAGAAACGTCGCTGGCCGGGACACCCGACTGCTCCAGGGCGGCGGCGATGGCGGCCGCGCCGAGGGTCGGGGTCGGCACACCGGTGAACTGGCCGAGGAAGGAGCCGATGGCGGTGCGCTTGGCGGCGGCGATGACGATGTTGGACATGGCAATCTCGTTGATGCGTAAGCAATGTTCGGAAAGGAAACCGGGGGCCGTTGGAAGCGTCCCGGTTTCCCGGCAGACTGCGTGGGGGTCGGCCCAAGTATAGAGGGTCGGGGAGGGCCGCCGCTGGGCGCCGCCGCATGCCTGCCAGGATCAAGGCAGGCCAACGTTCATGGGAAGGAATCGATGGAACGCACGACGATGATGAGGTCTGTCCTGGCAACCGCGCTGGCGCTGTCGCTGACTGCTTGTGGTGGAGGTGGTGGCGGCAGCAACGTGCGCATCGATCCGCCTGCTCCCCCCGTGCCGCCGCCGACCACGCCGCCACCCACCACGCCGCCGCCGGCCAAACCGCAGGAGCCGACCTTCGATGCGCATCTGGCAGTCACCAACGCGCGTGCCGCACAGGCCGCCGGACTGACTGGCCAGGGTGTGCGCATCGGTATCGTTGACTCGGGCGTTCAGCGCAATGCGGTGGCCCTGAATGGACGGGTGCTGGCCAACTTCAACTACATCGATCCGGCCAGGAACAATCTGGGCGTTGACGACGTGGTCGGCCATGGCACCGCGGTGGCCAGCCTGGCCGCCGGCGCAGCGGTGGGGTCGTGGCCGGGGGGGATCGCGCCGGGCGCCCAGATCGTGTCGGCACGGATCATTTCCGACAAGCCACCGACCGATGACGGCAGTGGCCAGGGCAATTCCTTCAGCGGCCCGCTGGGCGTGGCCCAGGTCCACCAGGACCTGATCAGCTACAACGTGAAGGTGATGAACAACTCATGGGGCGGCCTGTACTGGACCGACCTGCCGACCACTGCGCAGGTGGCTGCCGAGTACCGGCCGTTCGTGATCAGTCACGGTGGCCTGGTGGTGTTCGCCGCTGGCAACGATGGTCGCAGCGAGCCGAGCAGCCTGGCCGCGCTGCCCAGCCAGAAGGGCGTGGCCGGTTCACTGCCCGCGGCCGACCTCGAGCGCGGCTGGCTGGTGGCCACCGCCGTGGATCCCTATGCGCCCGGTACCCTGGCCAGCTACGCCAATGCCTGTGGGCAGGCCGCACGCTATTGCCTGGCGGCACCGGGCAGCGCGGTCTATCCCGATGCCGGTGGCGGCAGCTACTACTGGAACTACGGCACCTCGTTCGCGGCGCCATTGATTTCCGGCGCTGCCGCACTGGTCTGGCAGCGCTTCCCATACTTCGACAACAACCTTGTACGGCAGACCCTGCTGGGCACCGCCAAGGACATCGGCGCGCCCGGCGTGGACCCGGTGTTTGGCTACGGTCTGCTCGACATCGGCCGTGCGATCAACGGTCCCGGCCGCTTCGACTGGGGTGATGTGGTCGCCAACGTGGATGCGGGCTCGACCAATTCGATCTGGAGCAATGACATCACCGGCGGCGGTGGCCTGGTCAAGCAGGGCGGCGGCAAGCTGGTGCTGGTCGGCAACAACAGCTATGCCGGCGCCACCCGCATCGAGCGCGGCATCCTGTCGCTGCAGAACGGCGGCGTCATCCGCTCCAACGTGACCATTCTCGGCCAGCCCGATCCGGACTCCACTGGGCTGCAGTTCAACGGTGGCACGCCACGGGTGATCGGGGACGTGACCAACGGCAGCAGTGTGTTCCTCACCACCGCTAATACCACCGGCACCATCGAGGGCAATTACACCCAGCAGGCCGGTGCGCAGCTGATGATCGCTCTCGGCGCCAATGCGCTGCAGGTCACCGGCAACGCGAAGATCGACGGCGGCGTACGCGTGCACGGCATGGTCACCGGCTACGTGCCGCAGAACGGCGCCCGCCAGGATCTGATCCATGCGGCGGGCAGCCTGAGCGGCACCTTCAGCACCCCGGCCACGTCTACCGGTCTGCAGGGACTCTCCCTGGTGTCATCCACTTATGGCTATGACAGCAAAAACGCCTGGTTGAACCTGACCCAGGTCAGCGTCACTGCCGCGGCCAGTGGACTGAGTACCTCGGCGCAGGCGGCCGCGCAGCGCGTGCAAGGCGCATTCGCTGTGCTCGATGGCAATCCCGGCCTGCAGGGATCGCAGTTCGGTGCGGCAGCCGCTGCGCTGCAGTGGACCGGCGGTGGCCAGCAGGGTCTCGCCGACAGCCTGCAGAGCCTGTCCGGGCAGGCGCATGCGCGGGCCGAGGCGGCGACGTTCGACAGCATCGACATGTCGCGGCGCGCGATCGCCGAGCGCTTCGATCGCGTGCAGGCGGCACCGCGGCTGCGCGGCACCTGGCAGAGCGCGCTGGGCGAGGCCGGGCAGGGCAGCTTCGCGGGCAATACCGCCGACAGCCGTGGCTGGATGGCGGGCCAGGATCTGCCGCTGGGCAGCAACGGCTTGATGGGCGTGGCCTTCGGCGAGACCCGCAGCAACGGTGGCAGCAGCTTCGGTGGTGATCGCGGCCGCGACCGGCAGGCACAGGCGCAGCTGTATGCCGGCTGGACCCTCGGGCGTGGCTACGCGCTGGCCCAGTTCGGCAGCGGCCAGTTCACCCGCGCGCTGGACCGCCAGCTGCTGCTGGGCGCTGGCGCGTATGGCGTGTCTGCACGCTACGGCGGCCGTTTCAGCAGTGCCAGTGTCGAAGGCGGTTATCGCTTCGGTCGCGCAGGGGCATCGTTGACGCCGTATCTGGGGGCCAGCAGCACCCGCGTCGATACTGATGCGTTCAACGAGCTGGGCGGGTTCGGCTTCGGCCTGCGCGGTGATGCCAACCGCGTGCAACGCAGCCAGATGCTGGCCGGCCTGCGTGGTGAACGCGCGTGGGGACGCTGGACCCTGCGTGGTCACGCCGAATGGCAGCAGCGCTTGGATGGACGCGACGCGGACTGGCAGGCCAGTTTCGTCGGCGTCGATGCCTGGGCGCCGCTGGCCGGCTGGGATGCGCCGCGCGGCAGTGCGCTGTTCGGTGTGGCGCTGGAATCGTGGTGGGGCCGCAATGGACGCCTGAGCCTGGGCTTCGACCAGCGCGTGGGTGGCAATGATGCGCGGCAGGCCGCGTTGCGCTACAGCACCGGCTTCTGAGGATCGGGTCGCGCCGGGGAATGCCCGGCGCGACCACGGCAGGCTCAGCCGCCGCGCAGGTTGCCCAGGCGCGGGGTGCTGCGGCCCAGCGGCATCTTCAGCTTGCCGATCGACAGGATGCGGCTTTCGGCGATGCGGTCGGCTGCACGCTGCGGCGCGATGTTCTCGCGCTGCGACAGTTCGAAGATGCGGGTGAGGTTGTGGTAGATGCTGCGGATCAGGCGCATCGCGCGTTCGCGGTTGTAGCCATCGATCTCCAGCGACACGTTCATCACGCCGCCGGCGTTGACCGCATAGTCCGGCGCATACAGGATGCCGCGCGCGTGCAGCTCATCGCCGATTTCCAGGCTCGACAGCTGGTTGTTGGCGGTACCGCAGATGATCTTCGCCTTGATCCGCGGCAGGGTGTCGGCATTGATGGCGCCTTCCAGTGCGCACGGTGCGAACACATCGGCGTTCACCTCGTGGATCTCGTCCGGCTTGACTGCTTCGGCGCCGAAATCGCTGACCGCGCGATCAACCAGCGCGCTGTCCAGATCGGTGACATACAGCTTGGCTCCGCGATCGCGCAGCAGCTTCACCAGTTCCATGCCGATGTGGCCCAGGCCCTGCACCGCGATGCTGGTCTTGCCCACTTCCTCATGGCCGAACTTGAAGCGCATCGCCGCCATCAGCGCCTGCAGCGCACCGTAGGCGGTGAAGGGCGCCGGATCGCCGGAGCCGCCATGGACCTGGTGAACGCCGGTCACGAACTGGCTCTCCAGGTAGATGTTCTCCATGTCGTTGACGTCGGTGCCGACGTCCTCGGCGGTGATGTAGCGCCCACCGAGCGAATCGACATAGCGGCCGAAGGCACGGAACAGAACTTCGGTCTTGTCCACCTTCGGGTCGCCGATGATCACGGCCTTGCCGCCACCCACGTTGAGGCCGGCCAGCGCATTCTTGTAGGTCATCGTCCGGCTCAGCCGCAGCACGTCAGCCAGTGCCTCGTCGGTGCTGGCGTAGGGACGCATGCGCACGCCGCCCAGGGCCGGGCCCAGGGTGGTGTTGTGGATGGCGATGATCGCCTGCAGGCCGGCGTCGTGGTTGTGGCAGAACACCACCTGTTCGTGGCCGGTGGTGGCGAGGGTTTCGAATAGCATGGCGTCTCCGATGGCGCGAACAACGGCGAACTGCAGCGAACGGCCAGTGAACGGTAGGGTCCCAAAACAAAAAAAGCGACGTCGTCGGTGCAGGGGGACGGGTCGCGCGGCGCCATTCTAGTCCATTCCCCCGGCCGGTGCCGTCGACATCGGCAGCCTTCCGGTTAAAGAAGATGAAAGTGCGGCCGATGCTGCGACGACGGCGGGTAGCCGGATTCGTGTGAAGAGGCAGGGCAGTCAGTGACGGCACGGGCACCACAACGACAGGGCGGGCGGCGATGACGCCGGCCTGGTGGCGATCGCTGCGCGGCTGGCTGGCGCGCTCGACCGGAGCCGCACCGTCCCGCTTGGCGGCTGTATCGCGACAGGCAGTGGCGGCGGCAGCTGCCAGCCTGCAGGGTGAAGCCCTGCCATCGGCGGAGATCGCGGCACATCTGCAGCGCGGCCTGCACGCGCTGGCGCTCTACCCTCGGCTGGCCGGTGAGCCGGCGCCGGTGCAGGATCCGGCGTTGGGGGAAGCGGTGGCACGCGCGCTGCAGGACCGCGACTGGGCCACCCGGCAGCTTCCACGCCGTCCGCAGCTGCTGCCGCAATTGATCCAGACCGTGAACGACGATGCCGCCTCGGCACGGGTAATGGCCGCGATCATCGGCCAGGACCCGGTGCTGACCGGCAATTTGCTGCGCATCGCCAATAGCCCGGCCTACAAAGTGCACGAGCGACCGGTGGAGAGTCTGCAGCGGGCGGTGACCCTGGTCGGTACCGAAGGCGTGCGGCAGATCATCAGTGCAGTGCTGGTGCAGCCGGTGATGCAGATGCAGTGCGATGCGTTCCCGCAGTTCAGCACGATCATCTGGGAGCACGCGCTGCTGGCTTCGCGCGCGGCTGCCGACCACGCGCGCACGGTCACCTTCGGTGATGCCTTCGCTGCACAGTGGCTGGGTCTGGTGCAGGGGCTGGGTGCGGCGCTGGTGATGCGCCAGCTGCTGCAGGAAGCCCAGGCACGCGGAGAAGCTGTGGAGCCGGCGCTGGCCCTGCAGCTGCTGCAGCAGTGGTCGCTGCCGTTGGCACAGCGCGTGGCAGCGGCATGGGAACTGCCCGAGCCGGTGCACCAGGCGCTGGCGCCGGAGGCGGACGGACCACTGGCCGACAGTCTCCGCCTGGCCAGCGCGGCGGCTGCGGCCAGCCTGTTGTGCCGGCATGGCCATGCCAGCCAGGGCCGCATGCTGGCCCTGCTTGAACAACTGCCGTCGGCACCACCGCATGCGCTGCGCTGGATCTGGCGGCGCCTGCACGGCCGCAGCGTGGAAACGCTGGATGAAGCCGCACAGGATGAGGCCGGAACGGCACCCTGAGCGCTACAGCTGCGATTCCACCGGCAGCCAGCTGATCACCCGCGCGGTCCAGCGCTTGCCTAGGCTGGCACCGGGTTCGGCTTCGACCCAGTGCGGCGGCGGCTGCCGTTGCAGCCAGCGCAGCGCATCGTTCCGGCCCAGTGCCAGCCACCAGCTGTGTTCGGGGCTGGCCAGGCGCAGGTATTCATCGCGCAGCTGCGCCCCCAGCACTGGGTCGTCGAACAACACGCCCATTTCGGTATTGAGGTAGGCCGAGCGCGGGTCGAGGTTGAACGAGCCGACGAAGCCGCGGCGATCATCGACCACGAACGCCTTGGTGTGCAGGCTGGCGCCGCTGCTGCCGAACAGGCTGGTATCCAGCTGGCCATGCGCCTTCAGCTCGTACAGCTGCACGCCGGCCTTCAGCAACGGCACGCGATAGCCCATGTAGCCACCGTGTACCGCCGCCACGTCGTTGGCGGCCAGTGAGTTGGTGACCACGCCGACCTGCGCACCGCGCGCAGCCATTGCCGCCAAACCCTCCACGCCTTCCACGCCAGGCACGAAGTACGGCGAGATCAGCAATGCACTGCGACGGGTGCTGCGCAGTTCCTCACTGAGCGTGCTGACCAGCCAGCCGCGGCGATCATCGTCGCGGTGCTTCATCGGTGGATCGGAAGCGATGCGTACGTTCGCGCTCCAGTGCAGCGGCTCAGGGCTGGGCCGCTGCAGGCGGCGCGAGTCGGCCACACGCTGCAGATAGGGCTGCGCCTTGGCATGCATCGCATCCAGGTCCGACTGCCGTACCAGCTGTCGCAGCTGTTCATCGCTGTATGACGCCAGCGCGGAAATCGGGATGGCCGCGCTGCTGTTCCAGTAGTCGTCGAAGATCTGGTTGGCCTGCTGCACGGCGGGCCCGGCCACCACCAGGTCCAGGTCCTGGAAGTTCACGTCGTCGCGCGCGCTGAAGTATTCCTCGCCGATGTTGCGGCCACCGACGATCGCGATGCGGCCGTCTGCGATCCAGCTCTTGTTGTGCATGCGGTGGTTCACGCTGAAAGCGCGCTGCACCAGCTCCAGCGTACGCGCGATGCCGCTGCGGTTGCGGAACGGGTTGTACAGGCGGATCTCGATGTTCGGATGCGCATCGAGCGCCATCATCAGCGCGTCCTTGTCCTTGGCGTTCATGTCGTCGAGCAGGATCCGCACGCGCACACCGCGCTCGGCGGCGTCGTACAGCGCCTTGGCCATCAGGTGGCCGATCAGGTCGTCGTGCCAGATGTAGTACTGCAGGTCGAGGCTGCGTCCCGCATGCGAGGTGATCATCGCGCGCGCCGCGAAGGCGTCCATGCCATCGCTGAGGAAGGCCACGCCGGATTGCCCGGGATGGGCCGCCTGCAGCGGCGCGATCTGCTGGTCGATACGGGTCTGCGCCGGCTGCAGTGGCAGCACCTGCGAGGGCACGCCACGCGCCTGCGGGGTGAGGTGGTCGGCCAGCAGCAGGCCGGACAGGACCAGCAGCAACAGGATTGCGAGGAGGATCGCAGCGACGCGCAGCAGGCGTCGCCACAGGGGCTTGGGCGGGCTCATGCCCCGATGGTAGATCCACGCCATGCGTGGATGAAAGCCAACAGACCTGTCGCCGTAGATCCACGCCATGCGTGGATAGGGTCAGAGCCCTTTCCCGCGGAAAGGGATCCGACCCCGAGGGTTGAAGGGGCAGAGCCCTTGCCTGCGGCAGGGGATCCGACCCTGGACGGCCTCAGAACCGCTCGTCGCTGCCCAGGTAGCGCCACTGCCCCGGCGGCATCGGCCCCAGCGCCACGCGGCCGATGCGCAAGCGGCGCACTGCGGCAACCTGCAGCCCCGCGGCGCCGACCGCCACGCGCAGGCCCTTGGCCGTCAGGCCCTTGCCGGCGAAGCGCAGGCGCTGCTCACTCTGCCAGCTGACCTTGGCTCCACCGGATTCGTGCTGCAGCCGCGCCATCAACCAGGGCCCGCGTTCGGGTCCGCCTTCAGCCACTTCGATCAGGTACTCCTGCTCGGTGCGGCCGAGATTGCGCTGCAGGTGGGCGAGCGTCGCCGGATCCTGGCTGACCACCACCAGGCCGCTGTCGCTGGCCGGAAGCGCGGCAGCCAGCTGCAGTCCATGGAAATGGCGCTGCAACGGGCGGGTACCGCTGGCATCAAGTTCACTGCGGCTGTCGCTGCTGATCAACGCACACAGCGCTTCGGCCGCGACGCCAGCAGGCTTGTGCAGCAGCATGGTGACCCGCTCGGCCTTGTCATCGCTGGCCTGTTCGGCCACCACGATCACCGCGCTCTCATCGACCGGCCGCTGCGGCTGCTCGACCACCTCGCCATTGACGCTGACCCAGCCGCCTTCGATGTAGCGCCGGGCTTCACCGCGCGGGATGCCGAGCAGGGCGGACAGGCGTTTGTCGAGACGGGTCGGTTCCATGGCGGAAAGGTCAGGCAGGGGGCGCGCAGTGTAGCCGCAACGCCGGTTCAGCGCTGGCCGCGGTTGGCCAGCTCGGTCAGGTACAGGCGGGTATCGAACTCCAGCTGCAGGTAATCCGGCTCCATGTGCTGGCACAGCTGGTAGAAGGCCTTGTTGTGGTCGGCCTCCTTCAGATGGGCCAGTTCGTGCACCACGATCATGCGCAGGAATGCGGCAGGCGCCTGCCGGAACACGGTGGCGATGCGGATCTCGCGGCTGGCCTTGAGGCGGCCACCGTGCACGCGGGAAATGGCGGTGTGGGTGCCCAGTGCGTGCTTGATGACTTCCAGCGTATTGTCGTAGCAGACCTTGTTGAGCGGCACCGATTTGCGCAGGTAGCGGTCCTTCATGTCCTGCGTGTAGTCGTACAGCTGGCGGTCGCTGCGCACTTCATGCAGATCGGGATAGCGCTGCTGCAGCCAGGGGCCGAGCTTGCCCTGCGCCAGTAGTTCGCTGACCTGGGCGACCAGGGGTTCGGGATAGCCGGTGAGGTACTTCAGGACTGCCATGCAGGGGCGGCGGGGCGTCGGTAGAATGGGGCCTCCAGATTACACGCGGTACGCATCGACCATGGCAAAGCCCAACGCGCTGCAGGAACAATTGCTCAAGGCCGGCCTGGCCAAGAAGTCGCAGGCCAGCGCCGCCGCGAGCGCGCAGGCCAAGGCCCGCCAAGGCAAGGCCGAATCGACCTCGGCCGAGGTCCAGCGTGAGGCTGAACGTGCCCGCGCGGAGAAGATCGAGCGCGATCGCGCGCTGGCGGCCGAGCGCAATGCCCAGGCCAAGCAGGCTGAACAGAAAGCCCAGGCCAAACAGATCATCAGCGCCCACGCCGTGCCGCACAAGGGCGAGGACGAGTACCGCTTCAGCGATGGCGCGGTGATCCGCACCCTGTTGATCGATACCAAGCTGCGCAAGGCACTGTCGGTGGGCGTGCTGGTCATTGTGGCCCATGGCGATGGCTACGCGGTGCTGCCACGCGCGGCAGCGGAGAAGGTGCGTGAACGCGCCCCGGAAGCCATCATCGTCGACCATGGCACGCCCGGCTCCAGCGCCGAGATCTCCACCGGCAACGCCGAGGACGACGCCTACTACGCACAGTTCCAGGTCCCCGACGACCTGGTCTGGTAAGAAAATGGGGACGGAGGGGATTGCGTCGTTTCTGCCACAAACGACGTAATCCCCTCCGTCCCCTTTTCTGCTCAGGTTGCTGAAGCGCTGCGGACGCAGATGCCTTTTCCGTGGGTGTATTGTCCCCATATCAGGCGACACACCTGCGGAGGATGGCCATGGCTACCGGTTGGGCCGGAGATGGCGCGGTCCAGGACCAGATCGACGCCACCGTCGACGATGCGATTGCCCGCGCGCGGCGCCAGCTGCGCCAAGGCCCGGGTCTGGAACACTGTGAGGAATGCGACGCGCCGATTCCCTTGGCGCGGCGTCAGGCAGTGCCTGGCGTACGGCTGTGCGTGAACTGTCAGCAGGCGCACGACGAAGAGGAACAGGCGCAGAGTGGCTACAACCGCCGGGGCAGCAAGGACAGCCAACTGCGGTAAGGGTGGTCGGCAGGGCGGCGCCCTGCACCCGCGGTAGTGCCGGCCGCTGGCCGGCAACCTTGAGAGCAATAGCAACAGCAACAGCAAGAGCGGCATTCCGTGGGATGGCGGGGCGGTGTCGGATTGCGGGGACGCCGTGAATCCATCCCTGGAGGCTTGGCCGCGGCATCCATGCCGCGGACACCCCGCAATCCGACACCGCCCCACCTCTGGCAGTTTCCTGATGTCTGTTGGATCCACGTTGCGCGTGGATGAATTTCGATGGAAATCAATATTTCGATATTGGATCGAAGAGCATCCACGCGTGGCGTGGATCTACGTGTCGACCAAGGTCGACACCTACCAACAGCAGCCGGGAATTGTCGAAGGCGGGGCGCTGTGGGTTTGCGGGGTGTGAGCGGCATGGATGCCGCGACCAAGCCTCCAGGGATGGATTCACGGCGTCCCCGCACACCCACTGTGCCCTGCCATCCCACGGAATGCCGGCTTTTGACGTTGACGTTGACGTTGCCTTGGTTTGAAGGCCTCTGCGGGTGCAGGGCGCAGCCCTGCCGAACAATCCCCTCAGCCGTCGCCCTGGATGCCACCGGGGGCCTGCGCCGGGTCACGCCAGCGGCGCACCGTGCGCTGGAAGAACAGGTTGTTCGGCAGCTGCAGCACCGTGCCCTCGTGGCCGTCGCCGGTTTCCTGCAGCGTGGTGTAGATCAGGTTCACGTCGATCACCCGGCCCTTCAGGCCCGGCTTCTCGCCGTTCTCCAGCACTTCGATGTAATCGTGCAGGCGGAACGGGCGGGTGGTGAAGATCAGCAGCGTGCAGAAAATGTTGGACAGCACGCTCCAGGCCGCGAAGAAGGCCACCGCGCCCACGGCAGCGAAACCGGTGAACGCAGTCCACAGCACCGAAGGTGACGCGCCCAGCAGGCTGAGGATGTACAGCAGCGCGCTGAAATAGACCACGAAACTGCTGATCCGGCGCGCGCCCATCGCCATCTCCGGCGGCAGTGTGTAGTGCTCGGCAAAGCGGCGGATCAGGCGCCGTGCCAGCACCCTCACCAGCCAGGCGGCAAGCAGGGTCAGCAGGATCTTCACGGCGATACCCACGTCATGCAGCCAGGGGTAGGTCCAGGGGGGCAGGTGATCCTTCAGCGACAACATCATGGGACGACAACAGGTGGCGGTAACAACCTCTGATGTTACCCGGCGCGTGCCGGCGATTCGACCGTGGGTGTCCAGGCCAGGCAGACCAGTTCCTGGCGATGCTGCTGCAGGCAGGCGCGGCCGTTGTCGGGGCGCAGCTGCAGCGACAGGCCCAGTGCTTGCAGCACGACGCAGGCGGCGATCACCAGCAGGGCGGCGCAGGATGGGCTGGACATGGCAGGGCTCCCGGACGTCATTTTCATGAAAGACCTACCATGGATGCAGCAGCCGCCGAAAAGGTTGCATCGCGTTGGCGGTCGATTGCCTCTAAACCTTTTTCCGGGTCGGTGCATCCAAGCGATATGCTCGACACCACCATGCCCGCGCCGCCTGCCGCCAACGACGCCGTCGACGAACCCGCCCTGGTGCGGGCGGCGGCTGCCGGCGATACCGCTGCCTACGAACTGCTGTACCGGCGCCATGCGCCCCGTGTATTCGCTGTGCTGTGGCGGCTGTGCGGCGGCCAGCAGGCGCGTGCCGAAGACGCATTGCAGGAAGCGTTCCTGCAGGCGTGGAAGGCGCTGCCGGGGTTCCGTTTCGAGAGCAGCCTGTCGACCTGGTTGCATCGCCTGGGTGTCAACGCCGCGCTGATGGAACTGCGTGGGCGTGCTGCCGGGCAGGATCACGACAGTCTCGACGAAGTGGACGGAGGCTTGCAGGAACTGGCGGTACACGACCGCTGCGCCGGCACCGAACGCGACCTCGAACGGGCGCTGTCGACACTGCCACCACGGGCACGTGCGGTACTGGTGCTGCACGACATCGAAGGCTGGAAACACCAGGAAATCGCCGAACAGCTGCAGATGGCCGTCGGCAGTTCCAAGGCACAGTTGCATCGTGCGCGCGGCCTGTTGCGCGCACGGCTGGGAGACATGACATGAGTACACACGACCACGATTCCGACCACGACCTGCTGGCACGCCTGCGCGCGCTGCCAGCCGAACGCAGCGTACCCACCGATGGCTGGGCGCGCCTGTCGGCGCAGTTGCCGCCGCGCGAAGCGCCCGCGGACCCCACGCCGGCCGACAACGTGGTGGCCCTGCCGCTGCGCCCGCGTCGCCGCTGGTGGCTGCCGGTGGGCGCGGCGCTGGCTGCCAGTCTGGCGCTGTACGCGGTGGCTCCTTGGCGCCATGCGCAGTTGGATGCGCCGATGCCGGCACAGTCAGCGCTGCAGCTGCAGGCGGCGGCAATGACCGAGCAGTACCAGCAGGCCGTCGCTTCGCTGCCCGATGGACGGGCGCCGGAATGGCAGCCAGCCCTGCACGAACTGGATGAAAGCGCGGCACAGATCCGTGCCGCACTGGCGCAGGATCCGCGCGCCCCGCACCTGCTTGGCCAGCTCAAGCGCACCTACGCGCTGCGGCTGGAACTGACCCGGCAGGCGGCCTATGCCGCCGAGTCCGGCTTGACGACCTGAGGAGACCCCCATGACCCGAATCCTGATGACCTGCTGCGCCGCCCTGTTGCTGGTGCCTGCCGTGGCGCTGGCCGATACGCGGATCGACGAGCGGCACAACCTGGCCCCGGGCGGCCGCATCGAGCTGAGCAACGTAGCCGGCAAGGTGACCGTGCGCGGCTGGGACCGCAACGACGTGCAGCTCACCGGCACGCTCAGCGATGGCCTGCAGCTGCGCCAGGAAAAGAGTGCCAACCGCGTGCGCTGGGAGATCGAATACCCGCGCCGCAACAACAACGGTGGCGCCACGCTGGTGCTGAACGTGCCGCGTTCGGTGGAGCTGCTGTTGAGCACGGTCAGCGCCAGTCAGGACATCAGTGGCATCGATGTTCGCCGGCTGCAGGCCGACACGGTCAGCGGCAGCCTGAGCGCGTCAGGGCGCAGTGGCGACAGCAAGCTCAATACGGTCAGTGGTAGCGTCAATGCACGGCTGCAGACGCCGAGACTGGACGTGAACACGGTCAGTGGTCGCATCGAAGCGGGCGGCGGCGTGTCCGGTGATATCGGTGCGCAGACCGTATCGGGCCGGGTCGATGTCGATGCGGGTAGGGTGCAGCGCCTGGCAGTGGAAACCGTGTCGGGCAGCATCGACCTGGCCGCGGCCGGACTGGCGCCGGGTGGCCGCATCAATGTCGAGTCGGTGAGTGCATCGGTCAACCTGCGCCTGCCGCGCACGGTGTCGGCACAGCTGTCGGTGAACAGCTTCAGTGGTTCGATCAACAGTGACGCCGGTGACGTCGAGCGGCCACGTTATGGGCCGGGCAGCCGCCTGGACACCCGGCTGGGCGGCGGTGATGGTGACATCCGCATCCAGTCGCACTCGGGCAGTGTGCAGGTACGCCTGGATCGCTGAGCGCGGTCCGGCAGGCCGCGGCGGCAGCGCCGCCGCGGTCGGGGGAGGGTCAGCTGGCTTTCTTCAGCGCCCAGGTGGTACCGAGAACTTCGATCTTGCCACCGCTCTTGCGGAACGCGGCCAGGTCCGAAGCGATCGAGTCGCTGCTGACCACGGTGCTGGCGGATGCGCCCTTGCGTTCACTGCGGATGCTGTTGCTGGCCTTCGCGGGGGTCTTTGCCTTGCGGGGCATGGTGGCTCCTGTCAGGTGGAAGGGGAGGAAAGCGCGCAGGACTCAGCCTGGCGCAGGTAGTCCTGCCGCTCGCGGCGGCAGTCGTCGCCGCCCATCGAGAACTGGCGGCAGATCGCCGGGCGCTGCGAATAGATCGTGCAGCGCAGGTGATACGGATCGATCGCCGCGCACCAGCCTTCCTCGTTGCGCGCCATCACGGCACGGCCGTGGGTGTCGCGCGACAGGAACTGGCCGGGCACGTGGTCGCCGGGCTGCAGCAGGACCGGCAACCGGCAACAGACCGCGTCACAACGGCGGCAGTCGATGGGTGCTGGTTCAGCGTCAGGTTGTACGGCCACAGGGGCCTGGCGGGTGCCCAAAGCGGGTCTCGATGGCGGCTCGGGTAGTACGCGGACCATGATCGAGCCAGAGGGCATGGTCGCCAGGCCCGCTGGGCGGGCCAGGCTGCACCATGGGTACACACACCGGCGAGGCCAGTGGACGGTGCAGCGGTTTTCTAGCCGGCCAAGGGTAGCGCAGACCGCGTAACGTTTTGTTAATCCTGGCTGGCTGCCGCCAGCGCCAGGCCCTGGACCACGCCCAGCGAGGGTTCGCCATGGACCATGCGGGCACCCGGGAAGGCCTCGGCCACCGCCTTGCGGAGGTAGCCTGCGCGGGACAGGCCGCCGGTCAGGAACACCGCATCCGGGTCGCCGCCAATGTCATTGCGGACCTGGGCCAGCAGTTCCCGGATCTGCTCCAGGTAGCCATGCGCGGCGGCGGCCAGGCCATCGGCGCTGCTGTCGGCGTGCAAGTCGCGGGCAATGTAGTCAAGCGTGCTGCGGTGCTCGCTGCTGGTACTGAGCGCGATCTTGGCGCGCTCGACATCGCGGTACAGGCGGGCCGTGTTGCCGGTGTCCTGCAGTGCCTGCAGGCGCGCGCCCCACGGCGCGTCGACGTGGTCGTAGTTGTGCTGGCGGAAGTCGCGCTGGCGGGTCATGTCCTGCACAGTGGCCGCTTCCACGTAATGGTGGGCGGGCACACGGGTGATGCCGCGGCCGAACAGCGGCATGTAGCCGGACAGGCTCAGCGCCAGGTCGATGTCGGTACCGCCACGTGCGATGCCCCAGGCGCGGTGGATGCGCGGAGCGGTTTCACCACCAACTTCGGCGTGGGCGATGTCGGTGGTACCACCGCCGATGTCGACGATCACCGCCTGGTGCCGCTCACGGCTTTCGGCGTGGTAGTGCATGGCCGCCGCCGCAGGTTCTTCGAGGAAATCGATCTGGTCGAAGCCGGCCTGGGTGGCCGCCTCGCGCAGGATGTCCAACGCCTGGTCGTTGCCTGCAGCGCCGATCGAGCTGCGGAACTGCACCGGGCGGCCAAGCAGGGCGGCGCGCAGCGGCTGGCCGAGCTGGGCGCTGGCGGTCAGCCGGATGTGTTCGAGGATGTGCGCGGCGATACCGGTGATGGTCTGCTTCGCGCGCGGGTGCAGGTTGTAGCCCAGCATCGACTTCGGGCTCTGCACCAGGTTGCCCTCGTGTTCCTCGAAATAGGCTTCCAGCGCTTCATCGCCGTAGATCGCGTTCTGCAGCAGGTCATTGGCACTGCGTTCCTTGCCGGCGCGCGCTTCCATCCATTCGCGACGCAGGGCGCGCAGGGCTTCGCGACGCAGCGCCTGCGGCGTGCGTTCCTGGCCGGCGGCGCGGGCCGCGCGCGCGGCGCTGTCGATCATCTGCTGCAGCTGGTGTTCCTGGCCGTCATCGAGCTGGAAGTCGTCCGGGTCGGGGACCACGCCGGGGAAGTACACGCTGGTGCGGAACTGCTCGGCGTCACCGAAGCGGATCGGCAGCAGTTCACCGTCACGCACGATGGCGGCGGCGGAGTTGCTGGTACCGAAGTCGATGCCGAGGCGCATGGGGGGTTCCGGGGACGATCAGGGGCCGCGCACTCTGCTGCAGTTCGCGGCCGACTGCAAGTTCCTGCGTCCTCGCGGGCCGGGCTGGAACGGGGCACCCTCAGGCACCACCCGTGGAAATGGGAAAAAGGCCGGGCGGTTACAATGCAGGCTGTTGATTCATTTCGAGGTACTTGCCGATGTCTTCTGTTCCCGCCTGCCCGCAGTGCACCCTGGAAAACACCTATGCCGATGGCGCGCTGTGGATCTGCGCCGACTGTGGCTTCGAGTGGACCGCCGAAGAAGGTTCCGGTTCGACCCTGGTCGTGCGTGACAGCAACGGCAACACCCTGCAGGCCGGCGATACCGTTACGGTGATCAAGGACCTGAAGGTCAAGGGCTCCTCGATTCCGCTGAAGCAGGGCACCGTGATCCGCAACATCCGCCTGGTCGAGGATGATGCCGAGCACATCGAAGGCAACTCGGACAAGATCAAGGGACTGGTCCTGAAGACCTGCTTCCTCAAGAAGGCCTGACCGCCGTTCAGCGCCGGGCCTGCTGCTGCGCGCGCCAGCGGGCCAGGCTGTCCAGCTTGGCCTGGTAGCGCGCCTGCTCGGGGGCTCCGCCAAGTTCCTGCGCACGCAGCAGTTCACGGTCGGCGCGCCTGAGCTGGCCGGCCAGGAAATACACCCGCGCCAACCCGAAGTGGAACTGGTGCGCGGTGTCGTACAGGCGTACTGCCTGACGGTAATAACGGATCGCCGCATCCAGCTGGCCCGCGCGTTCGGCCTTGGCGCCGAGCATGTACTGGGCGAACGGATCTTCGCGCTGGACCCACTGCAGGCGCCGTTCCAGCACCTGCGCCTGGGCCACCAGCCCCATCTTGCGGTACAGCGCACTGGCGTTGTTCAACGCGGCGTCATGGCGGCCATCCAGGCGTAGGGCCATTTCCAGTGAACGGCGCGCCGCAGCGACATCGCCGCTGCGGTTTTCCAGCACGCCCAGATTGTTCCAGGTGGCGGCAAAACTACTGTCCTGGCCCAGCGCGGCCGCGTAGAACGCACGCGCGCCGGGAATGTCGCCAGCGGCCATGCGTTCGGCGCCGCGGTTGTTGTAGAAATGCGCCAGCGCACGCGCCTGGCTGATCGGTTGCGGGCCGTGGCGGTCGTACAGCACGTTGCGGTCCAGGTCGACGGTGGCGAAGCGCCCGCCGAATCCAACCCCGGCATTGACGTGGCCCACGCTGTAAACCAGTCCCTGCGCCTGGTCCTGGTACCAGGACACCACCTGGCCCACTTCCTGCACGCGCGCCTGGATGCCGGCCTCGCGTGCCAGCGCAACGAACATCAGGGTGAAGGCCAGGCAGTTGGCACGACGCTGCTGCCAGATCTCGCTGACGGTGAGGGTCGCGTCGGCGTCGTACTGCAGGTCCATGCCGTGGCGGTCGAAGATCATCTCCACCAGTCCCTGCAGGCGTTGCTCACGCGAGTAGCCGCGATTGATCACCTGCGTGCGCAGCATCTCGCGCATCTCAGCGGGGATCGCCGATACCTGCTGCGGCGACGGAATGGTGGGGGAGGCGGCGATCGCGGTGGCATCGGCCCCGGCGGGGCCCAGTGCAAGCGCGGGCGGCGCTGCCAGCGTGGTCAGTGCGAGGAACAGGAAGCGAGCGGCAGGATGGTACATGACGGCTCCCGACAGCGGCGGGCGCTCCCGCCTGCGGCGAGTGTAGACCCGCGAGGAGGCCGCCGTCGTCACCGTTGGTCGGCAGCGCCATCCATCCACAACCGGTGTGGACCAGCGCTCGACAAAGCTGTGGACAACCGCGTCCAGGCCGCGCCTGGCAAGCGTCGTGAGGGTGTGGTGAAAAAACCGCCAGCTTGCCCGGTGCCAGCACAGGCGTGATGATCCGGGTATGGACTTCTCTCCGCTGACGCTTGCACCGGCGCAGTGGCAGGCGCTGCAGGACAGCTATGCAACGCCGCCACGGGCCTACCACCACTTCGGCCATGTGCGCGCGGTGCTGCAGCACTGCCAGGAGGTGGCCGAGGGCCCGGGCTGGCAGCAACCGGCCGAGGTCTATCTGGCCGTGCTCTACCACGATGCGGTCTACCAGGCCGGGCGCAAGGACAACGAGGCGCGTTCGGCGCAGCTGGCGGTGCAGGCCATCGCGCAGGCGCCAGAACTGGCCGGCGTCGATGCGGCCCGGGTGGAGCAGCTGATCCTGCTGACCGCACGCCATGGCGCGCTGGGGCTGGACGATGTCGACGCCGAAGCGGCCTTGTTCCTGGACTGCGACATGGCGATCCTGGCCGCGCCGGAACCGGTGTTCACGGCCTACGACCGCGGTGTGGCCGAGGAGTACAAGGGCGTGGTGCCAGGCTTCCTGTACCGTGCCGGCCGGCGTCGATTCCTGCAGGGCCTGCTGCGCGCGCCGCGCATCTTCCTAAGCGAATTCTTCCACCAGCGCCTGGACGCAGCGGCCCGTGAAAACCTGCGCCGCCAGTTGGGCGCCTGAGCCCGCCCGTTACACTGGGGCCTGTTTCCACCGATTGCCGTTTGCCACCGTGTCCGTCACTGATCCCGATCCCCGCCCCGTGCCGCCGGAAGAACCCGGTCCCAACGAATGCTGTGGCAGTGGCTGCCCGCTGTGCGTACTCGACCTGTATGCCGACGAGCTGCAGCGCTATCGCAAGGCGCTGGCCGAGTGGAAGGCGCGGCATCCGGAGGCGACGCCATGAGCCGCATGCGGCCTGCGGCGCTGCTGGCGATGGCGGCATTGCTGCTGTTCGTGGCCACAGCGGTGTGGACCCAGTTCGCACGCACCGACCTGGACTGGGTGCGGGCAACGCTCAGCCTCTACCTGCACGGACCGTGGGGGCTGCTGCTGCGAAGTGCGTACTGCCTGCTCGCGCTGGCGATCGCCGTGCTGGGCATCGCGTTGTATCGCGGCAGCATCGGCCCACGGCGCAGTTCGGCGGCGCCGTTGTTGTTCACGGTGTCCGCGCTGGGCCTGGCCACGGTCGCCATCGGTGACAGCTGGTTGCCCGAGGCAACACCGCTGCTGGCCCCTTTCATCCATGGGCTGGCGGCCAATACCGCGTTCCTGTGCGCCAGCGTCGGCATGCTGCTGCAGGCCTGGTACATGCGCCGCGAACCGGGCTGGAAGACCGCCGCCGGCCTGCTCTGGGGCTGGGCCTGGCTGGCCTTCGTGCTGCTGTGGCTGCATGTGTTGTGGCGCGCCGGGCCGCCGCGCGGGCTGGGGCAGAAGGTGGTGATCGCGGTGATCGTGGGCTGGCTGTTGTACTTGGCCCTGGCGCTGTACCGCCGCGGCCGTCAGGCCGCAGCCGACTGAATCCCCAACGGACTGCGCCGGTACATGCCGTGCACGCGGCAGCGGCGTATCGTGTGCGCATTCCACCGGGGTTGCGACATGAAGCATGCAGGGCTGGGCAGGGCAATGGGAGTGGTACTGGCGCTGGCTGCACTGCCGGCGACAGCGGCGGTCACCGCACAGCAGTTCAGTCATGGGCGCTTCGAGCAGATCCCGGTGCACATGCCGGCCGGCACGCCGCAGCGTGTGGTGATCTGGTTCCATGAGCCCGCCGCCGGTGGCGACACCAGCCGCCTGCCGATCGAGGCCCTGCGTGCAGACGGCGCGCTGGTTGCGGCGGTGGACATCGCGCACCTGCGCGGGGTGCTCAAGCGCGAAGGTGATCCGACCTGTTCGTTCGGCTCCGGCGATGTGGAGAATTTCTCGCGCTGGCTGCAGGCCTCCCTGCATCTGCCCGGCTACCACCTGCCGCTGGTCGGCGGCGATGGCGAAGGTGCCGAGATGGCCTACACGCTGGCGGCGCAGGCCGACACCCAGGTGTTCGCCGGCCTGCTGACCACTGGCTTCTGCCCGGACCACAACCATCAGCGCATGGTCTGCGGCGATGGGGTCAAGCACAACGCGCTGCAACCGGCCGAACTGAATTTCCCGTGGTTGAGCGCGGCTGGCGACCGCGGCTGCAAGGTCGGCCAGGCCAGCGCGTTCGTGCAGCAGGTCGCGATGGCGCGCGAGTTCAAGCGCACCACGCGTGGTGATGCATCACCGGGCCTGGTGGCTGCGGCGCGGGTGATTGGCGCACAGGCGGGCATCAGCCTGGCCCCGCCACCAGCTGTGCTGAAGGGGTTGCCAGTAGTGGAAGTGCCGGCCTCCGGCAACGGTGACACGCTGGCGGTGTTCGTCTCCGGTGACGGCGGCTGGGCCGGCCTGGACAAGGACGTTGCGTCTGCGCTCAACGAGCAGGGCGTGGCAGTAGTCGGCATCGATTCGCTGCGCTACTTCTGGAGCGAGCGCACGCCGAAGGGCTTTGCCGGTGACCTGCAGAAGATCATCGACCACTACCGCACCCAGTGGCATCGCGACAAGGTGATGCTGATCGGCTTCTCGCAGGGCGCCGACGTACTCCCGGCCACCATCAACCAGCTCGATGCCAGTACGCGCGACTCGCTGGATCGTATCGTGCTGCTGTCGGTCGGGAAGAAGGCCGACTTCGAGTTCCACGTCAGCAACTGGCTGGGCGGTGGTGGCGACGGCCTGCCGATCGCACCGGAAGTGGCCAGGTTGCCGGCAGCCAAGACCGTGTGCGTGTATGGCGACAAGGACGAAGACGCACTGTGCCCGGATCTGCCGGCCAATGATGGTGTGAAGAAGGTAAAGCTGCCCGGCGATCACCATTTCGGTGGCGATTATGACCGCCTCGCCGAAGTGATCCTGAAGGGCGGTATGTAGCGCTTGGTAGATGCTGACCTTGGTCGGCGCTGGGGCTGAGGGCGCCTTGGGGATGAGCGTGTCGACCAAGGTCGACACCTACCGGGCGCATGTAGCGTCGAGCATGTCGACCAAGGTCGACACCTACCGGGTGGCAAGTAGCGCCGGGCCATGCCCGGCGGATCGCGGCCTCAATTCCGCCGCGGATCCAGCGAGATCAGCCGCGTGGCATCGAGCAGCGCGGCCGGCAGGTGCATGCCACCGGGTGCGGCCAGATAACGCGGCCGCCATTGCGGGTCGAACTTGGACTTGAAGCGGCGCAGGCCACTGAACCCATAGAAGCGCTCGCCATGCCGCGCCAGCAGGCCGGCCAGCCGGTTCCAGCGCCCGGCCAGTCGATGCTGGGCCAGCCCGGACAACGGCGCCATGCCCAGCGAGAAACGCGCATAACCCTGTGCGCGGCCCCACAGGAACAGCTCGATGAAGAGGAAGTCCATCGTGCCCTTCGGAGCTTCGTTGACGTGGCGCATCAGGTCCACCGACAGCTCGGCACCGGCAGGTGCCTGCCACAGGTTGGCGAAGGCCACGATCTGGCCCTCGGCTTCGACCAGTGCCACCGGGAAGCGGACCAGGTAATCCGGGTCGTAACTACCGAGCGAGAAGCCCTTCTCGTCACCGGCCTTGTCTTCCAACCATGCGTTGGAGATCGCGTGCAGGCGCGGCAGCAGGCTTGGGATCTCTTCCACCGATGCCACGCGGAAGGACAGGCCGCTGCGCTTGCCGCGGTTCCAGGCCTGGCGCAGGTCGGCACGCTCGCGTCCCTCCAGCCCGAAATCATGCAGCGGCACCATCGCTTCTTCGCCCAGCTTGACCAGTCCCAGGCCGAGGTCGAGATAGGTCTGCCAATAGGTTTCACCGACCTGGTAGAACACCGGCCGCAGCCCGAGCCGGTCGGCTTCCTCGCGGAAGCGCCAGATCAAGGCGCGCGCCACGTCCGGCGGACCGACCGGATCGCCCATCGCGATCAGCGAACCGCCATAGCGCTGCATCATCACGAAGCCCTGCTTGGCCTCATCACGCAGAACCGCCTTGTCGGCAGTCAGGACCAGACAGGCCTGGGTATCAGTGGCGCCAGCCAGCACGGGTGCCAGTGACTGCAACGTAGCCTCGTCGGCGGGTTGCAGTGGGCTGCGCGTGCTGTGCAGCAATCGCGCCAGGCCGAACATCACCAGCGCGATCGCGACCACCAGCAACGCACGCAGTGCGCGCGGTGCATTGCCCGACACTGCGAACTGCCACCACAGCTCGTTCTGGTACTCGACGTGGCTGTAGGTGAAGAACAGCAGCCAGGTGACCGCCACCAGCACCAGGCCGAGGTTGCGCAGCCATGGCCATGACCAGGCTTCATCGAGCAGTGCGCCCTGGCGGTAGAACTCGCGGCGTGCGGCCCACAGCGCCATCGCCACCAGCAGCGCAGAAACCGCGATCAGCAGCTGGCCACCGCGCAGCCACAACGGCAACGGGGTGATCACGCACACCGCCATCGCCAGCATCCACGCGGCGTGGCTGCGCCTGGCCAGGCCTTGTCCGATCAGCAGCAGGGCGACACCGCTGAGACTGCCGATCAGGTGCGAGGTTTCCAGGATCGGCAGCGAGGCGCCGACCAGATGACGACGTGGTGTTGGCAGCGTGCCGTCAATGACCAGCGCGGCACCGATGCTGAACACCGCCAGCGCGATGATCTGCGGCAGCCATGGGCGCAGCGCGTTCCAGCCGGCACGGGTTGCCCCAGCACTGGCCTGCAGCGGTTGCCGCAGCGCGGGCGCGAGGGCAAGCAGGGTGGCCAGCAGTAGTGGCAGCACGTAGTAGGTGACGCGGTAGATCAGCGCTGCGGCCAGCACCGCTGCCGGGGCTACCTGTGGCAGCAGCTTCAGCAGGCTCCACTCGAACACGCCCAGGCCCGCCGGCACGGTCGAGACCAGGCCGGCCAGCACCGCCACCAGGTACAGGCCGACGAAGCCGGGCAGGCCGGTGGGCGTGGAGTCGGGCAGCAGCACATAGAACGCAGCACTGGCCAGCACCAGCTCGATGACGCTGAGTACGGTGACACCCAGCATGGTGCGGCGGTCGGGCAACCAGAGTGCATGGCCGAACACGCTGAACTGCCGTCCCTCGCGGCCGACCAGCAACACGGTGCCCACAAATGCGAGCAGGGCGGCCACGCCGACCACGCGCACCGCGTCTGGATTCAACGGCAACGCCAATGCCGCCGCTGCAGGCTCCATGCACAACGCCACGCTGATCAACAGCCACGCACCGAACACGAAACCGAGCGTACTCATCAGCACCACCTGGCCGATCTGCGCCAGGTCCAGGCCGGCGCTGCGGTAGCCGCGCAGGCGCACGGCGCCGCCGGTCAGTGCGGCAAAGCCCACGGTCTGGCCGAGGGTGTGCGCGAGGAAGGCCGTGATGCCGATGCGCGCCGGATGCACGCGGATGCCGCTGCGGCGCAGGCCGATGGCGTCGAAGCCGATCAGGCAGGCATAGCTGGCCAGGCCGAGTACCACGGTAAGCGCGATCTGGGTACCGCTGAGCTGGCGGAAGGCCTGGCGGATGGCACGGTAGCCATGCTCGTCGAACTCACCGGCCAGGCCATGCAGGGCCAGTGCCAGGATCAGCAGCGGGATGACGATGGTGGCCACCCGCTTCCAGGTGGGCGTGGAAGGGGGAGCGATGGAATCGGAGGGGGCGGTCATCGGCGCAAGGGTGCGGCAGCAGGGGCGAGGGCGGTGTCAACGCGGGCGTGGCGCATCGTGCGCCTGTCGCTGGCATTTGACCAGCAGAACTGTCATGGGCCGGTAGTGGCATTGCGTGGAAAGCGTCCATGCACCCACCGTTGGCTGGTTTGGAGGACAATGCAGGCCTGATCACCCGCAGGAGCCACGCCCATGATGGAGCGTTACGACGTCGGACCGCGCATGTCCGAAATGACCGTGTACAACAAGGTCGCCTATCTCTCCGGCCAGATTCCGGAAGACACCAGCCAGGACATCACCGGGCAGACCCGGCAGGTGCTGGCCGAGATCGACAAGCTGCTGGCGCTGGTGGCCAGTGATCGCCAGCACGTGCTGCGTGCGGAAGTCTTCCTCGCCGACATCGCCGATTTCGATGGCATGAACAAGGCGTGGGACGAGTGGGTGGTCGAGGGTGCAACGCCGGCCCGCGCAACGTTCGAAGCCAAGCTGGCCCACGCCGAGTGGAAGGTCGAGATCGTGGTGACGGCGGCCGTACCGTAATCATTGAACGGGGTCAGATCCCTTTTCCGAAGGAAAAGGGATCTGACCCCCTGTTACAGGCGCACCAGCTCGATGCAGTCCACCGGGCACGGCGGGATGCAGAGCTCGCAGCCGGTGCACAGATCGGCGATCACCGTGTGCATGTACTTGGCACCGCCGACAATGGCATCCACCGGGCAGGCCTGGATGCACTTGGTGCAGCCGATGCAGTCGGCTTCCACGATCAATGCCACCTGCGGCGCCTTGTGTTCGCCGCGCGTGCGGTCGAACGCAGCCGCAGGCACACCCAGCACCTGCGCCAACGCGCGCGCGCCTGCGTCGCCTCCGGGTGGGCAGCGGTCCACGCCGGCTTCGCCACGTGCCATCGCCTGCGCATACGGGCGGCAGCCGTCGTAGCCGCATTGCCCGCATTGGGTCTGCGGCAGCAGGCGGTCGAGGCGTTCGGTCAAGGGCGGGGTCAGGCTCATGCGTGGCGAAGGCTGCGCGTTGGGGTTACTTCAGGGGTTTGCCACGGAACCAGCGCTCGTGCGCCAGCGCCAGCATCGGTTTGTCTTCGGAACTGTCACCGTAGGCATGGATGCGTACGTAGCGCGACAGATCGAACTGGCGGCGGATGTGCTCGACCTTGCGCGGGCCGCAGTCGCCGCCCGCATAACGGCCGGTCAGGCGGCCGTCCTGGCTTTCCAGCCGGTTGCAGATCAACTGCAGGCCCAGCTGTTCGCACCACGGCTTCAGGTACAGGTCCAGCGAACCGGACACGATCACCACGGTGTGCTGCTGTTCCTTGTGCCAGCGGATCTGCTCCAGCATCTCCGGCCGCACCACTTCGGGCAGCACATCACGCGAGAAACCGGCTGCCAGCGTGGTGATGTCATCGCTATGACGGTCGCTGAAGGCCAGGCGGGTGACGCGTGCGCGGATACGTTCTGCCGAGATCAGCTTCAGCTTGTACGCAGCCAGCCACGGGCCGATCTTCCACCATGCCTGTGCCAGCTGTTCGGCCGTGGCGACGCGGCGCAGGAAGCGGCCATAGGTATCGCAGGTGGTCACGGTGTGGTCGAAGTCGAACAGCGCCAGTTCCATTGCGTTGCCTCCCATCGCGTTGCTTCCCCGGGCCGGTGCCGGCGGGCGCGGCCATAGGCCACGCCCGCCGCGGGCATCAGCGGACCGGCATGCCCGGCTGTGCGCCGCTGTCGGCGTCCAGCAGCGCCAGTGCGCCGCCGTCGAAACCGGCCGACAGGATCATGCCTTCGCTCAGGCCGAAGCGCATCTTGCGCGGGGCCAGATTGGCGATGAACACCACGCTGCGGCCGACCAGCTTTTCCGGCTCGCCATAGCTGCCGCGGATGCCGGAGAAGATCTGGCGCTTGCCCAGTTCGCCGGCGTCCAGTTCGAAGCGCAGCAGCTTGTCCGAACCTTCCACGAACTCGCACGCCAGCACCTTGCCAATGCGCAGATCGAGCTTGGCGAAGTCGTCGATGCCGATCGTGGCCGGTGCATCGGCGTTGTTCGCTTCGGGTTTGGCGGCGACAGGCGCGGCCGGCTTGGCAGCTTCGCTCTTGGCGGTGGGGACTGCAGCGGTGGTGGTCTGCAGGGTGTCCTTGGAGGCGTCGATCATGGCGTCAATCTTCTTCGGGTCGATACGGGTGAACAGCGGGGTGTAATCGGCGATGCGATGGCCCAGCAGCGGCTGCGCCAGTTCGGTCCAGTCGTTCACCTGTGCGGCCAGGAAGGTTTCGGCCTGTGCGGCGGTGGCCGGCAACACCGGCTTGAGTGCGGTGACCAGCACGCGGAACAGGTTCAGGCCCTGGCTGCATACGGCCTGCAGCTGCGCATCGGCGCCTTCCTGCTTGGCGATCACCCACGGCTTTACATCATCGATATAGCGGTTGGCTTCGTCGGCCAGCGTCATGGTCAGGCGGATGGCGGCGGCCGGGTCGTTGCGCTCGTACGCTTCTCGGATCGGTGCCAGGCCATCGACGAAGCGCTGGTACTGGGCCGCGTCGGGCAGCTGCGCAGCCAGAAGGCCGTCGAAACGCTTGCTGATGAAACCGGCACAGCGGCTGGCGAGGTTGACGAACTTGCCGACCAGGTCCGCATTGACGCGCGCGATGAAGTCACCCAGGTTCAGGTCGAGGTCGTCGACGCCGCCACCGGACTTCGCCGCGAAGTAATAACGCAGCGCTTCCGGTTCCAGGCCGGCATCGAGGAACGTACGCGCCATTACGAAGGTGCCGCGCGATTTGCTCATCTTGGCACCGTCCACGGTCAGGTAGCCGTTGACGTGCAGGCGGGTTGGCGCGCGGTGGCCGGTGCCATGCAGCACCGCCGGCCAGAACAGGCCGTGGAAGTTGACGATGTCCTTGCCGAGGAAGTGGTGCAGCTCGGTGCTGGTGTCGGCGCGCAGGTGCGCCTCGAAGTCTTCGCCGATCCTGCCGCACAGGGTCTGGAAGCTGGATAGGTAGCCGATCGGTGCGTCCAGCCAGACGTAGAAGTACTTGCCCGGCTGGCCGGGAATCTCGAAGCCGAAATACGGCGCATCGCGCGAGATGTCCCACGCGCGCAGGCCACCTTCGGCATTGAGCCACTCACCCAGCTTGGCCTTCACGCCCGGCAGGGCGACATCGCCGGCCAGCCATTCGCGCAGGAACGCATCGAAGTGGCCGACCTCGAAGAAGAAGTGCTCCGAATCGCGCATTTCCGGTGTGGCGCCAGAGATGACCGAGCGCGGCTCCTTCAGGTCGGTCGGCGCATAGGTGGCGCCGCAGACTTCGCAGTTGTCGCCGTACTGGTCGGCGCTGCCGCAATTCGGGCAGATGCCCTTCACGTAGCGGTCGGGCAGGAACATTCCCTTGGCCGGGTCGTAGAACTGCGCGACCGAGCGGCGACTGATGTGGCCGGCCGCTTCCAGCTTCAGGTAGAACTGCTCGGTCAGTGCCTTGTTGGCTGCCGAATTGGTCGAGTCGTAATGGTCGAAGGCCACGCCGAAGGCGGCGAAGTCACGTTCGTGGCTGGCCTGGATGTTGGCGATGAAGGTTTCCGGGGTGACCCCGGCCTTTTCCGCGGCCAGCATGATCGGGGTGCCATGGGTGTCGTCGGCGCAGACGAACCAGGCCTTGCCGCCGCTCATTCGCCGCGCGCGCACCCAGATGTCGGCCTGGATGTAGCCGACCAGGTGGCCCAGGTGCAGCGGGCCGTTGGCGTAGGGCAGGGCGGTGGTGACGAGTGCGGTACGGGTCATGGTCGCGGGGTGAAGCCGAGGGGAACCGCAGAGTATCGCATGCCCGCAACGAGGTGACCCGGCCGGGGCCGGGTCACGGGTGTGAAGCGGGGGACGTGGCGCTTACTCGCGCTGCCAGGTCTGCGCGCGGCAGATGAAGGCGATGCAGCCGGACACGTCCAGCTTGGTGCCGCCGGCCTGCAGCTCCATCTTCGACTTGTAGGTCTTGCCGTTGGCCGGGTCGAGGATGGTGCCGCCGGACCACTTGTTGGCGCCGTCGGCCTTCAGGTTCCAGAGGATGGTCATGCCCTTCACCGGCTTGTTCTTGTTGGCACCTTCACAGCCGTCGCAGACCGGGTTCGGGCCCTTGTCCGAGTGCAGGATGTCGACCACCTTGCCGGACAGCGTGCCATTGGCGGCCTGGGTGATCTCGACGATCGACTTCACCTTGCCGGTCTTGTCGTCGATGGTCTTCCAGCGGCCGGCGGCGCTGTCGGCGGCCTGCGCCGACAGGGCGGCCAGGCACAGCGGCAGTGCCAGCAGCAGGGTCTTGAAGGTCTTGCGCATGGTCCCCTCCCAGGGTTCATTCCGGCACGGTGCCGGTATGGTTCGACTGTATACCCATTCGGCGGGGTATGGGGAAGGGGGGCTTTGGCCGGGTTGCACCCGGCACCCGCAACAGCAACGTCAACGTCAACGGCAACGGCGTGCATTCCGTGCGGTGGCGGGGTGGGTCCGGTGGCGGGGGACGCCGTAAACCCATCCATGGGGGCTTGGCCGCGGCATCCATGCCGCGGACACCCCCGCAACCGGACCCACCCCGCCTTCGACAGGTTCCGCGATCGGTTGGAATGGCATTGCCTGCTCTTGGGGGGGGGCGACCTTGGTCGACACGGTAAATCCACGCCATGTGTTGATGGGACTTTCCGTGGCGGCGTCGGGGTCAGATCCCTTTTCCATTGGAAAAGGGATCTGACCCCGACACACACGCTCAACCGACTTCGTACAACTCCAGCGGCAGGTCGTCGGGGTCGGCGAAGAAGGTGAAGCGGCGGCCGGTGTATTCGTCCACGCGGATCGGTTCGCAGGCTATGCCATGCGCGGCCAGGCGCTCGATGAAGGGTTCCAGCATGGCGACGCGGAATGCGAGGTGGCGCAGGCCCTGGGCTTCCGGGCGGCTGGGACGGGGCGGCGGGGAAGGGAAGGAGAACAGTTCCAGCTGGCTGCCGTCGGGCAGTGCCAGGTCCAGCTTCCAGGAGTCGCGCGCGCTGCGGTGGTTCTCGGCCAGCACGCGCAGGCCAAGGATGCGCACGTAGAAGTCTTTCGAGCGCGCGTAGTCGCTGCAGATCAGTGCGGCGTGGTGGATGCCCAGCAGGGCGCAGGCGTCATCGCTCATTGCAGGGTGGCCAGCCAGCGCTGGGCAATCTTCTGCGCCAGCGGATAGGGTTCGGGGTCGTTGCGGTTGCTCAGCACGATCACGGTCAGGTGCTTTTCCGGATGGCGCACGATCACGTTGCGGAAACCGATGCTCTCGCCGCTGTGCCATTGCACCGGCCCGTTCAGGCGCCAGCCGAAGCCGTAGTGCGGCACGTCGGCTTCGGGCGTCGACGTGGCCGGGCTGAACATCGCGCGGCGCGAGGCCTTCGACAGCAGGCGGTCGTCATACAGCGCGGCATCCCAGCGGGCGAGGTCATCCAGCGAGGAATAGATGCCGCCATCACCCAGCACGGCGCTGGTGGTGCTCTGGTCGGTGCGTTGCCAGTGGCCGTCCAGCTCGCTGTAGCCATAGGCGCGCTGAGCCACCACATCGACGCCGTCCTGGTGGGCCACGGTATGGGCCATGCCCAGCGGGCGGAAGATCCGCTGTTGCAGGAAGCCCGCGAAATCCTGGCCGGAGGCGCGGCCGACGATCAGCGCCAGCAGCGCGTAGCCACTGTTGCTGTAGCGGTATTGCGTGCCGGGTGCGAAGTTCAAGCGGTCCGCGCGCGACAGCAGGGCCAGCACATCGGCATCGTGCACCTGGCGGGTGCCGGCCGGGTCCATCAGGTCTTCGTAATCGAGCAGGCCACTGGTGTGCGAGAGCAGTTGGCGGATCGTGATGTCCGCCGCCACCGGGGGCAGCTCCGGCAGCCAACGTCGGGCCGGCTGGTCGAGCCCAAGCCGGCCATCCTCCACCAGCAGCAGCACAGCCGCGGCGGTGAACTGCTTGCTGACCGAGGCCAGCCGGAAGTTGCTGGCCGGAGTGGCTGCGGTGCGGTCTTCCACCACCGCCAGGCCATAGCCGCGGCGGAACACCGGTTTGCCGTCGTGCAGCACCAGCACGGCGGCGCCGGGCACCTGGCCGTCGTAGGCCTGCATCAGGCCGTCGATGCCCGTATCCGGTGGGGTCAGCACCGGTGCGGCGGCACCCGCCAGAGGCAGCAGGCCCAGCACGGCAGCGAACAGGGCGACGGCAGGGCGCATGACGGCTCCAGAGGGGTCAGGGCGAAGGCGTGGGCGTGGTGCTGGCCGGCTGCGCCATCCAGCGTTCCATCTTGCGGCTCAGTACGTCCAATGGCATCGAGCCGTCCTTCAGCAGTTCGGCGTGGAAACGTCGCAGGTCGAAGGCTGCGCCCTGCCGTGCCTTGGCCTTGTCGCGCAGGGCCACGATGGTGGTCAGGCCGGCCACGTTGGACAGCGCCTGGCCGGGCTGGGCCATGATCCGCTCGACTTCGGCGTTGGCGTCATCGCTGCTCATGTCCACGGTCTTCTGCAGGTAGGCCACGGCCTGTTGCTTGCTCCAGCCCTGCGCGTTCACACCGGTGTCGGCCACCACGCGCGCGGCGCGCAGCAGGCGCGAGTACAGATAACCGATGCGGTCATAAGGGTCGGTGTAGATGCCGAGATCCTCGCCCAGGGTTTCCGCGTACAGGCCCCAGCCTTCGACGAAGGCCAGGTCGCCACCCAGGCGGCGGAAGCGCGGCAGCTTGGCAAGTTCCTGCTGCAGGCCCAGCTGCACGTGGTGGCCGGGAATGGCTTCATGCAGGTACTGCACCGGCACGCTCCAGCGCTTGCGGCTGGGCAGGTCTCGGGTGTTGACGTACAGCAGGCCCGGTTGCCCGGCCGGCGACGGCTGGTAGGCCGCCGCAGCGGAGGTGAGTGCACGCTCGGGCTCCACCGCGCGTATTTCCAGTGTGGACTTGGGCAGGGTGTCCAGCACCTGTGGCAGGCGCGCGTTGACCTGCTGCTGCACCTGGCGATAGCGGTTGATCAACGCATTGGCGTCGCCGTACTGGAACTGGCGGTCGTTGCGCATGCTGCGCAGCAGCTTGGACGGCGTACCGCGCAGCTTGGCGTCCTTCATCACCGTGGCGATCTGAGCCTGCAGCTCCTGCACGCGCTGCTCGCCCAGCGCGTGCAGCTGCGCGGCGGTCTGGTCGCTGGCGGTGGTCTGCACGATCAGGTTGGCATACCAGGCCTGGCCATCGGGCAATGCGCCCAAGCCGCTGCTGGCGCGGGTGGCCGGCAGGTACTCGGTGGCGATGAAGCCGCGCAGGGCACGGTAGGCCGGCATGATGCGCAGTTCGATCATGCGCTTGTACTCGGCACTGATACGCGCCTTGTCCTCGGCTGCGATGGTGTTCGGCATGGTGCGGATCGGCGACCAGAAGATGCTCTCCTCAGCGGTTGGCTTGATCACTGCATCCAACTGCGGAATAACCTTCTCCATCAGGTCGCGCGGCTGAACCACGCCGGCCTTCACGCCCTGCCGCATGTTGTCGATGGCCTGGTCGAACAGCTCGGGAATGCCCAGCGAGCGGCGCGACCAGGTGTCGTAGTCCTGCGCGGTATTGAACGGCTGCGCGCCGGCACCGGAACCGAGGATCGCCATGATGCTGCCGACGTTGTAGTACTGGCTGATCGGCATCATCCAGCTCGGGTAACGCTCGGCGGCCAGCGAGGCGCGCGCATCGCGCACGAAGATCTCGTAGCTGAGCAGGTCCTGGCCCTGCAGGCCGTCATTGCCGAGTTTCTCGACCTTGCCCAGCCATTCGGTAGTGAAGTCGTGCGACTGCTGGCGCCAGGTGGGGGACAGGATGTTGGGCAGCTGGTCGTTGTAGCGGGTCTCGCCCTGGAAGGTGGCCTGCAGCGGATTCAGCCGCATCGAGGCATCCCAGTACTCGTCGTACAGGCGCTCCAGCTGCACCTGCTTGGGCACGGCGCGGGCCGGTGCGACGGGACGTGGCGCAGCGCGGCGCGCCGAACTGCCACGGGCCGGCGCGGTGGCGCGGGCGGGCCTGGCCTTGGGCTTGGCGGCCTGGCGGGTCTGCGCGGCGGCAGGGCGGCTGGCCTTCTTCTTCGCTGCTTCGGCCGACGGAACGGCACTGAACAGGAACAACGCGGCAATGGCGGCGGCCAGGGCGCGGGGGGAATACGGCATCAAGAAGCTTCCGTGGAACACAGACCGTGGAGCTTGCACGATCCGCGCGCGTACGGCCAGCGTGAAGGCGCAGTCAGCTTGGTGGCGCTGGGGCTTCAGTCAGCCGCCGCGGCGGCGCGCAACGCCGCCGCGCGATCGGCGCCCAGATAGCGGGTGATAGCCCGCCGCATCAGGTACAGCAACGGAATCAGGGCAATCGCAAAGCCCATCTTGTACACGTAGTTGACGCTGGCGACTGCCAGGAACAGCGAGGTCGGCCAGTGTTGCGGGCCCAGCACGAAGGCGATCCAGATCACCACGAAGCTGTCCACCACCTGCGAGATCGCGGTCGAGCCGGTCGCACGCAGCCACACGTGGCGCTCACCGGTAGCCTGGCGGATGCGATGGAACACCGCCACGTCGATCAGCTGGCCGAGCAGGAAGGCCACCAGCGAACCGGCGATGGTCCACATGCCCTGGCCGAACACCGCAGCGAACGCGGCCTGGTAGTCGGGCACGCCGTAGCCGTTCATCGACGTTACCCACCATCTGGCCGGTGCCAGCGAGATCGCTGCGAAGGCGAACAGGAAACCGTAGCCGATCAGCACCACCGCCAGCCACGAGATGAAGCGCACGCCGCGCTTGCCGAAGAACTCGTTGATGGTGTCGGTCATGATGAACACCACCGGCCACAACAGGGTCCCGGCGGTGAAGCTGAGCGAGCCGGTCTGGCCGAACAGGTTCCAGTTCAGCGGATCGATGCCGAGCGTGTCTTCGAGGGCGAAGATCTTCACCCCGATCAGCTCGGCCAGCACCGCGTTGCCGCAGAAGAACGCGGCCAGCACGATGAACAACAGGACCGCACGATCCTGCAGCGGGCGCTCGAATGGCGCCGCGGTCATTCGGCGCGATCGCCGGCGCGGGTGAACGGCACGGTGGGCGGGGCAACCGCGCCGCCGGAGATGATGAAGCTCATCGCCTGGTCCACGGTCCAGTCGGTCGGGGTCAGCAGCTCGACCGGCACGATCTCCAGATAGCCCGAGGTCGGGTTCGGCGTGGTCGGCACGTATACCGCGGCCAGCTCACGATCGGTGCCGTGTTCCTTGATGACCCGGGTCACCAGGCCGACCGACTTCATGTCGCGGTGCGGGAAGTCGATCAGCACCACGCGCTGGGTGCTGCCCGGCTCGGTCTGCAGCATGTCCAGCAGCTTCTTGGCGCTGTCGTAGATGATGCTGGCCAGTGGAATGCGCTTGATGACCGCGCCGACCCAGCGCAGCAGGCGCTGGCCGAGCACGCGGCGGCTGGCCACGCCCACCGCCAGGATCACCAGCAGGGTGGCCAGCAGGGCGATGATGTCCTGGATCCACTCGGCACGGACCCAACCGAGATAATGCGGGAAGTTTGTCGCGATCTGCTCGGACAATGGCACCACCAGCGGGCTGGAAATGCCCGACAGCAGCACGAACACGAATTTGACCACGACCCAGGTCAGCCAGATCGGCAGCAGGGTCAGCAGGCCGGTGAGAAACAGGCGCTGCAGGGAGGGGCGGGGGACCAGGGCGGGGGCTTCGAGCGACATGCGCGCATTGTAGCGGTCACTGCCGGTCGATTACGCTGGGTGATCGACTGCGGCAACGGCACATGGAAGGGAAGCTGTGTTGAAGATCCTGCGCGGACTGGCCTGGACCCTGGGCGGCCTGCTAGTGCTGGCGATCGTGGTGTGGTGCGCCTCGCGCATGTGGCCCGTGCCCGAATCGAGGGTGCTGGCGCAGCAGCGACTGGAGGCGCGCCTGCCGGCGACCGGGCGCAATGGTTATGCGCTGTTGTGGACGCTTCCGTTTGACGGGCTGGATGCCCGCCAGCGTGAGCAGGCGCTGGCCGAGGACGCGCGGCGCTGGGCGGCCGACCCGCGGGGCGGCAGTATTGGCCAGACCCACCTGGCGGCCAGCCACGCCGAGCTGCACTCACGGCCGGGTGCCAGTTGCGGGCCGACCGCCAGCAACTGCCTGGCCCAGGTGCGCGCCGACCCGCAACGCTTCGTGGACGCCCACGCCGGGCACCAGCAGTTGCACACGCGCCTGGACCAACTGGCTGAAGCAGACCACTTCGTGTCCCCATTCCAGCCGAAGGGCGAGGGCATTCTCGTCCCGTTGCCGACCTATGGCCTGGTGGTGGACGCCACCAGCGCCCGCGCGCTGGCCTATGTGCAGGGCGACGTCGAGGGTGCGTTGCGCGGCAGTTGCCGTGGCCTGCAGCTGGGCCGTCGGCTGGTGCCCGGGGGCAGCTACCTGGTCGAAAGCATCGTCGGTGCCAGCCTGGTCCAGGCCAACGCCCAGCTGCTGGCCGACATGCTGGCGGAACTGCCCGCCGACCATCCCTTGCCGGTCGAGTGCGAGCAGGCGATGCAGCCGATGCGGGCTGACGAACAAAGTCTGTGCCGCGCGACACAGGGGGAGTACGCAATGAGCCGGGCAGCGATTGAAACCTCGGCGAGCGAATTCGGCGGCGTACTGGTGCTGGACCGCAGCAGCACCCTGGCACGCGTGGCCGGCAATCTCGGCTGGGCCTGTGGTGCCACCGCCATGGCGGCGCTGGAAGCAGATCGACCGTTGCCGGTGCAGACACCGCCGCAGCGGGATTTCGGTTGCCTGTCCAACGTCATGGGTTGCGTATTGACCGACATTGCGGCGCCGATCTATCCCGCGTATTCGTCCCGGACCCAGGACGCTGCGGCGATGCTGCGCCTGCTGGGTGCACAACGCTGGCTGCGCCAGCAGGCCGGTGATCCGGTCGATGCACTGCAGCGGTTGCCCGCGCAGTTCCGCTCGCCGGTACGCACCCCGCGCCTGTCGGCCGATGGCAGCCGCCTGCAGGTGCCACGCCGCTCGCCGCCGCGCAGCAACGATGAAAGCGCCTGGCTGTCGGTACCACTGGCCGCAGGTGCGCCTTCAACCGCCGCACGCGATTGAGGGCAGGTTCAACCGGCCCCGACCAACGGATCGAATCCCCAGCCATCGCCGACCGTTTCAAGCGTCCAGCGCCGACTGCTGCGCAGCGGTTGCCAGCGCACGCTGTCGGTATCGGTCTCGATGCTGCCTTCAACCTGTTTCACCTTGCCGGTGGAAAAGTTGACGCTCAACGACTCGGTCTGCCCGGAGTTGCGCATCACCGAATGGCGGTCATAGCCGATCAGGGCGAAGGCGCCGTTCTGCCAGCGGAAGGTGAACGCGGTCGTGCCCATCGACCAGCTGCCTGCGCTGGCGAACGAAAACAACGCAACCCTCAGCGTGCCGCGCTGGATGCTGACGCCGCCATCTTCGAGCGGATCGCTGAGCACGGGACTTTCCGGGCGCGGAATCAGCTTGTGGTCCTGCGCCGCGAGCACGTAGCCGGACGGGCGCGACCAGGCGATGGCGAGGATGCGCGGATTGCTGTCATACGGAGAAGGACCGAAGCCATCGTGCTCGATGACGTTGCGCGGGTCCTGCTGGCGCAGCACCAGCACCAGGTCGGCGCGACCATCGTGGTCGAGGTCACCTTCCAGTCGGGTTTCCAGCGTCCAGCCCTTGGGCACGAAGCCGGCCGCATCGGCCGCCTGCGCCGGCAGCGTCGGGTACTGCACCGGAGGCACATCCAGTGCGTGGGCGGCGAAGGACAGCGGGGTCAGCAGTGCAGCAAGGGCGAACGGGCGCATCGGAGCCTCCATGGCGGGGAGGCAGAGAATAGCGCCGATGCCGCCGATCAGCGTGCGTGTGGTTTCAACCGCAGGTAGACCTGCTTGCGTACCTGTGCGACCACTTCGCCGCTTTCATCGACCACGTCGTTGCTGAACCAGCGCAGCACTTTGTCGCCGCTGGCCGCTTCGGCGCGCAGTTCGTCCAGCAGTGCGTCATCGATGCGGAACGACGTACGTACGGTGCCGCGGCCGGGCTTGAGGAAATCGATCGCACCGGCACGGTCCCACACGTAGTAGTCGCGGCCGAGGATGTGCAGCAGGCCAAGCATCCAGAACGGATCGGTCATCGCAAACAGGCTGCCGCCGAAATGCGTGCCGACGTAGTTGCGGTTCCAGGGCCGCATGCGCAGTTCTACGTCGATCTGCCGGTAGTCCGGCGAGACCCGGGTGACGTGGATGCCGGTGAACAGGAACGGTGGCCAGAGGTTGATGCCGAAGCGGAACAGGCGGGCGTTCATGTGGGTCCGGGGGGGGGCGCGGGGCGAGGCCTACAGTCTAGCCATTCGCATGCGTATGTTGCACCCCGGCCGGTGTTCAGGCCTCGCCGTCGATCACGTAACCGTCGCGGCCATTGGCCTTGGCCTGGTACAGGGCGGTGTCGGCACCTTCGACGAAGTCGTGCGGTTGCAGCTCGCCGTCCGGCACGCGGGTGAACACGCCGATGGTGAGGGTGACGCCGGCATCGCTGCCTTCACCGGGCGCCGGCAACGCCCGCACGCAGGCGATCAGGTCTTCGATCACCAGGCGCGCGCCTTCGGCCGGCGTATCCGGCAGCACCAGCGCGAATTCGTCGCCACCATAGCGTGCGGCCATGTCGCGCGGGCGCCGTGCATGCGCACCGATCAGGCGCGCGACATCGCGCAGCACGCGGTCGCCGACCTGATGGCCGTGGCGGTCGTTGTGGCGCTTGAAATGGTCGACGTCGATCAGCGCCAGGCTCAGCGGCTTGCCACTGCGCCGCGCGGCATCGCATTCCTGCTGCAGCGACTGCTCGAAGCGCAGGCGGTTGCCGAGGCCGGTCAGCGCATCGCGGTTGGCCTGGCGGTGCCAGGCCGAAATCCGCCAGGTCGCCCAGGCCAGCAGTACCAGGGTGATGCCCAGCATGGCGCTGGCCGGGGCCCACCACAGGTCGCAGGCGCGCAGCAGCAGCCAGCTCAGCAGCGGCGCCAGCGGCAGCGAGCACAGCGCAGCCAGCCACGGCAGGCGCAAGCCGAGCAGGATCACGCACAGTGCCACCAGCACGCCGCTGATGGCGTGCTGCCAGAGGCGGGGCAGCAGGTCGATCTGCTTGTGCTGCAGCAGCATCGAAGCAATGTTGGCCTGGTACTCGCTGCCACTCATCCAGAATTCGCGGGTGGTCGGGGTCAGCAGCCGCGGCGCGACGCCGCTGGCGGTCATGCCCACCACGATGCGACGGCCGTGCAGCATGGCCATGTCCACGTGGCCATCGAGCACGTCGGCGTAGGAGACCTGGGGCAGGCGTTCGGGGGGGCCGGCGTAGCGCACCCGCACGTAGTCGTCGCGCCGCCATTGATAGGGCGAGTTCACGCCAGGATCGGGATCGGGCAGTCCGCGTACCGCGCCCGGCGGCAGATCGGCCAGCGCCAGCCCGAGTGCAGGCCAGTGCGCGCGGCCGATGCCTGCGTGCAGGTACACGCCGCGGGCAACGCCATCGCCATCCACTTCGACGTCGGTATGGCCGATCGCCGCCGCGCTGGCTGCGATCCGTGGAATCGGCAGCATTTCCTCGGCCATGCGATCACCCGCTGCGGGTGCGGCCAGGACCGGCAGCACCACCCGGCCGTTGCGCCGTATGGCCGCCGCCAGCTGTTCATCCTGGCGGCTGTCACGGCGATCAGGTTCGGACAGCATCAGGTCCAGCGCCACGCGCTCGGCACCGGCATCGGTCAGGCGATCCAGCAACCGCGCATGGATCGAGCGCGGCCATGGCCACTGGCCGATGCGCTGCAGGCTGCCCTCGTCGATGGCCACGATCAGTACGCTGGGATCGGGACGGTAATCCCAATTGCCGACCATGGCGTCGTAGGCGGCTTCGTCCTGTCGCCACAACCATTGGCCATGGCTGGCCACGATCGTCAGTATTCCTGCCAGCAGCGCCAGCACGATCCGCTTCGACCATGGAAGCGGCGACCGCCTCACAACAACAACCACAGCAGCAGGGCGCCACCACCGGCGCCGTAGCACAGGCGGCAAGGCAGCTTGATCTGCTGGGCAGGGGAATACTCGCCAGCGTGGCCGTCGTCATCGATGTACTGCACGCGCACGTGCAGGGTGCCGCTCCACGGCCGCTTGAAGCTGACCTGCGGCTCGGTCACGGTTTCGTCGACGAGCGGCGCCTTGAAGTCGCCATGGCGATCCACCTGCACCCGGTAGCGCTGGCCCTCGCTGCCGGCCTGCCAGCGCAGGGTCAGCGCGCCATGCGCGGCTTCGGGTGATTGCAGGGCGGGATCGACCGGTTCATTGCTCAGTTGCAGCGGCAGTGCCTGGCCGTAGCGGCCCTGGTGGTCGTTGCCATCGCGCGAGGCCACCCGCCAGAAGTACTGGCCCGGCGGCAGGGGCTGTGCCAGGCGCAGGTCGGTGTCCTGAGTGGTCTGTTCCTGCAACGGCTGCTGGAAGGTCGGTTCGGCGGCGATCTGCAGCACGCTGCTGTGCGCGCCGGGGGCCTGGCTCCAGCGGAAACGCGGGCGGTCACTGTTGATCGTCTGGCCGTGCAGCGGTGCGACCGTCAACGGCGGTGGCGGCTGGTCGCTGAGTTCGAAATCGGCACTGGCATCGAGGCCTTCCACGCCCTGGGCATCGACGGCGCGCAGCAGGATGCGCAGCTGGCCCGGTGGCAGGTCGCCGATCGACAGGCGGGTGTCGGTGGTGGTGGCGGCGAACAGCAGGATCTCCGGTGTCGCCGCCTGTACCACTTCAACGCGGTACTGCGCGGCGCCGTCGACCGGCTCCCAGGCCAGTCGGGTCGGCAGCGGCGCCAGGCGCAGTTCATCGTTGCGCAGCTGCGGCGCAGGCAGCAGGGCGGAGACCGCATCGGGCGCGCTATCGGCGCTGCTGCTGCGGCTGGCGTGGCCAGGCTTGACCAGCTGCCGGCCATGGCTGTTGCCGACCTGTACCTTGCCCTGCAGGACTTCAGTGGCGGCAACATGCTGGGTGTCGCCGGCACTGACCCGGAACACGGTGCCGCGAACGCTGCTGGTCGCGGTGGGTGCGTCGATGATGTAACGCGACGCAGGACCGCGGGCTGGCGTCACGCGGTTGCTGGCGCGGCCCTGCTGCAGGCGCAGGCGGGTGTCGACCATACCGGTGTGGCCGTAGCGGCTGAGCTGGTCCAGGCGCAAACGGGAATATTCGCGCAACTGCAGGCGCGAGGCATCGGCAAATTCGAGAGTGACGCTGGAATCGCCTTCGGTCTCGATGGTGTCACCGATGTGCAACTGCTCGCCGGCCAGAATGGCGCGGGTAGCCCTGCCATCGGCGCCGGACAGTTCGACCTTGCCGCGTACCGACAGCACCCGGGCCGGCGCCGGTTCGATGCGCAGCCAGCTGATCGGGAAACGCAGCAGCTGGCCGGGCGGCAACTGGTAGGGGTTGTCGATGCGGTTGTGCTGCTGCAGCTGCTGCCAGCGCACCGAGGGCTTGAGGTAAACGCCACCAAGGTCCCACAGGGTATCGCCGGGGCGGACCCGGTAGTTCCAGTCCTGGGCCGCAGCCACGGTCGGCAGCAGGAGGAGGGCGCAGAGCAGCGCACCCTTGAAGCGCATGGCAAACGACAGCGAGCGGACGAAGGTCACAGTTGGCAATCCCGGCAATGCGGGGGCGCAGCTGCAAGACCCCATGGCCCCGACCTCATCCCCCCGAACGGATCGTGGCGACCGTACGGCCGCCATCCCGCGCATTATTGCCCGCGTTCAGTGCAGGGATTCTGAACGAAGCGGGCTCCCGTTCAGAACAGCAGGGACGCCATCCGGCGGCGGTACTGCCCGACCAGGTCCTCGTCGGAGATCACATTGAAGGCGTCGATCAGCGCTTTGCGCGGCAGCCCTTCCTCGAAACTGCGGTCGATCCGCAGCATTTCCAGGAACTGTTCCAGCGCGGCCTCGTCGTGGCCACCAAGCAGCAGCTGCACGCCGCGCAGGTGGCGGGCCTTGAGGTCCTTGCCGTCGGCGGCAATTCGCGCTTCCAGAACCTCGGCGGCCGGGGCGTCCTTCAGCGCAGCGGCGAAGGCCAGGCGGGCGCGGCCACGCACGGCGCGATCATCGGTGGCCAGGTTGGCCGGCAGGCCATCGATCAGCGTGCCGGCTTCGTCCACGCCGCCGATCTGCAGCAGGGCCAAGGCCAGGTCCAGCTTCAGCTCATCCTTGTCCGGCTCGGCGGCGATCTGCGCACGTAGCACGTCCACCTGTGCCTGCGGGTCCAGCGGCGCGTCGTCCTCGGTGAGGGTGTCACCAGCATCGGCCGGCACCACACCGTGCTGGGCCAGGAACTCACGCAGCTGGCCTTCGGGAATGGCGCCGGGGAAGCCGTCCACCAGTTGGCCGCCCTTGACCAGGAACACGGTGGGCACCGAACGGATCTGGAAAGCGGCGGCGATCTGCTGTTCGGCGTCGACATCGACCTTGGCCAGCTCGAAGGCGCCGTTGTATTCAGCGGCCAGCTTTTCCAGCATCGGGCCCAGGGTCTTGCACGGCCCGCACCAGGTCGCCCAGAAGTCCACCAGGACCGGGGTCTGCAGCGACTTCTGCAGGACTTCGGCCTCGAAAGTCGCAGTGGTGGCGTCAAATACGTAGGTCGTCTCGGTCATGGGGGAGGCATCGCTTGGCGTCTGGAGACCGATTCTATGGTGACGATCGATGCCGGTCTCAACCCGGGTTGCGGCAAATACCTGACAATGCAGCCTTCCCATAGACGTCGTTTCCGGAGCCCGCATGTCGCCCCTGTCACCGTTGCTGCGCCTGTCCGGTCTGGCTGCCGCGCTGTTGTTCGTAGTGGCGGTGCTGGGTTTCGGCGCCGGCCTGGACGGCTACGCGCAGGCGCGCCACCCTGTGGCGCTGCTGGGTGCGCAGGGCGTGCCGCACGCGCTGGCCTTCAATCTGCTGGGCTTCGTGCTGCCGGGCCTGCTGGCGGTGGTGGTTGCCGAGTGCCTGCGCCGGCGCCTGCCGGCCACGGCCAGCTGGGCGCCGCGGGTCGGCAGCCAGATGCTGCTGCTGGCCGGGCTGGCGTTCGCCGCGATGGGCCTGCTGCCGCTGGACGTGGACGATCTGCACGGGCCGGCCAGCCAGCTGCACGCCAGTGCCTGGATGGTCTGGGTGCTGGGCTTCGTCGCCGGCACCCTGTTGCTGGGCATCTCCCAGCTGCGCCAGGCGCGCGGCCGCGCGCTGGGCGGGGTGGCGGTTGCCTGCGGCGTACTGGCGGCGTTGGCGGCTTTCGCCCTGCAGGGCGTACTGCCGGCACCGCTGGCGCAGCGGGTCGCTTTTGCCTGCTGGGCGGTCTGGCTGGCGCTGGCCCTGCCGCTGTCGCGGCCACGCTGAGACAGGTTCCGGGCGCTGGCGGCGCCTGCGTCGGGCGGGCGGGATTGGAGCCATTTGCCGCACTGCGGTACGCTGTACCGCTTTGCCGCCGCAACCGCGTGTTACATGACCAGCGTCGAACCCAACGTTTACGATCCGCAGCAGGTTGAATCCGCCGCCCAGCAGTACTGGGATGCCACCCGTGCCTTCGAGGTCGATGAAGCCTCGGACAAGCCGAAGTACTACTGCCTGTCGATGCTTCCGTACCCGTCCGGCGCGCTGCACATGGGTCATGTGCGCAACTACACGATCGGCGACGTGATCAGCCGCTACAAGCGCATGACCGGCCACAACGTGCTGCAGCCAATGGGCTGGGACGCATTCGGCCTGCCGGCGGAAAACGCTGCAATCAAGAACAAGACCGCGCCGGCGGCGTGGACCTACAAGAACATCGATCACATGCGCACCCAGCTGAAGTCGCTGGGCTACGCCATCGACTGGTCGCGCGAATTCGCCACCTGCCGCCCGGATTACTACGTCCACGAGCAGCGCATGTTCACCCGCCTGATGCGCAAGGGCCTGGCCTACCGCCGCAACGCGGTGGTGAACTGGGACCCGGTCGACCAGACCGTGCTGGCCAACGAGCAGGTCATCGATGGCCGCGGCTGGCGCTCCGGTGCGCTGGTCGAGAAGCGCGAGATCCCGCAGTGGTTCCTGCGCATCACCGACTACGCCCAGGAGCTGCTGGACGGCCTGGACGAGCTGGACGGCTGGCCTGAATCGGTCAAGACCATGCAGCGCAACTGGATTGGCCGTTCCGAGGGCCTGGAAATCCAGTTCGACGTGCGTGATGTCGACGGTGGCGTGCTGGACCCGCTGCGCGTGTTCACCACCCGTCCGGACACCGTGATGGGCGTGACCTTCGTGTCGATCGCCGCCGAGCATCCGCTGGCACTGCACGCGGCGAAGAACAACCCCGAACTGGCGGCACTGCTGGCCGACCTGAAGCAGGGCGGCGTGTCCGAGGCCGAGCTGGAAACCCAGGAAAAGCGCGGCATGGACACCGGCCTGCGCGCCATCCATCCGGTCACTGGCGAGCAGGTGCCGGTATGGGTCGCCAACTTCGTGCTGATGGGCTACGGCACCGGTGCGGTGATGGCCGTTCCCGGCCATGACCAGCGTGACAACGAAGTGGCCAACAAGTACGGCCTGCCGATCGTGCAGGTCATCGCGCTGAAGGATCCGCGCAGCGAAGAAGAGCGCAACTGGGACGCCACCCGCTGGCAGGACTGGTACAGCGACAAGAACCGTGCCTTCGAGCTGGTGAACTCGGCCGAGTTCGATGGCCTGGACTTCCAGGGGGCCTTCGAAGCCCTGGCCGAGCGTTTCGAGCGCAAGGCGCAGGGCCAGCGCCGCGTCAACTACCGCCTGCGCGACTGGGGCGTGAGCCGCCAGCGTTACTGGGGCTGCCCGATTCCGGTGATCTACTGCGCCAAGTGCGGCGCGGTGCCGGTGCCGGAAGAACAGCTGCCGGTGGTGCTGCCGGAAGACGTGGCCTTCGCCGGTACCGGCTCGCCGATCAAGACCGATCCGGAATGGCGCAAGACCACCTGCCCGGAATGCGGCGGCGCGGCCGAGCGCGAAACCGACACCTTCGACACCTTCATGGAGTCGAGCTGGTACTACGCCCGTTACACCTCTCCCGGTGCGCGTGATGCGGTGGACAAGCGCGGCAACTACTGGCTGCCGGTTGACCAGTACATCGGCGGCATCGAGCACGCGATCCTGCACCTGATGTACTTCCGCTTCTACCACAAGCTGCTGCGCGACGCGCGGATGGTGGACAGCAATGAACCGGCACGCAACCTGCTGTGCCAGGGCATGGTGATCGCCGAAACCTATTACCGCCCGAACGCGGACGGTTCCAAGGACTGGATCAACCCGGCCGACGTGGACGTGCAGCGTGACGAGCGCGGCCGCATCACCGGCGCCACCCTGATCGCCGATGGCCAGCCGGTGGTGGTCGGTGGCACCGAGAAGATGTCCAAGTCGAAGAACAACGGCGTGGACCCGCAGGCGATGGTCGGCAAGTACGGCGCCGATACGGTGCGCCTGTTCTCGATGTTCGCCGCGCCGCCGGAACAGTCGCTGGAGTGGAACGAAGCGGGCGTGGACGGCATGGCCCGCTTCCTGCGTCGCTTGTGGGCGCAGGTACAGAAGCACGCTGCCGACGGTGCCGTACCGGCGCTGGACGCGGCCATGCTGGACGCCAGCCAGAAGGCGCTGCGCCGCAAGACCCACGAAACCATCGGCAAGGTCGGCGACGACTACGGCCGCCGCCACAGCTTCAACACCGCCATCGCTGCAGTGATGGAGCTGATGAACGCGCTGGCCAAGTTCGACGATGGCAGCGACCAGGGCCGAGCGGTACGCCAGGAAGCGCTGCAGGCCATCGTGCTGCTGCTCAATCCGATCACCCCGCACGCCAGCCACGCACTGTGGCAGGTGCTGGGTCACGGCGAGACGCTGCTGGAAGACCAGCCGTTCCCGCAGGCCGACGCCGCCGCGCTGGTGCGCGATGCGCTGACCCTGGCCGTACAGGTCAATGGCAAACTGCGTGGCACGATCGATGTGGCCGCCGATGCCGCGCGCGAGCAGGTGGAGGCACTGGCCCTGGCCGAGCCGAACACCGCCAAGTTCATGGAAGGCCTGACGGTGCGCAAGATCATCATCGTCCCCGGCAAGATCGTGAACATCGTCGCTGCCTGATGCTTCCCGCACCGGCCGCCCACGGGTGGCCGGTGCTCTTTCCGGTACAGGGCCAGGCACTTGATGGCCCTGCATTCACGCGGCTTCGGGCAGGCTGTATGTTGCCGTGATCGCCCGGCTCCGCCAGACTGTCTCCATGACCCGAATCCTGCTTGCCCTCGTTCTTGTCCTCGGCCTTGCCGGCTGCGGTTTCCATCTGCGCAGCAAGCTGATGCTGCCGACCGACACGGCACCGGTGAAGGTGGTCTCCACCGCGCCGTACAGCGAACTGGTCAAGCTGCTCAACCGCAGCCTGCTGGCGTCCGGCGCCAGGTTGGCCGATGAGGACAGCAAGGAACCCAGTGCGCAGCTGCAGGTGCTGTCCGAGCGCTGGGGTGATCTGCCGATCGCCATCGATTCGCAGGGCCGTGCACAGGAATACAGCCTGCGCTACGCAGTGATCTTCATCTTCCGCCGCGAGGACGGCAGCGAGCTGGTGCCGCAGCAGGTGATCGAACTGTCGCGCGACTACGTGTCGCCGCCGACCGACGCCACCGGTACCACCACCGAACGCGAAATCCTGGCCAATGAGCTGCGCCGCGAGATGTCGGCCTCGATCATCCGCCGCATCGACAGCGTGGTCCGCGCCGAGATCGAGAAGGGTGGCAGCTTGTCGGCACCGAAGACCGCGCCGGTCGAAGACGCGGTGCCGGCCGGGCCGGCCCCTGCAGTGAAGCACTGAGCCGCGACGATGGAACTGCGTCCGGAGCAGCTGGCCAGCCAGGGCGCTGATACCGCGCTGGCGCCGGTCTATCTGATTGCCGGGCCGGAAACCCTGCGCGTGCTGGAGGCGGCGGATGCCATCCGCGCGCGTGCACGTGCCGCTGGCATCGGCGAGCGCGAGGTGTTCGACGCGGACGGCCGTGATTTCGACTGGAACCAGCTCGACGCAACATTCAACGCGCCCAGCCTGTTCAGCGCCCGCCGCCTGGTCGAGGTGCGCCTGCCCAGCGGCAAGCCGGGCAAGGACGGGGCCGAGGTGATCAGCCAGTTCTGTGCCAACCCGGCGCCGGACGTGGTGCTGATGATCACCGCCAACGAATGGAGCAAGGCCCACCAGGGCAAGTGGGCCGAGGCGGTCAACCGTATCGGCGTGCTGTCGGTGGCCTGGGCGATCAAGCCGCATGAACTGCCGGACTGGATCGAGCGCCGCCTGCGTGGCAAGGGTCTGCGCGCCGATCCGGCCGCGGTGCAGCGGCTGGCCGAACGGGTGGAAGGCAATCTGCTGGCTGCCGCGCAGGAGATCGACAAACTGGCGCTGCTGGCCGATGGCCAGCCGCTGGATGTAGAACGGATGGAGTCGCTGGTGGCCGATGCGGCCCGCTACGACGTGTTCCGGCTGGTGGAGGCCACCTTCTCCGGCCAGGCGCCGGCGGTGCTGCGCATGCTGGCGGGCCTGCGTGGTGAAGGCGAGGCCGTGGCGGCACTGATGCCGATCGTGATCCGCGAACTGCTGGCCGGTGCCGGCCTGGCACGGGTGCAGGCGCGTGGCGGCAACCTGGCCGCCGAAATGAAGTCCCGTGGTATCTGGGAATCGCGGCAGGCGCCGTACAAGCGCGCGCTGCAGCGGCACCCGGAAGGCAAGCGCTGGGAACGCTTCGTGGCGGAGGCCGGGCTGGTCGACCGCATCGCCAAGGGACGCGCCAACGGCGATGCCTGGCTGGCGCTGGAGCGCCTGCTGGTGGCCGTGGCTGAAGCGCGTGCCGTGCGCCTGCTGGCGCGGGCCTGAGCAATGAGCCTGCGGATCTATTACGGGGGCACCTTTGATCCGGTGCACCTCGGCCACCTGGCGATCGCGCGCGCCGCGCGTGACGAACTGCAGGTGGCGGTGCGCATGCTGCCCGCGGCCGACCCACCGCACCGTGCGCTGCCCGGTGCCAGCGCCGAACAGCGCTGCACCATGCTGTCGCTGGCCATCGGCGACGAGCCGGGCCTGCTGCTGGACCGCCGTGAACTGGATCGCGCTGCACGCTTTCCCGGCCGCCCGTCCTATACCGTCGATACCCTGCGCGACCTGCGCGGGGAACTTGGCCCCAGCCGGCCGCTGGCCTGGCTGGTGGGGGCCGACAGCCTGCTCGGCCTGCCCAGCTGGCACGAGTGGGAAGCCCTGTTCGGATTGGCCCATTTCGTGGTGGCAGAGCGCCCTGGTAGCCCCCTGCAGTCCTCGCTGGACAGCGAGCTGGGCCGGGCACTGGAGGGGCGCTGGGCCGACAGCGAGCAGGCCCTGTTTTCCAGCCCGGCCGGCCGTATCCTGCGCCTGCACCATCCCCTGCGCGCAGAATCGGCCAGTGCTGTGCGTGCCCAGATTGCCGCCTCCGGCCCCTGGCGGGCGCTGCTGCCGCCGGCCGTGGCCGACTACGTCGCTGCACACGGCCTGTACCGCCCGGCCACGCCGTGAATGGCGCGGCAGCAGCATCCCCGTATAATCGCCCCTACGTTTATCGAGTCGATCCACTTTGAGCAACCAGACCCAGCCCCAGACCATCAAGGTCGATCTGCCCAGCCCGCCGCCGTCCGTGCCGGAACTGCTGGCCAGCGTCCGCCAAGCCACTGAAGACCTGAAGGCCAAGGACCCGGTCGAGATCGACGTGCGTGGCCGCTCCAGCGTCGCCGACTACATGGTGGTCGTGTCGGGTACGTCGACCCGCCACGTCAAGTCGATTGCCGATGAAGTCGTGCGTTTTGCCAAGAAGATCGATGTCATGCCGTTGGGCGTGGAAGGCGAGCGCGAGGCCGAGTGGGTGCTGGTGGACCTGGGCGACGTGATCGTCCACGTGATGCTGCCGCGCGTGCGTGAGTTCTATGCACTCGAGCGCTTGTGGACCGTCGGCGACCAGCCGCCGTCCCGCGACGACGACGAAGTGGCCTGAGCCACACGTTGATGCATCCCTTCGACGGCGCCGATGGCGCCGTCGACGTTTTGGAGGACCGTTGATGAAAGCCCGACTGATTGCTACCGGCGAGCGCGCACCCAGCTGGGTCGCGCAGGGCTTCGCCGAGTACCAGAAGCGTCTTTCGCACTGGCTGCCCTTCGAGCTGGTGGAAATCGAGCCGGGCCTGCGTGGCAAGGGCCGTGACCCGCGCCGCGCCACCGAAGATGAAGGCAAGCGGGTGATCGCTGCGCTGCCGAAGAATGCCTACGTGGTGGCGCTGGATGTACCGGGTCGCCAGCTCAGTTCCGAGCAGCTTGCACAGCGCCTGGAACATTGGCGCGGGCAGGGCAGGGATCTCGCGTTCCTGATCGGTGGGCCGGAAGGACATTCGCCGGAAGTCTCGGCGCTGGCCGATGAGAAGTGGTCGATCGGTCCGCTGACGCTGCCGCATATGCTGGTGCGGCTGGTGGTGGCCGAACAGCTGTATCGCGCTGCGGCGATGTTGGTAAATCACCCCTACCATCGCGCGTGAAGAGTGGTTATACTAGTCGTCTGCCCGAATAGCTCAGCCGGTTAGAGCACTTGACTGTTAATCAGGGGGTCGTTGGTTCGAGTCCAACTTCGGGCGCCACCTTGAGAAACCTGCATCGCGAGATGCAGGTTTTTTTTTGTCTTTGTAGAGTCGAGCTTGCTCGACTGCTGTTGTAGAACCGAGCCATGCTCGACTGCTGCGGATGAACCAGCCGAGCGTGGGCTCAGTTCTACAGCGTGAGATTGCCTCGCCAGAACGCCACCAGCGTGACGATCGCTACGATCAGGATCGCACCGAACAGCACCCACTCCCAACGCGTGAATACCTGTTCGCCGCGTTGGCGCCGGGTCAGCGCGAACAACACTACGCCCGGTACGTATAGCAGCACCGACAGCAGCAGGTTGTCCAGGCCGCCTGCATACACCAGCCACAGTGCATACGCGCTGGCCAGCAGCGCAACCGCGAAATCGCGCCAGCGCACACCCGGTTCACCTGCGTAGGCGTGACCGCGCCAGGCCAGCTGCACACCGAACGCGGTGGACAGGAAGTAGGGCACCAGGCTCATCGATGCGGCCAGCAGCACCAGTCCGGTGTAGCTGCCGGAATTGACCAGCACCAACAGCAGGAACAACTGGATCAGCCCGTTGCTCAACCACAGTGCATTGGCCGGCACGCCACGCGCGTTCTCACGGCCAAGGAAGGCGGGCATGGTGCCGTCACCCGCGGCGGCATAGAGTACTTCGGCGCACAGCAGCACCCAGGCCAGCAGCGCACCCAGCACGGAAATAATCGAGCCGACGATGATCACCGTCGCGCCCCATTCGCCGACGATGGCGCGCAGCACATAGGCCATCGACGGATTGGGCAGGCCTGCCAGTTCGGCCTGTGACAGCACGCCCATCGACAGCAGGCTGACCAGCACCAGCAGCAGCCACACACCCACGAAGCCGATCACCGTAGCGCGGCCGACATCGGCGCGGCGGGCGGCACGACGTGAGTAGATGCTGGCACCTTCGATGCCGATGAATACCCACACGGTGACCAGCATCATGCCGCGCAGCTGCTGGCCGAGATCGCCCAGTGCAGACGTGCCGAGGAAATCGGCGCGGAACACGTCCATGCGGAACGCGCCAGCGGCCAGGATCAGGAACAGCGCGATCGGCAGCAGCTTGGCGACGGTCACCAGGCCGTTGACGATGGCTGCGGTGCGCAGGCCGCGCAACACCAGCAGGTGTACGGTCCATAGCAACAGCGACGAGGCCGCCACGGCGGCGGGCGTGTTGCCCTCGCCGAAGACCGGCATGAAGTGGCCGAGACCACTGAAGATCAGCACGAAGAAGCTGGCGTTGCCCAGTACCGAGGCGACCCAGTAACCCCACGCAGCAGAGAAGCCGATGTAATTGCCGAAGCCCTCGCGCGCGTAGGCGTAGATGCCGGTATCGAGATCAGGCCGGCGGTTGGCCAGCGCTTGGAACACGAAGGCCAGCATCAGCATGCCCGCGCCGCTCAGGGCCCAGCCGATCAGCGCGGCGGCCGGGCCGGCGCTGCGCGCCACGTTCTGCGGCAATGAAAAGATGCCTGCGCCGACCATCGAGCCGACCACCAGTGCAGTCAACGCGGGCAGGCCCAGGCGCTGCGATGTCGCGGTCATGGAGATCCCCTGCGGCGATGATGCCGCGTGCACACGGTAGCCATGTGCTTGTGAACATGCCTGCAAGGGGCAGAACGACGAAGGCCCGGGCAGATGCCCGGGCCTTCGAATTTGCTGTGTTGACGGATGGTGTCTGTATTACTTGAAGGTGTACTTGGCACCGACGGTGAAGTAACGGCCCAGCGCACCAGAGAAGTGCATCGGGTTGTAATTCACACCGCCATATGTGGTCGGATCGAGAGGAGCAATGCGGTCGAATACGTTGGCCACGGAGGCGTTGAGTTCGAAGGCGTCGGTGATGTTCCAGCGCCCCGACAGGTCGAACGTAGTGAAGGAGGAGATCTTCGTCACCGGCGTGCCGTCTGCATAGAACGCCTGATACGTGCCGCCGCGCTTATCGGTGTTGTCCATCTTGCCGATGTAGTTGGCAACGCCGCTGACGCTCCACGGTCCCTGCCGCCAGGTGGTGCCGAAGTTGATCTTGTCCTTCGGCGTGCCGATGCAGTTGGTGACGTCGCAGTTGCCGTGGGTGCCGGCATAGTCGACGGTCTCAGTGCCTTCGGTTCGCTCGAACTTCAGGATGTGGCTCCACTGCAGATCCATCTCCAGCTGGCCCGGGCCGATGTCGAAGGTCTGGCGGATGTCGGTATCGATGCCGCGAACACGTGAAGAGTTGGCATTCACGTAGGCCGTGTTGACTGCGAGGATATTGCCGCTGTTGGCAACGCCGCCGATGTTGTTGATGTCACGCACCACGTTGCCGGCCCGGATCGCTGCCGTCGTGCTGCCCTGGGCGATTTCGTTGGTGCGCTTGATCTGCCAGGCATCGACGGTCAACGAGGTCGAGGACGTCGGCTGCAGCACGATGCCCACCGAGTAACTCTTGGATTCCTCCGGCTTCAGATCCTTGTTCGGGCGGGTGATGATCGCCACCGTGCGGGCGGTACATTCGTCGGAGTCGATGGCGCAACGAACCGGGTCGGATGCGTTCGAGAAAGCAGCCAGGCCACCGTCACCGTTTTCGGCAGGGTTCGGTGCGCGGAAGCCTTCAGCATAGCTGGCACGCAGTGCGATCCAATCGGCAGGAGTCCACTTCACGCCGAGCTTCGGCGTGGCCTTGCCTTCACCGCTTTCGTACTTGTCGTATCGCAGGGCACCGGACAGTTCCAGCTGTTCCAGCACAGGTGCGGACAGTTCGACGTAACCGGCATACACGTTCTGGGTGCCATCGTAGGCCGAGTAACCCAGGCCGATGATGTCACCCGTGTCGGTGTAGGTCTGCGGGGTCAGGCTGTTGCTGGTCTTGCGCCATTCTGTGCCGATTGCCAGGCCCAGTGGACCACCCTTCAGGTCCATCAGGCTGCGCGACACGGTGAAGTCGAACATGTCCAGGCCGGATTTCGCACGGGCGCTGATGGTTGGTGAGATGTAGTCGTACAACGCCTGCGAATTCAGATTGGCATTGTCGCCGATGCGCCACACGCCACCTGCGCAGTTCGGATTGCCCAGTGCGCACTGCACGGCGCTGTAGCGCAGGAAACCAGTGCGCTTGTTGACCAGGTCGGTCGCCGAATGCAGGTAAGCGGTGTCGTAGCTCCAGTCACCCCAGTTGCCCTTGACACCCACCAGGAAACGGTTGAACTCGTTGGTGTTGTTGGTCACGCGCGGACCGACATCCCAAGCCGAATAGCGCAGCCTCGAGGCCTGGCCGGGAATCGGGTTGTCAGGATGGTTCGGGCCGAGCACGGTGGCTTTGGAGCCACTGTTCGCGGTGACGACGCCGCCCGGATAGCCCCAGGTACCCGCAGCGCCTGACGGGGTGTTGCTGAAGATCGTTTCCTTCTTCGAGTAGCCGATCTCCGTGTAGATCTCGCCGCCTTCGCCGAAAGCGAAGCTGGCACGGCCGAACACGTTGATGTACTTCTCTTCGGGAGTCAGGTCGCGATACTGCTGCGCCGGATCCCACAGGCAGCCTTGCGCCTGCGCGCTTGCATCCGTCTGGCCCGGAATGGTGGTGAGGTTCGCACAGCCCGGCAGCGCAACCAGGAAGGCAGGATTGTCCTTGGTTACATTGCGGTCGTCGAAGACCGAACCATTGGGGCCGACGCCGCCTGCCGTGCCCTTGGACAGATACGCGCCGCCCAGGAACTGCGAATCGGCTGCGTCGTAGCCCCACGGACGTGTGTCGCCGGTGCCGATCCACTTGCGGTTCTTTCGATCGCTGATCTTGATCGCATCGGTCTTGCCGACGTCCAGGCTGAAGAACGCGTTCCAGCCATCGCTGGCCAAGTCACCGGTGCCAGCAGTCAGGGTCGCCTTCTTGGAATCTCCATCGCTATCGCCGGACAGGCCATAGGACGCACGCAGGATGGCGCCTTGGAAGTCACTGCGCAGGATGATGTTGACCACGCCGGCGATGGCGTCGGAGCCATAGATCGCCGAGGCGCCGTCCTTCAGAACTTCCACGCGTTCAACGGCATCGAGCGGAATGGTGCTCAGATCGGTGAACACTTTCTGACCATCGTCGGCCAGGCCGTAGGTGGCCATGCGGCGTCCGTTCAACAGGACGAGCGTGGAACCCGCACCCAGGCCGCGCAGCGAGATGCCGGCGCCACCACCTGCGAATCCGTTGCCGAAGGTCTTGGGAATGGAACCCGCGCCGTCTGCGGTGATGGTCTGCAGATACTCGGCAAGGGTGGTCTTGCCGGTACGGTCGATTTCCTGGCGGGTCACCACCTGCACAGGGGACGGTGTTTCAGTGTTGGTACGCGGAATGTTCGAACCGGTGACCGTGATGCGGTCCAGGTTGGTGGCCTTTTCCTGCGCGAAGGCGGAGGTGGAAGCCACGGCGCCAACCAGCAGCAGGGTGCCGCCGGTAAGGATATGGGTGATGGACGATGCCAGGGTGCAGCGGCGGCGGCTGGCGGGCCGTTGGATCGGGTGTTTCACAGCTTCTCTCCTAACTGGAAAACCTTAGCGTTGAGGGCTGTCTCCGGAAGGTTCCGGGACGGACCAATCTAGGTTTCCGACAGGTGACGAAGTCGTGAATTTTTGCTTAATTGATAACAGTTGATCCTGTTCCGTCCGTACCCGCCCGGACGGAAGGGCCGGCCCGGCAGATAGCCGGGCCGGCGATCACGTCAGTCCGGCAGCGAGAACTGTACCGGCACCATGCCGATGGCCGGCACGGCCACGCCATCACGCTGGGCCGGCTCGAAGCGCCAGTGCCTGAGCACTTGCTGGCGAGCGGCCTGGTCCAGGCTGCGCGAGCCACTGCTGCGCTCGATGCTGACTGCCACCGGCTGGCCGCTGCGGTCGACCTCCACCCGCAGCAGCACCGTGCCCTGCTCGTGGTTGCGCAGCGCCGGGGCCGGGTAGGTCGGCGGCGGGGCGCTGCGGTACTGCAGCTGGGCACCGGCCAGCGGTGTGGAGCTGTCGATGCTCGCTGCCACCTGCACCGGCGCAGGCTCGGCAGCAGGCAGGATGATGCCCTGTGCCTCCTCGGCAGTGGCGGTGGGAGCGGGCAATGGCGTGGGCACGGTCTGCTGCCGTGGCTCGGCCTTGACCTGTACCTGTTCCGGGTCGGTGGGCGGCTTGGGCGGCTCCGGTGGTCTGGGCTGTTCCTTCGGGATCAGCCGCACCGTGGTGTTGTCGCGGGGCAGTGCGGTGACGGCGTGGTAGGTCGCCGGGATCAGCAACATCAGCAGCGCGATCAGATGCAGGGCGATGGCCGCGCTCCAGGCGGCAACGCGGGCGGGGTCGAAGTGCGGGGATGCAACGGGATACGTACGAACCATGGTCCACCTCCATGCCAGTGACGAAGTCCTCAACGCACCAGGGCCGATCACGGGGTTGCCGCACGCGGCTGGCAGTGCATCAGTAGCGCGGCGCGGCGGCTACTGCCTAGAGGCAGGGGGGCGATCGTTGGGCTGGCCTTCAGCCAGTGCCGGCCGCGGGCATGAAAAAAGGCGGATCCCCTGCGGGATCCGCCTTTATCGGCAATGACGAACTGGATCAGCGACCCAGTTCGAACACCACATCCAGGTTGACCGAGACGGTCGACTCGCCCGGCGCGACCGGGGTGGCCTTGTCCATCGCTGCGCCGGCCGACATTGCCCGCATCATCGGCATCGGGCGATAGCCGCCGCCGGCATTCTCGGAAATGCTGACGATGCGACGGACCTGCAGGCCCAGCGACTTCGCATAGGTCTGGGCGCGGGCCTGGGCTTTCTTCAGTGCGGCCAGGCGGGCTTCGTCATAGACCGGTTCCGGCTGGTCGATCTCGAAGCTGGGGCCATTGATCTGGTTGGCGCCCTGCGCCGCCAGTGCGTCCAGCACCTTGCCGAGCTTGGCGATGTCACGCACCTTCAGGCTGACCGTGTTGCTGGCCTGGTAGCCGGTGATCTTCGGTGCTTCGTTGTCGGCATAGCGGTACTGCGGGTTGAGGCTGACGCCGCTGGTCTGCACGTCACGCTCGGCAATGCCGGCAGCCTTGATCGCGGCCAGCACCTTGTCCATCTGCTGGGCGTTCTGGCGCATCGCGCTGTTGCCGTCGGCGGCCTGGGTGACTACGCCGGCCGACAAGGTAGCCACGTCCGGCACGCGGGTGGCTTCGGCGTTGGACGAGATGTTCAGCAGGGTGCCTTCGGCCGGGGCGGCGATCGACGGCGACGACGGGGCAGCATGGGCGGTCATCGAGGTTCCAAGGGCGAGGGACAGGGCGAGCAGCAGCGGGGTGGCGGTCAGGCGCATGGGATCTCCTTGTTGTGGGGTGAGGGTGGTGTCGTAGCGATGAACGCGTTGTGAGCCTGTTCGGGGTTGGAAGCGTTCCGCGAGGGGTTGCCGACGATTCAGGTGGCGGCCTCAGGTTATGCTGTGCCGATGCTCTATCTTGCTTCCCGCTCCCCCCGACGCAACCAGCTGCTGGCCCGACTCGGACGCCCCTTCCAGGCCCTGGACCTGGAGGTCGTCGAGCAGCGCGCGCCCGCTGAAAGCGCCGAACAGTATGTCTGCCGGGTCGCTGCCGACAAGGCACGTGCCGGCCTGGCCCGGGTGCTGGCCGATGACCCGCAGGCGCGGGTGCTCGGCTCGGACACCGAAGTGGTGCTGGACGGCGAGGTGTTCGGCAAGCCGGCCGATGCTGGCGACGCGCGGGCGATGCTGGCGCGGCTGGCCGGGCGTACCCATCAGGTGATGACCGCGGTGGTGGTGGTCGGCGCGGAAGGACTGGACAGCGAGCTGGTCGTTTCCGAGGTGACCTTTGCGCCGATCGACAGCGCCGACATCGCCGCCTACGTGGCCACCGGCGAGCCGCTGGACAAGGCCGGCGCCTACGCCATCCAGGGCGGTGCCGAGCGCTGGATCGAACATCTTTCCGGCAGCTACTCCGGTGTCATGGGGCTGCCACTTCTGCATACCGATCGTCTGCTGGCGCGCTGCGGCGTGCCGGCCACAACTGCTGATGCCGCCAGGGAGGCTGCCGATGTCTGAGGAAATCCTGGTCAATGTGACCCCGCGCGAAACCCGGGTCGCGGTGATCGAGAACGGCATGCTGCAGGAACTGCACATCGAGCGCGGTTGGCGCCGGGGTGTGGTCGGCAACATCTACAAGGGCAAGGTGCAGCGGGTCATGCCGGGCATGCAGGCGGCCTTCGTCGAGGTCGGGCTGGAGCGCGCCGCGTTCCTGCACGCCAACGACGTGGTGCGGCCGGCGCCGGTGGCCAGTGCCGATACCGAGAACACCACGCTTCCACCCCCGTCCAGCGTGCCGATCGTCGAACTGCTGCGCGACGGCCAGGACATCGTGGTGCAGGTGGTGAAGGACCCGATCGGGACCAAGGGCGCACGCCTGACCACGCAGATCAGCATTCCCTCGCGCTACATGGTGCTGCTGCCGCAGTCCAAGGTGGTGGGGGTGTCCGCGCGCATCGAGGATGAAACCGAGCGCGCGCGGCTGAAGGCGCTGGTGACCGAATTGTCAGCCCAGCACGGCGGCTACGGCTACATCGTGCGTACCAATGCCGAGGGCCAGCCGGCCGAGGCCATCGCCGAGGACGTCGCCTACCTGTCGCGGGTCTGGAACGTGGTCGAACGTCGTGGCCGCGAGGCGGCCTCGTGCAGCAACATCTATGAAGACCTGAGCCTGCCGCTGCGTTCGGTGCGCGACCTCATCCGCAAGGACGTTGACAAGGTGAAGGTGGACTCCAAGGAGACCTTCGCCCAGTTGCAGGCCTTCGTGGCCAAGTACATGCCGGTGCTGGCCGAGAAGATCGAGCTGTACAGCGGCGATCGTCCGATCTTCGACATGTTCGGGGTGGAGGACGAGATCGGCCGCGCGCTGGACAAGCAGGTGCCGCTGAAGTCCGGTGGCTACCTGGTGATCGACCAGACCGAGGCGATGACCACCATCGACGTCAACACCGGCTCGTTCCTTGGCCAGCGCAACCTGGAAGAGACGGTGTTCCGTACCAACCTGGAGGCCGCGCAGGCGGTGGCCAGGCAGCTGCGGCTGCGCAACCTGGGTGGCATCATCATCATCGACTTCATCGACATGGACGATGCCGAACATCGCCGCCAGGTGCTGCGCACGCTGGAAAAGGCGCTGGCGCGCGACCATGCCAAGACCACGGTGTACGACTTCTCGCCGCTGGGCCTGGTGGAGATGACCCGCAAGCGCACGGTGGAAAGCCTGGAGCGCCAGCTGTCGGAAACCTGCCCGCAGTGCAGTGGCCGCGGCACCATCAAGACCACCGAAACGGTGACCTACGAGATCTTCCGCGAGATCACCCGAGCGGTGCGCCAGTTCGATGCCGCGCGCCTGCTGGTTATCGCGTCCAGCAAGGTTGTGGCGCGGATCACCGATGAGGAATCCACGGCCGTAGCCGAGCTGGAAGAGTTCCTCGGCAAGAGCATCCGCTTCCAGGCGGACGAGCAGTACCTGCAGGAGCAGTTCGATGTTGTTCTGCTCTGATCCAGGCCGACTGTCTGCTTTCGGTGGCCGATGAGCGCGCCGCCGCGCCTGCGACTGCGAAGGATCCGCCGTCATTTCATCGCCGCATGCGCGGTCGGCCTGGTCGGGCTTGCGCTGCTGGTGGGAACGCTCAGCCAGCTGCTGCCGCTGGCCGAGCGCCATCCTGAAAAGATTGCTGCGTGGCTGAGCGAGCGTGCCGGCCAGCCGGTCCGTTTCGATCAGTTGCAGACCGCCTGGACCCGGCGTGGTCCGCTGCTGCAGCTGAAGGGCCTGCGCATCGGTGCAGGGCGGGGCCTGGCCATCGGCGAGGCCGAAGTGCTGGTGTCGATGTACAGCGGCCTGCTGCCGGGCCGCTCGCTGACCGAGCTGCGCCTGCGTGGGCTGGCGCTGGACCTGCAGCAGGGCGAGGACGGGCGCTGGTCGGTACGCGGCCTGCCCCGATCCGACAGCGGTGGCGATCCATTGGACGCACTGCGCCGGTTGGGCGAGTTGCAGGTGATCGGTGGTCGTCTGGGCGTGCATGCGCCTGGCCTCGGCATCGACACTACGCTGCCACGCATCGACCTGCGCCTGCGCGTCAACGGCGAGCGCCTGCGGGTGGGCGTGCGGGCCTGGGCCCAGACCGATGCGCTGCCGCTGACCGCGGTACTGGACGTGGACCGCGCAGGCGGCAACGGCCAGGCCTGGCTGGGTGCCGACCCGGTCGATTTCCATGCCTGGTCGCCGCTGCTGGCGGCCGGCGGCGTTCGCCTGCGCGAGGGCAAGGGCGAACTGAACCTGTGGCTGACCCTGCGTGATTTCGCGCCGGTGGCGTTGACCACCGATTCGGACCTGCGCGACGTACGCATCGACGGCGCGCCGATGCCGGAGCTGGCTGCACCGCAGCTGCAGCTGCAGCGCCTGCAGGCACGCCTGCGCTGGCAACGCCAGGCCGACGGTTGGGCGCTGCAGGTCCCGCGCCTGCGCTTGAAGACGGAAGAGGGCGAGCAGCAGCTCGATGGCCTGCAGCTGCAGGTCGGCAAGCAGCTGCAGATGAGCTCCGGTGAAGTACAGGCCGGCACCGCGCTGCGCGCACTGGCGCTCAGCGACCGCCTTGACCCCGGCCTGCGCCGCTGGCTGTTCCTGTCCAAGCCGCAGCTGGACGTCGCAGAGCTGCAGCTGTCCGGCGACCGCGATGGCCCGTTGTGGGCACAGGGCGAGCTGCAGTCGCTGGGATTTGCCAGCGTCGGTCATTCGCCTGGCCTGCGTGGCCTTGGCGGACGCTTCGAGGGCGATGCCAATGGCTTCAGCCTGCAGCTGCAGCCGCAGCGCCAGTTGCAGTTCGACTGGCCGACCGGCTTTGGCGTACGCCATGACCTGCATCTGGCCGGCCAGGTGGTGGGTTGGCGCGACGAGGGCGGTGGCTGGCGTATCGGCACTGCGGCGATGCGCGTGGAAGGCACCGACTACGCCGCTGACCTGCGTGGCGGGGTCTGGTTCCAGGGCGACGGCACCCGGCCCTGGCTGCAGCTGGCGGCCAAGCTGGACGATGTGCCGATGACCGCAGCCAAGCGCTTCTGGATCCACTCCAGAATGAGCAAGGGCGCTACCGACTGGCTGGACATGGCGCTGGCCGGTGGCCAGGTGCGTGGCGGCATCGGTCTGGTCAGTGGTGACCTGGACGACTGGCCGTTCGACAACAATGACGGCCGCTTCGAAGCCACTGGCCACATCACCAACGGCGATATCCGCTTCCAGCACGACTGGCCGCTGATGAGCCAGGTCGACGCCGATATTGCCTTCATCGGGCCGGGCTTCGACATGCGTGGGCGCGGTGACCTGGCCGGTGTGGCCGTGCAGAAATTCGAAGCGGGCATTGCGGACTTCGGCCAGCAGCCGCTTTATGTGCGCGCCGACACGCAGAGCGAGGCAGGCAAGCTGCTGGCGATGCTGCGGCAGAGCCCGCTGCACAAGGATTATGGCGACACCCTGGACAACCTGACCGCGGCGGGTCCGGCGCATGTGACCTTCGACCTGCTGCAGCCGCTGCACCATGATGAAGGTGGCGGCCACCTGCAGGGCACGGTAGATCTGGCGGGGGTGAAGCTGGTCGACAAGCGTTTCCAGCTGACCTTCGACAACATGCAGGGGCAGGCGCGCTACGGAAACGGTGGTTTCGGCGCCGAGGAACTAGCGGTGCGCCATCTCGGTCAGGACGGTCGCCTGAGCCTGCGGGCCGGCGGCTTTGTGCACGACAGCAAACTGGCTTTTGAATCGCAGCTGTCGGCCAACCTCGACGCTGGCGTGCTGATCGACCGCGCGCCGGAGATGGCCTGGCTCAAGCCCTACATCAGCGGTGTCTCGCCGTGGACCATCGCGGTCAACCTGCCGAAGGTCGCGCCCGGTGCACCTGCCCCGCCCAGCGAACTGCGGCTGAGCTCGGACCTGGTCGGCACCCGTCTTGACCTGCCGGCGCCGCTGGACAAACCCGCCGGCGAGCCGCTGGCGACCACGGTGGCTGCGCAGTTGCCGATGGGCGCCGGCCGAATCGATGTAGCCTTCGGCCAGCGGCTGGCCCTGGCTGCGCGCAGCCACAACAACCGCACCGGCGTGCAGGTCACCCTGGGCAGCGATCATGTTGACCGGGAGCCCCCGCCGAGCGGGCTGACCGTCAACGGCCGCAGCCCGACCCTGGACGCGCTGGAGTGGATCAGCCTGGCCCGTGGTGGTGGCGACGATGATGCAATGCCGCTGCGTGCGGTAGATGTGCAGGTCGGCAAGCTGATGCTGATCGGCGGCGTCTTCGAACAGACCCGGCTGCAGCTGCAGCCCGGCCCGCAGGCACTGGACGTGCGCCTGGATGGACCTACGCTGGCAGGCCGTTTGACGGTACCCAACGCCGAGGGCGGCACCATCAGTGGCCAGCTCGATCGCGTGCACTGGCAGTCGCTGCCGCCGTCCCCCGGTGCTGCCGCGCCGGCGCCGGTACAGGCCGGTGCCAATGACATGGACCCGGCCAAGCTGCCGCCGTTCGCGCTGGACATCGCCGACCTCAAGTTCGGCAAAGTCGTGCTCGGCCAGACGGTGCTGCGTACGCGGCCTCTGGGCAACGGACTGAACGTGGATGAGCTGCGCTTCCGCGCGCCGGACCAGGAAATCGACATCAGCGGCCGTTGGCTGGGCCGCAGTGGTGGTGCGCGTACCGAACTGACCGCGCAGGTGCGCAGCGAAGACCTCGGTGGACTCATGCAGAACCTCGACTACGGCGGCCAGCTGCGCGGAGGCTCGGGCCGGGCGCAGTTGCAGGCGTCATGGAGCGGCGGTCCGTCGGACTTCCAGCTGGGCAACCTGCAGGGTACCCTCGATCTGCATGCACGCAACGGCCAGCTGCTGGAGCTGGAGCCGGGTGCCGGCCGCGTGCTGGGACTGCTCAGCGTCACCCAGCTGCCGCGGCGCCTGATGTTCGACTTCCGCGACTTCTTCTCCAAGGGCTTCGCGTTCAACCAGATCGACGGCAGCATGCAGTTCGGCCAGGGCATGGCACGTACCGACAAGGTGTTGATCGAGGGCCCGGCGGCGAACATCACCATCCGCGGCCAGGCCGACCTTCGCAATCAGCAGTTCGACCAGACCATCGACGTCAACCCGCGTGCCGGCAACCTGCTGACCGTGGTCGGTGCGGTGGCCGGCGGGCCTGTGGGCGCTGCGCTCGGTGCCGCCACCAATGCGGTATTGTCCAAGCCACTGGGCGAAATCGGCGCCCGCACGTACAAGGTGACCGGTCCATGGAAGGAGCCCAAAGTGGAAGTGATCGAACGCAGCCGCGACAAGACTCCGCCGCCCGCGCCGAAGCCGGCGCCGGCCATTCCGCCGACCGTCACCGACCTGCCGCGCTCGCGCTGAGCGTGGCCCTCCTGTTCACGGGGCTTGCCTGAGCGCCCCCGCATCCCCAGATCGAGACCATGACTGATACCGCCCTGACGCTTGCCCAAGACCGCCTGTTGCGCCCCGGTGGCCTGGATACCGCTGGCCTGGAGCGCACCTTCGGCCAGTTGCTCGGCCCTGGTGTCGACTTCGGCGACCTCTATTTCCAGCACGCCCGCCGCGAGAGCTGGAGCGTGGAGGACGGCATCGTCAAGGACGGTGCCCATTCCATCGAGCAGGGCGTGGGCGTGCGCGCGATTGCCGGGGAGAAGACCGGCTTCGCCTACTCCGATGACATCCATGCCGACGCGCTGCTGGCGGCGGCGCAGTCGGCGCGTGCGATCTCGCGTGAAGGTGGTGCCCAGTCCGGGCGTTCGCTGCTGCGCGGCAACGCGCGCGCGCTGTACCCGACCCTGGACCCGATCGACAGCCTGGGCAACGAGGCCAAGGTCGAGGTGCTCAAGCGCCTGGATGGCTACCTGCGTGCCGCCGACCCGCGCGTAAAGCAGGTGATGGTCAGCCTGTCCGGCGGCGTGGACACCGTGCTGGTGGCCCGCACCGACGGCGTGCTGGGCGCCGACGTGCGCCCGCTTGTGCGCCTGAACGTGCAGGTGATCGTCGAGCAGAACGGCCGCCGTGAATCGGGCTATGCCGGCGGCGGTGGCCGCTATGGTTATGCCGAACTGTTCGCCGAGGGACGTCCGGAAGCGTTCGCCCGCGAGGCGCTGCGTCAGGCGCTGGTGAACCTGGACGCGGTGCCGGCGCCGGCCGGTGTCATGCCGGTGGTGCTCGGGCCGGGCTGGCCCGGCGTGCTGCTGCACGAAGCGGTCGGCCACGGCCTGGAAGGTGACTTCAACCGCAAGGGCACCAGCGTCTACGCCGGTCGCATCGGCGAGCGCGTGGCTGCCCCGGGCGTGACCATCGTCGACGACGGCACGCTGGACGGCCGCCGTGGCTCGTTGAACATCGACGATGAAGGCCACCCGACCCAGTGCACCACGCTGATCGAGGACGGCATCCTGGTTGGCTACATGCAGGACAGCCTCAATGCACGGCTGATGGGCATGGCGCCGACCGGCAACGGTCGCCGCGAATCATTCGCGCACCTGACCATGCCGCGCATGACCAATACCTACATGCGCGCCGGCCAGCACGATCCGCAGGAGATGATCCGGTCGGTGAAGAAGGGCCTGTATGCCGTCAACTTCGGTGGCGGCCAGGTCGACATCACCAGCGGCAAGTATGTGTTCTCGGCCACCGAGGCCTACCTGATCGAGGATGGCCGGATCACCGCGCCGGTGAAAGGCGCGACCCTGATCGGCAACGGCCCGGAAACCATGCAGAAGGTGCGCATGGTCGGTAACGACCTGGCCCTCGACGAAGGCGTGGGTATCTGTGGCAAGGACGGCCAGAGCGTACCGGTGGGCGTCGGCCAGCCGTCGTTGCTGATCGAAGGCATCACCGTCGGCGGTACCCAGGCCTGAACCGGGCGATGGCCAGCGCCACCGCCAGGCCCGGCGGGGACTCAGTCCTCGTCGCTGGCGTCGGCCGTGTCGTCGGCCTCGACCTCGTCGTCGCTGGCCTTCAGGCCCAGCGCGGCCGGCAGCATCAGCGTACGCAGCACCTGGAAGATCTCGCGGTAGGCGCGCGGCGGCTTGTTCTTGGCCTTTTCGGCCTGGGCGTTGCGCACCAGCGTGCGCAGCTGCTGGCGGTCGGCCTGCGGGTAGTCATCGAGCAGGGCGGCCAGCGCCTTGTCGCCCTCGGCAAGCAGGCGCTCGCGCCAGTCTTCGGCACGGTGCATCATCGCCACTTCGCGGCGGCCGGTCTCACTGTTGGCATCCAGCGCATCGCGGATCGCATCCAGGGTGGCATCTTCTTCGCGGCGCATGTGCTTGGCCAGGAACGCCAGCTGGCGCTTGTGGGCGATGTGGGCGGTGATCCGCTTGCACTCGGCGATGTGCGGCAGCAGGTCTTCCGGAACCGGCAGGCGCGCCAACTGGGCCGGGGTCAGCGACACCAGCTTCTCGCCCAGGGCCAGAACGTCGAGCGCGTCGCGCCGGTTCTGGCTGCGGCTCTTGTCGTGGAATTCACCGGTTTCTTCGTCGCGTCCGCGCATCGTCCATACCTGATTTCAAAAAAAGTCGCCCGGCGTGATGCCGGGCCCAACCTGTACAGGATAAAGCATTGAACGTGATCGCCCCTGAAGTCGCCGTCGGTGACGACAGCCCGGCCCGGCTGGAACGGCTGGCCGACCTCTCCCAGCAGCTGCTCGACCGTGCCCGCGCGCTGGGCGCCAGCCAGGCCGAGGTCAGCTGCAGCGAGGACCGCGGCCTGGAGGTCAATGTGCGCCTCGGGGACGTGGAGACCGTGCAGTCCACGCGTGACCGCGGCATCGCCGTCACCGTCTATTTCGGCCAGCGCAAGGGCAGTGCCAGCACCGGCGACCTGAACGAGGCCAGCCTGGCGGCCACCGTCGAGCAGGCCTGCGCCATTGCCCGGCATACCGAGGACGACCCGGCCGCCGGGCTGGCCGAGGCCGCGCTGATGGCCACCGATTTCCCGGATCTGGATGCCTGGCATCCGTGGGCGCTGCAGGCCGATGAGGCCGTGGACCTGGCCCTGGCCTGTGAAACCGCCGGCCGTGAGGCTGACGCGCAGATCCGCAATTCCGACGGTGCCTCGGTGTCGAGCATGCAGAGCCTGTCGGTGTACGCCAATTCGCATGGGTTCATCGGCCGTGAGCGCGGCACCCACCATTCGATCGGATGTGCGCTGATCGCTGGCCAGGGTGATGGCATGCAGCGCGACGGCTGGTACACCGGTGCGCTGGCCCGTGAAGACCTGGAGGATGTGGGCCTGGTCGGCCGCCGTGCCGCCGAACGCACCGTTGCCCGCCTGCAGCCACGGTCGCTGTCCACCGGCAGCATGCCGGTGCTGTTCGCCCCGGAAGTGGCGCGCAGCCTGGTCGGCCATCTGCTCTCGGCCGTGTCCGGCGGTGCGCTGTACCGCCAGGCCAGCTTCCTGCTGGACAGCGTCGGCCAGCAGCTGTTCCCGGACTGGATGCAGATCGAGGAACTGCCGCACATGCGCCGCGGCCTGCGCTCGGCCGCCTTTGACGGTGATGGCGTGGCTACCTGCGCCTCGGCCCTGGTCCGCGACGGCGTGCTGCAGCGTTATGTGCTGGGCAGCTACTCGGCGCGCAAGCTGGGCCTGCAGACCACCGCCAATGCCGGCGGCGTGCACAACCTGCAGCTGGCCGCCAACGCCGGTTCCCTGCAGGAGATTGCCCGGCAGATGGGCGACGGCCTGCTGGTGACCGAGCTGATGGGACAGGGCGTGAACGGGGTGACCGGCGACTACTCGCGGGGGGCTGGCGGCTTCCGTGTCGAGAACGGCGAGATCCAGTACCCGGTGGACGGCATCACCATCGCTGGCAACCTGCGCGAGATGTTCCGTTCGATCGAAGCGGTCGGCAGCGATGTCGACCCGCGCTCGCACATCCGCACCGGCTCGATCCTGTTGGGGCGGATGACCATCGCCGGTAATGATTGATGGCGTCGATGGCGTAAGCTATGCCCGCCTGACCCAACCAGCTTGGTGCTGGTGGGTCAAGACCACCCAATGAAAAGGAGTTTTGTCGTGAGCGAATTCGATAACGTCCCGCCGCCGCCGGTCACCACCGATGTGCCGGCCGACCAGCGCACCATGGCCCTGGCTGCCCACCTGCTGGGCATCTTCACCGGCTTCATCGGCGCGCTGATCATCTGGCTGATCAACAAGGACGATGCTGCCAAGTCGTTCGTCACCGACCAGGCCAAGGAAGCCCTGAACTTCCAGATCACCGTGACCATCGCCATGGTCATCAGCATCATCCTGATGATCGTGATCATCGGCGGCATCCTGGCCCCGATCGTCGGCATCATCAACCTGGTGTTCTGCATCATCGCAGCGGTCAAGGCCAACAACGGTGAAGCGTACCGCTACCCGTTCACCCTGCGCCTGATCAAGTAAGACCGGCTGCATGCTGAAACGAAAACGCCCGGCATTGCCGGGCGTTTTTGCTTGGCGGTAGCGCCGGGCCATGCCCGGCGAGCGCGCAGCGCGGCAGCATCACCGCCAGCGATCAGTGATCGCGTTCCACCGCCAGCGTCGCCAGCGCACGCAGCGCGTCGGCTTCCTCGCCGTATCCGGCCAGAGTGGACTGCATGCGGGCCGCGAGTTCGCGCAGCTGCGCCTTCGCACCGTCCATGCCGAGCAGGGCGGGGAAGGTACTCTTGTCCTGCGCCTGGTCCTTGCCGGCGGTCTTGCCCAGCTGCTCGGAACTGGCTTCGACATCAAGGATGTCGTCACGCACCTGGAAAGCCAGGCCGAGCGCATCGGCGAAGCTGTCGAGCTGGGCGAGCTGAGGTTCGTGGGCCTGGCCGCACAGCGCGCCCATGCGCACCGCTGCACGGATCAGCGCGCCGGTCTTCAGTGCGTGCATGCGGGTCAGAGCCGCCAACGTCTGCTGCTGGCCGGTAGCATCGATATCCAAGGCCTGGCCGCCGCACATACCGGAGGCACCGGAGGCATGCGCCAAGGTCTGCAGGCAGGCCACGCGCAGCGTTGCCGGCAGCGGTGCATCGGCCAGCAGACCAAAAGCACGAGTCTGCAGCGCATCGCCGGCGAGGATCGCGGTGGCTTCGTCGAAGGCGATGTGGGTGGTCGGCTTGCCGCGGCGCAGGGCGTCGTCGTCCATGGCCGGCAGGTCGTCATGCACCAGTGAATAGGCGTGGATCAATTCGACCGCCATCGCCGCCGCGTCCAGGCTTTCCGGCTGCGCGCCGAACAGCTGGCCGCTGGCATACACCAGCAGCGGGCGCATGCGCTTGCCGCCGCCGAGCACCGAATAGCGCATGGCCTGGTGCAGGCGCTGTGGCGCCTCGGCCGGCGAGGGCAGGGCGGCGTCGAGCTGGCTTTCGATACGGTCGCGCCAGCGCGCGAACAATGCCTCAGCCGTCATGGCTGGGCGGGTCGAAGGGTTCGGCGGTTTCCGGCTGGGCGGGATCGCTGAGCAGGCGCACGCGCAGTTCAGCCTGCTCCAGCGCCTGCTGGCACTGGCGGTACAGACCGACGCCGCGTTCGTAAGCACTGAGCGACGCTTCCAGGCTCAGCTCGCCGGTTTCCATCTGCTCCACCAGCTGCTCCAGCGATTCGAGCGACTGCTCGAACTGGGCGACCGGGGAGGCGTTTTCGGGGGACTTCTTGGCCATGCGGCAAGTGTGGACGGGCCGCGCGCGGGGGTCAATTCACCAGCCGCCCGGCCGCCACTGCAGCTGCGCGTCGTGCGCCTGCAACCAGGCCTGCAGTGGTGCGGCGATGACCACGTCGGCGGCGGCCAGCAACTGCGCGCCATCAAAGATCAACGGCAGCTGCGCGCGACGCCACGGCGCAAGATGTTCGCGCTGCAGGCAGTCCTTCAGCGCGTGCGAATGTTGGCGTCCGGGCAGCTGGATGCGCTCGCCACCCACGCGCGCGCGCACCTGCAGCGGGCGTTCGAAGGCAGCGATGCCCTGCAGGCGCAGCTGGCCACCGTCGGGCAGGGGCAGCGGCGCTCGCCCGTCCCATTCGGTCTGCCAGTCGTTCGGCAGCACGGGAAGCTGCGCGGGCAGCAGGTAGGCATGGTCGCGCCATTGCTGGATCGCGTGATCGTGCCAGCACGCGCGCGCCTGGCGGTCGTTGTCGGCCGGCAGCAGTTCGTCCAGTGCCTGCTGCAGCACCGTGGCCGGCAGCGGCGCGGCACCGTGGCCGACCACCCAGGCACGCAACACGCGCGCGGCGCGGCCCGGCGAGACCTGGCGCAGCAGCTGCAGCGACAGCACGCGCGGTGCCACTTCCAGATGCGTGATCAGTTCCGCGTCTTCTTCATCCAGCAGGTCCCGCGTCTGCCTGCAATGCAACGCGCTGCCCGCCAATGCGCTGGCCGCATGCGGCCAGCGCTGGCGCAGCAGCGGCAGCACCTGAAGGCGCAGGAAATTGCGATCGGCGTGGTCATCGCCATTGCTGGGGTCTTCGATCCAGCGCAGTGCGTGCTGGCGGGCATGGTCGAGCAGGGTGCTGCGGGGCACCTGCAGCAGTGGTCGCCACAGACGGTGACCGTCGAGCAGGCTGTCGGCGGACATCGCCGCAAGGCCGTCGACGCCGGAGCCACGCAAGGCGCGCAGCAGGAACGTTTCGGCCTGATCGTCCTGGTGCTGCGCCAGCGCCAGCGTTTCGCCCTCGCGCAGTTCGGCCGCGAACGCCGCCCGCCGTGCCTGCCGGGCCGCACCTTCGGGTCCCAGGCCTGTATCGCTTTCGACTTGCACGCGGTGTACGGCCAGTTCGATGCCCAATGCTATGCACTGCTGTTGGCAGTGCAGTACCCACTCGTCAGCTGCAGCTTGCAGGCCATGGTGGATGTGCACCGCGCGCAGCGGGGTACCGGAGGCCTGTGCACAGCGCCACAACCAGTGCAGCAGCACGGTCGAGTCGACACCGCCGCTGTAGCCCACCAGCACGGGCGCATCCAGCGGAACAAGGGCAGGGAATTCACTCACGTCGGCAAGTATAGGGTTGGTCGGCAGGGCTGCGCCCTGCACCCGCAGACGCGCAAGCAACGGCAACGGCCGAAGCAACAGCAGAAGCGGGTTTCCTGAGGGTAGGCGGGGTGGGTCCGGTTGCGGGGGGCGCTGCAAGTACATCCATGTAAGCTCGGTCGCCGCATCCATGCGGCTCACGCCCCCGCAACCGGACCCACCCCGCCTTCGACAGTGTCCTGCGATCTGTTGGGCATGCTGATGGGGTCAGATCCGTTTTCCGCAGGAAAACGGATCTGACCCCGGATTCAATTCGATATCTGACAGATCTGATCCACGCATGGCGTGGATCTACCGGCCGCCGGAAAACTGTCGAAGGCGGGGCACTGTGGGTTTGCGGGGTGTGAGCCGCATGGATGCGGCGATCAAGGCTACATGGACGTACTTGCGCCGTCCCCGCAAACCCACAGTGCCCCGCCATCCCACGGAATGCACGCTGTTGCTTCGGCTGTTGCCGTTGCGTCTGCAGGTGCAGGGCGCAGCCCTGCCGAAAACCTACTTCACTCGACGACCCTTGCGGTCGATGCGGAACCAGTCGCCGCCTTCCATCGGCGTGTGGCCATCGCCATCCGGCGTGCCACGACGGCAGCCATTGCAGACTTCAGCCACGCCATCCTGGAATGGCCACGCAAAATCGAAAGTGCCTGGTACCGTCTGCTGGAACTTCAGATCGAAGTAGGCCACGCGATTGCCAACGCGCCCGCGCAACAGGCCTTCCTGCGGTGTCTCCGGGCCGTTGTCCCAGGTGATCACCGGCAGGCTGCGACCCTTGCGGTTGACGTAGTGGAAGCCTTCGCCTGCGTACACCACGGCCAGGCCGTGATCGTCGTACGGCAGTTGCGCCAGTATGTCCCGGCTGATCTGCGGCCGGCCGTTGGCGACCTCGCAGCCCGGCAGCATCCAGAGACCATGCTCTTCGGTCATGACCTTGCAGGCCGGTCCCTGCGCCAGCGCGCTGCCGCTGGCCAGCACGCCGACCAGGACCAGCGACCGCGCGAGGCGGCCGCTGGCGGGGGCAGGGCGTGCCGGCCACGCCATCACTTGGCCTCGGCCTTGCGCTCGAAGACGGTCGGCGCCGGGAGCTGCACCGGCACGCCCTTGTCATCGCAGGTGCCGGCCTGGCACAGGCGCTCGCGCAGGGCCGGGGTGGCCTGCACGATCATGTGGTAGATCGCGTTCTGTTCCAGCGTGCCGCGGATCGCCTTGCTGCCGGGGCCACGGGCCCAGATGCCGACGTCCTCGCCACCGTGCGATTCGGACTTCATCGGCACCAGCGCTTCCTGCATGTAGTCCGGATGCTCGGTGTCGACCTCGCGCAGGTTCGGGCGGCCGTTGGCCGGTTCGAAGGTGCTGGGATTGTGCGGATAGCGCTTGCTGCCGGCCGGCTGCTGGTTGCTGCTGCCGGTGTGGCCCGGGCCGTTGGCGTAGCTCAGGGTGGTGTAGGGCTGGCCGGTGCCGTCCAGTGCGTAGTCCAGCTTGCCGGCGCCATCTTCGCCGCCCTTGTCCTTCACCTTGCCCAGGATCGGGTTGCCGCGCGCCGGGTAGCCGACAAAATTCAGGGTGTGCGAGTGGTCGGCGGTGACAATGATCAGGGTGTCATCGGCCGAAGTCAGTTCGTTGGCCACGCGCACGGCGTCGGACAGCGCCACGGTCTCGGTCAGCGCCCGGTAGGCGTTGCCGCTGTGGTTGGCGTGGTCGATGCGCGCGCCTTCGATCATCAGCACGTAGCCTTCCTGGTGCCTTGAAAGATTCTTGATCGCGGCGGCAGTCAGTTCGGCCAGGCTCGGCTCACCACCCGGATCCTGCGGACGCTCGTATTCGTAGCGCATGTGGTCCGGCTCGAAAAGGCCGAGGATGGCCGGCGCATTCGCGGCCGCCGCCAGCTGCTTGCTGTTCCAGACGTAGGCACCCTGCGGATGCGCCTGCTGCCACTCCTGCACCAGGCTGCGGCCGTCCAGGCGCTGGCCGACCTTGTCGTCGTACTCGGGATCGCGCTCCTCCACGGTGGTGAACTCGCCACGGCCACCGCCCAGGGCGACCAGCGGGCCGCGGCCATAGCGCGAGGTGGACAGCAGCTGCTGGGCGATGTCCTTGCAGCCGGCGGCCTTGGCCGCTTCGGTCAGATCAGTGTCGTTTTCCCAGTTGCGCTCGGGCGAGTGCGCGTAGGTGGCGGCCGGGGTGGCATGGGTCAGGCGCGCGGTGGAGACCACGCCGGTGGCCAGGCCGGCGCTGTCGGCCAGCTGCAGCCAGGTGAGCAGACCCTTGGACAGGCTGTCGGCACAGTCAGTGCGGCTGCCGGCGCTGACGCCGATCGCGCCCATGTGGGTCTTCACGCCGGTGGTGATGGCAGTCATGGTGCCGGCCGAATCCGGTGTCTGCGAATCGGTGTTGTAGGTCTTGCTGAACGCCGTGGCCGGGAAGCGCTCCCAGGACAGCAGGTTCTCTTCACCCGAGCCGCCCTTCTGCTGGCCTTCGTAGATGCGCGAGGCGGCCACGGTGGTCAGGCTCATGCCGTCGCCGAGGAACAGGATGACGTTTCTGGCCTTGCCGGACATCGCGCCGTTGGCGGCGGCCTGGGCGGCGCCGCTGCGGTACCACCACTGCGGGGTCTCGCCGGCCGGATGGGCAACGGGATCGACGGCGACCTTCAGGCCGGCCGGGGCGGACGCGGGGGTGGTGCTGGCGCAGGCGCCCAGCAGCAGGGTGGTGGCGCAGGCGGCCAACAGGGAGACAGAACGGCGCATGGACGCTGGGATCTCACAAACTGTAACGGGACGTTCATTATGCCCGCCCTCGCAAGGCACGCCGATGACACACTGATTTGCCCGCCCGGCGGTCGTTCTGCGGCCCGCCTTGGGCTATTGTGCCAGCATCCCTTCCTACCCCCTTGGATTGCCTATGAAGCTGGTCTCTGCCTGGCTGCGGATTCCATTCTGGCAGCGCGTGGTCGGTGGCTTCGTGCTCGGTGCGCTGGCCGGCTGGGCGCTCGGCCCGGCTGCTGAAACCTGGTTCGGCCCGCTGGGCGAGCTGTACGTCACCCTGATCAAGATGATCGCGGTGCCGCTGGTGTTCTTCGCGGTCATCAACGCGATCTCGTCGCTGCACGGCCAGAAGTCGGTCGCCGCGCTCAGTGGCCGCACCTTCCTGTGGTTCGTGATCACCGCAGCGCTGGCGGTCTGCGTCGGCCTGGGCGTGGGCACCGTTCTGCAGCCCGGCGCCGGTGGCCTGCAGCTGTCGATGGCGAGCAACTACGTGCCGCGTGAAGTGCCCAGCGTGGTGCAGGTGCTGCTGGACGTGGTACCGGCCAATGTCTTCTACGCGCTGTCCGGCATCGGCACCAAGGTCAACGCAGCGGGTGAAACCGTGCTGGCCGCCGGCCGAGGCTCGATCCTGCCGGTGATCTTCTTCGCCGGCCTGGTCGGCTTTGCCATCGTCAAGCTGGGCGAGAAGGTGACCGAAGCGCGCAAGCTGGTCGGGCAGATGAGCGACATCATGATCCAGGTGACCCGCTTCGTGCTTGAGGTTACCCCGATCGGTACCTTCGGCCTGATCGCCGGCCTGGTCGGCAGCTATGGCTTCGAGAAGCTGCTGCCACTGGGTCATTTCGTGCTGGCGCTGTATGTCGCCTGCGCGCTGCACATCGTGGTGGTCTACAGCGCGCTGCTGCTTGCCCATGGCCTGAACCCGCTGAAGTTCTTCCGTGGTGCGGCGCCGGGCATGCAGGTCGCCTTCGTCAGTTCGTCCAGCTTCGCTGCGATGCCGGTGGCGCTGCGTTCGATCACCCACAACCTGGGTGTGAACAAGGACTACGGTTCGTTCGCCGTGCCGCTGGGCGCGAGCATCAAGATGGACGGCTGCGGCGCGATCTACCCGGCGCTGTGCGCGGTGTTCATCGCGCAGTACAGCGGCGTGCCGCTGACGCCGGAACAGTACGTGGTGGTGCTGATCGCCTCGGTGCTGGGCAGCTTCGGCACCGCCGGCGTACCGGGTACGGCGGTCATCATGGCCACCGTGGTGCTGAGTGCGGCCAACCTGCCGCTGGAAACCATCGGTTACCTGTACGCGATCGACCGCATCCTGGACATGATGCGCACGATGACCAATGTGACCGGCCAGATGCTGGTACCGGTGATCGTGGCCAAGGAAACCGGGTTGCTCGACCAGGCGGTGTACGACAACCCGTCCAGCAACGTGGGCGTGGACGATCCAGATCCGACGCCGCCACGCGGCTGAGGTTGCGTGGAAATGAAAGGCCCGCCCTGACCGGCGGGCCTTTTGTTTGGGGGATGGCGGACGCGTTGCCGACCAAGGCGGCCCCCCCCCGGTAGATCCACGCCATGCGTGGATGGAGAGTGCCGACCAAGGTCGGCAGCTACCCACCCATAACGGGCACAACAAAAAAGCCGCTGCAGGGGCAGCGGCTTTTTCTCCTATCAGGCGGCGCCGTGGCGCCAGCGGGCCAGATCAGAGGTCGACCCGGCGGGCCTGCATGAACTTGTTGCCCCAGTAGCCACTGAGCAGGGTGTCCACGCGGACGTCCTTGCCCGAGCTCGGAGCGTGCAGGAAGCGGCCGTCGCCAACATAGATGCCGACGTGGTCAACACGGCCCTTGCGGCCGAAGAAGACCAGGTCACCCGCGGCCAGCGCGGTGCGGTCATTGATCAGTTCGGCGTTGTCGTCGTGCGCCATCTCGCGCGAGACGCGCGGCAGCTCGATGCCCAGGGCCGAGCGGAACACGTAGCCGACCAGGCCGCTGCAATCGAAACCGCTGTCCGGGTTGCTGCCACCCCAGCGGTACGGGGTACCCAGCAGCGTCATTGCGCGGCGCAGCAGCGACTGCACCTTGCCGTTGTCGGCGGCGGTACCGACAACGCTGCCGTTGGCGGCGCTGCTGGTGTCGTAGTTGGCAAGCAGGCGGCTGAGGTCGCCGGCCACCACGGCCGAGCGGTCCATCAGCGGAATGGTGTCGTTGGCGGCCAGGTGCGGCAGCAGGGCGGCCAGCGTGGCGCTGGCGGCGGCATCGACGCGGCTGCGCTGCGGAGCAGCAGCCTCGGCCTTGGCAGCCGGTCGGGCGGTGTTCTCGGCCGCCGGGGCCGGGGTCACATCGGAACGGTTCGGAGCAGTCTGCGACCAAGCCGGAAGGCTGGTCAGACACAGTGCCAAGCCAAGCAACAGCGGGCGGGCACTACGTGAAGATACGGAAGTCTGGCCTTCGCTTTTCAGGTCGTCAGTCGTCACGCGTCGGTCACAGGAAAAAAACGATGGGGCATCATGCCCTGCGGACGCATCTAAAAGTTAAAAATTCCGTTATAAAACCGTTATTTTGATGGTGATGGGCGTCACACTTTTGAACATATCGCCTGTTCATTTTAGCGAAGAACACGTTTTGCGCCGGTGTAGTGGTCTTTCCAATAGGGCCCGCTGAGCGAATCGAGGCGAACCGTACCGCCGGTGCTCGGCGCGTGCACGAAGCGTCCTTCACCTACATAAATGCCTACATGGGTGACGCTGCCGCGGCTGCCGAAGAACACCAGGTCACCCGTGGCCAGGCGCTGCGGATCGATCTTCGGGCCCTGCACCGCGGCCAGGTCGCGCGAGGTCCGCGGCAGCTTCAGGTCCAGCATCTCGCGATAGACGTAGGCGACCAGTCCGCTGCAGTCGAAGCCCGAATCAGGCGTGTTGCCGCCATAGCGGTAAGGCGTGCCGACCAGGCTGATGGCGCGCATCAGCACCGAGTTGGCGGCCTCGGGATTGTCCGGCACCGTCTTCGGCCAGTTCGCCGAGGGCGGTGGTGGGGCCGGGCGCGTGGCCTTGCCGCCGCCACAGGCGGTCATCAACAGGGGCAGGGCCAGCAGCAGGGCCGGGGCGAGGAGCCGGCGCGGGCCGGACGAAACTGGCGTGATCTGCATGATCTCCGGATAATGCGCCACCTTGGATTGGCCGTCATGATGGCGGCGTCCCCGCCGGGCGACAACCCGCCCCAACCCGCCTGCCTCCGGCAGATCCATACAGAGTTGCGCATGAAGATCGAAAAAGACCGCGTTGTCCGCTTCCACTACACCGTTTCCGAAGCCGGCCAGGAGCCGATCGAATCGTCCAAGGACCGCGGCGAGCCGCTGGCGATCCTGATTGGCCACGGCAACATCATCCCGGGCCTGGAAAACGCCATGATGGACAAGGAAGCCGGCGCGACCTTCAATGTCGACGTCAAGGCGGCCGACGCCTACGGCGAGCGCCGTGACGGCCTGTCCCAGCGCGTGCCGAAGAAGCACTTCGGCAACACCAAGCTGGTCCCGGGCCAGCAGGTCGTGCTGCAGACCAACTTCGGCCCGCGTGCGGTGACCGTGCAGAAGGTCGGCATGAGCGTTGTCGACGTTGACCTGAACCACCCGATGGCCGGCAAGGACCTGCATTTCGACGTGGAAATCGTCGACGTGCGCGAAGCCGGCAAGGAAGAGCTCGACCACGGCCACGTCCACGGCGACGGTGGTCACCAGCACTGATCGCAGCGCGATCGTGATGGCTGCAACGGCCCGCTACGGCGGGCCGTTGCGTTTGTGGAACACGGCGCGGCCATCCATGGCGCGCAGGCCAGCGGCATAATGGCGAATCTGCCCGACGGATCCCCCGTGAACGCCGCTTCTCCTTCCCTGCAGCCGGTGGCTTCCGGCGAACGCATCGCGGTGCTGGACATGCTGCGCGGTGCCGCGCTGCTGGGCATCCTGCTGATGAACATCGAGGCCTTCAGCGGACCGCTGGATCTGGCTTTCACCGGCATCGACGCGCATTGGCAGGGCATCGACTATTGGGCTGACGCCTTCGTCTACGTGTTCGTGCAGGGCAAGTTCTTTACCTTGTTCTCGCTGCTGTTCGGTGCCGGCTTTGCGGTGATGGCGCAGCGCGCTGAAGTGGCCGGGCGTGGCTTCACTCCGTTCTACCTGCGCCGCAGCGCCGGACTGCTGCTGATCGGGTTGTGCCATGCGCTGCTGGTCTGGTCCGGTGACATCCTGGTGATGTACGCGCTGGTGTCGCTGCCGTTGCTGGCTTGCCGCGAGGCGCCGCGCAGCTGGCTGCCATGGATGGGCGTGATGCTCTATCTGGGCGGTGTGGTGATGATGCTGATGGTCGGCGCGATGGTATCGATGGCCTCGGACGAGGATGTGCAGAAAATGCTGGCTGAGGCGCAGCAGAGCATCGATCAGCAACGGTTGGTGTACGGGCACGGCAGCTGGATGCAGGCCAACGTGCAGCGGTTGAGCGAGTTCGGCACGTCGATGGGTGCGCTGCTGATCACCGGCCCCGAAGTGCTGGGCATGTTCCTGATTGGCAGCTGGTTCGCCGGCAGCGGTGCGCTGGTGGCGCCGGAGCGCTTCCCGCGGCTGTACGCGGTGCTGCGCTGGATTGCGCTGCCGCTGGGCCTGCTGGTCACGGTACTGGGCGTTGCCTGGAAGCCGTACCTGGTGCCGGGTGCCTACGACCTGCCGGTGACAGCCGCGATGGCACTGGTGACGATCGGCGGTCTGCTGATGTGCTTGGGCTACCTGGCGTGGATCGTGCGCTGGCGCACGCAGCTGGGTTGGCTGGCACCGGTCGGGCGCATGGCGCTGACCCATTACCTGGCGCAGTCGCTGGTCTGCACGCTCCTGTTCTATCACTACGGCCTGGGATGGTTCGAGGTGATGCCTCGCAGCGTGCAGCTGCTGTCGGCATTGCTGCTGTTCGCCAGCCAGGTGGTGATCAGCCATCTCTGGTTGCGTCGGTTCCGCTTTGGTCCGATGGAATGGCTGTGGCGGGCCATGACCTACCGGCAATGGCCCGCGATGCGACGCGATGCCGGGCAGAGCTGATCGATGCCTGCCACACACGCCGTTGACCTTGATCGCCGCCACCATCTGCGCAGTTGCCGCAGATCATCGGTCGCGTCAGTTCACGTCTGGCCTGCAGTGGGCCGTGTCATGCTCGATATCAGCATGAGTGCCGGCACCGGCCCGCTGATCACCGATCCTGTCTGCGACCGTCCACCCGTGATCGATCCTGCCTCCTACCGACCCGAGCGATTCCGATGAGCACTGCACCCTATGATTACGATCTGATCGTCCTTGGCGGTGGCTCCGCCGGCCTGGCTGGCGCGATCCGCGCCTCGCAGCACGGCAAGCGCGTGGCGATGCTGGAGCCGGGCGAACTGGGCGGGACCTGCGTCAATGTCGGCTGCGTGCCGAAGAAGGCGATGTGGCTGGCGGCCGACCTGCACGAGCGCATCGGCCTGGCCAGTGCGATGGGCTTCGATGTCCAAGCGCGCCCGGCACTTTCCTGGAAGGAACTGGTGATCCATCGCCAGGCCTACATCAGCAACATCCACACCAGCTACCACAAGCGCCTGGATGAGACCGGCGTGGTGCGTATTCCAGCGCGTGGCCATCTGCTGGATGCGCACACCGTGGCCTGTAGCGATGGTGTGCGCTACAGCGCCGAGCACATCCTGATCGCCACTGGTGCGCACCCGTTGCGGCCCGACATTCCCGGTGCCGAACTGGGCCTGGTCTCCGACGATTTCTTCGATCTGCGCGCGGCGCCTGCCGAGGTCGCGATCATCGGGGGTGGTTACATCGCGGTGGAACTGGCCGGCCTGCTGCAGGCACTGGGCAGCAAGGTCAGCCTGCTGGTACGCGGCAAGCGACTGCTGGAGCGGTTCGACTACGAACTGACCGATCAGTTGGCCGAGAACCTGAAACAGCAGGGCGTGCGCATCCATTTCGACTACCGCCTGCGCGAACTGCAGCGCGATGGTGAACGCGTGCGTGCATTCGGCCATGACGGCCCACTCGACAGCGTGTTCGATGCGGTGTTCTTTGCTACCGGCCGCCGCGGCAACAGCCGTGATCTGGGCCTGGAAGCACTCGGCATCGGCATCGGCGAGCACCAGCAGGTGCAGGTGGACGAGTGGCAGACCACGAACGTGCCGAGCGTGCACGCGGTGGGGGACATCGCCGGCAAGGTCGGCCTGACCCCGGTGGCGGTGGCGGCATCGCGGCGGCTGATGGACCGCCTGTTCGGTGGTCGGCCGCAATCGAAGATGGATTACGAGAACGTGGCCAGCGTAGTGTTCTCGCACCCACCGCTGGGCGCGGTGGGCATGAGCGAAGAAGAAGCACGCGCGTGTTTCGACCAGGTGAGCGTCTACCACAGCCGTTTCCGCCCGATGCTGCAGGCGCTGGCAAATGGCACCCAGCGCAGCCTGTTCAAGATGGTCTGCGCCGGCCCGGAAGAACGCGTGGTCGGCATCCATCTGCTGGGCGAGGCCGCAGACGAGATCCTGCAGGGCTTCGCAGTGGCGGTGAAGATGGGCGCGACCAAGGCCCAGTTCGACGACACCGTGGCGATCCACCCGACGTCGGCCGAGGAAGTGGTGCTGATGCGCTGAGCCGACACTCACGGTAGTGCCGGCCGCTGGCCGGCAACCTCGACAGCAACGGCCGAAGCAACAGCAACAGCAACAGCGTGCATTCCGTGGAATGGCGGGGTGGGTCCGGTTGCGGGGGACGCTGCAAGTCCCCCTCCGGGGCCCGGCCCAGCCGCCTGGCGGCTGTGCGTTCGGGCGCTTGCGAAGCAGTGCTTCGCAAGCAAAGCGCCCTCACCCCCGCAAGCTCGGTCGCCGCTTGCTCGTGTGCGCTGTCCTGCGTACACGGCAAGACCGGGGTTGGGCGTCCTGCCCAACCCGCCCGAGGCGTGCCTCGGGCCCATGCGGCTCACGCCCCCGCAACCGGACCCACCCCGCCTTCGACAGACTCCTGCGATCTGTCCGAACTGCGTTTTGTGTTGCTGTTGGTAGGTGTCGACCTTGGTCGACACGTAGATCCACGCCATGCGTGGATCAGGAGTTGCAGTGAGCATGAACGGACATCGGATCGTTCGCCCGGAAGTGCCATGAGACAATTGGAAGCAATCCGGCTGCTTCCAGCCGCCCATGCGGCCCGTTTTCTTCCTGATGTCCACTTCTTCCCCCCGCATCGCCACCACGTCCCCGCGCATCGCTCTGGGCGGCATCGGCTTGGCTGCAATCGGCGCCATTGCCGCTTCAGGCAAGGCCATCATCGTCAAGCTGGGGCTGCGCCATGGCGTGGATGCCACAACGCTGCTGGCGCTGCGCATGCTGATGGCGCTGCCCCTGTTCGCGCTGATGGCGGTGTGGGCCTCGCGCCGTGCAGAGCGACTTTCCTGGGCTGACCGTGCACGCGTGCTGTGGCTGGGCTTCACCGGCTATTACCTGTCCAGCCTGCTCGACTTCCAGGGGCTGCAGTACATCAGCGTGACCCTGGAACGATTGATCCTGTACTTGAACCCGACCCTGGTACTGCTGATCAACGTGCTGCTGGCACGACAGCGGCCGGGCCGCTGGCAGATCGGTGCGCTGGTGCTGAGCTATATCGGCGTGCTGATCGCCTTCGGCCACGACCTGCAGCGTGAGGGCGGGCAGATCATCCTCGGCAGCCTGCTGGTGCTGGGCAGTGCACTCAGCTACGCGCTGTACCTGTTCGGCAGTGGGCAGGTGGTGGCGCGCATCGGTGCGGTGCGGCTGACCGCCTATGCCAGCTGCGTGGCCAGCGCGCTGGTGCTGCTGCATTTCGCGGTGACCCATCCGCTGCCGCTGCTGTGGCAGGCTCCGGCGCCGGTGCAGTGGCTGTCGCTGGTCAACGCCACCGTGTGCACGGTGCTGCCGGTGCTGGCGATCATGCTGGCGGTGCAGCGCGTGGGTTCGTCGCTGGCCGCGCAGGTCGGTATGCTGGGTCCTGTTTCCACCATCGTGATGAGCCTATGGCTGCTCGACGAACCGATGGGGCCGGCGCAGATCGCCGGCACCGTACTGGTGCTGATCGGCGTACTGCTGGTGACCCGCCTGCGACGCTGACGCCGGAGCAGGCGCGCGCGCGCATCCTGGCGGTGATCCGTGCGATTCCGCCTGGCAAGGTGATGGGCTACGGCCAGGTGGCGATGCGTGCCGGCATGCCTGGGCGCGCGCGGTTGACCGCACGCATCCTCGGCCAGAACGACGATCCAGACCTGCCCTGGCACCGCGTGCTGCGCTCGGATGGGCGCATTGCCATGGAAGAAGGGTCGGCCGGCTGGCGCGAGCAGTCGCAGCGGCTGCGTGCCGAGGGCGTAGTGGTGGAGAATGGCCGGGTGCGGATGCCCGCGACCGATCCGGTTGCAGCGCTGGATGCGGCCGTGTGGGGCCCCGGTTGAGCGCCGCTGGCGACTGAACAGGCTACGCCTGCCGGTCGCCAACAAGACACGGTGCTGCGGCTATGATGGAGGCCGTTCCATGCCGGTGCTCCCATGTTCCCGCGACTGCCTACCGTTACCAAGGCCCTGCTGATCGCCAACGCGATCCTGTTCCTGCTGCAGCAGCCGTTCCTGCTCGGCATGCAGACCTTCGAGCCGTTCATGCTGCAACCGTTGCAGCAGGGCTTCGACGCATTCTCGCCGGGTGGCAACTTCCAGCCGTGGCAGCTGCTGACCTATGGCTTCCTGCACGGCAGCTTCGGGCACCTGTTCTTCAACATGCTGGCCGTCTTCATGTTTGGCGCGCCACTGGAGCAGACCTGGGGCGAGAAGCGCTTCCTGCTCTATTACCTGGTGTGCGTGGCCGGTGCCGGCGTCTGCCAGCTGCTGGTGGGCACGCTGCTGGAAAACCCGGCCACGGTGCTGGGCGCTTCCGGTGGCGTGTTCGGCCTGCTGCTGGCCTACGGCATGTTGTTCCCGAACCAGCGGGTGATGCTGCTGTTCCCGCCGATTCCGATGAAGGCACGGACCTTCGTGATCCTGTTCGGCGTGGGCGAGCTGGTGCTGGGCATGACCGGCTGGCAGCCGGGCGTGGCCCATTTCGCGCACCTGGGCGGCATGCTGTTCGGCTGGTTGCTGATCCGCTACTGGCGCGGGCAGCCGCCGTTCAACAAGCGCCGCCCGCCCGGCCCGCCGAAGCGCCCGAACCATCTGCGCAGCGTGAAGTGAGGCGCGATGCGCCTCGCTTCACGCGGGTAGGTGCCAACCTTGGTTGGCACGCTTTGAACGGGATCATTTGACGCTGTAGGTGCCGACCGTTGGTCGGCACGCATTGCCCGGTAGTTGCCAACCGTGGTTGGCAATCGCTTCTGCTGACTCGTGCCAACCATGGTTGGCACCTACCAACAGCAGATCGCGACAACGGCAGGGCAAACCCGCATCCGCGCGTGGCGAGGATCTACAGATCCTGCAACACCACCTGGGCGGCATTGTGTCCCGGCGCACCGGTCACACCGCCACCGGGATGGGTGCCCGACCCGCACAGGTATAGTCCGGGCAGGGCGCCGCGATAGCCGGCCTGGCCGACCATCGGTCGAGCCGAGAACAGCTGGTTGGCACTGAGCGCGCCATGAAAAATGTCGCCACCGATCAGGCCGAAGGTCCGTTCAAGATCCAGCGGTGACAGCACCTGTCGACCGAGAACACTGTCGGCGAAGCCGGGTGCATACCGTTCAACGGTGGCGATCATCAGGTCGGCCACGGTTTCGCGGTGATCATCCCAATGGCGGCCTTCAGGCAACACCGGCGCCACGTGCTGGCAGAACAGGCTGGCCACATGCTGGCCGGGCGGCGCCAGCGAATCGTCCAGCGTACTGGGAATGAGCATTTCCACGATCGGTTCGCGCGACCAGCCGTCGCGGCGCGCATCCAGCCAGGCCCGGTCCATGTAGTCCAGGCTGGGCGCCATGATGATGCCGGCGCTGAGGTGATCGCCGGAGCCGGGCAGGGCGCGGAAGTCCGGCAAACGCGACAGCGCCACGTTCATCCGGAAGGTGCCGGAGCCGCAACGCCAGTTCGCCATCCGCTCGCGCGTAGCTGCCGGTACCTGCGAAGGTTCCAACAATTGCTCGTACAGCAGTTTTGGATTGACGTTGGCGATCACTGCTCTTGCACGCAGGATTTCACCGTTGGCCAGTTCCACGCCCACCGCGCGGCCCTGTTCGATCCGCACGCGCTGCACCTCGGCCTCCGCGCGCAGTTCCGCGCCGGCCTCGCGTGCCGACGCCGCAATCGCCTGGCTGATCGCTCCCATGCCGCCGATCGCGTGGCCCCACGCGCCTTTCACGCCATTGCACTGGCCGAATACGTGGTGCAGCAGCACGTACGCACTGCCCGGTGTGTACGGGCTTGCGTAGTTGCCGACGATGCCATCGAAACCAAACAGCGCCTTGATCGGCGCGCTCTCGAACCAGCGATCCAGATACTCGGCCGCCGACAGCGTGAACAGGTCGAGCAGTTCCTGCCGCAGCGAGGTATCCAGCGTAGCCAGTTCACGACCGAGGCGGCCCATCTGCCACAGGGCGGGCAGGGCACGCCAACCGCCCGTCACACCCAGGTCCGGTGGCGCACGCAGAGCCCACGCGCGCAGTACGTCGGCGAAGATCTCCAGGCGCGCTTCATAGGCGGGCAGCGCCTGCGCATCGCGTTCGGAGAACTTCGCTACTTCGGCCTGGGTGCGGCCCAGCGCCGACAGCAGATAGCGGTCATCAGGCAACGGCAGGAAGTTGTTGGCCGGACGCGCGACGATGCGCAGCCCATGTGCATGAAGCTGCAGGTCATCGATCACCTGCGGTTGCAGCAGCGAGACCGTGTATGACGCCACCGAATTGCGGAAACCGGGATGGAATTCCTCGGTGACTGCCGCGCCGCCGAGAACGCCACGACGTTCCAGCACCAGCACCTTCTTTCCGCCGCGCGCCAGATAGGCCGCGCAGACCAGGCCGTTGTGGCCACCGCCAACGATGATCGCATCCCAGGTCATCAGCACCTCGGAAAAAGGGACGGAGGGAGTTAAGTCGCAATCTGCATCTGAGCACAGGACAGGGGCAGAAACGACTTAATCCCCTCCGTCCCCTTTTTTGATTGCCGCTTCGATGGTGGCGATGTCGATCTTCTTCATCGGCATCATCGCGTTGAAGGCGCGCTTGGCCAGTGCCTTGTCCTTGCTGGTCACCGCTTCGATCAGCACGCGCGGGCTGATCTGCCAGGAGATGCCCCAGCGGTCCTTGCACCAGCCGCATTGGCTCTCCTGTCCGCCGTTGCCGACGATCGCATTCCACAGGCGGTCGGTCTCGGCCTGGTCCTCGGTCTGGATCTGGAAGGAGAACGCTTCGCTGTGCTTGAACGCGGTGCCGCCGTTGAGGCCGACACAGGGAACACCACAGACCGTGAACTCGACCGTCAGTACATTGCCTTCCTTGCCGTCGGGATAGTCACCGGGGGCGTAATGCACGGCGGTCACCGCGCTGTCGGGCAGGAGGCTGGCGTAGAAGGTGGCGGCCTCAAGCGCGCCGTTGTCGTACCAGACACAGATCGTATTCTTGTGTGCCATGTCGGGGCTCCGCGATGGACGAAGCCGCAGCGATAGCACGCCCGGTGTTAACCCGGGATCGTGCTGCACCCGCAAAAAAGGGCGCCCGAAGGCGCCCTCTGCATTACCGGTGCGGCAGTTGGCTCAGCGCCAGACCTTGATCTGCTCGGCTTCGCTGCGCTGCATCGGCTGGCCGGCCTTGCAGCTGAAGGTGGCGCCAAATGCCGGCAGGTTGGCCAGCGTGCCGTTGCTGCGCCACAGGCCCGGCGCACGGATGTCGGCGGTCAGGCGGCGCACGGCTTCGTTCGGCGACAGCTGCTGTGCCCACAGCGCCGACCAGGCGCGGAAGAAGCCCTGCTGCTGTGCCTGCTTGGCCTTCGGCTCCTGTGCGAGATAAGCCGCCCAGGCCAGCTCCAGGCCGGCGATGTCGGCCAGGTTCTCTTCCTGGGTCAGCGTGCCGTTGACCTTGGCACCCTTCACGCCCGGGAAATCATAGCTGCCGTACTGCGCGGCCACGCGGTTGCCGAGCAGGGTCCAGGCCGTCTTGTCGGCCGGGGTCCACCAGCTGCGCAACTCGCCCTTGGCGTCGACCAGCGCACCCTTGGCATCGATCGCACGGGTCAGTTCGTGGCCAACCAGGCCACCGAAGCTGCCGAACTTGTCGGCGGCGTCGGCCTTGGCGTTGAACACCGGGCCCTGCAGGATCGCGGCGGTGACGATCAGGCGGTTCTGGGCCAGGTCGTAGGCCAGCGACGGCTGCTGCGGCAGCACGTCCCAGCGACGGTCGGCGTTGCCCTTGCCGATGCGCTTCATTTCCTCGCGATGGCGCCAGGTCGAAGCGATCAGCATGTTGCCGCCGAACGAGCCACGGCCCATCGGCTGCACGCTGTAGTCGAGGTCGCGCAGCGGGGTGCCGATCTCGATCTTCAGCGCGGCCAGCTTGGCCTGCGCTTCGGTCTTGGCCTCGGCGCTCATCCAGCTGCTGTTCTTGACCGCTTCGATCTGCACTTCACGGACCTTGTCGACGATCCACGCCGCCTGGCGACGGTCTTCGGCCGGCAGGTAACGGGCGGCGTATTCGCGACCGACCATCGGGCCAGCGGCCACGTTGATCGCATCGAGCACGTCTTCCCAACGCTGCGGCGGCAGGGTCTCGCCACGCAGCACGCGGCCGCGGAATTCGAACTCGGCGTCGCGGTAGGCCTTGGACAGGTACGGCGCCATCGAGTCGCCCACGCGCCAGCGCAGGTAGGCCTTCCACTGGTCCGGCTTGAGCTTGGTGACCATGCCGTCGAGCTGCTTGAACAGGCCCGGGTCGGCCAGCGAGACCAGGTCGTCATCCACGCCCTGTGCCTTCAGGAAAGCGTCCAGCTGCAGGTTGCGGTAGCGGCTGTTGAGCTCCTTGGTGGAGATCGGCGCGTAGTTGTTGAACGGGTTGTTGATGCCGGCCAGCGACTGCGCATTGCGTGCCAGCTCGGTTTCCAGCGCGATCACCGCCTGCGACTCGGCATCCAGCTTGGCGGCCGGGGTGCCGGTCAGCGCCAGGATCTGCTTGACGTAGTTGCGGTAGCGCCCCATCAGGGCCACGGTGTCGGCATCGGTACGGGTATAGAACGCCGGATCCGGCAAGCCCATGCCGCCCTGCATGAAGTAGCCGATGTGGCGGTCAAGTGCCTTCAGGTCGACGTCCGGGCCGAAGTTGAAGGCCACCGGGATGCCGACCTGGTGCAGTGCCGCGATCGAGGCCGGTACATCCTTGGCCTTCTTGATCGCGTTGATGCGGGTCAGCAGCGGTGCGATCGGGTTGGAGCCGTCCGCCTCCACGGCCGCTTCGTCCAGGCCACTGGCCCAGAAATCACCCAGCAGCTTCTGCACGTTGCCCTGCGGCGACTTCATCGCCGCGTCGAGCAGTTCGCGCTGCTGCTGGCGGCTGCGGTCGACCAGCTGGCCCAGCGCGGTGATGGCGCCGGTCTGCGGTACCGGGTTGGCCTTCAGCCAGCCTGCATTGGTGGCGTCGTAGAAGTCGCTGCACTGGGCGCTGACAGCCGGGGCGCGCGCGGCCTTTTTCTTGGCGGCGAATGCATCGTGGGTCGGGACCAGGGTCGCCAGGCTGATGCCCAGGGCGATGGCAAGCGGACGGAAATTGGGCATGTGGAACGAATCCGTGATGGATTGAGGGCGCGCGCACTATAGCAAGCTGTGCATCGACGCGGCATGCAGGCGTCACGCCCTGTTCGCGGGTCACCGGCATCAGTAGATCCAGGCCATGCGTGGATGACATGCAATGCGCCGCCAAAAGCAGAGGCCCGGGAATTCCCGGGCCTCTGCAGGTCTACCTTGGCATCAGCCAGGGCTTACCAGATCACCACCTGCTGTTCGCCGGCGCGGACCATCGGCGAACCGGCCTTGCACTGGAACGCAGCGGCGAAGGTCGGCAGGTTCGACGGCGCACCCATGGCACGGAACTGCGCCGGGGCGTGCGGATCGGTGGCCAGGCGGACCTTTGCGTTCTCCGGGGTGTACTTGGTGCGCCACACGGTGGCCCAGTTGAAGAAGAAGCGCTGGTCGCGGGTGAAGCCGTCGACCTTCGCATCTTCCTTGCCGGCGGTGGCCTTCTGCAGGGCATCGTAGGCGGTGGCAAGGCCACCCAGATCGGCGATGTTCTCGCCCAGGGTCAGGTGGCCGTTCACCGCCTGGCCGTCGACCTTGTACTGGTCGAACTGCTTGACCAGCTTGCCGGTCAGGCCTTCGAAGTTCTTCTTGTCGGCCGGGGTCCACCAGTCTTCCATGTTGCCGGTCGGCCCGAAGCGCGCCCCCTGGTCGTCGTAACCGTGGGTCATTTCATGGCCGATCACCGCACCGATGCCGCCGTAGTTCAGCGCGTCGTCGGCCTTCGGATCGAAGAACGGCGGCTGCAGGATGGCAGCCGGGAACACGATCTCGTTCTGCAGCGGGTTGTAGTAGGCATTGACCGTCTGCGGGGTCATGCCCCATTCGGTCTTGTCCACCGGCTTGCCGATCTTGGACAGGTTGAACTTGTAGTTGAATTCGCTGGCGGCGCGCACATTGCCCAGGAAGCTGTCGCGCTGGGTCTGCAGGCCCGACCAGTCACGCCACTTGTCCGGGTAGCCGATCTTCGGGGTAAAGGTTTCCCACTTGGCGATGGCCTTGGCTTTGGTTTCCTCGCTCATCCAGCTCAAGCCCTGGATGCGTTCCTTCAGCGAAGCCGCCAGGTTCTTCACCAGCTCTTCCATCTTCGCCTTGGCTTCCGGCGAGAAGGCCACCTTCACGTACAGCTGGCCGAAGGCTTCGCCGGCATCGTTCTCGATGGTGCCCAGCACGCGCTTCCAGCGCGGCTTCTGTTCCTTCTGGCCATTGAGGGTCTTGCCGTAGAACTCGTAGTTCTCCTGCACGAAGGCGTCGGCCAGGTACGGCGAAGCGCTGTCCACGGTGTGGAAGCGCAGGTAGGCACGCCACACCGACGGATCGGTATCGCCCAGCGCCTTGCTCACTTCTTCATGGAAGGCCGGCATGGCCAGCGAGAACTTCTCCGGCGCGGCAACGCCCTGCGACTTGAAGAACTCGGTCCAGTTGAAGTTCGGGGTCAGCTTGTCGGCGTCGGCCAGAGTGACCGGGTTGTAGAACAGCTCAACGTTGCGCGACAGCTCTACGCGCGACTTGGAGGCCTTGGCCAGGCGGGTTTCGAACTTGACCACTTCTTCGGCCTGCTTGGCGGCGTCGGCCGCGGCGACGCCGGACAGTTCCAGCACCTTGGCGACGTGCGCCTGGTAGGCCTTCAGCTTGTCCGCGTTCTTGGCATCGGTGTAGTAGGTGGTGTCCGGCAGACCCAGGCCGCCCTGGCTGGCGTAGGCCATGTTCACGGCCGAGTTCTTGAAGTCTGCTTCGGCGCCGAAGCCGAACAGGATGTTGTCACCCTTGGCGGCGCTGGTGCGCAGGTAGTTGGCGATGGCTGCCTTGTCCTGCAGGCCCTCGATCGCGGTCAGGTCGGCCTTCAGCGGCTCGATGCCCTGCGCGTTGATCTTGGCTTCGTCCATGCCGGTGGCCCAGAGGTCGCCGACGATCTTCTCGATGTGGTTCGGGTTCTTGACCTGCGCCACCTGTTCAGCCAGCTGGTGCTGCACGGCGACCGAACGCTCGTCGAGGATGGTGAACGCGCCCCAGCTGGTGCGGTCGCCCGGGATTTCATTGGCGGCCAGCCACTTGCTGTTGACGTAGTCGCCGAAGGCGCCGCAGGCGTCCTTGCTGGTGTCCAGATCGCTCGGCTGGAAGGCGTTGTAGGCCGGCAGCTTGCTTTCGTCCAGCGTGTAGTTGGTGGCTTCGGCGGTAGCCGGCGTGGAGGCGGTGGCGTCCTTGGCCGGGGTTTCGTTCTTGCCGCAGCCGACCAGCGCGGCCGAAACGGCCAGGGTCAGCAGCACGATCTTGGGAGTACGGGTCACTTGAATGGCCTCCAGGCCGAGTGAGTCAGGGAAGGGCCGCGGGGACGGCCGTGGGCCGAACGATACGCCGCCGGCCAGAGCAGCAAGGGTGTCGAAGGTCATGGCCCCATGCAAGGGGGCGCAGGTGCCACAAAGGCGTGAGCCGGGTCGGTGGAAGGCTGTGCCCGGCATTGAGGGAAGGTCACTTTTTCCCATTCAAGTCGAGTGAATTTATTGTGAATATGTGATCTCAGTTGCAGCCTGGGCAGGCGCAGTCATTGGCAGTGGAAGCGTGCTGGATGAGACGGGGCGAGGTCGCCGTGCACGGCGCTTTCCAGCTGCCGCTGCATAGAGCGATTATAATTAAGTTGTTGATTTATTTAAATAATGTTTCATCTCTTGTGCCTAATCTCCACCTTGTGCACTCCTTCGGTGACGTATTCAGTGAACTTGAATTTTTGCTGAATGTTGCTGTTTAGTGTCGTTATGTGTATGAATTCCGTTATCGGCACGTGAACGGTTGCTGACCGTATTGCCTCTGCCTTGCCGATGCAGAGCTTTTTATGCCTTCACTTTTCAGAGAGAGAGACATGGAGAAGACTCGCCCACTACCCCGCAATCCGTTGAGTCTCGCGCTCAGCTCGGCCCTTCTGCTTGCTGTCGCCCTGCCTGCCTTCGCGCAGGATGGGGATGCTGCAAAGGAGACCGCCGAGAGCGCGAAGAAGGCTTCCAATGAAGCCGCGGCCACCCAGCTGGACCGCATCACGGTAACGGGCTCGCACATTTACCGCGCCGGCTATGACACCCTGGAACCAGCGGCCGTGGTGTCCCGCCAGGACATCGAGGCTTACGGGCACACCAACCTGATCGATGCGTTGACCAAGATCCCCGGTGTTTCGGCTGGTGTTTCCTCGCGCGGTGACCAGGCCGGCTTCGGTGCGGGCGTGAACTTCGCCAGTCGTTTCGGCCTGGGCAGCAACCGCTTGCTGACCCTGGTCAATGGCCGACGCTTCGTGACCTCTGCACCGCCAACCGTATTCGGCGCGGGCGGCGGTTCGGGCATCCAGGTCGACATGAATTCGATCCCGACTGTGATGGTCGAGCGCGTGGAAAGCCTGAGCATCGGTGGTGCACCCACCTATGGTTCCGATGCCATCTCCGGCGTGAACAACATCATCCTGCGCGACAAGTTCGAAGGTGCCGAGGTCGAGCTGGGCTTTGGTAGAACCACCAAGAATGACAATGACCGCTACTCCTGGTCTGCCATCTTCGGTAGTGGTTTCGCCGATGGTCGTGGCCACTTCACCATTGCTGCCGAACTGGATAACAGCGACGGCGTGAATGCGCTCCAGCGCGACTTCTACCGCAACGGCTACAGCCTGCAGACCAATCCGACGGCTGCAAACGTGGCGCGTTTCCAGTCGTGGCGCACGCCGGGCAACGATGGTCGCATCGATTCCGGCATCCCGTTCAACACCGGACCGGCCGATGGCATTGCCGACCAGGTCTGGATCCGAAACCGGCGCATTTCCAGCATGACCTTCGGTGGCCTGATCATGCCGTCGGACATTCAGGTGCGACGCAGCTACCAGCGGAATGCTACGGGTGAGTTGAATGGCTTCGGTGCCAACAATCAGCTCTGGCACTTCAACAACAAGGGTGATCTGGTTGCCTATGATCCGGGCATCAGCTATCCCAGTGGCAATGCTTCCGGTGGCGATGGACTCAACCTCAACGAAACCCTCCCGCTGATCGCCGACCTCGAACGCCGTTCGGTCTACTCGACCGGCAGCTTCGACTTCAACGACAACGTGCGTGGCTTCTTCGAACTGTCGCACTACAGCGCCACCGCCCGCGAGACGCTGGACCAGAACGTCTACAACGCGGCTGGTTTTGGTGCAGCAAACCCCGATGGCAGTGGTGACCAGAGCGGCGCGATGCTGTTCAGCGCGAGCAATCCATTCCTCAGCGCTGAGTCGCGGCGCATCCTGGCCGAGAACGGCATCACCTCGTTCCGCCTGTCGCGCTCGTCGCGCGACCTGAGCATGAACAACGCCAGCACCGACACGCGCCTCAGTCGTATCGTGCTAGGCCTGGACGGCTTCTTCGATATCGGCGAACGCCGTTTCAACTGGGAAACCAGTGTGACCCACGGTCGAGGCGACTTCGACTACAAGGGTACTGGCCTGATCCAGCAGAACTTCATCAACGCGCTCAACGTGAAGCGTGATGCCAGCGGCAACATCGTCTGTGATGCATCCGCGCCGGGCACCACTGCGGATCCGAACTGCCGTCCGCTGAATCTATTCGGCGAGAACCAGGCATCACCCGAAGCGCTGGCTTATGTGTCAACGCCCACACTGGCCAAGGCAACAACGCGCCAGACCGTGTTCAACGCGTCGGTGACCGGCGGTCTGTTTGACCTTCCGGGTGGCGAGTTCTCCTTCGCCGCGGGTGTGGAGCATCGCCGTGAAGAAGGTTCGTTCACCCCGAGCGAGTACCAGCGACTGGGGCAGGGCCGTTCGGTGCCGATCCAGGGCGCCAAGGGCGACTATCACACCAATGAAATCTTCGCCGAGTTCCTGGCGCCGCTGTTCAACCCCGACTGGGATCTACCGGGCCTGCATCGCCTGGACGTGACCCTGAAGGGCCGCCGCGTGGTCAACTCGGTGGCTGGCGGCTTCAATGCGTACACCTATGGCATCCAGTACGAGCCGTTCGCGGGAATCCAGCTGCGCGGCAGTAAGACGCAGTCGCTGCGTGCACCGTCGATTGCCGAGCTCTATACCTCGCTGCAGCCGGCGTACTACAACATCCCGGAAGTCTGCTCCGTGTCGGCCATCAACGGCGGCACCAATCCCGCGGTTCGCCGCCGCAACTGCGAGGCCTTCTTCCAGGCTTACCCAGGTGCGGATCCGGCAACCTTCCAGGCGTCGCCGACCAACACCCTCGGCTCGGTCAACGGCTATACCGGCCTGAAGAACGAGAAGGCCAAGTCGTGGACGGCGGGCATCGTGTTCGCGCCGGACTGGGCAAAGGGCCTGCGGGTCGCGGCTGACTGGTATGACATCAAGATCACCGATGTGATCACCAGTCTCAGCCCGACCGACATCATCACCGGCTGCTTCGATAACCCGGACTTCAACGCGTCCAACGTGCCCAACGCCAACCGCTTCTGCAGCCTGGTGACGCGCAATCCGCTGAGCGGTGCGGCTACCGATATCCGCACCGAGTACGGCAATGGCCCGGTGCTGATGTTCCGCGGCTGGACGGCCGAGGTGGACTACAACTGGGATATGGGCCAATTCGGCCAGGTGGCACTGGGCTTCTACGGCTACATGCCGAAGAACCGTGGCCAGGCCGCCAGCGCCGATGTGCCGTTCGTGGAGCGCGTGGGTACGTTCGACGAGCCCAAGCGCCAGTTCCGCTGGACGGCGCAGCATGCCATCGGCAAGTGGAGCTATGGCGTGACGTCCAACTACACGAGCGGCTCGCAGTTCAGCTTGACCGCAACCCCGGAAAGCCGGCAGTACTTCAAGCGTGACAGCTGGACGACCTGGGACGCCAACGTCAGCTACCGTTTGACGGACAGCGCCCGCATCAATCTGTCGGTACTGAATCTGTCCGATGACATCGGCCCGTTCCCGTACGTGCTCGATGCGCTCGGCCGCCGCTACATGGCCAGCCTGCGCTACGCCTTCCGTTGACCGGAAGAGGGGATAGGGGGAGGTCCCGCTTGCCAGGGCCTCTTTCTTTTCCCGTACTGCAGGGCAAGAAAAAGCCCCGCCATGGCGGGGCTTTCTCGTTGCTGCTGAAGCAAACGTTTACTTGCCGCCGAACTCGTACTTGGCCTGCACATAGATCGCACGCCCGTAGGCGTTGTACAGGTAGTTGTTGTACGGCTGGCCGCTGGTGCCGGCGAAGCTGAAGCGCTGGTTGTCCGGCATCTTGTTGAACACGTTGTTGACCATCAGCGACAGAGTCAGGTTGTCCAGCGCACGGTAGTTCACGCTCAGGTTGTAAGTGGTGTAGGAGCCCCACTTGCCTGCCTTGTAGCCGGAGCTGTGGACGTAGTCGTAGCCATTGCCCACGTACGCCATGTAGTTCGGCGTCTTGCCGATGTAGTTGGCGTACAGGGTGGTGGTCCACTTGTCCTTGGCCCAGCCGACTGAACCATCGGCACGCACCTTGGCATACGAGTCGTACACCCACATCGCGTACGGGTCACGCAGCAGGTCCAGGAACTCATCGCCCGGCTGCGGCTGCAGTTCACGCTTGAGCATGTCGGTGTAGTTGCCCGAGAACTGAAGCGAACCGAAGCGGCCCATGTCGTGCACGTACTTGAAGCTGGCGGTCAGCGCTTCCAGGTTCTGGCGGGCGACGTTCATCTTCGGGGTGTAGATCTCGTCCAACACGCCGGACGCATCGCGGGTGATCCAGTCGTTGACGTTCTGGCAGCTGGCCGAGGTGTTGTTGGCCTGGCCGCCACGGCAGTAGTACTCGGCCAGCAGCAGCTGGTCGGAGCTGAGCGTATCGACCTCGTTCTTGATCTTCCAGTTGTAGTAATCCACCGACAGCGACAGGTTGTTGATCGGTGCCCACACAACACCTGCATTCCAGACGTCGGCGGTGATCGGTTCCAGGTCCGGATTGCCGGCGCGGGTGCCGAACACCGAGACGCTGTCATACGGACAGCCGGTGGTATTGGCCGGGTCGTAGCCCAACTGGCCGCAACGGTAGTAGTCGGTGGAGCCGTTGGCGTAGTAGCCGCTACGGCCCTGGAATGCGTCGGAGAGGGTCGGAGCGCGGAACGCCGTGCCGTACTTGCCGCGGAACAGCAGGCTTTCGATCGGACGGAACTCGATGCCGATGCTGTAGGTGGACTTGTCGACGGTGTTGCTGCCGATCTTGAAGGCGTCGTAGCGGCCGGAGCCGGTGACCGTCAGCGTGTCATGCAGCGGCAGGCGCAGTTCACCGGTCACTGCGTAGTTGCTGCGGTGGCCGGCACCGGAAACCGCCGTGGTGCCCCACACGCTGCCATCCATCAGGCCCGGATCAGGGCTGTAGTCCCAGCCTTCGCTGCCACCTTCAACGACCACGGCCAGGCCGGCGTCGCCACCCGGCAGCTTGAACAGCGAACCGTTGGTGACCTGCGCACGGGCCAGGTTCTGCCAGGTACGGCTTTCGCTGTAGCTGTAACCGGTGAAGCTCTGGAAGTCGCCAGACGGCAACGGTGAGTAGAACGCTTCCCAGTTCGGGCTGTAGATGTCGTAGCCGGTGCTGGTGGTGCCCAGTACCGGGCCCAGCACGCGCTGCTCGAAGTAGTCGTTGATCGGGTCGTTCCAGCGCACGAAGTTGCGCTCGGTCAGCTTGTACTCGCCGCGGGTGAAGCTGAGGCTGTAGTCCCAGTTGCCGGCCGTGCCGCGCCCACCCAGCGTTACCTGGTAGGCCTTGTTGCGGTCGGTGTTCATGATGTCACGGTAGCCACCGCCGCCGATGTCCTCCGGAGCGAACACGCGCTGCAGGTTCATGTATTGGCCACTTGCCTGGTCGTAGAAACGGCCCCAACCGGACGAGGTGCCCCACCAGGTGTAGCCGGAACCCGTGGCGTACTTGACCTCTTCCAGGCTGTACAGCGCATCGCCGAACAGCTGGAAGTTGTCATTCACGTCGAAGGTGGCAGAGCTGTAGATCTGCGCGCTTTCCTTGCCGTTCTTGATGGTCTTGTAGCCGGTGCCATAGGTCGAGCCACATGCCTGGCCGGTGGGCCGGGTGCCGAGCACGGTGGTGCCATCGAACTGCCCGGCCACATTGGCGCACAGGTTCGGGTCCATCATGGCGTAGGCGTTGTTGGCAGCCGGCAGCAGCACCAGGAAGTCGTTGGAGACGTACTGCGGGCTGTAGCCGTCGGGATTGTTGACCTTGGTCAGGTCACGCTGGTAACCCCAGATCGGGCTGGTCTTTTCGTACTGCACGTTGACCAGGGCATGGAAGCGATCATCGACGCCATTGAAGCCGCGGGCGCCGCTGAGGCGGAAGCTGTTGCCGCCGCCTTCACTGTAGGCGCCGCCACGTACGTTGAGGACGCCACCATCCATGCGTTCCTTGAGGATGATGTTGACCACGCCGGCGATCGCGTCCGAACCGTAAAGGGAGGACTGGCCACCCGGCAGGATCTCGATGCGCTCGACGATGTCGATCGGAATGCCGCTGATGTTGTTGAACGTATCGCCGCCGTTGTACAGCGCCGGATACGAAAGCATCGGGCGGCCATTGATCAGGTATTTGGTATAGCCCGGGCTGAGGCCGAACATGCCGGCCGCTTCTGCGCCCTGGGTGAACGAAGCCGAAGTCTGGCCACCCTGCAGGCCGCCGGTGGACAGCGAGGACTGCTGCAGTACGTCGGCGACGCTGGTGAAGCCTCGGGTCTGGATGTCCTCGGCGGTCACGGTCAGGACCGGTGTGTGGTTCTCGATCTCGGTCTGCGGAATCAGCGAGCCGGTGACGGTGACACGGTCGAGCTGGGTCGGCGCGTTGCCGCTCTGTGCCAGGGCGGTGCCCGAGGCGAGGAGGGTGCCGAGCAGGGCGAGGGTCAGTGGGTGGCGTGGGAGTGTGGAACGATGGCGAGACATGGTGAATCCCCGTAGTGAGCAATGTCTTGGCGACCGGCCTCCTTGCCGGTTTAACAATCTGTTCAGTTGCATTCCATTCAGTTGGACCGTAACACGCGTTTAACGCGTTCAACACGCAACCGTCATCTCCTCAAGCGGCCTATGAGTTGAAAACTTCCCTGAAATCAGTGACTAACGACCATTGTTTTGGTGTGTTTCAAAACATGGCAATGTGCGGTGGATCCTTTCGTACTGCACGCAACGCTTCTGCATCAATGGGTTGCGCTAGCTGCGACGCCGATGTCCGTTGCCTGGATCGCGGCCGCTCGACCGCCTTCTGCGAGCAAAAAAAAGGCCCCGCCGAAGCGGGGCCTGGTCCAGACACGAAGTCCGGAAAACGACGGGATCAGAAGTTGTACTTGACCTGGGCCGAGATCTGACGGCCGTAGACGCTGTAGAAGCCGTCGTTGAACGGGGTCGATTCGTTGCCCGGGTAGTTGTAGCGCTGGCCTTCCGGCAGCTTGTTGAACACGTTGTTGACCATCAGCGACAGGACCAGATCTTCCTGTGCCTGGTAGTTCATGCTCAGGTTGTACGTGGTGTACGAACCCCACTTGCCGGCCTTGGCGCCGGAGGAGTGGACATAGCCGTAGCTGCGGCCGGTGTAGGCCAGGTAGTTCGGGGTGCTGCCGACGTAGTTGGCGTACACGGTGGTGGTGAACTTGGCGATGTTCCACGCCACCGACAGATCGCCGCGGACCTTGGCGAAGTTGTCGTAGTACCACATGTTGTACGGATCGCTCAGCAGGTCGAGCTTGGCGGCACCCGGCATCGGCTGCACTTCACGCTTCAGCATGTTGGTGTAGTTGCCGGAGAACATCAGCGAGCCGAAGCGGCCGATATCCTGCTGGTACTTGGCCGCCACGGTCACCGCTTCCAGGTTCTGGCTGGCAACGTTGAGCTTCGGCGTGTACACGCGGGTCAGGTTGCCACCGGCATCGCGGGACACCCAGTTGGTCACGTCACCGCAGCTGGCCGAGGTGTTGTTCGGCAGGCCGTTGTGGCACTGGTACTCGGCCAGCAGCAGCTGGTCGCTGCTGAGAGTCTTGACCTCGTTCTTGATCTTCCAGTTGTAGTAGTCGGCCGACAGCGAGAAGTTGCTGACCGGGGCCCACACCACACCTGCGCTCCACACATCGGCGGTGATCGGCTTCAGGTCCGGGTTGCCGGACTTTTCGCTGTACACCGAGGTGTTCTTGTAGAACGAGCAGGCCTCATCACGCAGGCCATAGCCCAGCTGGCTGCAGCGGTAGTAATCGTTCTGGCCGGACGAGTACGAACCGCTCATGCCCTGGAAGGCATCGGACAGGGTCGGTGCGCGGAAGGCGGTACCGTACTTGCCGCGCAGCAGCAGGCTCTCGATCGGACGGAATTCCAGGCCGATGCTGTAGGTGGCCTTGTCGACGGTCTTGTCGGCGATCTTGAAGGCGTCATAGCGGCCCGACGCGCTGACGGTCAGCTTGTCGTGCAGCGGCATGCGCAGCTCGCTGGTGACCGCGTAGTTGCTGCGGTGGCCGGCACCGGCGACGGCGGTGGTGCCCCACACATTGCCATCGACGAACGCCTGGTCCGGCGAGTAGTCCCAACCTTCGCTGCCACCTTCCAGCACGACGGCCAGGCCGGCGTCACCGCCCGGCAGGCTGAACAGCGAGCCGTTGGTCACCTGCACGCGGCCCAGGTTCTGCCAGGTCTTGCTGCGGTGGGTACCGTAGCCGGTGAAGCTGGCGAACTGGTCCGGAGTGATCGGCGAGTAGAAGGCCGCGTAGTCCGGGTTGTAGATGCCGAAGCCGCCAGCCGAGGTGCCCAGGCGCGGGCCCAGCACGGTCTGGCCGAAGAAATCTTCGATCTTGTCCTTCCAGCGCACGAAGCGGTTCTGGTCCAGGCGGTACTCGCCACGGGTGAAGCTGGCGCTGTAGTCCCAGTCGCCGACCATGCCCTTGCCGCCCAGGGTGACCTGGTAGGCACGGCTTTCGTCGGAGTTCATGATGTTGTTGTAGTGGCCCGGGCCGATTTCTTCCGGCGCGAAGGCACGCTGCAGGTTCACGACCTTGCCCAGGCCCTGGTCGTAGAAGCCGCCCATGACCGACTTGGTGCCCCACCAGAGGGCGCTGGAGCCGGAGGTGAACTCGGTCTTTTCCTTGCTGTACAGCACGTCGGCGAACAGCTGGAAGTTGTCGTTCACGTCAAAGGTCATCGACGAGTAGAACTGGCCGCTGTTCTTGCCGTTCTTCAGGGTCTTGTAGCCGGCGCTGTACACCGAACCGCAGGACTCGCCCGACGGGCGCTGGCCGACCACGGTGGTGCCGTCATACAGCCCTGCCACGTTGGCGCAACGGCTCGGGTCCATCATCAGCAGCTTGTTGTCAGCGTTGGTGATGACGGCGAAGTCGTTCGACGGAACCTGGGCGGTGTAGCCGACCGGATTGTTCTGGCGGGTGATGTCGCGCTGGTAGCCCCAGATCGGGCTGCCGTTCTCGATCTGCACGTTGAACAGTGCATGGAAGCGGTCATCGAAGGCATTGATGCCCTTGGCGGCGCTGAAGCGGATGTTGCTGCCACCGCCTTCAGTGTAGGTGCCGCCACGGAGGGTCATGGTGCCGCCGTCCATGCGCTCCTTCAGGATGATGTTGACCACACCGGCGATCGCGTCCGAACCGTACAGCGAGGACTGGCCGCCCGGCAGCACTTCGATGCGCTCGACGATGTCGATCGGAATGCCGCTGATGTTGTTGAAGGTTTCGCTGCCGTTGTACAGCGCCGGATACGAGAGCATCGGGCGGCCGTTGATCAGGTACTTGGTGTAGCCCGGATTCAGGCCGAACATGCCGGCTGCCTCGGCGCCCTGGGTGAACGAACCCGAGGTCTGGCCGCCCTGCAGGCCGCCGGTGGTCAGCGACGACTGCTGCAGCACTTCAGCAACACTGCTGAAGCCGCGGGTCTGGATGTCTTCGGCGGTGATGGACATCACCGGGGTCTGGGTTTCAACCTGGGTCTGCGGGATCAGCGAACCGGTGACGGTGATCTTGTCCAGGTTGGTCGCCTTGTCCTGGGCCATTGCCGGAGAGGCGGCCATCAGAGCGGAAATCAGGGCGACGGCGAGCGTATTGCGACGTGCGGTGTTGCTTACGTATTTCATGTAGTTCCATTGGAGAGCAAAAACAAAATCGGCACTGCGCATGCGCCATCGTGCGCGCTGGAAAGCCAGCTTCGCAGCCCAAAACAGTGCTCTGCGAACGTAACATGAACTTAACAATCTGTGCACGAATCTGTAGCAACCCTGAATTTCAGTCAGGTTGCGTCCAGCTTGTATGATGTTGGGTTATTACCCCCTGACCCCGCCGGTGCTCGTTGTGAACAGTTCTCCCCGCCGTCCCCATGCCAGCCAGGTCCAGAAGGGACTGACGCCGCATGCCCGCATCCGCAACGTGATCGCGGTCGGCTCGGGCAAGGGCGGTGTCGGCAAGTCGACCACGTCGGTCAACCTGGCCGTGGCGCTGCAACAGTTGGGCGCGCGCGTCGGCGTGCTCGATGCAGACATCTACGGCCCGAGCGTGCCGGCCATGCTGGGCCTGTCCGGTCGCCCGGAAAGCCCCGACAACAAGAGCATCGAGCCACTGCGCGCATTCGGCGTGGACACCATGTCGATCGGCTATCTGATCGAAGAGGACACGCCGATGATCTGGCGCGGTCCGATGGCCACCTCGGCGATGACCCAGCTGTTCAACGACACCCTGTGGGACGACCTGGACTTCCTGCTGATCGATCTGCCGCCGGGTACCGGTGACATCCAGCTGACCCTGACCCAGAAGATCCCGTTGGCCGGGGCGGTGATCGTCACCACGCCGCAGGACATCGCCACTCTGGATGCGAAGAAGGCGCTGAAGATGTTCGAGAAGGTCGAGGTGCCGGTACTGGGCATCGTCGAGAACATGGCAGTGCATACCTGCAGCAACTGCGGCCATGTCGAGCACCTGTTCGGGGAGGGCGGTGGCGAGCGCATGGCGGCGCAGTACGGCGTGCCGCTGCTGGGGTCGCTGCCGCTGCAGATCGGCATCCGCGAGCAGGGCGATGCCGGGACGCCCATCACCGTCGCCCAGCCGGACTCGGTACCGGCGCAGGCCTATCGTCATGCCGCACAGCGCCTGATCGAGGAAGTGGGCAAGCGCCCGCGCGCCTCGATCCCGATCCTGTCGTCGCTGCTGTAAGGGACGGGGCAGGGGCCGGCGACGATGCCCGGCCCCCTGCTAGAATCCTCGCGCCCCCTCGTATTCCCCAGGACAAAGCATGAGCATCAAGAGTGACCGTTGGATCCGCCGCATGTCCGAGCAGCACGGCATGATCGAGCCGTTCGAGGCCGGGCAGGTCAAGCAGGCCAACGGCGAGCGCATCGTCAGCTACGGCACCTCCAGCTACGGCTATGACGTGCGCTGCTCGCGCGAGTTCAAGGTGTTCACCAACATCAACTCGACGATCGTCGATCCCAAGCATTTCGACCCGGGCAGCTTCGTCGACATCGTCGGTGACGAGTGCATCATTCCGCCGAACAGCTTCGCGCTGGCACGCACGGTCGAGTACTTCCGCATTCCGCGCGACACCCTGGTGGTGTGCCTGGGCAAGAGCACCTACGCGCGCTGCGGCATCATCGTCAACGTGACCCCGCTGGAGCCGGAATGGGAAGGCCACGTGACCCTGGAATTCAGCAACACCACGCCGCTGCCGGCGCGCATCTACGCCAACGAAGGCGTGGCGCAGATGCTGTTCTTCCAGGCCGCAGCCGATGACGTCTGCGAGACGTCGTACCGCGATCGCGGTGGCAAGTACCAGGGCCAGACCGGCGTGACCCTGCCGCGTACCTGACTGCCTGCGTCAACGCGTATCGGTAGCGCCGGGCCATGCCCGGCGTTTCCGTTTGTGGGGCCGCGCGCTGCGCTCGCCGGGCTTGGCCCGGCGCTACCTTACTTGCCGCGACCGAACAGCATCGCGATGCCGACGCCGACCAGCGCCACCGGCCACCAGGTCAGCAGCAGCTTGGACAGGTTCAGGTGGGTCCAGCCCAGGTTGCTGGCGAGCATGAACAGCCCGATCAGGATCAGCAGGACGGCGGCAACGAGGTTGAATCGCATCGGTCGGCAACGGCTCAGGACTGGGCCGGATATCCTAGCCGTTCCTTCCAGTAGGCGACATGCTGGTCCAGCGCGGCCGGCTCGTAGCGGTGCGCCGGGCCGCTGCCCCAGACCGGTCCCGGCCAGGCCGGATCGCCGTCATGGCGGCCGATCACGTGGAAGTGCAGCTGGCGCACGATGTTGCCCAGCGCGCCGATATTGATCTTCTCCACCCCGTCGGAACCGTGCAGGGCCTTGCAGGCGCGGTTGAGCTCGGTGCGCAGCTTGTCCTGTTGCTCGCCGTCCAGCTCGATCCACTCGGTCACCCCGGCCAGGCGCGGTACCAGCACCAGCCAGGGGAATCGTTCGTCGTTCATCAGCCGCACTTGCGACAACGGTCCTTCCGCCACCAGCACGCTATCGGTGGCCAGGCGTGAATCGAGTTCGAAATCGCTCATCCAAGATGCTCCGAGAAGAAGTCCAGGGTGCGTTGCAGCGCCAGGGTGGCGCTGTCTGGATCATACGCATGTCCGACCTCCCGGTTGAAGGCGTGATCGGCCGGATAGACGTAGGTGGCCATCTGCGGCAGCTTCTGGCGATGGGCCTGGATGGCTTCCGGCGGGATGCTCTTGTCCTGGGCGCCGAAGTGGAAGATCACCGGGGCTTTTGGCGTCTCATCGAGGAACTGGACGTTGCGTGCACCGTAGTAGCTGACCGAAGGCAGGCCCAGGCGCAGCGCGGACAGCAGGGCGACGCTGCCGCCCCAGCAGTAACCGACCGTGCCGACCTTGCCGTAAGGGGCCAGCCGGGTCGCTGCGGCACGGACCACCTCCAGTGCCTTCTCCATGCCCAGAGCGGTCACCCGCTCCAGGCCCTGCTTCACGCCGTCGGCGTCGTAGGGCAGGGCGTCCGGATCGGCATCAGCGCCATCGACCAGGTCGAAGAACGACGGCGCCAGCACCGCATAGCCTTCGGCGGCAAAGCGCTCGGCCACGCTGCGGATGTGCGGGTTGGCGCCGAAGATTTCCTGCACCACCACCAGCCCGCCGCGCGGGGCGCCCTCGGGCAGGGCCTGCCAGGCGCGGACAGGGCCATGATGCGTATCCAGGGTGATCCACTCGGCCATCGTCATCTACCTCGTTGTGGGGAACCGGACTGCATTGTCGGTGCTGCGCGGGTTAGCGCGGTGTCAGCGGCTGTGCGTGATCAGGCGGTTGGCCATTCAGAGCGCGGCCGCCAACCCCGGTATACTGGCGCCCTTTCAGGCCCCGGCCCCCAGGAACCCCTGCCACGACGGCAGGGGCCCAGGCCCCCAGAGTCCCGCAATTCCATGTCCCAGCTGAACCCCAAAGTCGGCTTCGTCAGCCTTGGCTGCCCGAAGGCCCTTGTCGATTCCGAGCGCATCCTTACCCAGTTGCGGTCCGAGGGATACGACATCGTCCCGTCCTACGATTCGGCCGACGTGGTGGTGGTCAACACCTGTGGCTTCATCGATTCGGCGGTGACCGAATCGCTGGACGCCATCGGCGAGGCGATGAACCAGAACGGCAAGGTGATCGTCACCGGCTGCCTGGGCAAGCGCCCGGAACAGATCCGCGAGGCCTATCCGAACGTGCTGGCGGTGTCCGGCCCGCAGGACTACCAGAGCGTGATGGAGGCCGTGCACGAAGCGCTGCCGCCCAAGCACGACCCGTTCGTGGATCTGGTGCCTGACTACGGCATCAAGCTGACCCCGCGGCATTACGCGTACCTGAAGATTTCCGAAGGCTGCAACCACAAGTGCAGCTTCTGCATCATTCCGTCGATGCGCGGCAAGCTGGTCTCGCGCCCGGTTGATGAGGTGCTGCGTGAAGCCGAGCGCCTGGTGCGCGGCGGCGTGCGTGAGTTGCTGGTGGTGTCGCAGGACACCTCGGCCTACGGCGTGGACGTGAAGTACGCCGAGAAGATGTGGCGCGACAAGGCCTACCAGACCCGCCTGAAGGCACTGTGCGAAGGCTTGTCCGAGCTGGATGCGTGGGTGCGCATGCACTACGTCTACCCGTACCCGCACGTGGACGAGGTGGTGCCGCTGATGGCCGAGAACCGCATCCTGCCGTACCTGGACATCCCGTTCCAGCACGCCAGCCCGCGCATCCTGCGTCTGATGAAGCGCCCCGGCGCGGTCGAAAAGACCCTGGAGCGTGTGCAGAACTGGCGCCGCATCGCGCCGGACATCACCGTGCGCTCCACCTTCATCGTCGGCTTCCCGGGCGAGACCGAAGCCGAATTCGAAGAGCTGCTGTCGTTCCTGGACGAAGCGCAGCTGGACCGCGTCGGTGCGTTCGCCTACTCGCCGGTCGAAGGTGCCACCGCCAATGACCTGCCCGATGCAGTGCCGGAAGAAGTGAAGCAGGAGCGCCTGGCCCGTTTCATGGAAAAGCAGGCGCAGATTTCCGCCGCACGACTGGAAGCCAAGATCGGCACCGTGCAGCAGTGCCTGGTCGACGCCATCGAAGGCGATATTGCCGTGGCCCGCTCCAAGGCCGATGCCCCGGAGATCGACGGCCTGGTGCATATCCAGAACGCCGATCAGGTGCCGCTGCGCGTGGGTGAGTTCGTCGACGTGGAAATCACCGAGAGCGACGAGCACGACCTGTACGGTGACGCGCTGCCGGCCGCCACCCGCCCGGCATTTGATCTCAAGATGCTGTGACCGCAGCGACGACCGCCGCCGGTGACGGCAGCGGTGTCCGTCGCTTCGTGCCGCCGCCGCGTGCGGCGGTCGACGCCACTGTATTCGAGCACCCGGTGTTTGCGGGGTTGAAGGACTTCCATGACCTGCTGGCTGGCCGCGAATGGCCAGCCATCGCCGATCTGGATGTGCGGCTGGGGCTGCCGGGACTGCACCTGGTCGAGCAGGATGCCACGCTGCTGGCCGACGGCCTGCACTACGAAGTGCGCATCGCACAGGGGCGCCTCGCGACCCGTGCCGACAATTGGCACGACCTGTTCAATGCGCTGGTGTGGGCACGCCATCGGCAACTCAAACATGCACTCAATGCGCGGCAGTGCATGCATATCGAGTCCATGCCGCCGGGCCAGCGCAACCGCGCGCAGGCCGCGCTGACCCAGTTCGACGAAACCGGCGTGATCGTGCGCGTGCGCAATCACGCGTTGCTGGCTGCGTGGGATGCGCACGACTGGCGCGCGTTGTTCGAACCTGCGCACTGGCAGAGCGGCGACATCGCCATCGCTGCGGTATTCGGCCATGCATTGATGGAGCAGGCGGTGCTGCCTGGACGCAGGCTGGTGGGCAAGTGCGTGGTGGTGCAGGGTGATGCCGACGCGGAGTGTGTCGATGCCGTCGCACGGGCCATCACCGTGGGCGGGGTACTGACGGATCCCTTGCAACTGCGGCCCCTGCCGCTGGCTGGCATTCCCGGCTGGTACGAGGTGCAGGATGCTGCCTTCTACGCAGATGCGGACTATTTCCGCCCGCTGCGTGCCGGCCGCGCGTATCCGGCGCCGTTGCCTGGCGGTAGAGTCGACTGTTAGTCGACTGCTCTTCCTGCAGCACCGCGAAAACCCCGCGCTGAGCGCGATAGTCGACTGACAGTCGACTCTACAGGGGCTCGTAGTCCACGCCGATCACCGCAAAAGTATGCGGCCCGCTCGGCAGCTCCACCGAGAATTCATCATCCAGCCGTTTCTTCAGCAGCGCACGCGCCAGCGGTGAGTCGATGCTGATCCAGCCCAATCCCGCATCGGTCTCGTCCGGGCCGACGATGCGGTAGCGGCTGGTCTGCCCGCTGTCCACGTTCTCCAGCTCCACCCACGCACCGAAGAACACCGCCTGCGGATCGGTCGGCGTGGTATCGACCACCCGCAGCGACTCCAGCCGCTTGGTCAGGTAGCGAACGCGACGGTCGATCTCGCCCAGCTGCTTCTTGCGGTAGGTGTACTCGGCGTTTTCCGAACGGTCGCCTTCTGCAGCCGCCGCGGCCAGTGCTTTCACCACTTCGGGGCGCCGCACACGCCACAGCTCATCCAGTTCAGCCTTCAACCGTGCATGGCCGGAGGCGGTGATCAGTGCGGTGCTCTTTTCTGCAGGGGGACGCCAACGCGACATATGGTGCGATTTCTTTTCAGGGGAGCGATGGAGGCGTGGGGTCGGATCCCTTTCCACGGGAAAGGGCTCCGACCCCAGCAGGGGCAGCTAGCGTTTGCCGCCGAAAATGCCACCCAGGATGCCGCGCACGATCTGGTTGCCCAGCTTGGTGCCGACGGTGCGCGTGGTCTGCTTGGCCATGGTCTCGATCATGCCCTGGCGGCGCTTGGTGCCGAAGATCGCGTCCTTGATCGACTGGCCGAAGCCACCTTCCTGCGCCTCGTCCTGCTCACGGCTGCGGGCAGCGGGAGCCTCTGCTTTCTCAACCGCCTTCTGCGCACGTTGTGCCAACAGTTCGGCAGCCGATTCGCGGTTGATCGCCGTGTCGTAACGGGTACCGACCGGGCTGCCGGCACGCACCTGGGCGCGCTCGGCCTCGGTGATCGGCCCCATCCGGCAGCGCGGCGGTGCGATCATCGTCTGCTGTACCGGCATCGGCACGCCCTTGTCCTGCAGCGTGGAAACCAGCGCTTCGCCAGTGCCGAGCTGGCTCAGTACCTTCACCACATCCAGTTTCGGATTGGGCACGAAGGTTTCGGCGGCGGTCTTGACCGCCTTCTGGTCGCGCGGGGTGAACGCGCGCAGTGCATGCTGCACGCGGTTGCCCAGCTGGCCGAGGATGTTGCCCGGCACGTCGTCAGGGAACTGCGAGCAGAAGTACACGCCCACGCCCTTGGACCGGATCAACCGCACCACCTGCTCGATGCGCTGCACCAGCGAGGCGGGTGCATCGTCGAACAGCAGGTGGGCCTCGTCGAAGATGAAGACCAGCTTCGGCTTGTCCAGGTCACCCACTTCCGGCAACTGCTCGAACAGCTCCGACAGCAGCCACAGCAGGAAAGTGGAGTACAGCTTGGGCTTGAGCACCAGCTGGTCGGCGGCCAGGATGCCGATCACGCCGCGGCCGTCGTGATTGACCCGCATGACGTCGGCCAGTTCCAGCGCGGGTTCGCCGAAGAAGTTCTCGCCGCCGTCCTGCGCCAGGCGCAGCACCGAACGCTGGATGGCAGCGATCGACTGTGCGCTGACCAGGCCGTACTCGGTGGAGATGTCCTTGCGTTCCTCGGCAACCAGTCCGAGCAAGGCGCGCAGATCGTCCATGTCCAGCAGCAGCAGGCCGCGGTCGTCGGCCAGCTTGAACACGATGTCGAGCACGCCGGCCTGGGTGTCGTTCAACTCGAGGATGCGCGACAGCAGGGTCGGGCCCATTTCGCTGACGGTGGTGCGCACCGGGTGGCCGAGCTTGCCGTACAGGTCCCAGAAAATGGTAGGGCTTGCCGCTGGCGCATAGTCGGCCACGCCGATCTCGGCGGCGCGCGCGAGCAGGTTCTCGGCGCCGGTGCCGGGCACGGCCAGGCCGGATACATCGCCCTTCACATCGGCCAGGAACACCGGCACGCCCAGCCGCGAGAAGCCCTCGGCCAGGGTCATCAGGGTCACGGTCTTGCCGGTACCGGTGGCACCGGCAACCAGGCCGTGACGGTTGCCCAGTTTCGGCAGCAGGGTGACGGCAACATCGTCGGTGATGCCTTTGCCGAGCAGAATCGGATCCATGGTCCAGCCCTTGTGGTGAATAGCCCAATGTTAACCGCCGGCGGTGACGGTCCGAAGGTCCGCTTGCCCGGACCTTGGCGGCGCCGCTACTCTGCCTGCCTGTTTCGCACACAGTGCCATCAATGCCCGTTCCTGTCCTGATTTCCCGCGGTTGGCCGCTGCTGGCCCTTGCCGGCCTGGTTTCCCTGGCACCCGATGCCCATGCACAGCGGGTCTCGGCTCGGGACAAGGTGAAGGTGGATGCGCTGCAGCAGCGCATGACCGCCGCCGAGAAGCGCTACAGCGATGCCCTGCTGCTGGTCGCCAATGCCGACCCCAAGGGCAGCAACGAGGCCGATGCCGCGCTGGAGGACATGGAAGATGTCCTCAACGACTGCGTGAAGCAGAAGGGCTGCCAGATGGGCACCCTGCTGGCCAGCTACAAGCGCCTGCTCAAGCACGATGCCGATGCAGCTGCCAGCGATGACGTGGCCGATGAAGGTGGCGACCGCCTGGAAGCCGACCCCGACCATATCGGCCCGCTCACCGCCGACGTGCCCGAGGCGGCCCGCGCCGCTGCGCTGCTGAACGACAAGCGGCACGCCTTCGACAGCATGGTGGAGTACAACCCGGCGGTACAGGCCGGTATCCGCCGCTGGCTGACCGACATGCGCCCGGCGCTGATGACCACCTACGAGAACTACCAGAACCTGCGCGCGGTGATGTGGCCGGAGTGGGAAAAGCGCGGTCTGCCCGAGGCATTGCTGTTCGGCATCATGGCCAAGGAATCCAATGGCCGCGTACATGCCTCTTCGCGTGCCGGTGCCGCCGGCCTGATGCAGTTCATGCCGGCCACTGGCCGCCGCTTCGGCCTGGGCCCGGATGGCACCGGTTTCGACACCCGCTTCGATGCACGCAGTGCTGCAGAAGCCAGTGCCACCTACCTCAACGAGCGCATGCGCGAGCTCAACAACAACGTTGAACTGTCGCTGGCCGGCTACAACGGCGGCGAAGGCCGCGCAGCGCGCGTCTACAAGCAGTACCCGGGGCAGAGCTTCTGGGTGGACAGCGTCTACAACCAGTTCCCGGGCGAAACCAAGGACTACGTGCCGATGGTGATCGCCGCGGCGTGGATCTTCCTGCACCCGCAGCAGTACGGCGTGGAGTTCCCGAAGATCAGCGCGCAGCCGGCCACCATCCGCCTGGCGCGATCCACCACGATCTATGAACTGACCATCTGCCTGGGCAGCCATGGCACCCGCGATGGTTACATGCGCGCGCTGCGCAATCTCAACCCGCGCTATGAGGCTGATGGCTGGATTCCGGCCGGCACGCTGATCAACGCCACTACCCGCATTGCCGGCCTGTACCAGCGCAACTGCGTCAGCGGTCCGCGTGCCGACCTCGCCCGCACCCTGATCACCGCCGATCTGAATGCAGCGATCGTGCGCCCGACCGCCGCCAGCTACACCGGCAGCGTGGCCGTGGGTGGGGTGGTGCCGGTGGCCGATGCGGCCGCATCCACCAGCGTGCCGACCACGCCCGTAGCGCCGGTGGCCACGCCACGTCCGGCTGCGCGGCCGAAGCCGGTGCGCAGCCACAAGGTGGGCAAGGGCGAAACCCTCGGCGCCATCGCCGCGAAGTTCCAGTGCGATGTGCCGACCCTGGCCCGCGCCAACGGCCTGAAAGCCCCGGCCTACAGCCTGCGCCACGGCCAGACGCTGAAGCTGCAGGGCTGCGACAAGTAATCCCCCACGACCCCTGGAACCTGCATGGACCTCGAAGACACCCGCAACCTGTTCGCCAACCTCCGCGAAAACACCGACTGGGACATCAACGGCCCGTTGCTGTGGGGGTACTTCTTCGTCCATTCCAGCGCCGAGCCGCTGCAGGCACTGGCGGATCATCTGCAGGCGCAGGGCTACAGCTTCGTCGAACTGTTCGAACAGGAGCCGGAAGAGGGCGGTGCACCGTTCCATGTGCTGCATGTGGAGCGCGTGGAGATCCACGACGAAGCGTCGCTGGACCGCCGCAACCAGGAGTTCGCGGCGTTGGCTGCGGAAAAGGGTGTGGAAGACTACGACGGCATGGACGTCGGCCCTGCACCGGCCCTGCAGTAACGCGCGTACCAGTAGTGCCGGCCGCTGGCCGGCAATGCTCGACGCGTTGGATCAACGGAGATGCCGGCCAGCGGCCGGCACTAACGGAAGCCTCAGCGCAGCTTCGCCAGGGCCTGGCCCAGCTGCACCGGGCTTTCGGCACCCAGCTGCGGGGCAAACTCGGCCACGCCCGGCGGCAGCAGCACGATCACGGTCGAGCCGTAGTTGAAGCGCGCCATCTCGGCGAAGCGCTCCAGCTGGATGCCCTGGCCGCGGTAGTCCTTGCGGGTGATGCGGTCACCGTAGGCCGGAATTTCTTCGCCGCTCCACACGGTTTCCACGCCGGACACCAGCAGCGCACCGACCATCACGCTGACCATCGGGCCGAAGCTGGTGTCGAAATGGCAGACCAGGCGCTCGTTGCGCGCGAACAGGCGCGGCACGCCGTTGACGGCGGCCGGGCCAACGCTGAACAGGCGGCCGGGCACGTGCACGGTTTCGCGCAGGGTGCCGGTCCACGGCATGTGCACGCGATGGTAGTCGCGCGGCGACAGGTACACGGTGGCGTACAGGCCGTGGTTGTACGGCTTGGCATCCTCGTCACTGCCCAGCAGTTCGGCGGCGGTGAACGACTGGCCCTTGGCCTGGAAGATGCGGCCGGCCTCGATCCTGCCGAGCTGGCTGATGCGGCCGTCGGCCGGCATCACCAGGTTGCGCGGATCGGCATCGGCCACGCGCGCGCCCGGCTTCAGCGCACGGGTGAAGAACTGGTTGAAGGTTGCATAGCTGCGCGGGTCCGGATTGGCCGCTTCGTCCAGGTTGACATTGAACTTCCGGGTGACCGTGTCTATCAGCCAGCGCGACACGCGCGGATCGTCCGAGTACGCCAGCGAACGCGCCATCGAGGACAGCAGGCGGTGGGGCAGGGCGTACGTCAGGGCGGTGGTGAGACTCATGGGGCGGTTTTCTCGGTCAGCTTCTGCAGGTCGCGGGCAATCGCCGGCGCGTTGAACGGGGGCCGCACCAGGCCGGCGAGGCGACCCTGCGGGTCGAGCACGGCCAGGCTGGCCGAGTGCTCGACGGTGTAGTCCTCGGGATTTTCGTCGAAGTGCTTGCCCGGCACCTTCTGGAACACGAAGCCCAACGAGGTGGCAAAGCGCTCCAGCGAGGGCACATCGGCAGTCGCGGCCAGGGTGTCCTTGTGGAAGCCGTGCACGTATTCGCCGAGGCGGGTGGCGCTGTCGCGGTCGGGGTCGACCGAGACGAACAGCACGCGCGGGCGCAGGCTGTCGGGCAGGGCCTCCCACTGGTTCTGGGCGCCGGCCAGCTCGGCCAGGGTGGTCGGGCAGACGTCCGGGCAGAAGGTGAAGCCCAGGAACACCAGGGTCCAGTGGCCCTTCAGCTCGCCCGGAATCAGGCGGGTGCCGTCGGACTGGGCCAGGTTGAAGTCGGGCAGTTCGCGGGCCTGCGGGTACAGGGTGATCGCTTCGGTGGCCGCTGCATTGGCCGGAGGCTTCGGCGCGAACACCTGCTGCGCGGCCAGCAGGCCAAGGCCCGCCGCCAGGGCGACCAGCAGGATGATGCCGGCGTTGCGATTGAACATGGGAGCCCCCGCGCGAAGTGGGCTCCATCATACCGGCTGTGGCCCGATCGTTTCCGCCGCAACGGATGCCGCCACGGGCGCCAGCCCCTATAATCGGGGGCCACTTTGCCCGCAGTACCGCCATGACCGCTGAAACGGCCGCCGAACTCCACACGATCATCGATCTGATCCGCTACGGCACCAGCCGTTTCAACGCTGCCGGGCTGACCTTCGGCCACAGCTACGACAACGCGCTGGATGAAGCGACCCAGCTGGTGCTGCACAGCCTGCACCTGCCGCACGATCTGGGCCCGGCCTACGGCCAGGCGCGTCTGCTGCAGGAAGAGAAGGTGCGCGTGCTGGAACTGTTCCAGCGCCGTATCGACGAGCGCATCCCGGCCGCCTACCTGACCGGTGAAGCCTGGTTCGCTGGCTTGAGCTTCAAGAGCGATACGCGCGCCCTGGTGCCGCGCTCGCCGATCGCCGAACTGATCGAATGCGGCTTCGAGCCGTGGTTGGCTGGCCGCGATGTCAGCCGCGCGCTGGACCTGTGCACCGGTTCGGGCTGCATTGCCATCGCCATGGGGCACTACTACCCGAACTGGGAAGTGGACGGCGTGGACCTCAGCGACGACGCACTTTCGCTGGCCACCGAGAACAAGGAACGCCTGCAGGCGCACAACGTGACCCTGCTCAAGTCGGACCTGTTCAACGGCCTGACCGGCCGCCACTACGACCTTATCGTCACCAACCCGCCGTACGTCACCAACGACGAGACCGATGCCCTGCCGCAGGAGTACTCCTACGAGCCGGACATGGGCCTGCGTGCCGGTGACGACGGCCTGGACCTGGTGCTGAAGATCCTGCGCGACGCGCCGCTCCACCTGAGCGAAGACGGCCTGCTGATCTGTGAAGTGGGCGAGTCCGAGCAGCACCTGATCAAGCTGCTACCGGAAGTCGACTTCGCCTGGATCGAGTTCAAGGTCGGCCAGATGGGCATCTTCGCGGTCGAATGCCGCGAGCTGATCGCCCACAGCGCGCGCATCACCGAACTGGCGGCGCAGCGCCCGTGAGCTCCAATTCGTTCGGCAAGCTGTTCACCGTCACCACGTTCGGCGAATCGCACGGGCCGGCCATCGGCTGCGTGATCGATGGCTGCCCGCCGGGGCTGGCGCTGGACGCGGCCGAATTCGCCCACGACCTGCAGCGCCGCGCCACAGGCAAGAGCCGGCACACATCGGCGCGCCGCGAGGCCGATGAGGTCGAGATCCTGTCCGGCGTGTACGAAGGGCTGACCACCGGCACCCCGATCGCACTGCTGATCCGCAACACCGACCAGCGCAGCAAGGATTACGCCAACATCGGCCAGCAGTTCCGCCCGGGCCATGCCGACTACAGCTACTGGCACAAGTACGGCATCCGTGACCCGCGTGGCGGCGGCCGTTCCTCGGCGCGCGAGACCACCATGCGCGTGGCCGCCGGCGTGGTCGCCAAGAAGTGGCTGGCCGAGCGCTTCGGCGTCACCGTGCGCGGCTACCTGTCGCAGCTGGGCGAGATCACCCCGGCCGGTTTCGACTGGTCGGCGGTGGAAGACAACCCGTTCTTCTGGCCGCATGCCGCACAGGTGCCGGAGCTGGAGGCGTACATGGATGCGCTGCGCAAGTCCGGTGATTCGGTCGGCGCCTGCGTGGACGTGGTCGCCGACAACGTGCCGCCCGGCTGGGGCGAGCCGATCTACGGCAAGCTCGACGGTGACCTGGCCGCCGCGTTGATGAGCATCAATGCGGTCAAGGGCGTGGAGATCGGCGACGGTTTCGCCAGCGCCGTGCAGAAGGGCACCGAACACCGTGACCTGCTGACCCCCCAGGGGTTTGCCAGCAACCACGCTGGCGGCATTCTCGGCGGCATTTCCACCGGCCAGCCGGTGGTCGCCTCGATCGTGCTCAAGCCGACCTCCAGCCTGCGCCTGCCCGGCCCGTCGCTGGATACATCCGGCAACGTGGTCGAGGTGGTCACCACCGGTCGCCATGATCCCTGTGTTGGCATCCGCGCCACGCCGATCGCCGAGGCGATGGTGGCGATGGTGCTGATGGACCAGGCTCTGCGCCACCGTGCGCAGTGCGGCGACGTCGGCACCGTCACCCCGCGTATTCCTGGTCAGCTCGATGGCTGACACGCGGCCGACGGTATGGGTGAGCCAGCCGCTGATCGACGCGGCCATCGCGCCGCTGCGCGATCGCGTGCAGCTGCGCAGCACCGACACCGTCACCGCGTGGTCGCCTGAGCAGATCGCCGAACAACTGGCCAGCGCCGACGGCGCGATCATCACCCTCAACGAGCGCATCGGCGCGGCCCAGCTGGCCGATGCCGCGCAGCTGCAGGTGATCGCCAATGTCGGTGTCGGCTACAACAACCTGGACGTCGACGCGCTCAGCGCGGCCGGCATCCTCGCCAGCAACACCCCCGACGTCCTCACCGAAACCACCGCCGATCTCGGCTTTGCGCTGCTGATGGCCACCGCGCGCCGGATCACCGAATCCGAACGTTGGTTGCGCGAGGGGCAGTGGGGCCAGTGGTCGTTCCAGACCATGCTCGGCGCCGACATCCATGGCAGCACGCTGGGCATCCTTGGCATGGGCCGCATCGGCCAGGGCATCGCCCGCCGCGGTGCGCACGGTTTTGGCATGAAGGTGCTTTACCACAACCGTTCGCGCCTGCCGGCCGACACCGAGGCCGCTGTGGGCGCTTCGTATGTGGATCTGGATACGCTGCTGGCGCAGGCCGATCACCTGATCACGGTGCTGCCTTATTCGCCGTCCTCGCATCACATCATCGATGCAGCTGCACTGGCGAAGATGAAGTCGACGGCCACGCTGGTGAACATCGCCCGCGGCGGCATCGTCGACGAACTGGCACTGGCCGACGCACTGGCCAATGGCCGCCTCGCCGCTGCCGGGCTGGATGTGTACGAAGGCGAGCCGACGGTGCGTCCGGAACTGCTGGCGCTGCGCAACGTGGTGCTGACCCCGCATATCGGCAGTGCCTCGCTGGCCACGCGCACGGCGATGGTACAGCTGGCGGTGGATAATCTGCTCGCCGGGCTTGGCCTGGACGGCGCCCCATCGCGCATGCCAAGCGCGATCAACGCTGACGCGGCAATAGCCGCGCGCGTGACGCTGGGCAAAAAAACCGGGAAACGATAGGGAGCCTCCGTGCGTGCCGCTTGAGGAGGTTCCCCGAACCCAGCTGTCGTGCGTGATTTTCCCCATCCCTGTTTTCGTGAGAGTTTCCCCCCATGAGCAATGCACAGCGCAGTTTTCACGTCGCCGTCGTCGGTGCCACCGGTGCCGTCGGCGAGACCATGTTGTCGATCCTGGCCGAGCGAGATTTCCCGGTCGGAACCCTGAGCGTCCTGGCCTCCGAGCGTTCGGCCGGCGGCGAGATCGAGTTCAACGGCCAGAAGGTCAAGGTCCAGGACCTGGCAACCTTCGACCCGAGCGGCGTCGAGATCGCCCTGTTCTCGGCCGGTGGCAGCGTGTCCAAGGAATACGCACCGAAGTTCGCCGCCGCCGGTGCGGTGGTGATCGACAATTCCTCGGCCTTCCGTTACGACGATGACGTGCCGCTGGTGGTGTCCGAGGTCAATCCAGAGCAGGTCGCCAACCGTCCGCGCGGCATCATCGCCAACCCGAACTGCTCGACCATGCAGATGCTGGTGGCGTTGGCGCCGCTGCACCGCAAGTACGGCATCGAGCGCATCAACGTCTCGACCTACCAGTCGGTGTCCGGTGGCGGCCGTTCGGCGACGGAAGAGCTGGGCAAGCAGACCGGCCAGCTGCTGAGCTTCCAGGAGATCGATCCGCAGCGCTTCCCGGTGCAGATCGCCTTCAACCTGATCCCGCACATCGACGACTTCCAGGACAACGGCTTCACCAAGGAAGAAATGAAGCTGGTCTGGGAAACCCGCAAGATCCTCGGCGACGACAGCATCCTGGTGAACCCGACTGCAGTGCGCGTGCCGGTGTTCTATGGTCACTCCGAGTCGGTAGCGATCGAAACCCGTGACAAGGTGACCGTCGCCGAAGCACGCGCGCTGCTGGAGCAGTCGCCGGGTATCGAAGTGGTCGATCGCCACGAGGCTGGCGGCTACCCGACCCCGGTCACGCATGCGTCGGGCACCGACGCAGTGTACGTCGGTCGCATCCGTGAGGACCTGTCGCATCCGCGCGGCCTGAACCTGTGGATCGTGTCGGACAACGTGCGCAAGGGCGCGGCACTGAACGCCGTGCAGCTGGCCGAGCTGGTCGCCGCCGAACAGCGCTGATCACATCGGTTGCCTCACCGGTAGTGCCGGCCGCTGGCCGGCATTGCCCTGATCCACCAGCTGAAAGGATTGCCGGCCAGCGGCCGGCACTACCTCAAGGGTCTTTCCGGTGGGTGCGGACCCCGGTCCGCACGCTTTATAGTGTCGCCCATGAATAAACGGGCCAAGGGCGCAAAGCGCCCGCTCAGCTATCTTTCCGCCGCGCTGCTGGCCCTGGCCAGCAGTTCGGCGCTTGCCTTGGGCCTGGGTGACATCCGTGTCCTGTCCAAGCCGGGCCAGCCCCTGCTGGCAGAAATCCCGGTGATCTCTGCCGACCCGTCCGAGCTGGAAAACCTGCGCGTGGCGCTGGCGTCACCGGTCACCTTCGAACGCGTGGGCCTGCAACGGCCGACCGGGCTGGTCAGCGAGCTGCAGTTCGAACTGACCCGCAATGCACAGGGCAGGGCAGTGGTGCGGGTGACCTCGCAGGCACCGGTCGAGACCCCGTCGCTGAGCTTCCTGATCGAGGCCGACTGGGGCCAGGGCCGACTGGTGCGCGAGTACTCGGCGCTGGTCGATGCACCGTCCAGTGCGCTGGCCGTGGCCGAACCGGAGATCGTTGCTCCTGCAGGCACCCTGTCCAACACCATCACCCGCGACGTGGCGCCTGAGCCTGCAGCAGCCGAAACGGCAAGCGTGCCAGCGCCCGTGCGTGCATCCACCGCTGAGCCGGTGCCGGCTCGCCCGCGTACAGCAGCTACACCGGTTGCCGCGCCGTCAGCCGATGGCAGTGTCACCGTGCAGCGCGGGCAGACCCTGTCGCAGATCGCCGGCGCGGTGGCACGTGGCAACCAGATCAGCCGCGACCGCGCGATGATCGCCCTGCTGCGCGCCAATCCCGAAGCCTTCATCCGGGGCAACGTGAACCTGCTCAAGCAGGGCGCGGTGCTGCGCATGCCGGGCAGTGATGCGCTGGCAGCCGTCGATGCCGCCGAGGCCGCTGCGCTGGTGCGCGAGCACGCCGCGCAATGGCGGCAGGCGCGTACCGTGCCGCAACCCGCGGGCACGGTCGCCCCGGTCGCCAAGGCGGTCGCGGCCACCGATTCCTCCCCGGCTGCGGCCAACGGGGCACGACTTGAGATCGCTCCGGCGCTGGCGTCCGACGCCGCGCGTGCGGGCACAACCACCGGCACCGCTGCCGGCAGCGAGGGTGACATGCTGGGCAACGAACAACTGCGCCAGGCGCGTGAGGACATCGCCACCCGCGATGCCGAGATCGGCGAGCTGAAGCAGCGCGTGGCCGACCTGGAAGCGCTGAAGCAGCAGCAGCAGTCGCTGATTGCCATGAAGGACAACGATCTGGCCGCCGCGCAGCAACGCCTCGCGCAGGCCCCCGGTGCCCGCGACGCAGCAACGCCATGGTACTGGCTGGGCCTGCCGGTGCTGCTGCTGGCGGCCGCTGCGGCGTGGCTGCTGCGCCGTCGCAAGCCGTCGCCATTGCCGCCGTTGCGTGAAGAAGACGATGCCACCGGGCTTGCTGCGGCGGTTCCGGCTGGAGCCGCGCTGGATACCCTGGCCGAGCAGTCTTCATGGTCGTCGGTGGTTGCCGAAGGGGGCCGCCAGGAGCCGGCGATGCCAGCCTGGGCCACCGAAACCGAGCTCGAAACGCATGACCCGTCGCATGCCGAGCCGACGGCCGATCACGCAGTGCAGGCCGACTGGCAGGTCGGGACGCTGCGCGCAGAGGATGTGGTGGAGCTGCCTGCGGCAGTGACCGAACAGCCGCGCTGGGACGAGCCAGCGTCCGGACATGACGACGGGCTTGTCGTCGAACAGCACCCTGACGAACCGGCGGTGCAGGAAGCCGCTGCCGACGTCGGTGTGCCGGACTATGCGCTGCACGCCGAACAACAGCCGCAGTTCCGTGGCGTATTTGACCTGCCGGCGGAGTCGCATGAGGTCGAGGCCGTGGTCGACCGCGTCCACCATGACCGCATCGACAACGCGCACACTGATGACGTCGCTACGACGGATGCCGCACCCACCAACGATGCTGGCTGGTCACCGCGTGCTGGCCAGGAGCGCCTGGAACTGGCCATCGCCTATCTCGACCTGGGTGACGCACAGACTGCGCGTACCCTGCTGCTGGAAGTCGCCGAAGGCGGCGACCTGCACAGCCAGGCACAGGCCCGGGAACTGCTGGCCCGCCTGCCGTGACCGAACCTGCCGACAAGGACTGTGCCATGAGCCGCGAGCGCCGCATCGATTACGTTGAATTCGCTTCCAGCGATCCGGCCGCCAGCCGTGCATTCTTCGAGAAAGTGTTTGGCTGGTCATTCGTCGACTACGGCAGCGATTACACCGCCTTCGACGACGGCCGCCTGCAGGGCGGTTTCTTCCGCGGCCAGCCACAGCGGGCCACGGAAGGTGGCGCACCGCTGCTGGTGCTGTATGCCGATCAGTTGGCGCCGGTCGAAGCGGCCGTGCGTGATGCCGGCGGGGTGATCGTGCGCCCGGTGTTCTCTTTCCCCGGCGGTAGCCGCTTCCAGTTCGTCGAGCCCGGTGGCAATGAACTGGCGGTCTGGTCCGAACGCGACCCGGCCTGAGCGTCACCCCCTCCGCAACTTCGAGGTAGCACATGCGTTACGCGCTTGGCGTCGAGTATGACGGCAGCGATTTCAGGGGCTGGCAGAACCTGGGCGAAGGTGGTCCCAGCGTGCAGGCCAGCCTTGAACAGGCCTTGTCCTCGGTGGCGGACACGCCGCTGCAGGTGGTCTGTGCCGGTCGTACCGATGCCGGTGTGCACGGCCAATGCCAGGTCGTGCATTTCGATACCGACGTGGTGCGCGATCCGCGCGCCTGGATGCTGGGCACCACCACCCGTCTGCCGCGTTCAATCGCAGTGCGCTGGTGTGTTCCGGTCGCCGACGATTTCCATGCCCGTTTCTCGGCGCGCGCGCGCCGCTACCGCTACCGACTGCTCAACCGCGAAGTGCGGCCGGCGCTCGAGCGGCAGACCCTGAGCTGGGAGCGGCGTGCGCTGGACGAGACGCTCATGCACACCGCCGGACAGGCCCTGCTCGGTGAGAACGACTTCAGTGCATTCCGCTCGGTCCAGTGCCAGGCGCTGCACGCGCGGCGTGAGCTGCAGTCGCTGCAGGTCAGCCGCCACGGCGAGGTGATCGAAGTCTCAGTACAGGGCAATGCATTCCTTCATCACATGGTCCGCAATATCGTCGGTTCGTTGATCCTGGTGGGCAGCGGCGAAAAACCGGTGGAATGGATCGCTGAACTGCTGGCCGGGCGTGATCGAACCGTAGCCGGTCCCACCGCACCGCCGCAGGGCCTGGTGTTCCTTGGGCCCCTGTACCCCGACAACTGGCATCTGCCCGCCGAGGTCACGCTATGAGCCGTTCCTACTACCGTACGCGCATCAAGTTCTGTGGCATGACCCGTGCCGGCGACGTCCGCCTGGCCGGTGAGCTGGGCGTGGACGCAGTGGGTTTCATCTTTGCCCGCGAGAGCAGTCGCCGGGTCGCTCCGGCCGAAGCGCGCGCGATGCGCCAGGCGATCGCACCGATGGTCGACGTGGTGGCGCTGTTCCGCAACAACAGCAAGGAAGAGGTGCGTGAGGTGCTGCGCACGGTGCGGCCGACCCTGCTGCAGTTCCACGGTGAGGAAGACGAGAGCTTCTGCCGCAGCTTCAACATGCCGTACCTGAAGGCGATCGCCATGGGCGGGCGTGAAGAGGTCAACGCACGCACCCTGCAGCTGCGCTACCCCAGCGCAGCCGGCTTCCTGTTCGACAGCCATGCGCCGGGCGGCGGTGGCGGTACCGGCGTGGCGTTCGACTGGAGCCGCGTCCCGACCGGACTGCACCGTCCGTTCCTGCTGGCCGGAGGCCTGAACCCGGAAAACGTCTACGACGCCGTGCTGGCGACGCTGCCGTGGGGCGTGGACGTCTCCAGCGGCATCGAACTGGAGCCGGGCATCAAGGATGGCTACAAGATGCGCACCTTCGTCGAGGAAGTGCGCCGCGCCGATTGCACCGTTCTGGAGTGATCCGCGTCACCTGAGGGGGGCGCCCGGAATGTCATCGGCGACGGTGCATTCCGCCGGGTCTGTCTCCTTGGAGGGTGTGCGTAGCCTGCGAGCCTGGCCTGTAGCGCGCCGCGCCTTGAAGGCGGGCGCCCCCTGAATGCGACGAGCATCACGCTTTCGGCTGATTCAGGTTCCAGCGCCAAAAAGTCGACAGCCCCCAAACATCTGATCGGACACAATGCGCCCAGCCTGTCACGGTTGGGTGCGACGCTGCGTGCGTGTCGCTGGCAGCACCCTCGAGATACGCCTTACCTTTCCAACGAGGACGCAATGGATATGCCCCATCTCTCTTCCCACCGTATCCGCCTGGCCCGCCTGGCGATCGTGCCCGGCCTGCTGCTTGCCTTGGGCGCGTGTGCGGCCGGTGACTCATCCGCCCCGGCCACATCGGCACCGGCCGCTGCCACACCGGCAGCCGCACCTGCCACGGCACCGGCCACGGTTCCGTCGGCAGCACCGGCTGCCGACGGCCTGGCTGCGCTGATCCAGGCCAGCGGTGTGAAATGCAGCAACGCGAGTACAGGCAGCGGCTGCACGGCCGGCGACGTGGACAGCGGTGATTTCTACGATGTCGAATTGTCGCCGGACTGTGGCGACCAGGGTTTCTTCGCTGGCGTGGCCGACGCCAAGGGCGTGGAGACATTGAATGCGGTGCCATCCACCGGCAGCAAGGTCAGCGTGACCGCGAAGCTGTCGAAGGGGCAGCTGGTCTGTGTGCAGGGCATCGGGCGCGCCGGACAGAACCCGCTGTTCTATTACGTCGTTGCGGTTCCCGCTGCGACAGTCGGGAAGTGCAAGGGAAACACATTGTGTGACACCTATGGCGACAGGCCGATCACTGGCCTGGCGAACACGGGGGGCGAGGCCTGCCATGCGGCGGCGCCGGGACATTACGCCGGGAACTGCGCACAGGGTTGGGTCAGTGCGGACGTGCTCGACGTGTTTTCCAACGGAATGTAATCACCGCCAGGGGAGCGGTCCAATCAACCACTGGCAAAGGAACAGCTCATGTCGGATCCAAAAATCACCCGGCTGGTCAGCAGCGTAGGTACCACCCGCACGCTGGAAATGGACGATGGCAGCGTCGTCGAACGATCAGGTGGCAGCGTCTCGTGGCGCAACAACAATCCTGGCAATCTCAAGTTCGAATTCGCCGGCAGCGCGGACAAAACGGTCACCAATCCGCGTACCCGCGAGCAGGCGCTGGAATCGGCGCAGGGGCGCTACAAGGGCGTGGTCGATCTCGACCAGTGGGGCAACGCGGTTTTCGAGAGCTATGAAGCCGGCCGGGTGGCGAAGATCCAGCTGCTCGAACGCCGGTTCGGTGACAAGACCGTGGAGGAAATGCTGCCGAGCTACTCCACGAAGGATTACAGCGGCACCACCCACCACAAGGAACAGGCGGCCACCATCTATGCCGAGGGCGATCGCCAGGGTGTCGACCTGCGCTCGAAGACCGTCGGCCAGATGAGCGTGCGCGAGCGCGAGGTGCTGGCAGACGGCATCCGCCGTTTCGAGGGCTGGCAGCCGGGTGAGGTCGCCACGTTGCAGCAACCCACGCGCACTCAGTCGGCCGCGCCGGTGCAGACACCGACCCAGGCTCAGGTACAGGCGCCTTCGGTGACGGCGCCCGCTGTGGGCCGGGCCGCGGCTGCAGTCGGCGGTGCCGCGGTCTACAACGAGGCCTATCAGCATTTCATGGCCTCGGGCCGCCAGTACGAATACGGGCGCCCGGACCATCCACGTCCCGGGCGCGACAGCAGCCGGCTGGAGCGTGACCTTGATGGTGACGGACGCTTCGGCGTGGATTGCTCGGCGTTCGTATGGCGCGGCCTGAAGAACGCGGGTTACGACGTGCGTGGCGAGAGTGCTGCCGGGTTCACTACCTCGACGCTGTTCAATGGTGCGAACACCACGGCTTATGCACGTGAGCATTTCGATGTGACCCCAGCTGCCGAAGCACGCAAGCCGCACGGATCGCTGAAGCAGGGCGACATCCTGATGTTCTCCTCGTCGCAGGGCCAGCATGTCGGCATTTTCAAAGGCTACGATGCACAGGGAAACATCCAGTTCATCGGTTCGCAGGGAAGCACCGGGCCGGCCGAAGTGACCATCCGGCCAGGCGGGTACTGGGATGGCGGAAGCACCCGCATCGTTGGTGCGCTGACACCGAAGCCGGAATTCCAGGTGCGCGCGCCGCTGCACGGCAGTGGCGAACCTGCGCTGTCCCGGCCTGCCGCCAGCGTGCAGCCGGCTGCATCGCACCCCGCGGCCAACGAGGTGATGAAGCAGGGCCAGCGTGGCGCCGACGTGCAGGCGTTGCAGCAGACCCTCAACCAGCTCGGCGTGCGTGATGCACAGGGCCATCGATTGTCAGAGGATGGCCGTTTCGGTGACCACACCCGCGAAGCGGTGATTGCGCTCCAGAAACAGCAGGGGCTGGTGGCCGATGGAATTGTCGGTCGCCAGACCACTGCCGCACTGGCGGCGGGCCGTGTGCAGGGCCATGAACCTGCAGCGGCTGTGCCGAAAGGGCCGTCGCTGAACGATGCATCGCATCCGGACCACGGACTGCACAACGCCGTCCGCAGCAAGCTTCCCAGCGTGTTCTCCGAAGAGGCTGCGGCCAATATCACCCTGCATGCAAAGCAGAACGGTATCGACGCGGCCGACAAGCTGCAGAGCATCACGGTGCAGGATGGCAAGGCGTTCGTGATGGGCACGACGCCGGGTTTTCGCACCGCGGTCGACCTGGCCCAGGCGCCGCCGTCGCTGGAGCAGACCAGTGCCAAGCTGCTTGCAGATCCGTCGCATCAGCAGCAGGTGCATGAGGAGCAGCAGCGGGTCGCGATGGGCGGTCGCTGAGGAATGTATTGCCGGCTCCGGGGGGTGAACGCCGCCCGGGGCCTCGCCTCATCGCAGTTGCGCTGCTGCCCAGTCGGCCAGGGCATCCACGCGCGCATCGACCGGGCCGTCCGGCCGCGCCAATACCCAGAAGCCACCCGTGGCGGCAAATCCCCACGGCGCGACCAGCCGGCCCGCCGCCAGATCCTCCGCGACCAGCGGCTCGGGCGCGATCGCAGGGCCCAGCCCGGCCACAGCCGCCTCAAGCAGGTAGTACAGGTGCTCGAAGGCAGTGCCCAGCTGCAGTCTGGACGTTTCCAGGCCGTGCGCCTGCGCCCACGCCGGCCACGCCTGTGGCCGTGAGCTGGTGTGCAGCAGTGTCTCCTTCAGCAGTGCAGACGGCGGCACGTTGCGCAGGCGCAGTGCCGCCGGATGCGAGGGGGCCACCACCACGCCGACCCGTTCCGCTGCCAGTTCGCGCACCTGCCAACCGCGTGGCCACGGTCCCTGTGCAAGCAGCAGCACCGCATCCAGTGCCGCCTGCGCCTCGGTGAAGCTGCCGTCCAGCGCCGACCATTGCAGGCGCACGCCGGGCAAGGCGGCCTGCAGCGCGGGCAGGCGCGGGATCATCCAGCGCGCGAGCACGCTGCCACTGCAACCCAGGACCAGTACCGGAGAGGCCGCGGGTCGTCCCAGCTCGCGCACGCAGTCCTCGATGCCGGTGAAGGCTTCGCTGCAGGCGGCCTGTAGACGGATGCCCGCAGCGGTCAGGCGCAGGCCACGGCCGGCACGCTGGAACAGCGCCAGGCCGAGGTGGTCTTCCAGCAGCTTCAGCTGCCGGCTGACCGCACCGTGGGTGACGTGCAGGTCCTGTGCAGCGCGGCCAACCCCGCCCAGACGGGCGGTGGCCTCGAAGGCGCGCAGCGCATTGAGCGGTGGCAGCAGGGAGTGGCTCATGTGAGATTTCCTGACGATATACGCGAGATAATATCGATTTTCCGGTCACGACCCGTGCGCTAGAGTATCCACCTGTCTCGAACCAGCGGTCGCTTCCATGTCTGCCTCCCCCATTGCCGACTACCACGCCTTCCCGGATGCCCAGGGCCACTTCGGCCGCTACGGCGGCAGCTTCGTCGCCGAAACCCTGGTCGGCCCGCTGCAGGAACTGGCCCAGGCCTATGACCAGGCCCGCCAGGATCCGGAATTCCAGCTGGCCTACGACCGCGACCTGGCCCATTACGTGGGCCGGCCGAGCCCGATCTACCACGCGCAGCGCCTGAGCGACCACGTCGGTGGCGCGCAGATCCTGCTCAAGCGCGAGGACCTGAACCACACCGGCGCGCACAAGATCAACAACACCATTGGCCAGGCGCTGCTGGCGGCGCGGATGGGCAAGAAGCGCATCATCGCCGAGACCGGCGCAGGCCAACATGGCGTGGCCAGTGCCACCGTCGCCGCACGGCTGGGCCTGGAATGCGTGGTGTACATGGGCGCCACCGACATCGAGCGGCAGAAGATCAATGTCTACCGCATGAAGCTGCTGGGCGCGACGGTGGTGCCGGTCACCTCCGGCTCGGCCACCCTGAAGGATGCGCTCAACGAAGCGATGCGCGACTGGGTGACCAATGTGCAGGACACCTTCTACATCATCGGTACAGTCGCCGGCCCGGATCCCTATCCGCGCATGGTGCGCGATTTCAACGCCATCGTCGGCCGCGAAGCACGCGAGCAGATGCTGGCCGAGTACGGCCGCCTGCCCGATGCGATCACCGCCTGCGTCGGCGGCGGCAGCAATGCGATCGGCCTGTTCCATGCCTTCCTCAATGATCGTCAGGTCGAAATCGTCGGTGCCGAAGCGGCCGGTGATGGTATCCATACCGGTCGCCATGCGGCCTCGATTGCTGCCGGTCGCCCCGGGGTACTGCATGGCAACCGCACCTACGTGCTGTGCGACGACGACGGCCAGATCATCGAGACCCATTCGGTGTCGGCCGGCCTGGACTACCCGGGCGTCGGCCCGGAGCACGCGTTCCTGGCCGACAGCGGCCGCGCGCGCTACCTGGGCATCACCGATGAGGAGGCCCTGCAGGCCTTCCATCTGCTGGCGCACACCGAGGGCATCCTGCCGGCGCTGGAATCCAGCCACGCGTTGGCGCAGGCGATGAAGCTGGCACGCGAGCGTCCGCGCGATCAGATCGTGCTGTGCAACCTGTCCGGCCGTGGCGACAAGGATGTGCACACCATCGCCGCGCGCGAAGGCCTGGTGCTGTGAGCGCGCGGCTGCGAAGCAGCGGCGTGCTTCTGCTGGCCTTCGGCCTGGCGGCATGCCAGCCGCCGGAACCGCCGGTGCTGGCACCGGCGGCCAAGGCCACCACGCAACCGGTGCAGCAACCGGCGGCCAATGATGACCTCGACCCGATGGCGCGCACGCCGATCGACGATCCGCCCTCCACGGAAGAGACCAACAGCGATGACGGGCCGGCGGTGGTCTCGGTGGCGCTGGACCATGCCGGCGAGGTGCTGATCGGACAACACATGACGGATCTGAAGGCATTCGGGCCGTGGACGGCACAAGGAGCGGTCGAAGCGCTCGGCGGAAGCTGCGAGTACTACGACGGCAAGGGGCTGCCGCCCGGCGTGTCGATGATGACCGACGAAGATCGCGTGGTCCGTTTCGACCTCGGCCTGGATCCGGAGAGCGGGGCGCCGACCCAGCAGCCGGGCCCGTTCGGCCTGCGCGTCGGCATGACCCGCGCCCAGGCGGTTGCCCGGTTTCCGAAGCCGCCTGTGTCCAGCCCGCATGCCTACGATGGCGAGCAGGGCGAGTACCTGACCTGGCAGGACCCGGGCTCGGCCCTTGGCATCCGCGTGGAACTGTTTGAAGGGAGGGTCATCCAGATGTACTGGGGGACCAGCGATGCGATTGAACTGATTGAAGGATGTGCCTGAGATGCCTGTTTCCCGACTCGATGCCTGTTTCCAGCGCCTGCGCGCGCAGCAGCGCAAGGCGCTGATCCCATTCATCACGGCAGGTGATCCCTCGCTGGAGGCGACCGTGCCGGTGATGCATGCACTGGTCGATGCCGGCGCCGATGTTATTGAACTGGGCGTGCCGTTCTCCGACCCGATGGCCGACGGCCCGACCATCCAGCGCAGCTCCGAGCGCGCGCTGGCACGCGGTGCTGGCAGCCGTTACGTGCTGCGGGCGGTGGCGCAGTTCCGCGAGCGCGACGCGCAGACCCCGGTGGTACTGATGGGCTACCTGAACCCGGTGGAGATCCATGGCTACGCAGCATTCGCCAGGGACGCCGTGGACGCCGGTGTCGATGGAGTGCTGCTGGTCGACCTGCCGCCGGAAGAAGCCGGTGAGGCGCAGCAGGCCTTCGATGCTGCCGGCCTGGCGCTGGTGCTGCTGGCCTCGCCGACCACCAGCGAGGCACGTGCCGACAAGCTGCTGGCATTGGCGCGTGGTTACCTTTACTACGTCAGCTTCGCTGGCGTCACCGGTGCCTCCGAGCGGCTGGACAGCGATGCCGCAAGCGCTCGGCTGCAGGCCCTGCGCACGCGCGCATCGGTGCCGGTGGTGGCAGGTTTCGGCATCAAGGATGCAGCCAGTGCTGCGGCCATGGCCCGCCAGGCCGATGGCGTGGTGGTCGGCAGCGCGCTGGTCGCCGCGCTGGCTGAGGCGGGCTCGGTGGAACAGGCCGCGCAGCGTGCCGCTGCCTTCCTGGCCCCGCTGCGGCAGGCATTGGACCAGTAACGGTAGCGCCGGGCCATGCCCGGCGGTGCCGGCCGCAAGGGGATCCGCCGGGCATGGCCCGGCACTACCCGCGCGGCGTTGCCGCGCTAAACGTACGTCCCAGCATGGTTTTTCCCGGCCTTCCGCCGGTGGCACAGGGGGTGCACGGGCAGGGAAAGCGGAGCTAGACTGTCCGCCTTTGCGGCCCTTGGGCCGCCCTGAACGGAAGTGTCCTCCCGCATGAGTTGGCTCAGCAAGTTGATGCCGTCCGGCATCCGCACCGACAACACCCCCAGCAAGAAGCGCAGCGTCCCCGAGGGCCTGTGGGAAAAGTGCAGCAACTGCGGCAGCGCGTTGTACCGGCCAGAACTGGAAGAGAACCTGGAGGTCTGCCCGAAGTGCGGCCACCACATGGCGATCCGTGCACGTGCGCGCCTGGCAGCGTTGTTCGACGCCGACAGCACCACCGAGATCGCTGCGCGCCTGGGCCCGACCGACCTGCTCAAGTTCAAGGACCAGAAGAAGTACAGCGAGCGCATCAAGATCGCGCAGAAGAACACCGGCGAGTACGACGCGCTGATCGCCATGCGCGGCCTGCTCAAGGGCCGTGCGCTGGTGGCCTCGTCGTTCGACTTCGCTTTCATGGGCGGCTCGATGGGCTCGGTGGTGGGTGAGCGCTTCTCGCTGGCTGCCGAAACCGCAGTCGAGATCGGTGCCCCCTATGTGTGCTTCTCGCAGAGTGGCGGTGCGCGCATGCAGGAAGGCCTGTTCTCGCTGATGCAGATGGCCAAGACCTCGGCGGCGCTGGGCAAGCTGCGTGAAGCCGGCCTGCCGTTCATTTCGGTGCTGACCCACCCGACCACCGGTGGCGTATCGGCATCGTTTGCGATGCTGGGCGACATCAACATCGCCGAGCCGCAGGCACTGATCGGTTTCGCCGGCCCGCGCGTGATCGAACAGACCGTGCGTGAAAAGCTGCCGGAAGGCTTCCAGCGTTCGGAGTTCCTGCTGGAGCACGGTGCCATCGACCAGATCTGCGACCGCCGTGAAATGCGTGACCGTCTCGCCGACCTGCTGGCGATGCTGGGCCGTCAGCCGGCGCCGGAGGTGGCGTGATGGGAGGCCGCAAGTACTTCGGTACTGATGGCATCCGTGGGCGGGTCGGCCAGGGCGTGATCTCGGCCGACTTCGTGCTGCGTCTGGGCAACGCCCTGGGCCGGGTGCTGGTGGCCCAGCGTGGCCAGGACGGGCGCCGGCCGATCGTGATCATCGGCAAGGACACCCGCATTTCCGGCTACATGTTCGAAGCGGCGCTGGAGGCTGGGCTGGTCGCCGCCGGTGCTGATGTGCAGCTGCTGGGGCCGATGCCGACCCCGGCCGTGGCCTTCCTGACCCGCACGCTGGGCGTGGATGCCGGCATCGTCATCAGTGCTTCGCATAACCCGCACTACGACAACGGCATCAAGTTCTTCTCCGCCCAGGGCGAGAAGCTCGACGATGCCACCGAGCTGGCGCTGGAAGCGGCACTGGATGTTCCGTTCACCACCGCCGAATCGGAGAAGCTGGGCAAAGCTTCGCGTGCACGTGAGGCGGTCGGCCGCTACATCGAATTCTGCAAGGCCAGCGTGCCGCGTGCATTCGACCTGCGTGGCGTGCGCCTGGTCCTGGACTGTGCGCATGGGGCCACCTACCAGATCGCACCGCTGCTGTTCCGTGAGCTCGGTGCGGAAGTGATCGGTATCGGTGCTGAACCCAACGGCGTCAACATCAACGCCGGCGTCGGTTCCACCCATATCGACAACCTGGCGGCCAAGGTCCGCGAGACCCGCGCCGATCTCGGCATCGCCTTCGATGGCGATGGCGACCGCGTGCTGATGGCCGATGACCAGGGCAATCCGGTCGACGGTGATGACCTGCTGTACATCCTGGCACGTGCGTGGAAGGAAGAAGGTCGCCTGCGCGGTCCGGTGGTCGGTACGCTGATGAGCAACTACGGTGTGGAGAAGGCCTTCGCCGATCTGCAGATTCCGTTCCTGCGCAGCAACGTCGGTGACCGCTACGTGCACCAGGCGCTGATCGAAGGTGGTGGCGTGCTCGGCGGTGAAGCGTCGGGACACCTGCTGTGCCTGGATCGGGCCACCACCGGCGATGGCATCGTCAGTGCCCTGCAGGTGCTGGTGGCGCTGCGCAACAACGGCCAGACCCTGCGCCAGGCGCTGAAGGGGCTGGTGCGGGTGCCGCAGAAGACGGTGAACGTGCGGCTGGGCAATGTCTCGGCCAAGGCCACGGTGCAGGCTGAAAGCGTGCAGTCCGCGCTCGCCGACGCGCAGCAGGCGGTGGCCGGTCGTGGTCGTGCCTTCCTGCGTCCTTCCGGTACCGAGCCGGTGGTGCGGGTTACGGTGGAAGCTGACGACGCGACGCTGATGCAGGACACGCTCGATCGCCTGTCTGCCGCGGTACGCGCCGCCGCCAGCTGAGGCTGCCGCGCGGTGAAATGAAAACGCCCCGGGAAGCCGGGGCGTTTTTCTTTGCGCGGGCGGTGCACGCGGTACTCAGGGCCCCGGCACCATCTTCTTCTGCCGCGCCTTGAAACCATTGAACAGTGGCCCGATCAGCGGGTTGTAGCTCAGCCTGATGCGCTTGCGCAGCCAGCTGGCCGGCCGGTTGCGGATGGCGAACCGATAGATGCGTTCCGGGTCGCCTCCGACCAGGTTGCGGCCGAAAGGATGAGTGGTGTGCAGGTAGCGGAAGCCGTGCTCGCGCGCCACCTCGATGTGGTCCTGGTCGAAATCGCCATAGGGCCAGCACAGCGTGTCCGAGACTTGGCCCAGCTTGTCCTGCAGGACCTCGCGCGAAACCGCCAGGTCGTGGCTCAGGCCTGCGCGGCGCTGCGCACGGTCCAGGTCGGTGCGGCGCAGCCAGCGCGTATGGGTATGGGTATGGCAATGCATCTCGAAGGTGCCGGCGGCAATGCTGGCGCGCGCTTCGCTCCAGCGCATCATCACATCGTCGCTGCGGTCCTGTTCGTAGATCGCCGCTTCGCAGCCCCGGTGGTCCGGGGTGGCAGGCAGCGTTGCCCCTTCGATGCCAGCATGCGGGCGTTCCGGGCCTTCGCCCATCCAGCCGGTGACCACGAACACCACTGCGTGCATGCCGTACTTGTGCAGGATCGGATGCGCATACACCCAGTTGTCCAGGTAGCCATCGTCGAAGGTGATCACGATTGATTTGCGTGGTACCGGCTTGCCGGCGAGGAAGCCGGCATATTGGTCCAGCGTCAGCGACGTCCAGCCATTGCCGGCCAGCCACGCGATCTGGCTCTCGAAGTTTTCCGGCGACACCGTGATCATGCCCGGTGAAGGACTGACGTGATGGTGCATCAGCACCGGTACGGTTCGGGCCTCAGCCATGTCCCAGCTCCTTCAGCCACTGGTGGTAATAGTGTTCGGTGGTCTCGCCGTGACCGTCCGGGGTGAAACGGTGTGCGCTGTGCATCCAGTCCCAGCCGGCGCGGCCCATCTGCCGACGCCGCTGTGGATCGTCCACCAGCAGGCGCAGGGCACCGGTCAAGGCTGCATTGTCGCCCAGGCGGGTGAGGATCGCATTGCTGCCATCAACCACCATTTCCGGTACGCCGCCGACCCGGGTGGCCACGATCGGTACACCGACATAGGCCGCTTCCAGGAATACGGTACCGGCCGCTTCCTTGTGCGAGGCGAGGGCGAAGATGTCGAAGCCGGCCATCAGGCGGCAGGCGCCATCGCGGTATCCCAGCAGGTGTACCTGCTGCTGCACTCCATGCTCTGCGCACAGCGCCTGCAGCCGTTCCATCACCTGTTGGCCATCGCCGACGATGACCAGATGCAGGTCCGGGTTGGCTTTGAACAGGGGAACCATCGCCTGCAGCAGGTCGGCATGGCCCTTGGGCTCACGCAGCACCGCCACGCAGCCGACCACGATGTCCCGTTCGCCGAAACCGAGCTCGGCACGCACTTGCGCGCGCACCTCCTGCAGGCACTGCCAGGGATCGGCCTTGCGGATCTCGCTCCAGCGCGGCGGCACCGCGATCGGCGGCACGATGCCGATATGCTCGGCCGGTATGCCACGGTCGGCCAGCAGTTGCTTGACGAAACTGCTGACGGTCAGAACCCGGTGTGGAAGCCTGGTATAGGTCAGCAGCGAATTGACCGGACTCATCAGATGGCGCGAGCGCACCACCAGCGGCGTACCGCCCAGACGCGCACCTGCAGCGGCGATCAGCGCGTCACGGCGGCTGGTGGTATTGACCACGTCGTAACGTTCGCGGCGGACCAGTCGGGACACCGACCAGATGCCGCGCAGCAGGCGGGCGAGCCCGCCCATGCGCAGCGCGTGCACGGTGAAACCGTCATCACGCGCCAGCTTGGCCAGCCGTGCATCCGGCTGGCACAGCAGCGACACATCATGGCCGCGCGCACGCATCACCTGCATGTGGCGGAAGATGTAGATCTCCTGCCCGCCCATTCCCTTGGCGGCTTCGGTATGCAGGATGCGCAGCGGACGGTTCATGCGGGATGATCCTTGGGGGTCAGCGGTTGCGGAAGCGGGTCAGCGCTTCCCATGCAGAGCGGACGGCGGCGGAGTCCGGGACCTGCTGAGGCAGAGGGCGGTAACGCAGGTCAAGCGCGGTTGCGTTGCCGAATTTGTCGAACACGTAGATGGCGTTGCCGTGGCGGACCGCGCGTTGCGACCAGCTTTCCACCACCAGTGCGCGTTGGCCCGTGGGTTCGCCCAGCAGGTCCTGGCCGGTGCTGAAGTCGGTCAGCGCGTTCTCGCAGCCCAGTGCGTGGCGCATCAGGGTCGGCACCCAGTCTTCGTGGGAACTGGTGCGTGTCTGAATGCCGCTGGCCTGGCCTGGCCAGTGCAGTACGAACGGCACCTGCAGCTGGTAATCGGAGAAGTTGCCGTTGTGGCCCCAGTAGTTCAGCTTGAGGTCGTTGAATTCTTCGGCGTGATCACCGGTGACCAGGACGATGGTGTCCTCGGCCAGGCCCTGCGCGCGCAAGTCGTCCAGCAATGAGCCGATAAGACTGTCGGCGTAGTGCACGGCGGTGCGGTAGCGGTTGAGCTCCGGCGTCGGGTCGTGGTCGGGGCCGAATTTCAGGAAGTCGATTTCCTTGGCCATCGGTGTGGCCACCGGCGGATAGCTGGCAGGCAGGTGGTAGCCAGCGTGAGTGGAGTCGAGGAACACGAAACCGAACCAGGGCTGCTGTGCCGCCTGGCTGGTACGGATGTCCTTCTGCAGCGCAGCGACGATGGCACGGTCGCGGCCATCCGGGCCGAGTTCGGACGGTCCTTGATGCAGCTGATCGCGGACGTCGGCAAACACGGTGCGGTCGAATTCGGGGCTGTACAGCGGCGCACTGCCATACAGGTGCAGGTCGTAGCCCTGTTGGCGCAGTACCTGGAACAGCTGCGAGCCACGCTGTTCGTCCAGCATGCTCTGCCAGTAGCCACCGGGCAGGCCGTAGAGCAGGCCGAACAGGCCATAGCGGGTGGCGTTGCCGGTGCTGAAGTGGTGGTCGTATACACGCGACCCCTGTGCCAGCGCCGAGGCATTGGGCATCAGCTGGGGGGTCAGGACGTCGTGGCGCAGCGACTCCAGCACCACCATCAGCACGTTGGGGCGGTGCGGGTTCTGGCAGCGCAGCGGCTGCAGCGGATACTGCAACTGGGCGTGGCGCGGATCTGGCAGCCCGGCCTGCTGTTCGCTGACCACACCGAGCTTGCGCATGAAGCTCTTGGCGGTGATCGGCTGTGCCCACGGCAGATAGTTCCACTGCGCGATCACATCGCGGTCGCCGCGGGCATCGTAGTAGGCGGTGGCGACCTGGCCGCCGGCCATCAGCAGTGCGACCACCGCCCAGGCCTGCAGTACCGTGCGCCGACGGGGCAGGGCTGGCAGCAGCTTCCAGCAGGCCCAGGCCAGCAGGCCTTCGGCGGTGAAGATGGCGGCCACCAGCAGGCCCGCCTGCAGCCAGGTTTTCCAGGACAGCGCTACCTGGTCCTGCAGTGCGCCACCGAAGACCATGTTCACCACCATGGCATTGAGGTGGAAGCGGTACAGGGTGAACACCTTGGCGTCGACCAGCAGCAGGCACAGCCACAGGCCCTGCAGCAGCACTGCACTGACACTCAGGATGCGTGCGTTGCGCTGCCAGAGTCCCAGCAGCAGTGGCAACAGGCCGGCCAGCGCGCCGAATGCCAGCAGATGGCCGGGCAGGGCGACGGACAGGTAAACCAGGCCGATTGCGCCACCGGGGTTGTCGGTCAGCGGCACGTTCCCAACAGTGATGGCTGCGGCCAGGATCGCGTTGCCGGCCACGAACAGCGACCACCAGGCCAGCCGGCGCCAGTGGCGGGCGGTATCTGCTACGGGCGTGGTGTCGGCTGGGTCGGAGGGCATGGTGCGGGCGGGGTCGGGTGGCTGGAAGAAACGCGCGGCACCAACGTGATTGAATCGTTAAATGTGCTCGGGTCGCGCATTGTATCGGTTTGTTTCCTTGTATCGAGTCGCGTTCGCCGGGCGATCTGTCACAATGTTCAGGCGGGCCCTGAATGCGCAGGCCCGTTTCAGACCCAACGACAAGCCAGGAACCGCTGTGAGCCAGATCCCGACCCTCGACATCACCCGTTTCGACAGCGACCGCGAAGCCTTCGTGGCCGAGCTGGGCGCGGCCTACCGCCAATGGGGATTCGCGGGCATCCGCAACCACGGCATCCCGCAGGCCGACATCGACGCGGCCTACGGTGCCTTCAAGGCCTTCTTCGCCCTGCCGGATGAGGTCAAGCGCAAGTACCACGTGGCCGGCAGCGGCGGCGCCCGCGGCTACACCCCGTTCGGTGTTGAAACCGCCAAGGGTTCCAAGCACTTCGATCTGAAGGAGTTCTGGCACATCGGCCGCGAGATCGCTGACGACTCCAAGTACCGCGACGTGATGGCCCCGAACCTGTGGCCGACCGAGGTCGAGGGCTTCCGTGAGCGTGGCTACGGCCTGTACCAGGCGCTGGACAACCTGGGTTCGCGCGTGCTGTCGGCGCTGGCCCTGCACATCGGCCTGCCGGAGAATTTCTTCGCCGACAAGACCAATTTCGGCAACTCGATCCTGCGTCCGATCCATTACCCGCCGATCACCACCGACGACATCCCGAACGTGCGTGCGGGCGCCCATGGCGACATCAACTTCATCACCCTGCTGGTCGGCGCCAGTGCCGCCGGCCTCGAAGTGCAGTCGCATGATGGCGAGTGGGTGCCGTTCACTTCGGACGCCGACACCATCGTGGTCAACATCGGCGACATGCTGCAGCGCCTGACCAACCATGTGTATCCGTCGACCATCCACCGCGTGGTCAACCCCCCGGGTGAGCTGGCGCGCCAGCCGCGCTACTCGGTGCCGTTCTTCCTGCACCCGAACCCGGACTTCCTGATCGATGTGCTGCCGTCCTGCATCACCCCGGAGAGCCCGAGCCGGTACCCGGAGCCGATCACCGCCCACGGCTTCCTCGAGGAGCGCCTGCGCGAGATCAAGCTGAAGTAATGAGAAGTGAAGGCCGCCGAAGGGCGGCCTTTTTCTTTGCAGGGCTGCGCCCTGCACCCGCAGAGGCCGAAGCCGAAGCCAAGGCCAAAGCCAAAGCGGCTCTGGGATGTTCCGTGGGGAGGCGGGGAGGTGTCGGATGGCGGGGACGCCGTGAACCCGTCCATGGGGGCTTGGCCGCGGGATCCATGCCGCGGACACCCCGCCATCCGACACCTCCCCGCCTTCGACAGTTTCCCGGTGACGGCGAGTAACTCGCGATTTCCGGTAGGTGTCGACCTTGGTCGACACGGTAGATCCACGCCATGCGTGTGGGGTAGGGGTCAGATCCCTTTTCCGCAGGAAAAGGGATCTGACCCCGGCAGCTAAAGCAGGGGAGGGGGCCGAAGCTCTGCTTTCGCTTTTGCTTTTGATCTTCTTTTTTCTTTCCGTGGCGGGCGGACCGCCGCAATGTGTCATGGGCCGGGCGGGTGGGGCTGGCGAGGGTGTCCGCGGCATGGATGCCGCGGCCAAGCCCCCAGGGATGGGTTCACGGCGTCCCTCGCCAGTCCCACCCGCCCGGCCAACCCCACAAATCCAGCCGGGGCTCTCCGCGACCAACCCCAACCCCCGCCACGAGGGGCTGCGCCGTTGGCTGAAAATCCATGTAACCGCTTACAAGGAAACGGATTTTTGCCGTAACGGGTATCATGACCGGCTGACTTCACACAGGAGCCACCCGCTCATGCGCCGCAAGATCGTCGCCGGAAACTGGAAGCTGCATGGCAGCCGTCAATTCGCCAATGAACTGCTGGGGCAGGTGGCCGCCGGGCTGCCGCTGGAGGGGGTGGACGTGGTGATCCTGCCGCCGTTGCCGTACCTGGGGGAGCTGGTCGAGGACTTCGGCGAAACCGGCCTTGCCTTTGGCGCGCAGGACGTGAGCAGCAACGAGAAGGGGGCCTATACCGGCGAGGTCTGCGCGGCGATGCTGGTCGAGGTCGGTGCCCGCTATGGCCTGGTCGGCCACTCCGAGCGCCGCCAGTACCACCATGAAAGCAGCGAGCTGGTTGCCCGCAAGTTCGCCGCCGCCCAGCATGCCGGCCTGGTGCCGGTGCTGTGCGTGGGCGAGACCCTGGAGCAGCGCGAAGCGGGGCAGACCGAGGCGGTCATCGCCAGCCAGCTGGCGCCGGTGCTGGAACGGGTCGGTGCGGCAGGCTTCGCCAAGGCCGTGGTTGCCTACGAGCCGGTCTGGGCCATCGGTACCGGCCGTACCGCCAGCAAGGAGCAGGCGCAGCAGGTGCACGCGTTCATCCGTGGCGAAGTCGCGCGTATCGATGCTAGAATCGCTGATTCACTGCCCATTGTTTACGGCGGTAGCGTGAAGCCCGACAATGCCGGGGAACTGTTCGCGCAGCCGGATGTCGATGGTGGGCTGGTCGGTGGCGCCTCCCTGGTGGCCGCGGACTTCCTGGCCATCGCACGGGCGGCGGCCGCGAACTAATCCTAGAAGTAATGTCCGAGGGCGGTTTTCAATGCTGATGTTGATCCTCAATGTCGTCTACGTGCTGGTCGCTGTGGCCATGATCGCGCTGATCCTGATGCAGCGTGGTTCGGGTGCGGCGGCGGGTTCGGGCTTTGGCGCCGGTGCCTCGGGTACGGTGTTCGGTGCGCGCGGCGCTTCGAATTTCCTGTCCAAGTCCACCAAGTGGCTGGCAGTCGTGTTCTTCGGCATCAGCCTCTTCATGGCCTGGTATGCCGGTCACGGCACCCGTCCGGCGGCCGAGCAGGATCTGGGTCTGATGTCCGCCCCGGCGGTGACCGCTCCGGCGGCCCCGGCGGGCGAATTGCCGGCCGTTCCGAAGGCCGATGCGGTCCCTGCCGCCCCGGTTCCGGCCGCAACTGTGCCGGCTCAGGCGGAATCTTCGGTTTCTGGTGAAGAAAAGCCTTCGGAAGGCTCCCAGAAACACTGAAGCCGGTTACAATACGCGGCGCATCGGGAAGATAGTCTGATGTGATCGTTTGCCCAGGTGGCGGAATTGGTAGACGCACTACCTTGAGGTGGTAGCGACTTAGGTCGTAGGGGTTCGAGTCCCCTCTTGGGCACCATTTGTAAGTAAAGCGGGTTCGTCTGGCGCGCAAGGCGCCAGGCAGATTCCCGTCCACTCCCCCATGCCAAAGCGCCTGCAGGCGCAGCGGCAGAGGCAAGAGAGAATCGCTGTGCTGGCCGAATATTTGCCGTCTCTGCTGTTTCTGATCGTTGCCACCGGTATCGGCATTACGCTGATGCTGGTTGGCCGATTCCTCGGTCCCCGCCGCCCCGATCTGGAAAAGCTGTCGCCGTACGAGTGCGGCTTCGAAGCCTTCGAAGACGCGCGCATGAAGTTCGACGTGCGCTACTACCTGATCGCGATCCAGTTCATCGTCTTCGACCTGGAAATCATCTTCATCGTGCCGTGGACCCAGGTCTTCATGGAGCTGGGCGCGCGTTCGCTCATCACCATGGGCCTGTTCGTCGGCATGCTGTTCCTCGGTTTCATTTACGTCTGGAAGAAGGGAGCGCTGGAATGGGAGTGATTCAGACTCTCGATGGCCTCATGAACAATCCGACGCCGGAAGGCCGGGTTGATGACATCCTGCGGCCGGAAGGCGACAACCCGCTGCTGGAAAAGGGCTTCGTCACCACCAGCGTCGACGCACTGCTGAACTGGGCGCGTACCGGCTCGATGTGGCCGATGACCTTCGGCCTGGCCTGCTGTGCGGTCGAGATGATGCATGCCGGTGCCGCGCGCCTGGACCTTGACCGCTACGGCGTGGTGTTCCGTCCGTCGCCGCGTCAGTCCGACGTGATGATCGTGGCCGGTACCCTGGTCAACAAGATGGCCCCGGCGCTGCGCAAGGTCTACGACCAGATGCCAGACCCGAAGTGGGTCATCTCGATGGGCAGCTGCGCCAACGGCGGTGGTTACTACCACTATTCCTATTCTGTGGTGCGCGGCTGTGATCGCGTGGTGCCGGTGGACGTCTATGTCCCGGGCTGCCCGCCGACCGCCGAGGCGCTGGTGTACGGGATCCTGCAGCTGCAGAAGAAGATCTGGCGTACACAGACCATCGCCCGCTGACCCCTTCACCTGACAAGAGCGCGCCAAGCCCCCATGGCAGAGCAAGCATCCTTCATCGACCGACTCTCCGCACGTTTCGCAGGTGCGAAGGTCATCGTGGTCGAACCCCGCGGCGAAGTGACGCTGGAAGTGCCTGCCGCCGAGTGGCACGCCACCGCCCTGGCGCTGCGTGACGAGTTTGGTTTCGAACAGGCCGTCGATCTCTGCGGCGTCGACTATCTCGGTTATGGCTCCGATGAGTGGGACACCGCCGATGTGTCCTCGCAGGGCTTCAGCCGTGGTGTCGAAGGCAAGGCCCAGGGCCGTTTCGCGTGGGGCGAGTTCCCCACCGAGGAAAACGGTGCCGACGGCGCCCGCCCGCAGCACATGCCGACCCAGCGTTTCGCCGTGGTCGCCCAGCTGCGTTCGTACCAGCACAACCTGATGATGCACCTGCGCTGCTTCGCCCCTGACGAAGCGCTGCCGGTGGTGTCCTCGCTGACCGGCATCTGGCCGGGCCTGAACTGGTTCGAGCGCGAAGCGTTCGACCTGTACGGCGTGATCTTCGAAGGCCACCCGGACCTGCGCCGGATCCTGACCGATTACGGTTTCGTCGGTCATCCGTTCCGCAAGGACTTCCCGCTGATCGGCAATGTCGAAGTCCGCTACGACGAAGAAAAGAAGCGCGTGATCTACGAACCGGTCACCTCGGTGGAGCCGCGTGTCGGCGTGCCGCGCGTGATCCGCGACGACGCCCGCCTGCAGACCGCAGAAGGTGAGCGCGCGCAGGAGGCAGTGAAGTGAGCCACGTACACCAGGCCGGCGAAGCATTCGCCAGCAGCCCGGCCGAGAGCCGGCAGGAAATCCGCAACTACACCATGAACTTCGGCCCGCAGCATCCGGCCGCCCACGGTGTGCTGCGCCTGATCCTGGAAATGGACGGCGAAACCATCATGCGCGCCGACCCGCACGTGGGTCTGCTGCACCGTGGTACCGAAAAGCTGGCCGAGTCCAAGCCGTTCAACCAGTCGATTGGCTACATGGATCGCCTGGATTACGTGTCGATGATGTGCAACGAGCACGCCTACGTGCGCTCGATCGAGACCCTGATGGGGATCGAGGCGCCGGAGCGTGCGCAGTACATCCGTACCCTGTTCGATGAAATCACCCGCATCCTCAACCACCTGATGTGGCTGGGTTCCAACGCCCTCGATCTGGGCGCAATGGCGGTGATGCTGTACGCCTTCCGCGAGCGTGAAGAGCTGATGGACTGCTATGAAGCGGTCTCCGGCGCGCGCATGCACGCGGCGTACTACCGTCCGGGCGGTGTCTACCGCGACCTGCCGGACCACATGCCGAAGTACAAGGAATCGCGCTGGCACAAGGGCAAGGCCCTGAAGAACCTCAACGCCGCGCGCGAAGGTTCGCTGCTGGACTTCCTGGAGAACTTCACCAACGAATTCCCGGGCCGTGTCGACGAATACGAGACCCTGCTGACCGACAACCGTATCTGGAAGCAGCGTACCGTCGGCATTGGCGTGGTGACGCCCGAACTGGCCCACCAGTGGGGCATGACCGGTGTGATGCTGCGCGGCTCGGGCGTTGCCTGGGACCTGCGTAAGAAGCGCCCGTACGCCAAGTACGATGCCGTCGATTTCGACATCCCGCTGGGCAAGGAAGGCGACTGCTACGACCGTTACCTGGTCCGCATCGCCGAAATGCGCGAGTCCAACCGCATCATCAAGCAGTGCGTGGCGTGGCTGAAGGCCAACCCGGGCCCGGTGATGGTGAAGAACTTCAAGGTCGCTCCGCCCAAGCGCGAGGACATGAAGGACGACATGGAAGCGCTGATCCACCACTTCAAGCTGTTCAGCGAAGGCTATTGCGTGCCTGCCGGTGAAACCTACGCCGCCGTTGAAGCCCCCAAGGGCGAGTTCGGCTGCTACCTGGTTTCCGATGGCGCCAACAAGCCGTTCCGCGTGCACCTTCGCGCGCCGGGCTTCGCCCACCTGTCCTCGATCGACTCGATCGTGCGCGGCCACATGCTGGCCGACGTGGTGGCGATGATCGGCACCTACGATCTGGTGTTCGGCGAGGTTGACCGGTAATGCCGTCCGCCACGCCAACGCCCGCTGCAGGCAGCCGGCGCAAGCCGGCGCCGCAGTTTCTGCAATTTCACGTTATGCATTTCGCTGAGGTCGGCCGATGAAGGCGACAGGTAATTTCGAGGCGGCGCGCGACGTCGACCCGATGGTGGTGCTGAGCGACAAGACCCGCGCTCACATCGATCACTGGCTGTCCAAGTTCCCGCCGGACCGCAAGCGCTCTGCAGTGCTGCAGGGCCTGCATGCGGCCCAGGAGCAGAACCAGGGCTGGTTGACCGACGAGCTGATCGCCGGCGTGGCCAAGTACCTTGATCTGCCGCCGGTGTGGGCCTACGAGGTCGCCAGCTTCTACTCGATGTTCGAGACCGAGAAGGTGGGCCGCAACAACGTGGCCATCTGCACCAACATCAGCTGCTGGCTCAATGGCGCCGAGGACATCGTCCGCCATTGCGAGAAGAAGCTGGGCATCAAGCACGGTGAATCGACCGCGGACGGCCGCGTCTACCTCAAGCGCGAGGAAGAGTGCCTGGCAGGCTGCGGTGGCGCACCGATGATGGTCATCAACGGTCATTACCATGAGCGTCTGACCCTGGAAAAGGTCGACGAGCTGCTGGACGGGCTGGAGTAAGGGCATGGCACATCACCACGAATCCAAGGGGCCGGTCGGTCCTGCGCCGCTGCCGCACCAGGTGGTCTACACCACCCTGCATTACGACACCCCGTGGTCGTACGAAAGCTACCTGAAGACTGGTGGCTATGCCGCCCTGCGCAAGATCCTCGAAGAGAAGATCCCGCCGGAGCAGGTCATCGAGATGGTCAAGGCCTCGGGCCTGCGCGGCCGTGGCGGCGCGGGCTTCCCGACCGGCCTGAAGTGGTCCTTCATGCCCAAGGGCAACATGCAGAAGTACATCCTCTGCAACTCGGACGAATCCGAGCCGGGCACCTGCAAGGACCGCGACATCCTGCGCTACAACCCGCATTCGGTGGTGGAAGGCATGGCGATCGCCTGCTACGCCACCGGTTCGACCGTGGGTTACAACTACCTGCGCGGTGAGTTCCACCACGAGCCGTTCGAGCACTTCGAGCAGGCCCTGGCCGACGCCTATGCAAATGGCTGGCTGGGCAAGAACGTGATGGGCTCGGGCGTGGACATCGACATCTACGGTGCGCTGGGTGCCGGCGCGTACATCTGCGGCGAAGAAACCGCACTGATGGAATCGCTGGAAGGCAAGAAGGGCCAGCCGCGCTACAAGCCGCCGTTCCCGGCCAACTTTGGCCTGTACGGCAAGCCGTCGACGATCAACAACACCGAAACCTACGGTTCGGTGCCGGCGATCATCCGCAACGGTCCAGAGTGGTTCAAGGGCCTGAGCCTGACCGCCAACGGCGGCCCGAAGTGCTTCTCGGTGTCCGGCTGCGTGCAGAACGGCGGCAACTTCGAAGTGCCGCTGGGCACCACCTTCCACGATCTGCTGCAGATGGCCGGTGGCCTGCGTCCGGGCCGCACCCTGAAGGGCGCGATCCCGGGCGGCGTGTCGATGCCGGTGCTGACCGCGGCCGAGCTGAAGGACCTGCCGATGGACTACGACACCATCCGTGCGCTGGGCTCCGGCCTGGGTTCGGGTGCGATCGTGGTGCTTGACGACAGCGTCTGCTGCGTCAAGTTCGCCTGCCGCATCAGCCAGTTCTTCCACAAGGAATCCTGTGGCCAGTGCACCCCGTGCCGTGAAGGTACCGGCTGGATGCACCGCGTGCTGGAGCGCATCGTGGCCGGCAAGGCCACGATGGAAGACCTGCACCAGCTGAAGGCGGTGGCCGGCCAGATCGAAGGCCACACCATCTGTGCGTTCGGTGAAGCGGCTGCATGGCCCATCCAGGGCTTCCTGCGCCAGTTCTGGGACGAATTCGAGTACTACATCGTCAACGGTCATTCGATGGTTGACGGCAAGAAGGTGGAGGCAGCCGCCGCATGAGCGCGCAACCCGTAAACCCGAGCGTGCCACCGGATCACGTGACCATCGAGATCGATGGCAAGTCGCTGGTCGTACCCAAGGGTTCGATGATCATCCAGGCCGCCGACAAGGCCGGCATTTCGATTCCGCGCTTCTGCTATCACGAGAAGCTGCCGATCGCCGCCAACTGCCGCATGTGCCTGGTGGACGTTGAAAAGTCGCCGAAGCCGGCGCCGGCCTGTGCCACCCCGGTGATGGATGGCATGAAGGTCGCCACCCGCAGCGAGAAGGCACTGAAGTTCCAGCGCTCGGTGATGGAGTTCCTGCTCATCAACCATCCGCTGGATTGCCCGATCTGCGATCAGGGCGGCGAGTGCGAGCTGCAGGACGTGTCGCTGGGCTATGGCCGTTCGGTCAGCCGCTTCAACGAGCGCAAGCGTGTGGTGCCGGACGAGGACATGGGCCCGCTGGTCGCCACCGAGATGACCCGCTGCATCCAGTGCACCCGCTGCGTCCGCTTCACCGCCGACGTTGCCGGTACCTATGAACTGGGTGGCATGTACCGCGGTGAGAACCTGCAGATCGGTACCTTCGACGGCAAGCCGTTGACCACCGAGCTGTCGGGCAACGTCGTCGACGTCTGCCCGGTCGGCGCGCTGACCAACAAGGTGTTCCAGTTCCGCGCCCGTCCGTGGGAACTGACCGCGCGCGAATCGCTGGGCTACCACGACGCGATGGGTTCGAACCTGTTCCTGCACGTGCGTCGCGGCGAAGTGCTGCGCACCGTGCCGCGCGACAACGAAGCCGTGAACGAGTGCTGGCTGTCCGACCGTGACCGCTACTCGCACCAGGGCCTGTACAGCGAAGATCGTGCGGTCAAGCCGCTGCGCAAGGTCAATGGCGAGTGGAAGGAAGTGAGCTGGGCCGAAGGCCTGGCCGCCGCTGCCGAGATCCTCAAGGCCAACCAGGGCGACAACCTGGGCGTGCTGGTGCACCCGTCGACCTCGAACGAGGAAGGCGCGCTGCTGGCCCGCCTGGCCAAGGGCCTGGGCTCGAGCAACATCGACCACCGCATCAACAACCGCGATTTCTCCGACGCTGCAACCGCTGAAGTGTTCGGCCTGCCGCTCGCCGAGATCGAAGGCGCCGACCGCATCGTCGTTCTGGGCAGCAACATCCGCCACGAACTGCCGCTGCTGCACGCTCGCCTGCGCAAGGCGCAGACCACCAATGGCGCGAAGATCCACGTCGTCAACCCGGTGGACTTCGACTTCGCCTTCAGCATCGCCGGCAAGCAGATCGTCGCGCCGTCGAAGTTCGTCGACGCACTGGCCAACGCCGAGCTGCGTTCGGCGGTGCAGGGCGGCAACAACACCGTGCTGATCGTCGGTGGCATCGCCGAAAACCACCCGCAGGCTGCCGCGATCCGCGCCGCCGCGCGTGACTTCGCCGCTGCGACCGGCGCCAAGCTGTGCCGCATTCCGCAGGGCGCCAACGCCGTTGGCCTGACCCGCGCCGGCGTGCTGCCGGCCGGCAAGGACGTCGCCGAGATGCTGGCGCAACCGCGCCAGGCCTACGTGGTGTACGGCCTGGAGCCGGGTCTGGACTTCGCTGACGCTCCCGCCGCGCGCAAGGCGCTGGTCGGTGCCAAGGTGGTGGCCTTCAGCCAGTTCGCCTGCGTCTCCACCCGCGACGTTGCCGACGTCATCCTGCCGATCGGTGCGCTGCCGGAAATCGACGCCACCCTGACCAACCTCGATGGTCGCGAGCAGTCGGCCCGTGCCGGCGGCAAGCTGCCGGGCGAGGCCCGTGAGGGCTGGCGCGTGCTGCGCGCACTGGGCGGCGACATGGCGCTGGCCGGTTTCGACTTCACCGACCTGGCCGGCCTGCGTGCCAGCCTGGCCCCGGTGTCGGTCACCGTTGCCGCTTCGGCGCAGCCGGTGGTTGCCGGCGAAGGCCTGGAAGTGGCTTCGACCGCCGCGATCTACCGCACCGATGCGGTGGTCCGTCGCGCCCCGGCGCTGCAGTCGCATCCGCTCAACAACGCGCCGCGCATCGTGCTGAACGCTGAAGACGCCGCTCGCCTGCAGCTGCAGGAAGGGCAGATGGCCAAGGTCGGCACCGATGCCGGCAAGGCCACCCTGCCGGTGGTGATCGACGCCCGCGTCGCTGCGGGTTCGGTCTGGATTGAATCGGGCCACGGCGCGACCGCGCCGCTGGGTGCCGCTCGCGTAACGGTGGTGGCTGCATGAACGAATTGCTGTTGAACGCGGTCGACCCGCTGCACCAGTGGCTGCTTGGCCTCGGTGACATCGGCGCGCTGATCTGGATCATCCTGAAGATCCTGGTGATCACCGTTCCGGTGATCATCTCGGTGGCCTTCTACGTGGTCTGGGAACGCAAGCTGATCGGCTGGATGCACGTCCGCCACGGCCCGATGTACGTGGGCATGGGCATCTTCCAGGCCTTCGCCGATGTCTTCAAGCTGCTGTTCAAGGAAGTGGTCCAGCCGAGCAGCGCCAACAAGGCGATCTACCTGCTGGCACCGCTGATCACCCTGGCTCCGGCCTTCGCGGCCTGGTCGGTGGTCCCCTTCGATTCGCAGATCGTGCTGTCCAACGCCAACGCCGGCCTGCTGTACCTGCTGGCGATGACCTCGCTGGGCATCTACGGCATCATCCTGGCCGGTTGGGCATCCAACTCGAAGTATGCGTTCCTGGGTGCGATGCGTGCCTCGGCGCAGATGATCAGCTACGAAATCGCCATGGGCTTCGCCCTGGTCGGCGTGATGATCGCGTCGGGCAGCCTGAACCTGAGCAACATCGTGATGGCGCAGGCCGGCAATTCCGGTTTCTTCGACTGGTTCCTGCTGCCGCTGTTCCCGCTGTTCGTCATCTACTGGGTGTCGGGCGTTGCCGAAACCAACCGCGCGCCGTTCGACGTGGTGGAAGGTGAATCGGAAATCGTCGCCGGCCACATGGTTGAGTACTCGGGCGGTGCGTTCGCGCTGTTCTTCCTGGCCGAATACGCCAACATGATCCTGATCAGCTTCCTGATCTCGATCTTCTTCCTCGGCGGCTGGCTGAGCCCGATCCAGGGCTGGGTCAACCCGGGCGATATCTCGCCGCTGGTCGACTGGATCTGGAAGGGCGGTGCACCGTGGCTGTTCGTCAAGGTGTTCTTCTTCGCCAGTGCCTACATCTGGTTCCGTGCCAGCTTCCCGCGCTTCCGCTATGACCAGATCATGCGCCTGGGCTGGAAGGTCTTCATCCCGCTGGCCATTCTGTGGATCGCGGTTACCGCCGTCATGGTGTTCTTCGGCGTGATTCAAAAGGGCGTCTAAGTGATGAACAGGATTACCCATTACTTCAAGAGCCTTCTGCTGCTCGAACTGCTGGGCGGCCTTTGGCTGACGCTGAAGTACAGCTTCAAGCCCAAGTACACGATGATGTACCCGATGGAGAAGTTCCCGCAGTCGCCGCGCTTCCGTGGCCTGCACGCCCTGCGCCGTTACCCCAACGGTGAAGAGCGCTGCATCGCCTGCAAGCTGTGCGAAGCGGTGTGCCCTGCATTGGCCATCACCATCGACTCGGCCAAGCGCGAGGACGGCACCCGCCGTACCACGCGCTATGACATCGATCTGTTCAAGTGCATCTTCTGTGGCTTCTGTGAAGAAAGCTGCCCGGTGGACTCGATCGTCGAAACCCACATCCTCGAGTACCACTTCGAGAATCGTGGCGAAAACATCGTTACCAAGCCGCAGCTGCTGGCCCTGGGCGACCGTCTCGAGTCCGAGATCGCCGAGCGTCGCGCCGCCGATGCCGCTTACCGCTGAGGTCGAGAGATGGATTGGGTAAATATCGCTTTCTGGGTCTTCGCCATCGCGGCAACGGTTTCGGCCGGTGCGGTGATCAGCGTGCGCAACCCGGTTCACGCCGTGCTCTGCCTGGTGCTGACCTTCTTCTCCATCGCCTGCGTGTGGCTGCTGGTCGGCGCCGAGTTCCTCGGCGTGGCACTGGTGCTGGTGTATGTCGGCGCTGTGATGGTGCTGTTCCTGTTTGTGGTGATGATGCTCGACATCGATCCCACCAAGCTGCGTGAGGGTTGGGTGCGCTACCTGCCGGTCGGCCTGATCGTCGCCGTGGCGATGCTGGTGCAGATGCTGATCCTGATCGGCGTGAAGGGCAGGGTGGTCACCCCGTTCCCGGCCGACAACGCCGCCGCGCTCGCCGCCGACAGCTCCAACGTCACCTGGCTGGCCCGTACGCTGTTCACCGAGTACCTGCTGCCGTTCGAGTTCGCTGCGGTCATCCTGACCGTGGCCGTGGTGGCCGCCGTGATGCTGACCCTGCGTCGCCGTACCGGCGTGAAGAGCCAGAACCCGGGCGAGCAGACCATGGTCAAGGCCGGCCAGCGCCTGCGCATGGTCAAGATGGACGCCGAAGCGCCGGTCGTGCACAGCAACAGCAAGCCGGCCACCGGCGAGGAGACCCAGCCGTGATTACCCTTGGCCACATGCTTGCGCTTGGCGCGGTGCTGTTCGCCATCAGCCTGGCCGGCATCTTCCTCAACCGGAAGAACGTCATCGTCCTGTTGATGTCGATCGAGCTGATGCTGTTGTCGGTGAACGTCAATTTCGTCGCCTTCTCGCGTCAGCTGGGCGATCCGTCCGGCCAGCTGTTCGTGTTCTTCATCCTGACCGTCGCCGCCGCGGAAGCCGCCATCGGCCTGGCGATCCTGGTGACCCTGTTCCGTACCCGACGCACGATCAATGTCGGCGAAGTCGATTCGTTGAAGGGCTGATCCACAGATGGAAATCACTCTCTCCAAGAGTCTGTTGATCGCAGTGGTGCTTGCACCGCTGTTCGGCAGCATCATCGCCGGCCTGTTCGGTCGCCAGGTCAAGCGCTTCGGTGCGCAGACCATCACCATCCTCGGCGTCGCGGTGGCCTGCGGCCTGTCGATGTACACGCTCTACCAGCTGCTGTGGGGCGGTGCGCAACCGTTCAACCAGAACATCTACACGTTCTTCGAAGTCGGCCAGTACTCGGCCCATGTCGGCTTCATGGTCGACAAGCTGACCGCGATGATGATGGTGGTGGTGACCTTCGTGTCGCTGCTGGTCCACATCTACACGATCGGCTACATGCAGGACGATCCGGGCTACCAGCGGTTCTTCAGCTACATCTCGCTGTTCACCTTCTCGATGCTCACCCTGGTGATGAGCAACAACTTCCTGCAGCTGTTCTTCGGCTGGGAAGCGGTGGGCCTGGTGTCGTACCTGCTGATCGGCTTCTGGTTCAAGCGCCCGACCGCGATCTTCGCCAACATGAAGGCGTTCCTGGTCAACCGCGTCGGTGACTTCGGCTTCCTGCTCGGCATTGCCGGCGTGCTGTGGGTGTTCGGTACCCTGGATTACTCGCAGGTGTTCTCGCAGGCCGGCATGCTGGCCGACCCGCGCGCCCAGCTGCAGATCTGGGACGGCACCATGTTCGGCATGCAGCTGTTGAACGAGCCGGTGATCTGGTCGATCGCCACCGTCATCTGCATCTGCCTGTTCATCGGTGCCATGGGCAAGTCGGCCCAGGTCCCGCTGCACGTGTGGCTGCCGGACTCGATGGAAGGCCCGACCCCGATTTCGGCACTGATCCACGCCGCGACGATGGTGACCGCCGGTATCTTCATGGTCACCCGCATGTCGCCGCTGTTCGAGCTGTCGCAGACCGCGTTGAACTTCATCCTGTTCATCGGTGCGACCACGGCCTTCTTCACCGGCCTGATCGGCATCGTGCAGAACGACATCAAGCGCGTCGTCGCGTACTCCACGCTGTCGCAGCTGGGCTACATGACCGTCGCACTGGGCGTGTCGGCCTATTCGGCGGCCGTGTTCCACCTGATGACCCACGCCTTCTTCAAGGCGCTGCTGTTCCTGGGTGCCGGTTCGGTCATCATCGCGATGCACCATGAGCAGGACATGCGCAAGATGGGCGGCCTGCGCAAGTACATGCCGATCACCTTCGTCACCATGTGGATCGGTACCCTGGCCCTGGTCGGTACGCCGTTCTTCTCCGGTTTCTACTCGAAGGACACCATCATCGAAGCGGCCGAGATCCACGCCCACATGCAGAACAGCTGGGTGGCCACCTATGGCTACTGGGCTGTGCTGGGTGGCGTGCTGGTGACCAGCTTCTACAGCTTCCGCCTGCTGTTCATGACCTTCCATGGCAAGGAACGCTTCCGCGACGCGCATAATGACGATCATGGCCATGGCCATGACGATCACCACGCTGCTGATGCGCATCATGGCGACGCGCACAATGACGACCACGGCCATGGCCACGGTCCGCATGAGCCGCACGAAACCCCGTGGGTGGTGACCCTGCCGCTGATCCTGCTGGCCATCCCGTCGATCGCCATCGGTTTCTTCAGCATCGGTCCGATGCTGCACGGTACCGACTGGGCGGGTAATCACGCTCACGCGGCAATCAAGGGCCAGGCACAGACGTTCTTCACCGGTGTCGTGGACTTCTACGATCCGGCCAAGAACACCGTTGCCTTCCTCGGCGAGGAGTTCCATGGCCCGGTCGCGTTCGCCCTGCACGGCATGATGCTGCCGCCGTTCTGGCTGACCCTGGCAGGCTTCCTGCTGGCCGCGCTGTTCTACCTGTGGAAGCCGGACCTGTCGGGCAAGGCGCGCAAGACCTTTGCTCCGCTGGTGTCGGTGCTGGAAAACAAGTACGGCTTCGACAAGCTGTGGATCGATGGCTTTGCCGGTGGCGGTGTCAAGCTGGGCAAGGTCTCGCGCTGGATCGACAGCAACATCGTCGACGGCGTGGTCAATCTTTCGGCACGTGTTGTGGACGTTGCAGCCGGCGTGCTGCGTCGTACCCAATCCGGTTTCCTCTATCACTACGCCTTCGCGATGATCATCGGCCTGATTGCCCTTCTGGGCGTGCTGATGCATTACCTGCGTTGATGACCTGTACGGAATAAGAAGACGTGTCGAACTGGCCTCTACTCAGTGTCCTCATCTGGCTGCCGATCATCGGTGGCGCCCTGATCCTTGCGATCCGTGATGCGCAGACCGCCCGCTGGGCGTCCCTGGGCGTCGCCGTGCTGACCTTCGTGGCGAGCCTCTCGCTGCTGAGCGGCTACAACGCGGGTGTCGACGGCATGCAGTTCGTCGAGACCCATGCCTGGATCCCGGCGTACAAGATCGGCTACAACCTGGGCGTGGACGGCATTGCCGTGGCGCTGATCCTGCTGACCACGCTGGTCAGCGTGCTTGCCCTGATCGGTGCCTGGAGCGCGATCGACAAGCGCGTCAACCAGTACGTGGCGGCCTTCCTGATCCTGGAAGGTGTCACCGTCGGTATCTTCGCCGCAACGGACGCGATGCTGTTCTACGTGTTCTTCGAAGCGATGCTGATCCCGATGTTCCTGATCATCGGTGTCTGGGGCGGCCCGCGCCGCATCTACGCCGCGCTGAAGTTCTTCCTGTACACCTTCCTCGGCTCGGTGCTGATGCTGGTGGCGCTGATCTACCTGTACATGAAGGGCGGCAGCTTCCAGCTGGCCGACCTGTACGCGCTGCCGCTGTCGGCCAAGGAGCAGACCTGGATCTTCTTCGCCTTCCTGATCGCCTTCGCGGTCAAGGTGCCGATGTTCCCGGTCCACACCTGGCTGCCTGACGCCCACGTGGAAGCGCCGACCGCCGGTTCGGTGATCCTGGCTGCCATCGCCCTGAAGATCGGTGGCTACGGCTTCCTGCGCTTCAACCTGCCGATCGTCCCGGACGCGTCCCAGGAATGGGCCTGGCTGGTGATCGCGCTGTCGCTGATCGCGGTGATCTACGTCGGCCTGGTCGCGCTGGTGCAGGACGACATGAAGAAGCTGATCGCCTATTCGTCGATCGCGCACATGGGCTTTGTCACCCTGGGTACCTTCATCGCCCTGTGGCTGGTGCGCGAAGCCGGCAACGCCGATGCGGCCCGCCTGGGCCTGCAGGGCGCGATGGTGCAGATGATCTCGCACGGCTTCGTGTCCGGCGCGATGTTCTCCAGCGTGGGCGTGCTGTACGACCGCATGCACAGCCGCCGCATCGCCGATTACGGCGGCGTGGTCAACGTGATGCCCTGGTTTGCCACCTTCGCCATGCTGTTCTTCATGGCCAACGCAGGCCTGCCGGGCACCAGCGGTTTCGTCGGCGAGTTCATGGTCATCCTCGCGGCCTTCCAGCGTAATCCCTGGATCGCGCTGGGCGCGGCCACCACCCTGATCATCGGCGCCGCCTACACCCTGTGGCTGTACAAGCGCATCTTCTTCGGTGAAGTGGCCAACAGCCATGTTGCCGAACTGAAGGACATCAACGGTCGCGAATGGCTGGTGCTGGGCGTGTTCGCCATCGGCGTGCTGGCCCTGGGCATCTACCCCAAGCCGCTGACCGACCTGATGGAGCCCTCGATCGCGAAGCTGGCGATGCAGATCGCATCCAGCAAGCTGCTGTAATTCCAGGATTTGATGATGACCACCTCGCCGCTGCTGCCATTGACCGCCGCTGACCTGCCACCGCTCGCCCCCGAGCTGGTGCTGATCGGCAGCGCCTTCGCCCTGATGATCCTCGACCTGTTCGTCAGCAACCGGAACAAGCTCGTCACCCACCTGTTCTCGCTCGCTGCGCTGGCCGTGGTGCTGTTCATGCTGGCCACCGGCGTGGGCGGGCAGGGGGAGGTCTTCCATGGCATGTTCGTGCGCGATACCGCCGCAGACGTGATGAAGACCGGGATCGTTCTGCTCAGCGGCCTGACCCTGGTCTATGGCTGGCGCTACCTGCGTGACCGCAACCTGTTCCAGGGCGAGATCCCCGTGCTGATCCTGTTCGGCACCGCCGGCATGATGATCCTGGTCTCGGCCGGCAGCCTGCTGATGGTCTATCTGGGCCTGGAACTGCTGGCGCTGTGCTCCTACGCGCTGGTTGCCAGCAACCGTGAGAATGGCCTGGCCTCGGAAGCGGCGATGAAGTACATCGTGCTCGGCTCGCTGGCCTCGGGTCTGCTGCTGTACGGCATGTCGCTGATCTACGGCGCCACCGGCAGCCTGCACCTGGACGTGATCCGTGAGGCCATCCCGCACTCGGAAGAGCGCGTGCTGCTGATCACCGGTGCGGTGTTCATGATCGCCGGCGTTGCCTTCAAGCTGGGTGCCGCGCCGTTCCACATGTGGCTGCCCGACGTCTACCAGGGGGCTCCGGCACCGATCGCGCTGTTCATCAGCTCGGCACCGAAGCTGGCTGCCTTCGGCATGGCCTACCGCCTGCTGGAGATGGGCGTGGGCCCGCTGTCGGCCGAACTGCAGCTGCTGATTGCCGGCCTGGCCGCGGTCTCGCTGGTGATCGGCAACCTGATGGCCATCGCGCAGAGCAACCTCAAGCGCATGCTGGCGTTCTCCACCGTTTCGCACATCGGCTTCCTGCTGATGGGCATTGCTGGTGGCGGTTCGCAGGGCTATGCCGCGGCGCTGTTCTACGCACTGGCTTACGCCATCATGTCGACCGCGGCCTTCGGTGCGATCATCGCGCTGTCGCGTGCCGGTTTCGAAGCCGAGAACATCGAAGACTTCAAGGGCCTGAATGCCCGCAACCCGTGGATGGCCGGTCTGGTGCTGTGCATCATGGCGTCGCTGGCTGGCATCCCGCCGTTCCTGGGCTTCTGGACCAAGCTGGCGGTGCTGGGCGCAGCCATCAACGGTGGCCTGCTGTGGTTGGCCATCCTGGGCGTGCTGTGTGCCGTGGTCGGCTGCTTCTACTACCTGCGCGTCATCAAGGTCATGTACTTCGATGAGCCGGTGGGCGAGGCCATGCCGCGAAGCAACGACCGCGTGCTGGGCCTGGTGCTGGGCGTGAACGCACTGGCGCTGCTGGCGCTGGGCCTGGCCTGGAACCCGATCATGATCTGGTGCCAGAAGGCATTTGCGCATATTGCATAAAAGTTGACACAAAGCTGCGCGATTCGTGTAATATGCGCAGCCTGAGTTGTCACTGCAGCGGTTCAGCCAGAACATCGTTGCAGGGCGCCTCCCTCGCCAGAGAGGGGCAGCAGTTCAAACACTTCCGGTGCGGGGTGGAGCAGTCTGGCAGCTCGTCGGGCTCATAACCCGAAGGTCGCAGGTTCAAATCCTGCCCCCGCTACCAACTTCATATCGGCGCCAACCGATTTGATGAATGAGGGAAAGCTTGCATGTTTTGAAGCTATGCCTCATAATTCCGCTTCTGATGCGGGGTGGAGCAGTCTGGCAGCTCGTCGGGCTCATAACCCGAAGGTCGCAGGTTCAAATCCTGCCCCCGCTACCAAGTAAAGAATGCGCCTTCGAAGTCCTGCTTCGAAGGCGTTTTTCTTTTGTGCTTCCGCTCGATCCGCCGGGCCATGCCCGGCGAGCGCAGCGGCAGGTTCAAGGGTGGTCCAAGCCTTGCACCAGCGCGGTGCAGTCGCTATCATCAGCGGCCTAGCAGTACCCCTGAAGGCGGCCTCCCAGCGGGAGTCCACACCGGAAGGAGGGCCGCAACCGGCAGGCAATGCAGGTTGCAACCGGAATCCAGTCACCGGAGTCTTTCCGGAAAAGGGGCCCAGCGGGCCCTTTGTCGTTTCCGGGGCGTCATGTTTCCACGCCGGCCAAGGCCGGCACCCAACCAAGAGATCAAGGCAGGCTGTGAGCGACAAGGCAACCGACATCGCGAATCTGCTCGCCCCGACCGTTGTGTCGCTGGGCCTGGAGCTGCTGGGCGTTGAATATCTGCCGGCCCCCGGCGGTGCGACCCTGCGCCTTTACATCGACGTGCCGCTGGCTGAGCAGCCGGAGCGCATCATCAATGTCGACGACTGCGAGCGGGTCAGCCGCGAAGTGTCGGCACAGATGGACGTCGAAGACCCGATCAGCGGCAACTACACGCTGGAAGTGTCTTCGCCGGGTGTCGATCGTCCGCTGTTCAATCTGGAACAGTTCGGCCGCCACCTCGGCGAATCGGCCAAGGTCACGCTGAAGCTGCCGCAGGACAACCGTCGTCGCCTGCAGGGCCGCATCGAGGCGATCGACGAAGCCGCGGGCGCCATCACCTTCATTGTCGACAAGGCCGAAGTGGTCGTGTCGGCGGACAACATCGACAAGGCACGGATCATGCCCGACTGGGTCGCGCTGGGGCTCGCCCCGAGCAAGCCGACCGGTCCGGCACCGAAGCGTCCGAAGCCGAAAACGAATTCTTCTTCCAACGAGCCGGCGGCAAAGAAGCCGCGCGCGGAGTGAGCCAATGAGCAAGGAACTGTTGCTGGTAGTCGACGCAGTCGCCAACGAGAAGGGCGTGCCGCGTGAAGTGATCTTCGATGCCATCGAGGCCGCCCTGGCCTCGGCAGCGAAGAAGCGCTATCCCGACGAGGAAGTGCTGACCCGCGTGGTCATCGACCACAAGGATGGCAGCTACGAAACCTTCCGCCGCTGGGAAGTGGTGGCCGATGACGTGGTCATGGAATCGCCGGATCGCCAGATCCGCCTGATGGATGCCGTCGACGAAGCCGAAGGCGTGGACGTCGGCGATTACATCGAAGAGCAGATCGAAAACCCGGATTTCGGCCGCATCGCCGCCCAGGCTGCCAAGCAGGTGATCGTGCAGCGCGTGCGCGAAGCCGAGCGCCAGCAGGTCGTGGATGCATGGAAGGACCGTGTCGGCGAGCTGATCACCGGCGTGGTCAAGCGCGCCGAGCGCGGCAACATCTATGTCGACCTGGGCGGCAACGCCGAAGGCTTCATTCCGAAGGACAAGGGCATTCCGCGCGACGTGCTGCGCGCCGGTGACCGCGTGCGCGGCTACCTGGCCGAAGTGCGCTCGGAACCGCGTGGCCCGCAGCTGTTCATCAGCCGCGCCGCCCCGGAATTCATGATCGAGCTGTTCAAGCTGGAAGTGCCGGAAGTCGGCCAGGGGCTGGTGGAAATCAAGGCCTGTGCCCGTGATCCGGGTGACCGCGCCAAGATCGCCGTGCTCGCCCACGACCAGCGCACCGATCCGATCGGTGCCTGCATCGGCATGCGCGGTTCGCGCGTGCAGGCCGTGTCCAACGAGCTCAATGGCGAGCGCGTGGACATCGTGCTGTGGAACGACAATCCGGCCAACTTCGTCATCAATGCGATGGCACCGGCTGAAGTGCAGTCGATCATCGTCGATGAAGACAAGCATTCGATGGACCTGGCCGTGGCGGAAGACCGCCTGGCCCAGGCGATCGGCAAGGGCGGCCAGAACGTGCGCCTGGCCAGCCGCCTGACCGGCTGGCAGCTCAACGTGATGACCCAGGACCAGGTCACCGCCAAGTCGGAGGCCGAGCAGGCTTCGGCCCGCCAGCTGTTCATGGACAAGCTGGAAGTGGACGAGGAAATCGCCGGCATCCTGGTCAGCGAAGGCTTCGGCACCGTCGAGGAAATCGCATATGTACCGGTCGGCGAACTGCTGGCCGTGGAAGGTTTCGACGAGGACATCGTCGAAGAGCTGCGCGCTCGTGCCCGCGATGCGCTGCTCAATGAGGCCCTGGCAGTCGAGGAAGGCCTTGAAGACGGCCAGCCGGCGCAGGACCTGCTGTCCCTGAAGGGCATGGACGAAGCCACCGCGTATGCGCTGGCCGGCCACGGCGTGCGTACCAGCGAGGAGTTGTCCGACCTGGCCGCCGACGAGGTCATGGACTTCGGCATCGAAGGGCTGGACCAGGCGCGCGCCGCTGCGCTGATCCTGGCCGCGCGTGCCGAGGAGATCGCCCGACTGGAACGCGGCGAATGAGCCGGCAATGAACAGGGCCCTGAGCCGATCAGGGCGTAGAATCCGCGCCACCTCCAGATGCGGGGGGGCGCCCACAAGATCATAGGATCCGAATGTCGCAGCAAACCACCATCCGCAAGCTTGCCGAACTGGTCAACACGCCGGTCGAAAAACTGCTGGAACAGCTGGCCGGTGCCGGCATGAAGTTCAGCGGTCCCGACCAGGTCGTGACCAGTTCTGAAAAAGTGAAGCTTCTGGGCTTCCTCCGTCGTTCGCACGGCAAGCCCGAGCAGGCCCCGGAAGAGACTGATCAGTCTGCAAAGAAGATCACGCTCAACCGTCGGAAGCAGCAGGAAGTGACGGTCAATTCCGGTCGCAGCAAGACGACCGTGAACGTCGAGGTGCGCCAGAAGCGTACCTACGTCAAGGCTGATGGTGGTCGCGCGATGACCCCGGACGAAGAGCGCGCCGACATCCTGCGCAAGCTGGAAGAGTCGCGTGCGCGCAACCTTGCCGAGCAGCAGGCGCTGGCCGAGAAGGACCGCCTGCGTGACGAGGCCATCGTCCGCGCCCGCGAGGAAGAAGTCGCGGCCAAGGAACGTGCCGAGGCCGAGAAGAAGGCGGCCGAGGAAGCTGCGGTTGCCGCCAAGGCGGCCGAAGCGCTCGCTGCCAGCCAGCCCAAGGTGCGTGCACCCATCGATGAAACTGCGCCGCGCCCGCCGCGTGCGCCCGCTGCAGCCCCGGCCGCGCCGCGTGGTGCGCCGCCGCGCAGCGACGATCGCAACAACCGCAGCGCGCCGCGCAATGAGCGCGGCCCGGGCGACCGCTTCGCCGGCCAGATGCATCTGTCGGCGGCCGACCGTGCGCGTCGTGGCAACAGCAACAACAGCAACAACCGTGGTCGTCCGGGTAGCCGGAACCAGGCCGGTGGCCGTCGTGACATGTCGCGCGGTGGCAACAACGCCGGTCCGCACGGCTTCGAGCGTCCGACCGCACCGGTGGTGCGTGAAGTGGCGATCGGCGAGACCATCACCGTGGCCGACCTGGCGCAGAAGCTCGCGCTGAAGGGCGGCGAGGTGGTCAAGGCGCTGTTCAAGATGGGCGTGATGGCCACCATCACCCAGTCCATCGACCATGACACCGCCGCGCTGGTCACCGAAGAGCTGGGCCACAAGGCCATTCGTGCCAACGACAACGATGCCGAAGACGCACTGCTGGCCTCCGCTGGCGAGAACCAGGGCGAAGCCGTGCAGCGTCCGCCGGTGGTCACCATCATGGGCCACGTCGACCACGGCAAGACCTCGCTGCTGGATTACATCCGCCGTACCAAGGTCGCCACTGGCGAAGCCGGCGGCATCACCCAGCACATCGGTGCCTACCACGTCGATACGCCGAAGGGCGTCATCAGCTTCCTGGACACCCCGGGCCACGCCGCGTTCACCTCGATGCGTGCCCGCGGTGCCAAGCTGACCGACATCGTGGTGCTGGTGGTTGCAGCCGACGACGGCGTCATGCCGCAGACCAAGGAAGCGATCCAGCACGCCCGTTCGGCGGGTGTGCCGCTGATCGTGGCCATCAACAAGATCGACAAGTCCGGCGCCGACCCGATGCGGGTCAAGAACGAACTGCTCTCCGAGCAGGTCGTGGCCGAAGACTTCGGTGGTGACATCCAGATGGTGGAGATCTCGGCCAAGACCGGCCTGGGCATCGACGACCTGCTGGACGCGGTGTCGGTACAGGCCGAGCTGCTGGAACTGAAGGCTGTCGACGAAGGTCGCGCCAATGGTGTTGTCATCGAATCCTCGCTGGACAAGGGCCGCGGCCCGGTCGCGACGGTGCTGGTGCAGCAGGGCCGCCTGAAGAAGGGCGACTACCTGGTGTGCGGCATCCAGTACGGCCGCGTGCGTGCACTGTTCGACGAAACCGGCAAGCAGCCGGAGTTTGCCGGACCGTCCATCCCGGTACAGGTCCTGGGCCTGTCCGGCGTGCCGGAAGCCGGTGACGACTTCGTCGTCGTCGACGACGAGCGCCTGGCCAAGGACGTCGCCCAGCAGCGTGAAACCAAGCGCCGTGAATCGCGCCTGGTCGCCACCGCTGGCAGCCGCATGGAAGACATCATGGCGACCCTGGGCAAGGGCGAGGGCCAGCAGGTCCTCAACCTGGTCATCAAGGCCGACGTGCAGGGTTCGGTGCAGGCGCTGAGCCAGGCACTGGTCGCGCTGTCCAACGAAGACATCCGCATCAACGTGATCCACTCCGGCGTGGGCGGCATCACCGAGTCGGACGCCAATTCGGCGGCCGCTTCGAAGGCCACCGTCATCGGCTTCAATGTGCGTGCGGATGCTTCGGCCCGCCGCATCATCGAATCCAACGGCGTGGATCTGCGTTACTTCTCGATCATCTATGACGTGATCGATCAGGTGAAGCAGGTGGCCTCCGGTCTGCTGGGCGTGGAGATCCGCGAAGAGATCATCGGTATCGCCGAGGTCCGCGACGTGTTCCGCAGCTCCAAGCTGGGCGCCGTGGCCGGCAGCATGGTCATCGAGGGTGTGGTCAAGCGCAACAAGCCGATCCGCGTCCTGCGTGACAGCGTGGTGATCTTCGAAGGCGAGCTGGAATCGCTGCGTCGCTTCAAGGAAAACGTCGAGGAAGTCCGCAACGGTACCGAATGCGGTATCGCGGTGAAGGCCTACAACGACGTCAAGCCGGGTGACCAGATCGAGTGCTTCGAGCGTATCGAAGTGCCGCGCACCCTGTAATGCTGTGCAGTGGCCCGACCAACGGTCGGGCCCTGCCATGATGTAGAACCCGACCAACGGTCGGGTACCATGTAGATGTAGCGCCCGACCGTTGGTCGGGCGACAACTGAACCAAGAGTCCCTCGTGCCCAAGACTTTCCACCGAACCGACCGTGTCTCCGCCCAGCTGCGCCGTGAACTCGGCACCCTGGTGCACAACGCCGTGCGCGAGCATGGGTTGCCCTCGGTGAGCGTGTCCGACGTGGAAATCACCCGCGACATGGCCCATGCCAAGGTGTTCGTCACCGCACTGATGCCCGAGCGTTCGGCCGAAGCCGTCGCCGGCCTGAAGGAGCTGGGCTATCGCCTGCGCATGGACCTGGCCCGGGCGATGAAGCTGCGCCACGTGCCTGAGCTGCATTTCCACTACGACGACTCGGTCGATCGCGGTGAGCATATCGACAACATCCTGCGCGACCTGCCCGATACGCTGGCCGCGGAGAAGCGTCGCGAAGGCGACGACGAATAACCGCGCGACGCCGGGCATGCCCGGCGTTGTTGCATTCCGGCCGCGCGATGTCTGATGCAGACCGCGCTGCGCGCTCGCCGGGCATGGCCCGGCGCTACCCGTACCTGTTATGACCCGAATTCAGTTCCGCCGCCTGGATGGCATCCTGCTGCTCGACAAGTCCGCCGGCATGAGCTCCAACGCCGCCCTGCAGGTGGCACGCCGCCTGTTCCGTGCCGAGAAGGGCGGCCACACTGGCAGCCTGGATCCGTTGGCCACCGGCCTGCTGCCGCTGTGCTTCGGCGAGGCGACCAAGATTGCCGGCCTGCTGCTGGGCTCGGCCAAGGCCTATGACGCCGAGATCGTGCTTGGCCAGACCACCGACACCGACGATGCCGAGGGCCTGGTGCTGCTGCAGCGGCCGGTGCCGCAGATCAGCGCCGAGGCGCTGCAGGCCGCGCTTGCAGCGCTGACCGGCAGCATCCGCCAGCGTGCCCCGATCTATTCGGCGCTGAAGCAGGGGGGTGAACCGCTGTATGTGAAGGCCCGCCGCGGGGATGCCATCGAGGCACCCGAGCGCGAGGTCCAGGTGCACGCCATCGAGGTGCTGGAGCAGCAGCCGGAGCGGTTGCGCCTGCGCGTGACCTGTGGCTCGGGCACCTACATCCGCAGCCTGGCCCGTGACCTCGGTGAAAGCCTGGGCTGCGGTGCCCACATCAGTGCGCTGCGCCGGCTCTGGGTTGAGCCCTTCCATCAGCCGGCCATGGTCACCCTGGACCAGCTGCGGGCGATGGTCGAGGCGGGCGACGAGGCCGGCATGGACGCGCTGCTGCTGCCGCTGGCTGCCGGCCTGGCTGAATACCCACGGGTTGAGCTGGATGTCGACCAGGTCCACCGCTTCTGTGTCGGCCAACGCCAGCGCGATCCGTCCTGGCCGCGGGGACTGGTTGCCGTGTTTGGTCCGGACGCTGTTGTCCAGGGACTGGGCCAGGTCGATGACAGCGGGCTGCTGGCGCCGCAGCGTCGTTTCAACCTCTGACCCGGGCAGGCCGGTTCAGCCCCGGACCTTGTCCCGGAGCCCCCTGGCCGTTACAATTTCGCGGCCGTTTTCCGGCAGCCTGCCTTGCGCAGGTTTCATCCTCGTAGTCCACGGCGAGCCTGGCGGTGCGCGAAGCGCGTTCCTGCCGGCCACGCATCACTGAGAAAAAAGAAATGTCGATCGACACCCAGAAGGTCATTGAAGACAACAAGCGCAGCTCGGCTGACACCGGCTCCCCGGAAGTCCAGGTTGCACTGCTGACCGCCCGCATCGAACTGCTGACCGGCCACTTCAAGACCCACAAGAAGGACCACCACAGCCGCCGCGGCCTGCTGCAGATGGTCAACCGCCGTCGCAGCCTGCTCGACTACCTGAAGAAGAAGGACGTCGAGCGTTACAAGGCCCTGATCGAGAAGCTTGGCCTGCGTCGCTAAGCAACGAATCCCCCGCGGCGCAGCGATGCGCCGCGGTTTTGTTTTGTAGCACCGCAATCCCCGATTCAGGCCGGAACGATCCGGTCACCCGCTGGCGGCAAGGGTCGCCGACGGTCCAATTCGCAGACAGCATCCCCAAGGACATCCATCCGTGGCAAAAATCACCAAAACCTTCCAGTACGGCAAGCACACCGTCACGCTTGAGACTGGCGAAATCGCCCGCCAGGCCGGTGGCGCCGTCATCGTCAAGTTCGACGACACCGTGCTGCTGGTCTCCGCCGTTGCCGCCAAGAGCGCGCGTGAGGGCCAGGACTTCTTCCCGCTGACCTGCGACTATCAGGAGAAGTTCTACGCCGGTGGCCGCATCCCGGGTGGCTTCTTCAAGCGTGAAGGCCGCGCGACCGAGAAGGAAACCCTGATCTCGCGCCTGATCGATCGTCCGATCCGTCCGCTGTTCCCGGAAGATTACAAGAACGAAGTCCAGATCATCGCCACGGTGATGTCGCTGAATCCGGAGATCGACGGTGACATCCCGGCACTGATCGGTGCTTCGGCCGCGCTGTCGCTGGCCGGCACCCCGTTCAAGGGCCCGATCGCTGCCGCCAAGGTCGGTTACAAGGACGGTGAGTACATCCTCAACCCGACCGTGTCCGAGCTGAAGGATTCGCAGCTGGAGCTGGTTGTTGCCGGTACCGCCAACGCCGTGCTGATGGTGGAATCCGAAGCCGCGCTGCTGTCCGAAGACGTGATGCTGGGCGCCGTGACCTTCGGTCACCGCGAAATGCAGAAGGTCATCAACGCCATCAACGAGCTGACCGTCGAAGCCGGCACCAAGCCGTCGACCTGGGAAGCCCCGGCCAAGAACACCGCGCTGATCAGCGCCGTGCAGGAAGCGGTCGGCCCGCGCCTGGGCGAAGCCTTCCAGGTGCGTGACAAGCTGCAGCGCCGTGACGCCATCTCGGCGATCAAGAAGGACGTGGTCGAGTCGCTGGCCGGCCGCGTTGCCGCCGAAGGCTGGAACCCGGCCGAACTGTCGAAGGAATTCGGTGAGCTGGAATACAGCACCATGCGCAACTCGGTGCTGGACACCAAGGTCCGCATCGACGGCCGTGCGCTGGACACCGTCCGGCCGATCGCGGTGAAGACCAGCGTGCTGCCGCGTACCCACGGTTCCTCGCTGTTCACCCGTGGTGAGACCCAGGCCATCGTGACCATCACCCTGGGCACCGCCCGTGATGGCCAGGTCATCGATGCCGTCTCTGGTGAGTACAAGGAAAACTTCCTGTTCCACTACAACTTCCCCCCGTACTCGGTGGGTGAGACCGGCCGCATGATGGGCCCGAAGCGTCGCGAGATCGGTCACGGCCGTCTGGCCAAGCGCGGCGTGCTGGCAGTGATGCCGTCGCTGGAGTCGTTCCCGTACACCATCCGCGTTGTCTCGGAAATCACCGAGTCGAACGGTTCTTCGTCGATGGCCTCGGTCTGCGGTTCGTCGCTGGCTCTGATGGACGCCGGCGTGCCGGTGAAGGCGCCGGTGGCCGGTATCGCCATGGGCCTGGTCAAGGAAGGCGATCGCTTCGTCGTCCTGTCCGACATCCTGGGTGACGAAGATCACCTGGGCGACATGGACTTCAAGGTGGCCGGTACCGCCGAGGGCATCTCTGCCCTGCAGATGGACATCAAGATCGAAGGCATCACCGAAGAGATCATGAAGCAGGCTCTGCAGCAGGCCAAGGCTGGCCGTCTGCACATCCTGGGCGAAATGGCCCACGGCCTGACCGCTCCGCGTGAAGAGCTGTCGGACTACGCGCCGCGCCTGCTGACCATCAAGATCCACCCGGACAAGATCCGCGAAGTGATCGGCAAGGGTGGTTCGACCATCCAGGCCATCACCAAGGAAACCGGCACCCAGATCGACATCCAGGATGACGGCACCATCGTCATCGCTTCGGTCAATGCCATCGCTGCGCAGGCCGCCAAGGCCCGCATCGAGCAGATCACCTCGGACGTCGAGCCGGGCCGCATCTACGAAGGCAAGGTCGCAAAGATCATGGACTTCGGTGCGTTCGTCACCATCCTGCCGGGCAAGGATGGCCTGGTGCACGTGTCGCAGATCTCCAGCGACCGCGTCGAGAAGGTCGGCGACGTGCTGAAGGAAGGCGATGTGGTCAAGGTCAAGGTGCTGGAAGTGGACAAGCAGGGCCGTATCCGCCTGTCGATGAAGGCCGTTGAAGAAGGCGACGCCGCCAGCGCCGAATAATCGGCCAACGGCTGATCACGGTAGGTGTCAACCTTGGTTGACACACCACCGCTGACATCGCTGGAATGAAAAAGCGGGCTTCGGCCCGCTTTTTCTTTGCCTGTCATCCCGTGCGCTCCAGCCGCTATGCTTCGGCCATGGACACCCTGCGCCTGCTCGACCTTGAAATCGATCGCCCGGCGCAGCGCGTCAGTCGCAACGGTGAAGCACTGCCGGTCAGCGGCCTCAGCTGGACCCTGCTGGATGTGCTTCTTGCGCACGGCACCGACGTTGTGGATTTCGACACGCTGGCCGCGCAGGTCTGGGCCCCTGCGGTGGTCGGCGAAGCTGCGGTCAGCCAGCGGGTGAAGCTGCTGCGCCAGGCCCTCGGCGATGACAGTCGGCGTCCGCGCTACATCCGCTCGGTACGTGGTCGCGGCTACCAGCTGTGCGCGCCGCCACGGCCGGCCAGCTCGTCGCCCAAGCGATCATCGCGCGCCCGCAGGCTCGGTTGGGGTGTGGCGGCTGTCGCGGTGCTGGGCATGGCCGCCACACTGTTGCTGTTGCCTCGGTCGACGCCGCAGAGCGCGGGGCAGTCGCTGTTGCAGCGTGCCGATTACTACGCGAGCATCGGCCAGGCCAACAACAACCGCGTGGCCATCACTCTGTACCGGCAGGCCCTGCAGGCTGATCCGGAATCCGTGTTGGCCCGGCGTGGCCTGTCCCGTGCGCTGGCTGCACAGGGCTGTCTGTTCAACGGCACGCCCGAGCAGTTGCGCGAAGCACTGGCATTGGCCGAGCAGGAACGCCAGCGCGCGCCTCGCGATGCTGCTGCGCACGCCCTGTGGGGGTATGCGCAGGACTGTCTGGGCGATATGCGGCAGGCGATCACCGGCTACAGCCGTGCCATCGAACTCGAGCCCGGCGACGAGCGCAGTCGCGCATCGCTGGCCTACCTGCAGCAGGAGCGCGGCCAGCTCGCCACAGCGCTGCAGGCCAACCTGTCCTTGAAGGCCCCCGAGCGCATCCGCTTCCGTGATGTGCAGGTCGCGCGCGAGCTGGAACTGCTGGGCTTCACCCGGGCGGCCGCGCTTCGCCACGCGCGCAATTTCCAGCTGTACCCGGACAACGTCTTTTCCAACATCGCCTGGCCGCGCAGCCTGTACTTGGCCGGCGCGCCGCAGCAGGCCAGGCAGGCGCTGGACGAGGCGCTGGCGCGTGGCACGCCGCATCCGCAACTGCTGCGCCTGCAGGGCGAACTAGCGTTGCTTGCCGGCGACGCCGCAGGTGCCGCCGACGCGTTCGAGCGTGGTCGCCAGCTACGGCCGCAGCAGTCGCTGGGCCAGACCCTGGCGTTGTTGCACGGCGTGGGGGCGGCAGACGGCGCGTGGATCGACGAACGCCTGCAGCAGCTCGCTGCCAACGCAGGCGCCGGCGACGGCTGGCCCGATGCGGCGCTGGAACGGGCGCTGCTGTTGCAGGCCCGGGGCCATGCAGGCGACGCTGTGGCTGCACTGCAGCAGGCGGTCGATGACGGTTTCTGCGACGTAGCGTGGCTGCGTGCCACGCCTCTGTTCGTGCCACTGCGCAGCGCGCCCGGCTGGCCGGCCCTGCTGCAGCGGCTGGATGCCGACATCGCCCGGCAACGTGCGCGGGTGCTGGCCGCCAGCTGGCGGCCGGACGACCTGGCCGCGCTCAGTGCAGCGCCGGCAGCAGGAACTCGGTGAGGATCCGTCGCGACTGTGGATGGGCGAAGCTGCGGTTGAACGCCTGGCTGGTGACCACCACGACCACGCGTTGCTCCGGCACCACGAACACATAGTTGCCGCCATTGCCGGACATCGCCCACACCGTGCGCGGTGAACCCTGTACGCCCAGCTTCAGGCCCCACCACTGGTAGCCGTAGTCGCTGCCATCGGAAGTGGTTGCCTGCGCCTGCACCATCGCCTCGATGTAGTCCTTGGGGACCAGCTGGCGACCCTGCCATCGGCCATCATCGAGCACGAGCTGGCCGAAGCGGGCCAGATCACGCGTGCGGTAGCGGGTGCCGCCGCCGCCCATGCCGATACCCTCCGGCGAACGGTTCCACTGGCTGTGGATGATGCCCAGCGGGCGCTCCAGCACCCGTGCAGCGTAATCGGCCAACGACTGCCCACTGGCCTGCTCAAGCACCGCGCCCAGTACGAACGGGTTGGCGGTGCAGTAAGCGAACGCGCGCCCGTGCGGGCTGTGCTGCGGCCGCTGCATCCACGGCGCGAAGCCCTTCACCGGCAAGCTCAGTGCAAAGTCCAGCCACTTCTCGGTCACGTACATGCGTTCCTCGTGGCCGGCCGAGAACGGGTTCTCGTCATCGCACTCCCATAGGCTGCTCATGGTCAGCAGGTCCTGCACGGTGGTGGCGCGCAGGCGGGGGTCGACCGCGTGCCGGGCAGTGAAGGTCGGAAAGTAGTCGTACACCCGGGCCTGCACGCCGGGCAGGGTGCCATCGCCAATGGCGGCACCGACCAGAAGCGCGGTCACGCCCTTGCTGGCCGATCGTACGTCGTGCAGGGTCTGCGCGTCGGCGCCGTTGAAGTAGCCCTCGTAGACCACATTGCCATCGACCTGCAGCAGCACGCTGCGGATCTGTTTCAGTTCATCGCTGGCGATGGCCTGCTGCAGCGCCTGCAGACGGGCCGGATCGGGGGGTGTGGCGCGGGCCGCGAAGGGCAGGGTGCAGACCGCGTAGAGCAGGGTGAGGACAGACAGGATCGAACGCATCGTCGGACTCCATCGAAAGGGAGCCCGATTGAGCCTGCGCTGCGTCTGAAGTGCTGGAAGCCGGCCTGAAGAATTCTGAAGGCCTTGTGCGACAAGGCCCGGCGCTCGCCCCTACTCGGCCTCTTCGTCCTCCCCCAGCCACCAGACCTGGCCTGGCTTCGGGTCGCTCATCGGGTGCTCGCGCTGTTCGATGGCCTCCAGCACCCGGCCGGGGGCTGCAGCGACCCACACCGCCATGAGCTTTTCCACCGCAGCCCGGCCCTGTGCGGCCACGCCGAGGTCACGTTCGCGTCTCCATTGGTCTTCATCTGGCGCCTCATCACCATGCTGGTGCGGCGTGCCGTAGCTGCAGCGGCGGCACAGTCGGCGCACGGTGGCCGTCCAGTCCTCGACCATGCCGATGCCGGGCAGCGTGATGGCCTCCAGGGCAGCGATGTCATCGGCCGAATCACACTGCACGAACACGGTGAAGGTCGCCATGTCCGATGCCTGCAAGCGCTGCATCGCGTTGAACACCGGCACTTGGCGCTCCCCGTAGGTGCGATGGCCGGTTGATGCGCCGTCGTGCAGCACGATGTCGCCGAAGCGGAAACCGCTTTCGGGCAGGGGTACGTTGTCGATGCGTGCACGCACCGGATCAATGCGGCTCATATACACCACTTCGGCATCGGACCACGGTGCCAAGCGCACGCAGGCCACGCCGAAGTTGCCCTCGATCGGGCCTTTGACCTCGGGAAGGGTGATGCCACAGCGGGCCCATTGGCGGCGTGCTTCAGCCCAGTCACCGACACCGGTGGCGGCGATGCCGGCATTCCACGCGGTGGCTTCATCGAACTCGCCGCGTAGCTGTTCCGATTGCAGGTTGTCCTGCAGTGAGGCAGCCCAGTCGCGCAGGTATTTGTGCGCCAATCCGCGCATGTAATGCAGGTACGGCACTTCGGGAGCGAGCGCGATCAGCTCGCCGAACAGCGCCACCGCCTGCTGCAGGTCGCCCTCGCGGAAGAGGGCGTAGGCGCGTGCCTCCAGTGCCTGGCGTTCGTCGAGGATTTCGTTGTCCAGCAGGTCGCCGTCGTCGAGTGTGTCGTGGTCGGTGCTCATGTCCATGCGCGATTGAAGGTCCGCAGCTACCTTAGCCGATGCATGAGGGCCGGCGTCGGTGCGTGTCCTGCTGCAGTGCATGAGGGTCGTTGCATGACTACCGTGTTGTCGTCACTCGGCAGGGTGTGCCTGTCCACTGGACGACATGCCGCGACAACCGTCCCACAGCCCCATCGGTTTGCTAACGTGGCTGCGCCTTTGAACCGGGAGATCCCATGTTCCGCCAGACCGTGGCCGTCCTTGCCGTGCTGATTGCCGGTGCCTTGCCCATCGCCGCGCACGCCGCGCCGGCGCAGCCGCCGATCTTCGGTGCCTACTACCCAGGTGGTTCGGCCGAGCGCTACCCGGTGTCGAGCATTCCCGCCGAGCGCCTGACCCATCTGTTCTACGCGTTCTCCACCATCGAGGACGGCCGCTGCACGGTTGGTGCGGAAGCGCCGAAGAACTTCGCCGCGCTGGCTGAACTAAAAAAGGCGCATCCGCACCTGCGCACGCTGATTTCGATCGGTGGCTGGGGCGCGGGTGGGTTTTCCGATGCAGCACTGACCGAGGCCAGCCGCAAGCGCCTGGTCGACTCGTGCATGGCGCTGTTCTTCGATCGTCATGCTGGCAGTTTCGATGGCGTGGACATCGACTGGGAATTCCCGGTCAGCGGTGGGCCCAAGGAGCTGGCGCACCGCCCGCAGGATCGCGCCAACCTGACCAAGCTCGCACAGGCGTTCCGCGCGGCACTCGACACGCGCGGCCGCAAGGCGGGGCAGCCGATGCTGCTGACTGCAGCGTTGGCGGCCGGTCGCCTGCAGACCGATGGCCCCTACGATCCCGCGGCGAGCTATGACCTGCCGGCGTTGGCCAGGGTGTTCGATTTCATCAACCTGATGAGCTACGACATGGGCACCGGCTTCTCGGCGGTGTCGACCTTCAATGCGCCACTGCACGAGGTGTCGGCTGACCCGCTGGCGCCGGAACTGCGACGTTGGAACAACGTGGCCGGCGCGGTGCAGTACTACCGCGAGCACGGCGTGCCGGCCGACAAGCTGGTGCTGGGCGTGCCGTTCTACGGACGCGGCTTCAAGGTCACCGGCGATGCTGCCGACGGGTTGTACCAGGCCTACAGTGCTCCGGCCGATGCTGGCGACTGGCGGGTGATCAAGGCGCGTTTCCTCGACCAGCCGGGTTGGACGAAGCACTGGCAGCCGCAGGCGCAGAGCCCCTGGCTGTACAACCCGGAGCAGAAGATCTTCATCAGCTATGAAGACCCGCGCTCGATCGGCCTGCGTGCGCAGTTCGCCCGCGAGCAGGGCCTGGCCGGGGTATTCATGTGGGAGCTGACCGGCGACGACGAACAAGCCAGCCTGCTCAACGCGATGTTGGGCCCGTGGCAGAAGGCCCGCATCGGCGATTGAGTTGCATCAGGCGATGTCCGGCACAATGCCGCAACGCCATCGGCCCAACCCCGCACAGCATGTCCATGCCTGCAGCGTTACGCTGCGGGCATGATCCATCTCGAACGCTTGGACCATCTGGTCCTCACCGTCGCAGACATCGACCGCAGCTGTGATTTCTACCAGCGCGTGCTCGGCATGCAGGTCGTGCGCTTCGGCGCAGGCCGTACCGCGCTGCAGTTCGGCCAGCAGAAGATCAATCTGCATCCGGCCAGTGCCCCGCTGCAGCCGCATGCGTTACGACCCACCCGGGGCAGTGCCGATCTGTGCCTGGTCACGCGTACGGCGTCAGTCGATGTGCTGGCCCACCTGCAGGCGCAGTCCGTCGCGGTGGAGGAGGGGCCGGTTGCACGCACCGGCGCGCTGGGACCGATCGAATCGGTGTACTTCCGCGACCCGGATGGCAATCTGATCGAAGTGAGTCGGTACCCGGCCCCGGCGGACTTTCGATAGCGCCGGGCCATGCCCGGCGTAGGCTCAATCGGCCCAGACGCTGTTCGGATCGCCGTGGCGGGCACGGCGCTGGCTGGCCACCGCCAGGCGGGCGAAGCCGAAGGCCATGGCCAGCGCGATCGCATCGACCCAGAACAGCGGCCAGTGGCCGCGCGCGGCCGCGCGCCACAACCAGTCACCATTGAGTGCGCCGTGCACGACCGGCACCAGCGCGGTACTGATCGCTGCGGCCCACAGCAACTCGCGTGCGGCCTGTGCCGGCCGTCGCAGTGCTGCCCACAACGCGCACAACACCCAGCTGCCGAAGCAGGCCCAGCGGATGCCGTGGTCGACCGTGGAGGGGGCCAGCCGCTCCAGCACCAGAGCGGTGACGAATGCGACCGAGATCGCCACGCAGAGGCCGATGCAGACGCCGACCGTGGCCCGCGCCATGTTCACTCCGGCGCGTGGCTGCTGCGGCTGGCGGCGTTTGCGCCGCGACTCGATCCACAGCAGGTTGCCCGAGTAGAACAGGAAGGCGCCACCCAGGCCGAGCAGGAAGTACAGCCAGACCACCACGCCGTTGCCGAACTCGCCGAAGTGCAGCGCATAGGCAGCGCTGAGCGTGGCATGGTTGGCGTCGCGCTGGCCGGGCAGCTGGGACGCCAGGACGTTGCCGGTAGCCACGTCCAGCGCCACCGTGCCGAGCGGGCCGAGGGTGCCGCTGGATTCACCGGTGATCTCGATGGTGGCGTTGGCGTCGCCGGCGTTGGCCAGCTTCAGGTAGGCTGGCTCGAAACTGGCCACACCCTGTGCCCGCGCGACTTCCAGTGCCCGTGCATGCAGCACGCGCAGGCTGCCCGGCGGCGCCGGGATGCCAGTGGCCTCGCGCACCGGTGCGGTGTCCATCGCCGTCGGCACTGCCTGCAGCGCCTTGCCGTCGTAGATCAACGGATTGAGCAGTGCCATCTGCACGAATACCAGGCAAAGCAGAGCGCCGGTCACCGCGAACATCAGGTGGAAGGGCAGGCTGAGCACGCCGATCACGTTGTGGGCGTCCTGCCACAACTGCTTGAGATTGCGGCCGGGACGCAGTGCGAACAGGTCGCCGAACAACTTCGGCAGGTGGATCACCAGGCCGCTGAGCAGGGCCATGCCATACAGCAGGCTGACGATGCCCATGACGTAGATACCGGCCACCGGCAGGCCGAGGCTGTAGTGCAGTTCGTTGACCAGTTCGGCCAGCCCGGTCTGCGGCGGCGTCGGACTGCCGGCGATCTGCCCTGGCCAGGCGTAGCGCCAACTGCCGTCGTCCGCCTGCCAGTACGCCAGCGGTTGCGGGTGTTCAGCGCCGGGGAAGGTCATGCCGATGTGGCGGCGCGCCTCCGGATGCGCGGCCAGCACGTCTTCCAGCAGGTACTGTGCGTCGTCCAGGCCGGCCGGCAATGCGCTGGCTGCGCCCGGGGTCTGCCATAGCGGCAGGTCGTGGTGGAACAGGGTCAGTGCACCGGCATAGAAGGCTACGAACAGGCCGAAGCCGGCGACCAGGCCGACCCAGGTGTGCAGGGTGGTGAACGTGCGCAGGGTCTGCGAACTGAACTTCATGGGGTGTGTCTCATTGCACCGCGCCGGTGAGGCGCAGCAGCCCGAGCGCGGCAAAGCCGACGGTGGCACTGCCCGCCAGCACCAGCCAGGCGCGCAGCGCGCTGCGGAAGCTGAATGCCCACAGGGCGGCCAGCATCCATAGCGGGATGAAAGCGATCAGGGTGGGGACCAGGGCACGCTGCCAGGGGCCGGGCGGCAGCCACGCCAGCAGGCCGGTTACAGCGGCTGCCAGGAAGAAGCCGGCAACAATGCCTGCGAAGGCGCGCGGCCACATCAGGGCGACTCCGTGCCGGGACGATGCCAGGCGGCCAGTGCCGGCAGCAGCATCGCCGCCAGCATCCAGGTGCACAGCATCGCCACCAGGCCGGCGGCAAATCCGAGCTCGGCCATCCACAGCCACAGCGCGGCAACGGCCGCGACCAGACCGATCTGCCGCCCGAGGCGGCCGGCGCGGCGCAGGCGTGGCCAGCGGCAGTGCGTCGAGGCGGCATAGAACGCCAGCGCCGAGAACATCGCTGCCAGCATGCCCAGGCTGCAGAAGCCGAGCGTGGAAAGGCCGACGGTGATCATTGCACGCGACCGGCGCCGCAGCGGGCTGGCGAACGCGGGGCACGGGCGGGGCCGGCGGGAGCCGGTCGGAGCGGGTGGCGCATCACGGGGTCCTGGGGGGAAGCGGGCAGGCTGGCACGGGGCGACCTGCGCCGACATGGTAATCATTGCAATTTGACGCCGCCAGCGAAGCCCATTCAGCGGGCCGTACGGTAGCCCTTGGGCTTTCCCGTGCGCTGGTTTAAGATCATTGTTGAATCCTGACTGGAACAAGGTGGCCCGCGCCCAGCGCCGGCCGAGCGTGCGACATGAGCACTACCACCGCCCACTGTTGACCTGCCCCCGAAGGCCCGAGTTCCCGGCGCCCTCGCGGCGCTTTTTTATTGCCCGGGCGCTGGCCCGGAACCGCTTTCCAGCCCGCCCGCGCGGGCCCCGCACGAAGCCACTGCGATGATCAACATTACTCTTCCCGACGGCAGCCGCCGCGAATTCGAAAACCCCGTCAGCGTCATGGACGTTGCCCAGTCGATCGGTGCCGGCCTGGCCAAGGCCACCATCGCCGGTTCGGTCGATGGTGTGCTGGTCGATGCCAGCGATGTCATCGACCACGATGCCAGCCTGCGCATCATCACCGCCAAGGACGAGGAGGGCGTGGAAATCATCCGCCATTCCTGTGCACACCTTGTTGGCCACGCCGTCAAGCAGCTGTACCCGGACGTGAAGATGGTGATCGGTCCGGTGATCGCCGAGGGTTTCTATTACGACATCTATTCCGAGCGCCCATTCACGCCCGAAGACATGGCTGCGATCGAAAAGCGCATGGGCGAGCTGATCGCCCAGGACTACGACGTCATCAAGAAGGTGACGCCGCGCGCCGAGGTGGTCGAGATCTTCAAGGCCCGTGGCGAGGACTACAAGCTGCGCCTGATCGAGGACATGTCCGACGATATCCAGGCGATGGGCATGTACTACCACCAGGAGTACGTGGACATGTGCCGCGGCCCGCACGTGCCGAACACGCGTTTCCTGAAGGCCTTCAAGCTGACCCGCATTTCCGGTGCCTACTGGCGTGGTGATGCGCAGAACGAGCAGCTGCAGCGCATCTACGGCACCGCCTGGGCCGACAAGAAGCAGCTCGAGGCGTACATCAAGCGCATCGAGGAAGCCGAGATGCGCGACCACCGTCGCATCGGCAAGCAGCAGGACCTGTTCCACCTGCAGGAAGAGGCCCCGGGCCTGGTGTTCTGGCACCCGAAGGGCTGGGCGCTGTGGCAGGTGGTCGAGCAGTACATGCGCAAGGTGTACCGCAGCACCGGCTACGGCGAAGTGCGCTGCCCGCAGATCCTGGACGTGTCGCTGTGGCAGAAATCGGGCCACTGGGACAACTACCAGGACGCGATGTTCTTCACCGAATCGGAGAAGCGTACCTACGCGCTCAAGCCGATGAACTGCCCGGGCCACGTCCAGGTGTTCAACCAGGGCCTGCACAGCTACCGCGACCTGCCGATCCGCTATGGTGAGTTCGGCGCCTGCCACCGCAACGAGCCATCCGGCGCGCTGCACGGCATCCTGCGCGTGCGTGGTTTCACCCAGGACGATGGGCACGTGTTCTGCACCGAAAACCAGGTCGAGGCCGAAGTGACCGCGTTCCACCAGCAGGCGCTGGCGGTGTACCAGCACTTTGGCTTCGATGAGATCCAGGTCAAGATCGCCTTGCGACCGGAATCGCGCCTGGGTGACGACGCCACCTGGGACAAGGCCGAAGCCGCGCTGCGCTCGGCACTGTCCAGCAATGGCGTGGAATGGCAGGAGCTGCCGGGCGAGGGCGCCTTCTACGGCCCGAAGATCGAGTACCACCTGAAGGACGCCATCGGCCGTACCTGGCAGCTGGGCACGATGCAGGTCGACTTCATGATGCCCGGCCGCCTCGGCGCGGAGTACGTGGACGAGAACAGCCAGAAGAAGCACCCGGTCATGCTCCACCGCGCCATCGTCGGCTCGATGGAGCGCTTCCTGGGCATCCTGATCGAGCACCATGCAGGGCAGTTCCCGGCCTGGCTGGCGCCGACCCAGGTGGTGGTGGCCAATATCACCGACGCCCAGGCTGAATACGTCTCGGACGTGACCAAAACCCTTGCGGATCAAGGCTTCCGCGTCAGCGCGGATTTGCGTAACGAGAAGATCGGCTATAAGATTCGCGAGCACACGCTGCAGCGCGTGCCGTACCTGCTGGTCATCGGTGACCGCGAGAAGGAAAACGGCGCTGTGGCGGTGCGTACGCGTTCTGGCGAAGATCTCGGCAGCATGAGCCTCCAGGCCTTCATCGAGCGGCTCCAGGCCGAGGGCGCGTAAGCAAAGGTCCGGCCCGTGCGCATTGGCGCCCGGGCCGGGTTCGACACCCTTGGGAGATCGCAATATCAGTACCCCTGACAACAAACAGAACCGCAAGAATCAGGAAATCCGTGTGCCGCGCGTCCGCGTGATCGGCAGTGACGGAGAAATGATCGGCGTGTTGACGCGTGACGAAGCGTTGTCCATGGCCGAAGATGAGGGCCTGGACCTGGTCGAGATCCAGCCGCAGGCCGACCCGCCGGTCTGCAAGATCATGGACTTCGGCAAGTTCAAGTTCGAAGCGCAGAAGAAGGCCAGCGAGGCCAAGAAGAAGACCAAGCAGGTCGAGATCAAGGAAGTGAAGTTCCGTCCGGTCACGGACGAGGGCGACTACCAGATCAAGCTGCGCAAGATGCGCGGTTTCCTTGAAGAAGGCGACAAGATCAAGGTCAACATCCGCTTCCGTGGCCGTGAAATGAGCCACCAGGAACTGGGTCGCGAGATGGCCAACCGGATCGAGTCCGATCTGGGTGAAGACATCGTCATCGAGTCCCGTCCGCGCCTGGAAGGGCGTCAGATGGTCATGATGATCGCGCCGAAGAAGAAAACCTGAGGCCTGACGGGCTGCCTTCCGGGGCGCCTGGCGGCTGAATGGAAAGGTGAAAGGGCGCCGCTGGCGCCCTTTTGCCTTTGTGCGGGCGGCTCCGCCGCCTGCGATGTGAAGACGGGCGTGAAAAGGGTGGCAGGGGCTGGTGATGGCCCCTGTTTGCCTGTATCATGCCCGGCTCGACCCACCCAGGACGGGTCGTACGCCGATCATGGCAGGACGGAAAGAGCGGCCCAGGCCGCCGCCAGATCAGTCAGAAACCAGGGTCATATCCCATCAAGGACATTGCAATGCCCAAGATCAAGACCAACCGGGCAGCGGCCAAGCGTTTCCGCAAGACCGCCTCGGGCAAGTACAAGTGCGGCCACGCCAACCGTAGCCACATCCTCACGAAGAAAGCGACCAAGCGTAAGCGTAATCTGCGTCAGACGGGCCATGTCCGTGCAGAAGACGCAGGCCGTCTGGACCGCATGCTCCCTTACCTCTGAGGAACTGAAAAATGGCACGAGTTAAGCGTGGCGTACAGGCGCGTCGCCGCCACAAGAAAATTCTGGATCTCGCCAAGGGCTATTACAACGCCCGTCGCAAGGTCTTCCGCGTTGCCAAGCAGGCGGTCATCAAGGCACAGCAGTACGCCTACATCGGCCGTAAGCAGAAGAAGCGCAACTTCCGTTCGCTGTGGATCACCCGCATCAATGCGGCTGCCCGCATCAATGGTCTGAGCTACAGCCGCTTCATGAACGGTCTGCTGAAGGCCGGCATCACCCTGGATCGCAAGGTCCTGGCTGACATCGCCGTGCACGACGCAGCCGGCTTTACCGCACTGGCCGAAAAGGCCAAGGGCGCGCTGGCGGCATAAGTCCTTCCCGATGCCGTAACCGTTCCTCGGAACGGTGTCAGGTCAAGGCAATGCATGGGGAAGGGCGCAAGTCCTTCCCCATTCTTTTTTGGGTCCCGGCGTGGCCACAGCGGCAGCGCGGGGACGGCGGTGGCGACAGGGGTCGGCCCTTCGCGCATCGCGATGGCAGATCGACTGGAGTTCCGGCCCCCCATGAGCGACATCCAATCCCTCACCACCCAGGCGCTGGCCGATGTGGCCGCCGCACAGAGCCCCGACGTGCTGGAACAGCTGCGCGTGGCCCTGCTTGGCAAGAGCGGCAGCATCACTTCGCAGCTCAAGCAGCTCGGCGCGTTGCCGGCTGACGAGCGCAAGGCTGCCGGTGAAGCCATCAACCAGGCCCGCGATGCGCTGAGTCACGCGCTGGGCGAGCGCAAGGCGGTATTGGAAGACGCCGCACTGGACGCGCGCCTTGCCGCCGAATCGATCGACATCACCCTACCGGGCCGCAGCGCCGAGCGCGCCGGCCTGCATCCGATCACCCGCACCCTTGAGCGCATCACCGGCATCTTCGGCCGGCTGGGCTACGAGCTGTCGGAAGGGCCGGAGATCGAGGATGACTGGCACAACTTCGAGGCGCTGAATTTCCCGCCGCACCACCCGGCGCGCGCCATGCACGACACCTTCTACTTTGGCGACGGCCGTCTGCTGCGCACGCACACCTCCGGTGTGCAGGTGCGCTACATGGGCGACCACGCGCCGCCGCTGCGCATGATTGCCGCCGGCAAGGTGTACCGCAGCGACAGCGACCAGACCCATTCGCCGATGTTCCACCAGGTGGAAGGCCTGCTGGTTGATGAGCATTCGACCTTCGCCGACCTGAAGGGCACGCTGGCCGAGTTCGTACGCGCGTTCTTCGAGCGCGATTTCGAAATGCGTTTCCGCCCCAGCTACTTCCCGTTCGTTGAACCGGGCGCGGAAGTGGACATCGCCTGGCAGCAGCCCGATGGCAGCACCCGCTGGCTGGAAGTGCTCGGCTGCGGCATGGTTCATCCGAACGTGCTGCGCAATGTCGGCATCGATCCGGAGCGCTACACCGGCTTCGCCTTCGGCATGGGCGTGGAGCGCTTCGCGATGCTGCGCTACGGCGTCAACGATCTGCGCGCGTTCTTCGAGAACGACGTGCGGTTCCTGAAACAGTTCGCGTAAACCACCAGGTAGCGCCGGGCCATGCCCGGCGGACTCAACAACGCAGGCCCAGGCGCATGCGCCGGGCCCACCAGGGTGACACCATGAAATTCTCCGAAAACTGGCTGCGCAGCCACGTCCCGACCAGCGCATCGCGCGAAGAACTGAGCGCGGTGCTGACCGCCATCGGCCTGGAAGTGGAGGAAGTGACCGCGCTGGGCGAAGGCCTTGATCACGTGGTCGTGGCACGCATCGTCGAAGCGGTGCGCCACCCGGAGGCCGACCGCCTGCAGGTGTGCAGGGTCGATGCCGGGCAGGGCGAGCTGCTGCAGATCGTCTGCGGTGCACCGAACGCACGCCCGGGCCTGGTCGCGCCGTTGGCGATGGTCGGTGCGCAGATCGGTGAGCTGAAGATCAAGCCGGCCAAGCTGCGCGGCGTCGAGTCCAACGGCATGCTGTGCTCGGCCAAGGAGCTGGGCCTGGACAACGATGCCTCCGGCCTGTTGGAACTGCCGGACGACGCGCTGGTCGGCCAGACCCTGGTCGAGTACCTGGGCCTGCCGGACGCCAGCATCGAGATCAAGCTGACCCCGAACCGCGCCGACTGCTTCAGCCTGCGCGGTATCGCCTACGACGTCGCCGCGGCCACCCGCAGCGACGTGCTGGATTTCACCGCCGAGGCGATTCCCGCCGTCGGCAGCCGTGAGTTGGCCATCCAGCTCGATGCCGGCGCCGAGGCGCCGCGCTACCTCGGTCGTGTCATCGAAGGTGTCAACGCCGCCGCCAAGACTCCGCTGTGGATGGCCGAGCGCCTGCGCCGCAGTGGCGTGCGCCCGGTCTCGCTGCTGGTCGACATCACCCAGTACGTGATGCTGGAGCTGGGCCAGCCGATGCATGCTTACGACCTCGGTACTCTGCAGGGCAGCATCGCCGTGCGCCGTTCGCGCGCCGGCGAGAGCCTGAAGCTGCTGGACGGCCGCGACGCCGCGCTGGACGACAGCTTCCTGGTGGTCACCGACGCCGATCGTGCGGTCGGTCTGGCCGGCCTGATGGGCGGCTTCGACACCCGTGTCACCGACGCCACCACCGCCGTGTTCCTGGAGGCCGCGCACTTCGCTCCGGCCGCGATCATGGGCCGCGGTCGCAAGCTGGGTCTGCACACCGATGCCGGCCATCGCTTCGAGCGCGGCGTCGACCCGGCACTGCCGCGCACCGCCATCGAATACGCCACCCGCCTGGTGCTGGACCTGGCCGGCGGTACCCCGGCAGCGGTCACCGAGGCCGTGCGCGCCGGCGACCTGCCGAAGCCGGCGACGATCGTGCTGCGCCGCGCCCGCATCACCCGCGTGCTTGGTATCACCATCGACGATGCCGAAGTCGAACGCATCCTCCGCGCGCTGGGCATGGACGTCGTTGCGACCGCCGATGGCTGGCAGGTCACGGCGCCGAGCCGCCGTTTCGACATCGCCATCGAGGAAGACCTGATCGAAGAGCTGGCCCGCATCCACGGCTACGAGCAGATTCCGACCACGCTGCCGGGCGGTGCCTCGCGCGTGGCGATGCCGAGCGAGACCCAACTGGACGCGCTGAGCGTGCGTCGCCAGCTGATCGCCCGTGACCAGCAGGAAACCGTGAACTTCGCCTTCGTCGACGATGCGCTGCTGACCCAGTGGCAGCTGCGCGACAACCTGGTGCCGCTGGCCAACCCGCTGTCGGCCGAACTGGCGGTGATGCGCCCGTCGCTGCTGCCGGGCCTGGTCGCCACGCTCGGTCGCAACGCTGCCCGCCAGCTGGGCCGCGTGCGCCTGTTCGAGATTGGTCGGGTATTCGCCCGGCAGGCCGGTGACGGGCAACCGGCACCGCTGGAAACCCCGCGCGTGGCCGCTGCGGTCTGCGGTGAAGCGCAGGCGGTGCAGTGGGGCCTGCCGACCCGCAAGGTCGATTTCCATGACCTGAAGGGCGACCTGGAATCGCTGGCCGCCGCCAGTGGCGCGGTACTGGAGTTCCGCCCGTCGGACCGTGCCTACGGTCACCCGGCACGTTCGGCCGAGGTCTTCCGCGACGGCGTGGCGATCGGCTGGATCGGCCAGGTCCACCCGCGGCTGGCCAGGGCGATGGACATCGAAGCCGATGTCTATGCCTTCGAACTGGACCTGGAGTCGCTGTCCGCCCGCCGCCTGCCGCGTGCCGGCGAGCTGTCGCGCTTCCCGGCGGTGCGCCGCGACCTGGCGTTCCTGGTGCCTGAGCAGGTGGCCTGGGCCGAGCTGGCGGCGACTGTCCGCCAGGCCGCTGGGCCGCTGCTGCGCGACCTGAACCTGTTCGACCGCTATGTCGGCCAGGGCGTCGAGCCGGGATTCAAGAGTCTCGCTATGGGCTTGATTTTGCAGGACAAGTCGCGCACTCTGACGGACCGCGACGTGGATGCGGTGGTGGCCGAGGCGGTCACTGCCATCGAGCGTGAACACCACGCCCGGATCCGCGGCTGAGCGGGCAGCACTCGGGGGTAGCAGGCAATGGCATTGACCAAGGCGGAGATGGCGGAAAAGCTGTTCGACGAAGTCGGTCTGAACAAGCGGGAAGCCAAGGAATTCGTCGACGCGTTTTTCGATGTGCTGCGTGAAGCATTGGAACAGGGACGTCAGGTGAAGCTGTCGGGCTTCGGTAATTTCGATCTGCGGCGCAAGAACCAGCGCCCGGGTCGAAACCCCAAGACCGGCGAGGAAATTCCGATTTCCGCCCGTACGGTGGTCACCTTCCGTCCGGGCCAGAAGCTCAAGGAGAGGGTGGAAGCTTATGCTGGATCCGGGCAGTAACCGCGAACTACCGCCGATTCCGGCCAAGCGCTACTTCACCATCGGTGAGGTCAGCGAGCTGTGCGACGTCAAGCCGCACGTCCTGCGCTACTGGGAAACCGAGTTTCCCAGCCTTGAGCCGGCCAAGCGCCGAGGCAACCGTCGCTACTATCAGCGCCACGACGTGCTGATGGTGCGGCAGATCCGCAGCCTGCTGTACGAACAGGGCTACACCATCGGTGGTGCGCGTCTGCGTCTTGATGGCCCCGATGCCCGCGAGGAATCGGCATTGAGCAACCAGATCATCAAGCAGGTGCGCATGGAGCTGGAAGAAGTGCTGCAGTTGCTGCGCCGCTGACCCCATTTCCATCGTAATCCGCTATACTTCACGGCCCGCCGCACTGGCGGGCACATCGCAGCATCAGTCGGGGCGTAGCGCAGCCTGGTAGCGCATCTGCCTGGGGGGCAGAGGGTCGTCGGTTCGAATCCGGCCGTCCCGACCACTGTGATGAACCAAGAAGCCTGCGCAGCGATGCGTGGGCTTTTTTGTGCGTGCGGCAGAGGGAGATCATGCACCCGCGAAGCGGTAGATCAGCTCCGGGTCGCCTTCGTCCAATCCGTGTACGATGCCGCTGTCGATGAAGCCCGACGCAGCGAGCAGGCGCTGCATGCCGATGTTGGAGGCATTGGTCGAGGTGAACAGTTTGCGCCGGCCATGCAATGCGATGGCCTGGAGCAGCAGTGCGGTACCGATGCCTTGGCCGCGCTGTGCGTGCGCCACCATCAGCATTTCGATGAAGGCTTCGCCGAAGAAGTGGTGATGAATGACCAGGTAGCCGACGGCCCTGCCGTTCTGCTCGGCAACCTGCACGCCGCCGCGTGCCAGCCAGGCGCCAATCTGAATGATCCGCCCTGGATCAGTGGCTGCCACGCTGTCGAGCGCGATCAAGGCATCTGCGTCCTGCGGAATGCCGTCGCGCAGGTGCGGGGAAGAGGACGTCCGGTTCATCGCCGGCGCAGCTGCAGCAACAGGCCGCCGCCCGACACAAAGCAGGCGAGCAGGACGGCGATCGACAGCGGCAGGTGGAATTCATTGCGACCGAACAGGGCAAACGCCAGATGGATCAGCGCCGTGCCAATACCGAGCGCGCCACACACCAGCGCATGGCCGCGCGCCGACGATGTGCCCAGCAGGGTCTGGCGATAACCCCAAAGCACGAAGCCGATCGCAAGCAGGTTGAACAGCAGGAAGCTCTGGATGCCACCGGGCACATGGAACATGGCCCATTCCTGCCAGAACGCAGCGTCGATCTGATGCAGGATCAACGCCAACAGCGTCGCCAGATACCATCGTTCCATGTCGCGCTCCCTGCCATGTACAGGCCATAGTCTATCGGCTCTGTCCCGCACGCATGCCTACCCGCCGCAGCCAGCGCGTGCTCGGCAGTCAATACACCCGGAACTCGGCACGGCAACCGTCACTGACCCACACGCCGTGGCGGTCCCAGCCCCAGTTGCGATCCTCGATGCAGGTCGTCACCGACTTCTGTTTGACCAGGCGCACGTCGCGACGAACACGGATGCGGCATTCCTTTTCCTTCTTTTCATAGGACTCGCAGACCAGGCGTTCGCCGTCATCGTCGCGGTCCCGGCCGCGCCCGGGCCAGCGTCCGCGCTCCTGTTCGTCGGCAACGAACTCGGCGCGGCAGCCATCGGTGACCCACAGCATGCGACGGCTCTGGCCCCAGTTCCTGTCCTCGACGCAGCGGGTGACCGAGAGCTGCTTTGCCAGGCGCATGCGGCCCTCGATCGGGCACTGCTGGGTCTTGTTGAACTGCGACTCACAGCGCAGCGGTGGAATGTGGTCGGTGTCGTAGTCCTGGGCGGCCACGGCGGTGGCGGCCAGCAGCAGGGCAAGGGCGGTGCCGGCGATCGGCAGCAGCAGGCGATGGGTCATGTGGAGCCTCGGGTGGGGAACGGGTGGCAAGAATGGCCCAGCCCGGGGCTGCCGGAACGGATCGTTCCGGCGATGGCTCAGTGGGGATTTAGTAGTGCGCGCCAGCCCATGCAGGGGCTTACATCCCGTATCATCGCTGCACATCCGATCGCATCGGCTTACACCTTCTTACATGTCTCCCACGCCTGTCGGCACAGCCTGTGGCTGTCGTCACTGGCGTGGGGGGGGCGGCCTGCGGAGGACGATGCGCGGACCACGACGACCACAGGGGGTTGCGTTGATCAGCAGTACCGTCATTCATCGCTCGGCCGACGCAGGCGGCGCCGAGGTGCGGGTCCTGGACACCACGTTCAAGGGCAAGCATGTGTTCATCGCCTGGGGCCTGCGCGGGCCGGAACTGACCCGCAGCGCAGACCCGGCTGCCACCGTGGCTGCGCGCAAGGCGTTGCACGCCGAGGCCGGCCACAGCGAAGGACCGCGCAGTCCGGAAGTGTTCATCGCCAACCAATCGGCGGTGGCGATCACCGTCTATCGGCTGCTTACCGAAGCGCGCTCCGGCGATGCCATCTTCTTCCTGTGTGATTCGCAGGCGGTGGTCGATTGGCTCATCACCGCGCTGGAAGTGCAGGGCGCGGACTGATTCCGGGCCCTGTCCGGTATCGGTTCAGGCCAGTGCCGCGTCCACCGCGGCCAGCGCATGCAGGGTGGTGGTATCGAACAGCGGCACGGCGCTGTCCTCCGTTCGCACCAGCAGCATGATCTCGGTGCAACCGAGGATGATCGCTTCGGCACCGCGCTCGACCAGGCGTGCGATCACGTCGACATAGACCTGTCGCGAGCGATCACTGACCACGCCGGCGATCAGTTCCTGGTAGATGATGTCGTGCACGCTGCGACGATCATCGGCATCGGGGACCAGTACCTCCAGGCCGAAGCGATCCTGCAGCCGGCCGCGGTAGAAGTCCTGTTCCATGGTGAAGGCGGTGCCCAGCAGGCCCACCCTGCGTATGCCCGACTGCACGATGGCAGATGCGGTCGGGTCGGCGATATGCAGCAGCGGCAGCGGGCAGGCGGCCTCGATACGGTCGGTCAGCTTGTGCATCGTGTTGGTGCAGATCAGCAGCAGGTCAGCACCGCCGGCCTGCAGCCGCCGTGCGGCGTCGACCATGTGGTCGCCCAGTGCATCCCAGTCGCCGTCGTGCTGCAGCTGCTTGATGCCGGCGAAATCCACCGACCACAGCAGCAGCTGCGCCGAATGCGCGCCTCCCAGGCGCTGCCGCACCTCCTCGTTGATGAGCCGGTAGTACTGCGCCGAGCTTTCCCAGCTCATACCGCCGATCAGGCCCAGGGTTTTCATGCGCAGCTCCATGCCAGGGGCCGTCATTGCAGCACAGATGGCGTCCGGGTGCCGATGGCCGGGATCTGTAACCCTTGTATCCACGCCGCGCTGTATGTGCCGCTGATGGTGGCAACCGCTTAAGCTGGCGGGGTTTCCTGGAGCGACTGAAGAAATGCCCCTGCATACCTGGTGGTGGTTCCTGGCCACGGTCTTTGTGCTGTGCGGTACGCCTGGGCCGAACATGCTGCATATCCTTGGCCGCAGCGTCGGGCTCGGCTTCCGCGGCAGCGTGCCGGCGATGGCCGGTTGCCTGCTGGCGATGCTGCTGGTGCTGGCAGCGTCCGCGGCCGGCCTGAGTGCGCTGCTGCATTCCTCGCCGATGCTGTTCGATGTGCTGCGCTACCTGGGCGTGGCCTACCTGGCGTGGCTGGGCCTGAAGGCGTGGCGCGACAGCTGCCGGCCTGCACCGCCGGTGACGACCGATGCCGCACTGCCGACGATGCCGGTACATGGTGCGTGGACGGTGTTCCGTGGCGGTCTTCTGGTGGGCCTGAGCAACCCCAAGCTGCTGCTGTTCGCAGCGGCGTTCCTGCCGCAGTTCGTCGATCCGTCGCGCGGCCAGGCGCTGCAGTACAGCGTGCTTGTCACCACCTTCGCTGCCTGCGAGCTGTTCTGGTACGTGATGTATGCCGCCGGAGGCCATGGCCTGCGCCGCTGGTTGGCCAAGCCCTTCGCACGGCGCTGGTTCGAGCGGCTGGTGGGCAGTGTGTTCCTGGCTTTCGCGGTGGCGCTGCTGCGCTTCCGGCCGCGTTGATTCACGCCGCGCACGCGGCCTGTTCACGACTGCCGCATCGGCCACGGCCTAGCCTGATCATCCAGTACGCAGTCCCCGTGGGGAAAGGATTGACATGATCAAGTGGGCCATCATCTTCGCCATCATCGGCGTCATCGCGGGCGTGCTCGGTTTCGGCGGCATTGCCGGCGCCGCGGTCGGCATCGCCAAGTTCCTGTTCTGGGCTGGCATCATCATCGCCGTGGTGCTGTTCCTGCTCGGCATGACCGTAGCGAAGAAGGTCAGCTAGCGTTGACCGCGCAGCAGCGTGCTCAGTGTGCGCTGCTGTGCGAGAACAGGTTGATCACCAGCACGCCGGCACAGATCAGCCCGATGCCGATCAGCGCCGGTGCATCCAGGCGTTGCTTGAAGACCACCAGCCCGATCAGCGAGATCAGCACGATGCCGACACCGGACCAGATCGCATAGGCGATGCCGGTGGGGATCGACTTCATCGTCACTGACAGCAGATAGAAGCACAGGCCGTAACCGACCAATGCGCCCAGTGTCGGTGCCAGGCGGCTCATGCCATCGGACGCCTTCAACAGCGAGGTGGCGATCACTTCCAGCACGATCGCAGCGGCAAGACAGGCGTAAGGGCTCATTGCAGGCTCCGGCTCACAACGGGTCGCACAACTTCAGGGCCTGCTCGGCCATGGCCAGCGCGTTGAGGCGCTCTTCTTCGTCCAGCGGCCGGCCGTAGGCGGTAGCCCAGTAGCCGTCGGCGGCGCATCGCGCGGCATACAACCGTGCATCGTTGGCCTCGTCAGGGAATTCGGCCAGCATGGCGCGCTTCCAGGTGCGCCAATGCGCGAGCAGGGCCGGCTCCATCAGATTGCCGAGGGTCAGGCCGATGTCGTTGTCTTCTTCCTGCTGCAGCAGGTGTTCGAAGTTGGCCTGCACATAGGCACGGCTGAAGCAGCCATGGCCAGGTGCGCTCTGCAGCAGCAGGGCGCGCACGCGTGCTTCGAATTCGCCGATGAGTGCGCCGATGGCTTCATCGACCAGTGCCTGCTTGCTGCTGAAGTGGTGGAACAGCGCGCCCTTGCTGACACCGGCGGCGTGGGCCACGTCCTGCACGGTCAATGCGGCCAGGCCATCTCGGCCGATCACGTCAATGGTGGCCTGCAGCAGTGACTGGCGCACGCTGTCGGGCGCCTTGCGGCGCGAGCGGGAGGGGGATGCGGACATGATGGGAAGAAACCGACTGGACGGTACGATTGTAGCGCAGGCCTGCAGATGCGCCGCGCCGCGCTGCCGGCCGCGGCCGGCAGCTTCCGGTCAATCGTCGATCCGAGCGAAGCGGGGTTGCGGCCCGTGTTCGCCGGGCACCTGTTCGACGAACATCGGGTACGGCCGCACCCACAGGCCGCCCTGGCCATAAAGGGCGCGATACAGCACCAGTGGCTCCAGCGTCTCGCTGCTGCGGACGATGTCGATCACTTCGTACTCGCCGCCCTTGAAATGGCGATAGCGACCCGGTGCGAGGGTCGGCAGTGGGCTCAGCTCAGCCATGGCGCCTGCGGCTCACTTGCGGGCCGGGCTGGCCGGCTTCGCACAGTAGGCATCGATGGCCTCGGCGGTATTGGCCAGGCCGTGGGCCTTGGCCAGTTCCCACGGACGCTCGCAGCGCTGGCTGTGTTCGCACCACTGGTAGCCGGCCGAGCCGATGCAGCCGTGGGCGTCGCGGTCACCGCCGACCATCGGTGTGGCCGGCGCGGCCGCTGCCGCGTCAGCGCGCGCAGCTGCCTTGTCCTGGCTCGCGCAGGCGGTCAGGAGCATCAGGACGGGAATCAGGAGAAGTGCTTTCATCGGGCTGGCTCCGTGCCTAAAGCGACAGTGTCTGTCGCAAATAACCCTTCAGCAAGCGCTCTCTACACGACGGCGCGGATCAGTTCCTCGATCAGCACCAGATAGCTGGCCACGAAGTAGAACTTAAGAAGCGTTGAACGCTGCTGGAAAAAGAAGGTGCGCATGTGGAAGGGGCCCCTGTTGGTGACAGTAGTGTGAAGCCGTGCTGACTCCGTGACAAGGATCACGAAATGAATTCGGTAAATGGACTCAGCGATGTGAGGGCAGGGGTGACCGACCGAATCCCGAGGCATTTTCGTACAAATCTGATAGGCCATTCCTGAGGCGCTCGCTAGCCTGACGGGACACTGGCGGTAGGACCCGCCGACGAATCTTCGAACCCCCGGGAGCCTTTCATGGTCATTACTATCCGATGCAACCACCAGCACTGGTCCGTGCTGGACCCGCACGCGCCTGATGCCGCCCGTTATGCGCGCGGTGCCGACGCGTTCGACGCCGCCGCCGCACTGGCCCTGGAGCACCACCGTCGTACCGGCCAGCCCAGTCGGGTGCGGGTCGAAGCACTCGGTAATGCCGTGGACGCGCTCATCGTCGAATGACGCCCAGGCGACGCCGGTGCGGTCAGCCGCGGTTGGGTTGTTTGAATGGGGAAAGAACCGTCTTTGCGCGCCCCCTGTGCGCCGCGTCGGGAATCACTGATGCTTGCGCCATCGTATTCATCTGGAGATATCGATGGGCAAGGCACTCCCCTGGCGCACCCTGGCCTGCACCCTGTTGCCGATGCTGGCAGCCGCCGGTGGCGCACAGGCGCAGAGCTATGGCTACGGTTATGACGATGATCGCTATGGCGGTCGCCAAGGCAGTGGCATCGTGCGCTGCGAGTCGATCAAGAACCGCAGCAATGAGTGCCGTCTGGAAGGCCGGGCCCGGATGATCCGCCAGTTGTCGGGTTCGCCGTGTGTCGAGGGTGAGACCTGGGGCCAATCGCGCTACGGGATATGGGTCACCCAGGGTTGCCGTGCCGAGTTTGTCGGCGAATACCGCCGCGGTGGGGGCTGGGGCAATGGCGGCGGTTGGGGCAACGGCAACGGTTGGGGTGGCGGCGAGGTCGTCACCTGTCATTCCAACGGCCACCGCCAGGAGTACTGCGAAGCCCGCATCCGCCGTGGCGTGCGCATGGTCCGCCAGGATTCGCGCAGCGCCTGCATCGAAGGCCAGACCTGGGGCTGGGACCGTCGCGGCATCTGGGTCAGCAATGGTTGCCGGGGCCAGTTCCAGGTGAACTGAGCGTCCCCCTCGAAAATCAGAATAATCTGATACAGCTCACATTTTGAACAACGTATCTTCTGCGATCAGGGAGTCTTCGGGTGTCCCTGATCTGCAACGACAGTCCGTGCCGGTATCGGTGCGGTCGTACGCCAACGTCGATACGCTGCCTCAAGGAGTGAGCCGCATGTTGATCCGCCTGCAATGCGAACAGCGCCAATGGCGCGTGCTGCACCCGGACAGGCCGGAGCCGATCGAGTTCCGTGATGGCGCCCGCGCCTACGATTTCGCCGAAACCCTCGCACGCCTGCACTTTGTCGATACCGGGCAGCGCGCGGCGGTGCGCGTGGAGGCCAGTGGTGCATTCGTGGAGGCGGTCAGCTACGGCTGAGGGCCGGGGCGCGTTTTCGGGGTTCCGCCATCCACGCATGGCGTGGATATGTTCCGGTCCGCAGTAGACCCACGCCGTGCGTGGATCCACCAGGCGGTGCTGGCCGGCCTCAGCCGGCCGCGCTCAGCGGCGGGGTACCGGTCACCAGTTGCGGCCAGCGCTTGAGCACTGCCGCGCGGATGCCGGCGGCATCGATACCCGCTTCAGCCAGCAGGTCCTCGCGGCTGGCGTGGTGCTGGTAGCTGTCGGGCAGGCCCAGGTGCAGGATCGGGCGCTGCACGCCCTCGGCATTGAGCAGCTCGCCGACGCCGGAACCGGCACCACCGGCCACCACGTTGTCTTCGATCGTCACCAGGCCCTCGTGCTGGGCGGCGACAGCCAGCACCAGCTCGCGGTCAAGCGGCTTGATGAAGCGCATGTTGACCACGCTCAGGCCCAGTTCGCGGCCGACCTGTTCGGCCGCAGCCACGGTGCTGCCGAAGGCGAGCAGGGCGATACGGCTGCCCTGCAGGCGCAGTTCGCCCTTGCCGATCGGCAGCGTGGACAGGTCGTTGCCGGCGGCCACGCCGGTGCCGGTACCACGCGGATAGCGTACAGCGGCCGGGCCCGGGTGCTGCAGGCCGGTGCTGAGCATCTGCCGGCACTCGGCTTCGTTGGACGGTGCCATTACCACCAGGTTCGGCACGCAGCGCAGGAAGCTCAGGTCGAGGTTGCCGGCGTGGGTCGCGCCGTCCGGGCCGACCACGCCGGCGCGATCGATCGCGAACAGCACATCCAGGTCCTGGATGGCCACGTCATGCACCAACTGGTCGTACGCGCGCTGCAGGAAGGTGGAATAGATCGCCACCACCGGCTTGCCGCCCTGGGTGGCCATGCCTGCGGCCAGGGTCACCGCGTGTTGCTCTGCGATGGCCACATCGAAGTAGCGCTGCGGATATTCCCTGCTGAAGCGCACCAGGCCCGAGCCTTCGCGCATTGCCGGAGTGATGCCATACAGACGCGGCTCGGCCGCGGCGGCGTCACACAACCAGTCGCTGAATACATCGGTGTAGGTCGGCTTCTTGGCACCGGCCTTGGCTACCAGGCCCTTGTCCGGATCGAACGGGCCCACCGCGTGGTAACCGATCTGGTCGCCTTCGGCCGGCTCGTAGCCCTTGCCCTTGGTGGTCATCACGTGCAGCAGCTTCGGGCCCTTGGAGGCGCGCAGCGTCTTCAGCGCGGACAGCAGTGCCGGCAGGTCATGGCCGTCGATCGGGCCGGTGTAGTGGAAGCCCATTTCCTCGAACATCGTGGACGGCACGAACATGCCCTTCCAGTGTTCTTCCCAGCGCTTCACGAAGCGCGCGGGATTGTTCTTCTTGTCGCCCAGGATCTTCTTGCCGCCTTCGCGCAGTGCGTTGAGCGTGCGGCTGCCGGTGGCGCGGCCCAGCATCTTGGTCAGGCCGCCAACCGCTTCGGAGATCGACATGTTGTTGTCGTTGAGGATCACCAGCAGGTTCGGCTCGGGCTCCATGCCACCGGCGTGCATCAGCGCCTCGAACGCCATGCCGGCGGTCATCGCGCCGTCACCGATCACCGCCACGACCTTGCGGTCGTCGCCTTCGGACTGGCGGGCGATGGCCATGCCGAGCGCGGCCGAGATCGAGGTCGAAGAGTGGCCGACGCCGAAGGTGTCGTACTCGCTTTCCTCGCGCTTCGGGAAAGGCGCGACGCCGTCCTTCTGTTTGACGGTATGGATCTCGTCGCGGCGACCGGTGAGGATCTTGTGCGGATAGGTCTGGTGGCCGACATCCCAGACCAGCTGATCGACGGGGGTCTGGTACAGGTAGTGCAGGGCCACGGTGAGTTCGATCACGCCCAGGCCGGCGGCGAAGTGGCCGCCGCTCTTGCCCACCGATTCGATCAGGTAGGCGCGCAGTTCATCGGCGACCGCCGTCAATTCGGATTCGTCGAACGTGCGCAGGTCATCCGGTGTCTGGATGCGCGCGAGGCGGGGATAGCGGGCAGAGTCGATCATCATGTTCGCACTTGTTCTGAACGCCCATTTTCGCCCTCAAACGGGGGTGGGGCAAGCAAACGCCGCCGTCCGTGACAGGACGGTGAGGGTTGCATTTTCGGCGATTCAGGTGCTCAGTTTTGACCGCTTGGGTAATTGCGCCTTCAGGAAGGCCATCTGGTCGGCCAGGATGTTGCGGTTGGACAGGATCAGGTGCTCGATCCAGCTGGGCCGGTAGGGCACCGCCAGCAGTGGCATGCCGGCCTGCTGGGGCGTGCGGTCGCTCTTGCGCGAGTTGCAGTGGAAGCAGGCGGTGACCACGTTTTCCCAGCAGTCCAGGCCGCCCTTGGACAGCGGCATGACGTGGTCGCGGGTGAGCGTGGGGCGACCGAACTGCTGGCCGCAGTACATGCACAGGTGGGCGTCGCGGGCGAACAGGGCCGGGTTGGTCAGGTTCGGTGTGGGATCGATCGCACGGGAGCGGGCGTGACCGCGGGCGGCGATGATCGGGTGCAGGTCCATGCCGCTCTGCAGGCCGCTGAAGCGGTTGGTGCCGCCGTGGATGTGCAGGCAGGGATCGCCGAGCGTCCAGGCGACGGCTTCGCGCGCGTAGAGGCAGGCAGCATCCTGCCAGGTGATCCAGTCCAGTACGCGTCCGTGGGCATCAAGCGAGAGCAGCCGGACCGAACCGGGGCGATGCAGCGTCGTGGCGTTGGGCGATGCTTCGGCGCCCGGAGCAGAAATCGGAGCTCCGGCTTCGATCAGACCCAAGCGTGTAGTGTCTGTCTCCATCGGGAGAACAGCTTATACCTGAATTGTTGCGTTTTGGGTATCGCCACCTGGGCGATACCCAAAACGCAACAATTCAGGTCCGCGCATTCCTCCTAATCCCCGCGCCTTTGGCGCGCCCCCTTTAACAAAAGGGGGGCTCTTCTCCAGATGGATTCTGGGTGTTTCCATCCACGCGTGGCGTGGATCTACCGTGTCGACCAAGGTCGACACCCACCAGCAGCAGAAATCTGTCGAGGGCGGGGTGGGGCCAGTTGCGGGGGCGTGAGCCGCATGGGCCCGAGGCATGCCTCGGGCGGGTTGGGCAGGACGCCCAACCCCGGTCTTGCCGTGTGCGCAGGCCTGCGCACACGAGCATGCGGCGATCGAGGCTACAAGGACGTACTTGCACCGTCCCCCGCAATCGGACCCGCCCTGCCATCCCGCAGGAAGCCAGCTGTTGCTGTTGCTTTAGCTCCAGCCTTGGCTTCTGCGGGTGCCGGCGGCGGCCCGGCTCAGGCGCCGAAGCGTTCGTCGTCCATTGCCATCAGCGGTGCGGCGCCTGCCTGGATGGCGGCGGCGTGGCTGAGGGTGCGCGGCAGCACGCGGGCGAAGTAGAAACGTGCGGTCTCGCGCTTGCCCTGGGCGAATGCTGCGCCGTGTGCGCTGGCATCGGCGGCGGCAACGCTGCGGGCCCACCAGTAGGCCAGCACCACATAACCCGAGTAGAACAGGTAGTCATAGCTGGCCGCGCCGAGTTCGTCCGGATTGGCGGCCGAACGCTGCAGCACATCCATGGTCAGCTTGCCCCATTCGGCGGCCTTGGCGCGCAGCGGGCCGATGAACTCGGCCAGCGCTTCGTTGCCCTCGTTGGCCTTGGCGAACGCCTCGATCTCGGCCAGCATCAGCTTCAGGCCGGCGCCTTGGCTGGACGCGGTCTTGCGGCCGATCAGGTCCAGCGCCTGGATGCCGGTGGTGCCTTCATACAGCGTGGTGATGCGCGCATCGCGGGCCAGCTGCTCCATGCCGTGTTCGCGGATGTAGCCGTGGCCGCCGAAGCACTGCAGGGCGTTGTAGGTGTTCTCGATGCCCCATTCGGTCTGGCAGGCCTTGGAGATCGGGGTCAGGAAGCTCACAAGGGTGTCAGCGCGCTCACGCTCGGCGGCATCGTCGGCGTGGTGGGCGACGTCGATCAGGGTGGCCGCGTGCAGTGCCAGCAGGCGGCTGCCTTCGACCAGCGACTTGATGGTCAGCAGCATGCGCCGCACATCCGGGTGCACCAGGATCGGATCGGCCGGCTTGTCCGGGAATTTGGCGCCGCTGAGCGAACGCGACTGCAGGCGCTCGCGGCTGTACTTCAGTGCGTTCTGATAGGCGCGCTCGGACAGGCCGATACCCTGCAGGCCGACGCCCAGGCGCGCAGTGTTCATCATGGTGAACATGGCCTGCAGGCCCTTGTGCGGCTGGCCAACCAGATAGCCCTGCGCACCATCGAAGTTCATCACGCAGGTGACCGAACCCTTGATGCCCATCTTGTGTTCGATCGAGCCACAGCGCAGCGCGTTGCGCTCGCCGACGTTGCCATCGCGGTCGACCTTGAATTTCGGGGTGACGAACAGCGAAATGCCCTTCGCACCCGGGGGCGCATCAGGCAGCTTGGCCAGCACCAGGTGCACGATGTTGCCGGTCAGGTCGTGCTCGCCGGCAGTGATGAAGATCTTGGTGCCGGTGATCGAATAGCTGCCGTCGGCATTCGGCTCGGCCTTGGTCTTGAGCAGGCCCAGGTCGGTGCCGCAGTGCGGTTCGGTCAGGCACATGGTGCCGGTCCAGCGGCCTTCGATCAGCGGCTTCAGGAAGGCCTCGTGCTGCCATGCTTCGCCGTGCTGCTTCAGTGCTTCGATGGCGCCGTGCGAGAGCAGCGGGAAATTGCCCCAGGCGAGATTGGCGGCATTGATCATTTCGTTGAGCGGCACGCCCAGCGTGTGCGGGAGGCCCTGTCCGCCCAGTTCCGGTGCGGCGGTCAGGCCGGTCCAGCCGCCGTCCACGAACTGGTCATAGGCCTGCTTGAAGCCGGGCGGGGTGGTCACTTCGCCGCTGGCCTGGTCGAGCACGCAGCCGATCTCATCGCCGACGCTGTTGAGCGGTGCCAGCACGGTGGCGCTGAAACGGCCGGCTTCTTCCAGCACGGCATCGACCACGTCGGCGGTGGCGTCGGTGAAGCCCAGGCGGGCGAACAGGGGTTCGACCTTGAGCACGTCGTGCAGGCCGAAACGGAGGTCGGAAAGCGGGGCGGTGTAGCTGCTCATCAGGTACGTCTCGATCAGGGACAGGGGGAGCGGCGGCAGGCGCCGCGGCGGAAAGTGGAGTCAGCGCAGCACGCCCGGCAGGCCCGGGGCCTGGTTGAGGGTGCTGCGGCTGCTGATGTCGAAGCTGCGCTGCTTCTTTTCCTGCGGCGTGGCCGCCACCGAACCCTTCAGGCCATAAGCGAGGGTGCGATTGCCAGCCAGCGCGTCGGCCACCACCAGGCGTGCGGCCGAGCTGGGCACGAGGTCGACATTGATGACGTCGGCCGAGGTGCCGCCGATGGAGATGCCAGGCTTGGCCTGCAGGGTGCCGGCTTCGGTGTCGCCGACGGTCAGGGCCAGGGAGACATCATCGAAGGTCATCGGCATCGAGCTGTAGTTCTGCAGGCGCAGGGCTACGGTCCAGTTGCCGTCGGCGCGCACGGTCAGCTGCTGCAGGCTGGCCGCCGGTTCCGAAACACGCTTGACGATGCCGTTGTTGCAGGCAACAAGGGCGAGGGTGCACAGGACGATCAAGGCGATACGGAAACGGTGGAGCATGGGCGCAGGTCCTCTGGAGGGGTGCGTTGGATAAGCATACTACGGCGTATGGTCGTTTGGATCGCCTGTGGCGACCCGTCGCAGAGGGTAGCGCGTGAAGATGGCGGCCGGGCGTGCGCGGCGCCGGATGGCGCGCGCGTGGTGCGCCGGATGCGGCGCGGTTCAGTCGGCGGGCGTGTTGCGAATCGGAGCCATTAGGCGCAGTGGGCCGAGGTCGTAGCCCATCGTCTCGGCTTTCTCTTTCAACTGTTCGAACCGGGCGCGATCCATTTCCGGCAGGCGCGAGAGGATCCACAGGTACTTACGGTCCGGCTCGCCGACCAACGCCCACTGATAGTCCGGGTCCAGTGCCAGGACCCAGTAGTCCGCCCAGACCAGTGGCACCCAGCTCAGCCAGTCGGGAACGAAGCGCACCTGCAGTTGGCCGGGATGGCCGGCAACCGGGCGTGCCACGCCTTCAGCAACCACGCGTTCTCCGTCGCCGTTGCGGCAGGCATTGGTGACACTGATGCGGCCATCGCGGCGCAGCCCGTAGTTGGCGGTGATCTCGCCGACGCACTGCTTCTGGAACGACACGGGAAGATGCGCGATCTCGTGCCACTGACCGGCATAGCGATCGATGTCCAGCGTGTCGACCGCGCGCACCGGCTCGGCGGCGATCACCGGCAGGGTGGCTAGCAGCAGGCAGGCGAGCAGGGCGGGGCGAAGATGCATGGGCGGCTCCAGACAGGAGTCTGGAGCGTAGGTGGCACGGCGCGAGGTGGTGTAAATGTTTCGTCAACCAGGCGGCGCTGGCCGGGCCTGGATCCACGCCTTGCGAGGATGGCAGATCGCAGACAAAAAAAGACCTGCATTTCTGCAGGTCTCGAAAGATGGTGGCCGAAGACGGAATCGAACCGCCGACACGGGGATTTTCAATCCCCTGCTCTACCAACTGAGCTACTCGGCCAAATTGTGTGGCAACCGTGATCAAACCCGGTTTCCGGAAAAAAAAGACCCGCATTTCTGCAGGCCTTCGAAAGTGGTGGCCGAAGACGGAATCGAACCGCCGACACGGGGATTTTCAATCCCCTGCTCTACCAACTGAGCTACTCGGCCACATGTTTCGTTGCAGCGAGGTCGCTGCCAAGGACGCGTATATTACGGAGGTCGGCTGCCTTCGGCAAGCGTTTTGCCAAGATTTCTTCACATTGCCGTCTGTGCGCTCGCAAGTGCTTGATCCTCCGTTGTGGGGCGGGGCGTGGCCAATCGATCATCGTCTGCGGTGGAAATCAGCAGGTCGCCGCGATCGCCAAAGCTGCAAGGGCAAGGGTTGCGCCGGACCCGCGCGGGTACGGGCAATGGAACGCTGTTTTCGTGGCCGCTGGCGCCGCCCGCAGCGGCGTAGTGTCGACGCTCCTTTCCTGATGCTGGCAACAGCAGAGTCCGTCGCCATGACCGCTTCTTCGACTACTTCCCGCATCGTGCTGGCCTCGCGTCCACAGGGCGCACCGACCGCCGGCAATTTCCGTCTGGAGCAGGCCACGCTGCCGGCGCCCGGGCCGGGCGAAGTGTTGCTGCGCAACCACTACCTGTCATTGGACCCTTACATGCGCGGACGCATGGACGAAGGCCCGTCCTACGCCCCGCCGGTGGCGGTCGGCGCGGTGATGGAGGGTCAGACCGTGGCCGAGGTGCTGCAGTCCAACGCTGAAGGGGTAGCGATGGGGGATCTGGTGCTGGCGCCAGGTGGCTGGCAGACCCACGCGGTGCTGCCTGCGACTGCGCTGGCACGTCGACTCGATCCCGCCGGCCTGCCATTGAGCACGGCGCTGGGCGTGTACGGCATGCCCGGATTCACTGCCTATTCCAGCCTGCATGAAATCGCCCGTTTGAAGCCGGGCGAGACGCTGGTGGTCGCCGCAGCGAGCGGCCCGGTCGGGGCGACCGTGGCCCAGCTGGCCAAGCTGCAGGGCGCACGCGTGGTCGCCATCGCCGGCGGTGAGGCCAAGCGTGCCTACCTGCAGACGCTGGGCGTGGACGTGGCGCTGGACCATCGCGCCGCTGATTTTGCGGACCAGCTGCGCGCGGCGGTGCCTGCGGGCATCGACGTCTACTTCGAGAACGTCGGCGGCCATGTACTGGATGCGGTGCTGCCACTGCTCAACGACTTCGCTCGCATTCCGGTATGCGGCACCATTGCCACCTACAACGACCGCGGCGTCGAGCAGCCCGGTCCGGACCGCCTGCCGGCGCTGTTCAGCCAGATCCTGCGCCAGCGCCTGACCGTGCGTGGTTTCATCGTGCACGACTTCAACCACCTGTGGCCGGACTTCGAACGCGAGATGCCGCAGTGGCTGCGCGAAGGCCGCATCCAGTACCGCGAGGATGTGGTGGAAGGACTGGAGAATGCACCGGAGGCGTTCTTCGGGCTGTTGCAGGGGCGCAACTTCGGCAAGCTGGTGGTGAAGCTGGATTGAGGGCTTGGCGGTGTGCCGACCAAGGTCGGCACCCACCTCAGGCAGTCGAGGCCTTTTCGCGGCGTAGCAGTTCGCGCTTGCGGGCCACGCCCCAGGCGTAGCCGGACAGGTCGCCGTCGCGGCGCACCACGCGGTGGCAGGGCACTGCCACCGCCAGCGGGTTGCTTGCGCATGCGCGGGCTACGGCACGGCTCGAGCGCGGGGCGCCGATGCGCGCGGCGACATCCGCATACGACGCGGTCTGCCCGCGCGGAATCTGCTGCAGCGCTTGCCACACCCGTTGCTGGAACGCGGTGCCGCGGATGTCCAGCGGCAGCGTGGCGCCCCGCGAAGGATCCTCGACCAGGCCTACGACCTGTGCCACCAGTTGCTCATAGCCCTGGTCGGCGCCGACCAGTTCGGCTTGGCGGAAGCGTTGCTGCAGCGACTGCAGCAGGGTCTCCGGATCGTCGCCGAGCAGGATCGCGACCACGCCGGTCCCGCTGCTGGCCACCAGCACGCTGCCCAGTGAGCTTTCGGCAAGCGCGAAGTGGATGACTTCGCCGCGACCACCTGCGCGCCATTGCTTGGGAGTCATGCCCAGCAACTTAGGTGCGTTCTCATAGAAGCGTCCACTGGAACCGAAGCCAGCATCGTGGAAGGCGTCGGTGATGCGTTCCTGTTGTTCCAGCCCGGTGCGCAGGCGGTCGGCGCGCAGCGCGGCGGCGTACTGCTTGGGGGTCAGCCCGGTGGCCTGCTTGAACAGGCGATGCAGGCGCGTCGGGCTGCAGCCAGCGATGTCGGCCAGCTCCTGCAGCGAGGGTTCGTCGAGGCTGGTCTGCAGGTGGCGGCAGACCCGTTCTACGCGGGCATCGAGGGCGGTGGTGGCGGTACTGTCCATGGCTGGATTCTGGCACGTGCCGGTTCTGCGGAAACTCCGTTTCCTGCACCGACGGGTCAGGCCCGGAAACGGAGTGTTGGCAGGCCGAAGGCACGGCATCGTGGCGGCCACTTCACAACCGGTACCACGACCATGCGCCTGAACAACAAGATCGCCCTTATCACCGGTGCCAGTGCCGGCATCGGTCGCGCCAGCGCGCTGCGTTTCGCCGCTGAAGGCGCAAAGCTGGTGCTCAACGCACGGCGGCCGGAGCCGCTGCAGGAACTGGCCGAGCAGATCCGCGCCGCTGGTGGCGAGGTGGTAGTGCATGCGGCGGATGTGGCTGATCCGGGCACGGCGCAGGCGCTGGTCGATCTCGCCCAGCAGTCATTCGGTGGCCTCGACATCGCCCTTAATAATGCCGGCATGCTCGGCCCGGGCGTGCCGGCCGCGGAGTTCCCGGTGGACGCCTGGCGCGAGGTGATGGCGACCAACCTGGATGCCGCCTTCCATGCTGCACGCGCGCAGTTGCCGGCGATGCTGGCGCACGGCGGTGGCTCGATGGTGTTTGTCGGCACCTTCGTCGGGCACACCGTCGGTTTCCCAGGCATGGCGGCCTATGCGTCGAGCAAGGCCGGGCTGATCGGCCTGAGCCAGGTGATCGCCGCCGAACACGGCGCGCGCGGCGTACGCAGCAACGTGCTGCTGCCCGGCGGCACCGATACCGAAATGGGGCGGCAGGCGGCACCGACTGGCGATGCCCGCGACTTCGTGCGCTCGCTGCACGCACTCAAGCGCATGGCCGAGCCGGAGGAGATCGCCAACGCGGCGCTGTTCCTGGCCAGCGATGAAAGCAGTTTCGTCACCGGCAGCGCGATGCGCGTGGAGGGTGGAGTGTCGATCACCCGTACCTGAATGGGATCATGAGCGTGGCGCGTAGCGGATACCGCTGCTTGCCATGAAGCCTTTCGGATCGAAACGGGCCCAGGCTTCGCCCCAGTCGAACCGGGCGTGGCCACCGGCCAGCTTGCGACCCAACGCCGCGCCCAGTGTGCGGCGCATGAAGGCGACCTCGGCGTCGATCGCCACTTGGGTCGGCCAGCCGTCTTCCAACGTCGCACCAGGCAGACTGACGCTCATCGTCACCATGTCGAGCTGTTGCCCGTGGAAGCACAGGCCGATGCCAGCGGGCGCACCGCCCAGGCTGAGCCGGTGCAGGCTCAACCAGTGATAGCCGGTGCCGACATCACGCTCCCCACTTACCAGGGCGGCAAAGGCGACGCGCGCTTCATCCAGTGAGAGGGTGGGGCAGATCAAGGCCGGTAGATTGCCGAGACGGAGGCTGCCGTCGATCGCATCGAGGATCATCGGCACGGCGTGTGCTGCGTGCTGGACGGAAGAGGGCATGGTGCACCCGGAGACGTGTAGCCGTGGATTCTGGGCGCGACGCATGCATTGCGGCAACTCGGGTGCGTTGGCTGCCGATGGCGATGTGGGTCATGCTCTGCACCCCGTTGATGATCAGGATCGTGCATGTCACAGCTCCACACCACAGATGCACGCGATATCGACTGGTCTGCATTGCAGGCGGCGTACGGCGGTGCAGGCGAAGCCGGCGAGGTGATGGTCGCCCTGCAGGACGCAGCGCACCACGGAGACTGGGGTGAGCTGTGGTCGCATCTGTGCCACCAGGGCACGGTGTATCCGGCCAGCCATGCCGCGTTGCCGGTGTTACTGGGCATCGCCCGGCAGCTGGATCGGACCGATGCGGATGAAGCCTTGCTGCTGGCTGGAGCCATCGTGGCTGGTTCGGTGTTGGACGATCCGGGATTGCGCCAATATTCGTCAACGATCGGGGCATTGATCGAAGCGGTAGAGTCCCGATTGAGCACGCCGGTGACTGAAGCGGATGAGCAGCTTGGTGCGCGGCGCGCATTGCGCCAGGCCTGGCTCGGGTTGAAGGGTGAGAAGGCATGGTCGCTGCATCTGGACCGGCTGGACGAGGGCGAGCTGGTCGGTGAGTGCGGCGATTGTGGTGCCGATCTGTATGCCGAGTTTGACGATGAGGAGCCCTATCTCTGCCACGAGGATCCGGTGCATGGTCCGCCCGCAGTCCGTACACTGCTGCAGGTGGGGGCGCCGGTGAACGTGGCCGAACAATGGTTGCTGCTGCAGGCGACGCAGGATGGAGATGACGAAGCAGTGCGGCTGCTGGGGCTGGCCTTCGGGCAGGCTTCGTGCAGTGCATGCGGCCGCATGTTCAGTGTGCGTAGCAGCCTGGCAGGCTGAGGCGGGTCGGCTGCACACAGCGTTCGCACCGGGCTGACCTTCGACTTACCCGATGCGGTCTAGCGTGGAGGCAGCGTCGGCCCCCGCCGACGAGGGAGTTTTCGATGAGCGAGCACGATAAAGACCACGGCGACCCGAAGCAGGGCGTGCAGGAAAGCCGCCAGGACAGGAAGCAGGACGATGTGGCCAAGCAGCGGCCGGGGCAGCGCGATCAACAGGTGCGCGATGCGCATTCGCGCGGCCCGCAGCGCAAGGACGGCGGCCAGGAGCCGGCCTGAGCCGGGATGCTGAAAAGAAAAAACCCGCAGATCACGTGGATCTACGGGTTCTTCCGAATAGTGGTGGAGCCAAGGAGGATCGAACTCCTGACCTCGTCATTGCGAACGACGCGCTCTCCCAGCTGAGCTATGGCCCCACGGCAGGGTTTCAGTGTAGCGCTGCCAGTGGGGCTTGCCAAGCGGAGGGCAGGGCGGCGGTGCTGGCCCCGCTAGCGGCCCACCTGTTCAGGCCAGTGCCTGACGCAGCCGGGCCCCCGCGCGCTGTACCGCCACGTCCGTGGAGGTGACCACCCCGTGCAGATGGATGCAGGCATGGATCATCCCGGGCAACCGCTCGAGCGTGCACGCCACGTTCGCAGACTGCAGGCGCGCCGCGTAGTGCTCGGCCTCATCACGCAGCGGGTCGTGCTCGCAGCTGAGCACGGAAGCCGGTGCCAGGCCGGACAGGTCCGTTGCGTGGGCCGGCGAGGCGAGTGCAGGCGGCGGATCCATGTCGCCCAGATAGGCCTGCCAGCAGCGCTGCATCAGTTCGGCGCTGAGGTAGTAGCCGCTGGCGTACTCGCGGTAGGAGTCGCTGCCCATGCCGGCATCCAGCGCGGGGTACAGCAGCAGCTGGTGGTGCGGCTGCGGCAGGCCGAGATCACGCAGCAGCAGGCAGCAGGCGGCAGCGAGATTGCCACCGGCACTGTCGCCCCCGATCGCCAGTCGTTGCGGGTCCAGGCCCAGGCCCGCGGCGTTGATCTGCAGCCACTGCCAGGCGTCTGCTACATCCTGCAGCGGCACCGGGAACGGATGCTCCGGGGCCAGGCGGTAGCCGACCGCCACCACGACGCAGCCGCTGGCATTGGCCAGCGCACGGCAAGGACCGTCATAGACTGCCAACGAACACTGGAACCAGCCGCCGCCATGCGCGAACAAAAGGGCCGGTGCCGGTCCGTCGGGCAGCCCGTCCGGGGTGTACAGGCGCACTTCCAGCGGCTGTCCGTCACGTGCGGCCACGCTGTGCTCGATCACGTGTGCGACCGGTTGCGGTGCACCCTGCAGTTGCGGCAGTGCGGTCTCGCTGATCGCACGCAGTTCGCGCAGGTCCTCGGGCAGCGGATGGGCCGCCACTGCATCGACGAACTGCTGCAGTGCGGGTTCAAGCGGCATGACGCGCCTCCTGCAGGAACGGCAGCAGCTGTTCCAGGAACGCCTGCGGTGCTTCCTCCATGATGAAGTGGCCACAGCCCGGTACGATGCTGCCGCGCAGGTCATCGGCGTGTGGTTGCAGGGTCAGCATCGGTGCATCGGCGGTGGCATGCTCGGCGCCGATCGCCAGCACCGGCATTGCGAGCCGGCGCTGCGCACGCAGCTTGTTCTGGCGGATCGTTTCCGGAATCGCGCGGTACCATGCGAAGCCGGCGCGCAGTGCACCGGGCCGACTGTAGGCGGCAATGTAGGTATCGGCGGCAACAGCATCACGGCGGTACGACCAGCGGTCGAACATGAATTCCAGATAGGCGCGCTCGCGTCCGGTGATCAGTGCTTCCGGCAGGTCGGCCACCTGGTTGAACATGAAGTGCCAGAGGAAGATGTTGTCGGCCGGCGCAGCGAAGATGCCCGGCTCCGGCGCCAGCCCGGGGATGACTGCTTCGGTGACGGCCAGCTGCTGCACGGCCTGCGGCTGGTCGCTGGCCAGTGCATAGGCGATCCACATGCCGATGTCGTGGCCTACCACCTGGTAGCGTTCGTGACCCAGCGCCTGCATGGTCTGGTGCAGCACTGCGGCGGCACTGCCGGTGTCGTAGCCATGTACGGGGCGATCGGATTCTCCAATGCCTGGCGGGTCGACCGCGATGGCCTCGAAACCGGCGGCTGCCAGTGCATGCAGCACATGGCGCCAGGCATACCAGGTCTGCGGCCAGCCAGGGATCAGCAGCACGGGCTGGCCGCTGCCTGCCGACACGCAATGCACGCGCTGGCCGTCGATACGCAGGTAGTGATGGCGCAGGGCATCGTCGCCGGCAGTGCCAGCGGAAGAAAGGGTGTTCATGGGGAATGCTCCGTTGGGGCTCAGGCGATGCCGAGCATCTGCTGCATCTGTGCGGTGCTGATCGGTGCACCGGCGAAGTCGTCGAAAATCTTGTCGGTGACCGGGATGATGTGGTCGCGGATGAACGCGGCACCTTCGCGCGCGCCGGCTTCCTGGTCCTTCAGGCAGCACTCCCATTCCAGCGTCGCCCAGCCCTGGTAGTCGTACTGGGCCAGCTTGGAGAAGATCGACTTGAAGTCGACCTGGCCGTCGCCCAGCGAGCGGAAGCGGCCGGCGCGCTCGGTCCAGTCGGCATACCCGCCATAGATGCCCTGGCGGCCGCTGGGGCGGAACTCCGCGTCCTTGACGTGGAACATGCGGATCAGCGGATGGTAGATGTCCAGGTACTCCAGGTAGTCCAGCTGCTGCAGCACGAAGTGGCTGGGATCGAACAGGATGCGGCAGCGCTCGTGCTGGCCGACGCGCTCGAAGAAGCGCTCGAAGCTGGTGCCATCGTGCAGGTCTTCACTGGGATGGATCTCGTAGCAGAGGTTGATGCCGTTGTCCTCGCAGGTATCGAGGATCGGCCGCCAGCGCCGTGCCAGTTCATCGAAGGCCGCATCGATCAGGCCCGGCGGGCGCTGCGGGAACGGGAACAGGTAGGGCCAGGCGAACGAGCCGGAGAAGGTGCCCATGTCCTGCAGGCCCAAGCGGCGCGACGCGCGGGCGGCCAGGTGCAGCTGCTGCTGCGCCCATTCGCTGCGAGCCTTCGGATTGCCGCGCAGTGCTTCGGGGGCGAAGCCGTCGCAGAGTTCATCGTAGGCCGGATGCACGGCCACCAGCTGGCCGAGGATGTGGGTGGTCAGTTCGCTGACCTGCAGGCCGTGCTCGGCCAGCGTGCCACGAATGTCGTCGCAGTAGTCCTGGCTGTCGGCGGCGGTGGCCAGGTCGAACAGGCGTGCATCCCAGGCCGGAATCTGCAGCGCCTTGAAGTCGTGGCCGGCCGCCCACGCGGCAATGCTGGCAAGCGAGTTGAACGGGGCCTGGTCGCCGGCGAACTGCGCCAGGTGCAGGCTGGGGCCCTTGAGGGTCTGCATGTGTTGCTCCAATTGTTTGTCGATTAACAAAGAATAGGCGCGGCCATCGATGCGGTCAACACCCGCGTTACACTGCGCGCCTCAGAACGGCAGGCAGGCAGATGGCAGGGCGACCGCGCGAATTCGACAGGGACCAGGCATTGCGCAAGGCAATGCTGCTGTTCTGGCAGCACGGCTATGAAGGCACCTCGATGTCGGCACTGGTCGAAGCACTGGGCATTGCATCGGCGCGCATCTATGCCGCGTTCGGCAGCAAGGAGCAGTTGTTCCGCGAAGCCGTTGCGCTGTACGAGGAAGGCGAAGGCGGCTTCGCGCCGCGCGCGCTGGAACAGGCATCGTTGCGCGAGGCGATCGGCAGCATGCTGCGCGATGCGGTGCTGACCTACACCCGGCGCGGGCGCCCGCATGGTTGCCTGGTGGTGTCCTCGGCCAGCAGCGTGTCGCCTGATGGCGAGGGCGTTCGGGACTGGCTGGCCAGCCATCGTCGCCAGCGCACGGCGGCGATCATCGCGCGCCTGCAGCAGGCGCAGGCCGAAGGGCAGCTGGCCGACGATGTGGCGGTGCAGGCGTTGGGCGATCACTTCGCCACCGTGCTGCACGGCATTTCGGTGCAGGCCCGTGACGGCATCAGCCGCGAGCGACTGCTGGCGATGGTCGATGTGGCGTTGACCCCGCTGCCCTGAGTCAAGCCTCCAGGGCGTGCGGAATGCCCGGTGACTGTGCCGAAACCGCTTGTTTCGCCGTGTTTGGGCGCCACGCAACGAAATCGTAACAATTTGGGGGATAATGGCGGCTTGCGCAGTTCTCCTCCTTTTTGCCGCCCGGCCCGCGCAGGCCGCACGGACGCCTCCTCAGAGCATTCCATGCCCTCCCATACCGATTCCCGCCGCCTGTCGGGTATGTCGTCTTCCTTCGTTTCCTTCCGCCGCCACCCGCTGGCGCTGGCCTGTGCCGGTGTGGCCCTGGCTGCCAGCTTCGGCGCCTCGGCGCAGGACAGTGCGCCGACCCCGACCGGGCTGGACACCATCACCGTGACCGCCGAACACCGTGAGCAGAACCTGCAGGAAGTGCCGGTCTCGGTCGGCGTGGTGCAGGGCGAGCGCATGCGCGACTTCACCGCTGGGGGTGACGACACCCTGCTGGCGCTGTCCGGCCGCGTTCCGAGCCTGTATGCGGAAACCACCACCGGCCGCATCTTCCCGCGCTTCTACATCCGTGGCCTGGGCAACATCGACTTCTACCTGGGTGCCTCGCAGCCGGTGTCGATCATCCAGGACGATGTAGTCCTCGAGCATGTAGTGCTGAAGTCCAACCCGGTCTATGACGTGGACCAGGTGGAAGTGCTGCGCGGCCCGCAGGGCTCGCTGTTCGGCCGCAACACCACCGCCGGCATCATCAAGTTCGACACCCTGAAGCCGACCCAGGAGTACAGCGGCCGCGTCAGCGCCAGCTACGCGACCTACAACAGCGTGTCGATCGACGGCGGCTTCGGTGGCCCGATCAACGACATCGCCTCGTTCCGCGTGTCGGCCCTGTACCAGCACCGCGACGACTACGTCGACAATAACTACAAGGGCCCGAGTGCGGACGGCACGGTCAGCCCGAAGAAGAACGCCATGGGCGGTTTCGATGACCGCAATGTGCGCGCACAGCTGCTGCTGACCCCGAGCGACCAGTTCTCGATCCTGGCCTCGGCCCACGCCCGTGACTACGAAGGCACCTCGACCCTGTTCCTGCGCGGCGCGCTGACCAAGGGCTCGAACAAGACCGACGTGCCGCGTGACCAGGTGGCCTACGACGAAGCCGGCAACAACCCGCAGGCCTACAAGACCTACGGCGGCTCGGTGAAGGCACGCTACGATTTCGGCGCGATCGACTTCACCTCGATCACCGCCTACGAGACCACCTCCGGCTACAGCCGCGGTGACACCGACGGCGGCGCTGCGGTGAACTTCCCGGTCAATGGCGTACCGAACGGTTACGGCCAGTCGATGGGCCGCATCCGTGATCTGGACCAGTGGACCCAGGAATTCCGCCTGGCCAGCCATGACGACAGCGCCCTGCAGTGGCAGGCCGGTGCGTTCTACTTCAATGGCAGCGACACCACCGATTTCTACCAGCGCGCCTGGTTCCTCAACGGTGCTGCACGCAACCCGAACAACTGGGTGCGCCTGCGCAACAAGAACACCTCGTGGGCCGGTTTCGGCCAGCTCAGCTACGCGTTCACCGACAAGTTCACCGTCACCGCCGGCCTGCGCCAGACCAAGGACGAGAAGCACACGCGCCTGCTGAAGACCGCTGACACTGCCGCCGGCGTGGTTACCTACAAGGGCCGCACCGACGTCAAGATGTCCGACACCACCCCGAGCTGGGATCTGAGCGCGATGTATCAGATCACCCCGGACGTGAGCGTCTACGCCAAGGTTGCGCGTGGCTTCCGCGGTCCGACTATCCAGGGCCGTTCGGCGGTGTTCAATGCCGACTTCACCACCGCCGATTCCGAGACCATCCTGTCCTGGGAAGCGGGCGTGAAGAGCAGCCTGTGGGACAACCGCCTGCGCCTGAATGCCACCGCGTTCACCTACACCGTCAACGACATCCAGCTCAACGGCAACGATTCGGACGGCAACGGCGTGCTGTTCAACGCCGACAAGGCAAAGGCCTACGGTTTCGAAGCCGACATGGAGCTGCGCCCGATCCCGAACCTGACCCTGAGCGCCGGCCTGAGCCTGCTGCACAGCGAGATCAAGGACAAGCGCGTGTACGCGCAGGTCTGCGGCCTCAACGGCCAGGTGGTCTGCACCGTCGGCGACCCGACCATCAAGGTCGGTGCCAACACCTTCGCGCAGATCGATGGCAACCCGCTGCCGAACGCGCCGAAGTACAACGTCAACCTGGCCGCCCGCTACGACTTCCCGGTCAGCGACGCAGGCACCATGTTCGTTTCCACCGACTGGAACAAGCAGGGTTACACCAGCTTCGTGCTGTACGACAGCAAGGAATTCAACTCCAAGGGTGACTTCGAGGGTGGCCTGAAGATCGGCTACTCGGGCAACTACGGTGCCTACGAAGTGGCGCTGTTCGCGCGCAACATCACCAACGAGAAGAACCTCAAGGGTGTGATCGAGAACTACATGGCCGCGGTCTACAACGAACCGCGCACCGTGGGCGTTTCGCTGAACATGAACTGGTAATGCGCTGTCGCGATGGCGGGCACTGTCCCGCCATCGCATCGACGGAATGCAAAGGGCGGTCCGGTGATCCGGGCCGCCCTTTTCGTTGCTCAATCGGAATCGGCCCCATCATCCCCGGGTGTCCCGCCATGGACCCGATAGCCGGCTGCACGCAGATGCTCCGGCCAGGGCGGCGTGGCCATTTCTTCCAATGCCATCGACAAGCGCGAGGCAAGATGCAGGGGCGCCGACTCCAGCCAGTCAAGGTAGGCATCGCTGCGGATGATGGCGCGAAGTGCGGCGGCGTCATGCCATTGCGATGCCGGCAGCAGGGTGAAGCCGGTCACCTCGAACAGGCGCTGGCGTTGGCGGGCATCCATGCGCAGCGGGAACGCGAGCAGCAGGTCCGGCTGGTAGGCCAGTGTGGTGTGGCCGTAGCGCCACGCGGTGACTTCGGCGCGATCGATGCCGGGTACAGCACCTTCCAGTGCCAGTCCACCGCCGGCTTCGAAGTAGCCATGCATCAGGGCATGCGGATGCAGCGCAGGCTCGAGCGTGTCCTGCTCGCTGGCATCGGCATCCTGTTCGATCAGTGCGGCCGACAGTGCCAGGTAGTGGACCGAGCGGGAAAGATCCAGCCCGCTGGCCAGTACGGTGTAGGCATTGAGCAGGCTGCTGCGATCGATGCAGGGGTTCTGCGGGGCATCGTCGGCGACCTGTTGTGCCAGCGCGATGTAGCGCTCCGCGCCGTGCGGATCCTTGAACAACACGCGATAACGCTGTGGATCGCGCAGCACCTCAATTGCGGCTTGCAGGTCGCCCCGCGAAAGGGCTTCGCTGATGGACTCGGGCGTCTGTGCCACGGCAACTCCGGATGCGGGTGGGCAGGAAGGTGCTGCAATGCTGCTGGACGCCAGCATCAGCAGCGAGGCTGTCATCCATCGTGATGTGCCGGATTGGAGCCACGCAGGCATGCAGCAACGTCCTTGTCGATCATCGGCAGGGCCGCCCCTGCCGGGCGGCTGATGCGGTCGTTTTCTTATGCGGGCAGCAGTGCCTGCAGCCGCGATTCCAGTTCCTGCTGGCGCCAGCCGGCCAGTGCGGCAGGCCATTGGCGACGTTCCAGATAGCTTTCGAGGTGCTTGCGCGAGGCGAGGATGCCATCGGGCAGGCCCAGCTCTCGGCTGCGTTCGGCCACCGCATCCTGCAGCTTTTTCAGCGCCTGCTTGTTGCTGTCGTTGGCCGGCAACGCCAGCGGCGCTTCGGCTTCGTCGGCCAGCGGAGTGTCCAGCGCCTGCCACACGGCAGCGGCGAGCTTGCGCGGTGCCTTGGGGAACTGCTCGAACAGCTTGGCCAACGCGTCGGCGTCGGCCGGTGGCGTACGCGCCAGGGTCGCCGCCAGTTCGTTGTCCAGGATCCAGCTGCGCGGGCGGTCGCTGCTGCGTGCCTGCACATCGCGCCAGCGCAGCAGGCGCAGCAGGCGGTGCTGCGCGGCGGCATCAAGGAACTGCGCCGAGCGCATCGACAGGTGCGGCCAGCGGTCCTCGTCATTGGCGACGCTGGCCAGCAGGCGCTCGCCGTCGTCATGCAGCCACTGCTGGCGGCCGAGCGCCTGCAGCTTGGCATCGATGGCGTCATGCATCGCGAACAGATGCTCGACGTCGTCGGCGGCGTACTGCAGCTGCGACTCCGACAGCGGCCGGCGCATCCAGTCAGAGCGGGTCTCGCCCTTGGCCAATGCCACGCCGGTGATCTCAGCCACCAGCTTCTGGTAGCCCATGCCGCCGCCGATGCCGGCCAGTGACGCGCCGATCTGGGTGTCGAACAGCGGTCGTGGAAGCACGCCACAGGCCCACTTGAAGGCGACCAGGTCTTCGCTGGCGCTGTGCATCACCTTGATGATTGATTCGTCGGCCAGCCACGGTGCCAGCGCCTCGGTCATGCCGGGAATCAGCGGGTCGATCAGCAGAATGTCCTGGCCGACCGCCATCTGCACCAGCGCCAGCTGCGGCCAGAAGGTGCGTTCACGAATGAATTCGGTGTCCAGGCCGATGCGGGAGGGGCGCTGCTGGAAGTACGCATCCAGCTCGGTGGGGGTGGTGATCCAGGTTGCCACGGGTCAGGGCCTACTACTCGGGTTTGCTCAGGGAGGGGAGAATAGCCTAACGTCGGTCCGCGTCCGTGCTGAAGGAGATCCCGCTTGCGTTTTCCGCTGTCGTCCGTGCTGTGCACCGCCCTGGCCGTGGCCCTGGCCGGTTGCACGCCGTCGCCCCCCGCGACGGCGGACCGGACGACTGCTGATGAAGCGCGTCCGGCCGCGGACAAGGGCGCTGACAACCCGCAGGTGGCCCGGGGCAGTGTGACCATCGCCGGCGAGGATGCCGCCGAGGACGTGCAGCAGTGGACGCCGCCAAGGGTGGACCGGCAGGGCCGCAGCCTGGCCCAGTTGCGCCGTGCCGCAACGCAGGCGTACGCCGATGGCCGCCTGTACGAGGACGCCGACGCGGCCATCCCGCTGTGGCTGGCGGTCCAGGAAGAAGACCCGGATGACCGCCAGGCGCGACTGGGCCTGCAGCGCGCGCGCCAGCGCCTGCAGCAGCAGGCCGATGCGCTGCTGGTACGCCCGCTGAAACAGCGCGAAGCACTGGCCGAGGCCAGCCGCCAGGCGCTGGTGCTGCTGACCCTGGCGCCCAAGGACGAGACCGTGCGGGCGCTGCAGGGCCGGGTGGAGAACGCGCAGCGGGTGGTGGCCTACAACCGTGCCGGCGAAGAGGACCTGCGCGCCGACCGGATTGGCGAGGACGGCGACGGTGCGATCGGCAATTTCCGCGAGGCGCTGGCGCTGGATGAACACAACAGCCGGGCGCGCCAGGGCCTGGCAGCGGCTGAGAGCGGGCTGATCCGGCGTGCAGAAGAGGCCGCGCGCGCGCGTGATTTCGCCAGCGCCGGCAGCTGGTTGGCCGAGGCCAGCAAGGTCCGGGACTCGTCGCCGACCATTGCCGATGCATTCGAGCGCATCGAGCAGATCCGGGCGACCGTATTGCTGCAGCTGCGTGACGACGGCCTGCGTGACCTGACCACGCCACAGGGTCTGAAGCCGGCGCGTGAGAAGCTGGGCGAAGCCCTGCGCATCGCCCTGCCGGGTGACCCGGTGGTAGCCCAGCTGCGCGAGCGTATCGACCTGGCCACGCACTATGGCAGCTTCCGACCGGGCCAGGTGTTCAGCGATGCGATGCGTGACGGCGGCCGCGGTCCGCAGATGGTGGTGGTCCCGCATGGGGGCTTCCAGATGGGCGCAGGCGATGCAGAGCCGGGCGCCTCTGATTCCGAACGGCCCTCGCATTACGTGCGTTTCGATCGTGGCTTCGCGATGGCGATCACCGAGGTCACGGTTGGCGATTTCGAGCGCTACGTGAAGGCGACCAACGCGCGGCCACGTGCTAGCCGTCGCGGACATTCGGTGGTCTATGACGAGCGCAGCGGCAATTTCATCCGCCGCAGCGGCGTGGATTGGCGTTCGGATTACGACGGCGCCCGCGCGCTGGGCAATGCCCCGGTGATGCATGTCAGCGTGCGCGACGCCGAGAACTATGCGGCCTGGTTGTCCGAGCAGACCGGTCGCAGCTACCGGTTGCCCAGTGAGGCTGAGTTCGAGTACGCGCTGCGTGGCGGCAGCAGTGGCCGCTATCCGTGGGGCGACGCCGGCATACCGCCGCCTGGCAGCGGCAACTTTACCGGCAGCAAGGATGTGTCGCCCTCGGGGCGGCACTGGCACAACGCCTTCGTCGGTTATGGCGATGGCTGGTGGGGGCCGGCACCGGTGGCCAGCTTCCGGGCCAATGCGTTCGGCCTGCACGACATGGGTGGCAACCTCAGCGAATGGGTGGCCGATTGCTGGCATGCCAGCTACCGGCGTGCGCCCTCCGATGGCGCGGCCTGGTTCAACCCGGGCTGCCGGGCCCGGGTGATCCGTGGCGGCAACTGGGCCAACGCGCCCGAGCAGACCCGCGCCGCCTGGCGGCAGTCACAGGATTCAGACACCACCAACGCGCGCATCGGCTTCCGCCTGGTGCGCGGCATCTGATCGGCGTCCGGCTTCACCCGCTACGGGCATCGGCGCACTAAGATTGCGCCGTACCCGCCGGCCGGCGGGGCTGCTGGAAGATCTCCCGATGAGCAACGATCCCTTCTCCCGCTCGCAGCAGGGCCCGCAGCGGCGCGGCCTGTTCGGCAACATCCGTTGGTGGGTGCTGCTGCTGGCCGCCGGTTACGCCGCGTTCTACTGGTTCTCCAACCGCACGATCGATCCCTACACCGGCGAGAAGGTGATGATCGACAGCAGCCTGGATGCGCGCCAGGAGACTGCACTGGGGCTGCAGGCCTACCAGCAGATCCTGTCGCAGGAACGGCCGATGGACCCGAATGCGCCGATCGCACGCGACGTGCGCGACATCGCCCAGCGACTGATCGCCAAGGTGGACGTGGTTGAGACCGCACTGGCGCAGGAGCACGGCGTGCAGCCGGCGCATTTCGCGCGTGATTTCCAGTGGGAAGTGAACGTGATCCCGTCCGAGCAGGCCAATGCGTTCTGCCTGCCGGGCGGCAAGATGGCGGTGTACACCGGCCTGGTGCCGGTAGCGCGCACCCGCGATGCGATGGCGGTGGTGATGGGCCATGAAATCGCCCATGCGCTGCTACGCCATGGTGCACAGCGCATGGCCCAGCAGAAGCTGACCCAGATCGGGCAGGTGGCTGGCGCAGCCAGCGGCATGGACGCGCAGCAGCAACAGATGATGATGTCGGCGATGGGCTACGGTTACTTGTTGCCGTATGCGCGCAGCCACGAGACCCAGGCTGACGAAGTGGGGCTGATGCTGGCGGCGGCGGCGTGCTTCGATCCACGCGAGGCGGTGCCGCTGTGGCAGCGCATGGGCCAGGCCAGCGGTGGTCAGGCACCACCGGAATTCTCCTCGACCCATCCCAACCCGGGTACCCGCATCCAGAATCTGCAGGCGCTGATGCCCAAGGCGCTCGAGTACCGGCAGAAGTTCTGCGAGCAGGCAAAGTAGGGGGTTGTTCGGCAGGGCTGCGCCCTGCACCTGCTACAAGCCAGAGCAACAGCAACAGCAACAGCAACAGTGTGCATTCCGCGGGATGGCGGGGTGGGTCCGGTTGCGGGAGACGCCGTAAACCCGTCCATGGGGGCTTGGCCGCGGCATCCATGCCGCGGACACTCCCGCAACCGGACCCACCCCGCCTTCGACAGATTTCTGCTGCTGTTGGTAGGTGTCGACCTTGGTCGACACGGTAGATCCACGCCATGCGTGGATGCCTGTCGATCTCAACTCGAAATATTCGATTTCGATGGAGATTCATCCACGCGTGGCGTGGATCTACCGACCGTCACCGGGAAACTGTCGAGGGTGGGGTGGTGTGGCTGTGCAGGACCGTTGGCGCCATGGATGGCGCCATCGAGCCCCCATGGATGGGTTTACGGCGTGTCCTGCACAGCCACACCGCCCCGCCATCCCACGGAATACCAGCTTGGCTGTTGCTTCGGCTGTTGCTGTCGCTTGAACGCTTCGGCAGGTGCAGGGCGCAGCCCTGCCGAACAACCCTTTACTTGACCTGCACGTCGATCACGCCGTCGCCGACGCGAGCCTGCAGGGCGTCACCCGGCTGCACCTGATCGACCTGGCGCACCAGTGCGCCATCGTCGCTGCGGGTCAGGATGCTGTAGCCACGGGCCACGGTGGCCAGCGGGCTGACTGCTTCCAGCGAACGCGCCAGCCCGCGCAGGCGCAGTGCGTCGCGCTCCAGCAGACGCTGCATCGCGGCCTGCGGGCGCCCCCGCAGGGCAGCCAGGCGGCGCCGCAGCGCGTCGAGCTGGCGCTGTGGATGGTGACCGCGCAACACCGCCGCCGCATGCCGCAGGCGCGCGGCACGGCGTTCCTGCTGCTGGTTGAATGCAGCATGCAGGCGCCGGCCCAGATCGAGCTGGCGGCGGCGCAGAAGGTCCAGCCGGGCCTGCGGGCTCTGTGCGTTCAGGCGCAGCAGGGCGCGGTCGGCGCGCTGCATGGCCTGCTGCATCGTATGCCGTTGCAGCTGCACCATGCGCGCGGCCGTGCGGCGCAGGCGCAACGCCAGTTCGCGTTGATCGGGTACCAGCAGTTCAGCTGCCACCGAAGGCGTTGGTGCGCGCAGGTCGGCGGCGAAATCGCTGAGGCTGAAGTCGGTTTCGTGGCCCACCGCCGACACCACCGGGGTGCGGCTGGCGGCGATCGCACGAGCCAGCGCTTCATCGTTGAACGCCCACAGGTCTTCCAGCGATCCACCACCGCGGGTCAGCAGGATCACGTCGTAGCGGCCACTGGCATCAGCGGCCTGCAGCAGGCGGGTGATCTGCGCGGCGGCGCTGTTGCCCTGGACCAGGGTTGGCAGCAGGTCCACTTCCAGCAGCGGGAAACGGCGGCCCAGCACGCTCAGTACGTCGCGAACGGCGGCACCGGTGGGCGAGGTGATCACCGCCAGGCGCTGTACGTGTGCAGGCATCGGGCGCTTGCGTGCCGGGTCGAACAGGCCCTCGGCTTCCAGGCGTGCCTTCAGTTCCTCGAAGGCGCGGCGCAGTGCGCCTTCGCCGGCTTCCTCCATGTGGTCCAGCACCATCTGGTACTCGCCACGGGCGTCGTACAGCGTCACCTTGCCGCGCACCAGCACGCGCATGCCCTCGCGCGGCACGAACTTCAGGTACTGCGCCTTCATCCGGAACATCGCTGCACGCAGCTGCGCGCGCGCATCCTTCAGGGTGAAATACAGGTGCCCGGACGCGGGGCGGGCCACGCTGCCCAGCTCGGCTTCGACCCAGATCGCCGGGAAGCTGCCTTCCAGCAGGTCGCGGGCCAGGGTGTTGAGCTGGCTGGGGGTGAGGACGTCGTTGTTGCGTGGCTGCATGGGTACGGCGGTGACGGGCAGAGCAGGGCGCTCAGGATCGCACGTCAGCGCGCGCCGTGCTGGGCCAGCGCCCACTGCACGTGCTCGCGCACCACGGGCGAGGGATCGTCGACGCGGGTGTGCAGGGCGGCCAGCGCATCGGTCGAGGCCGGCGCGTTGCCAAGTGCCACGGCGATGTTGCGCAGCCAACGCTCGTGGCCGCTGCGGCGGATAGGGCTGCCTTCGGTACGGCGCAGGAACTCGGCTTCGTCCCAGGCGAACAACTGGTCCAGGCGCGCGGTGTCCAGATGGTTGCGCGCACGGAAATCGGCTTCGTCGGTGCGCTTGGCGAACTTGTTCCAGGGGCAGACCAGCTGGCAGTCATCGCAGCCGTAGATGCGGTTGCCGATCAACGGCCGCATGTCCTCGGGGATGGCGCCATCATGTTCGATGGTCAGGTAGGAAATGCAGCGACGCGCGTCCAGGCGCTGCGGGCCGGTGATCGCGCGGGTGGGGCAGACATCGATGCAGCGCGTGCAGGTGCCGCAGTGGGCGCTGGCCGGGGCGTCGATCGGCAGCGGGATGTCGATGTAGATCTCGCCGATGAAGAACCAGGAGCCGCCGTGGCGGTCGATCAGGCAGGTGTGCTTGCCAATCCAGCCCAGGCCAGCGTTGCGCGCCAGTGCGCGTTCCAGCACCGGCGCCGAATCGACGAACACGCGGTAGCCCAGTGGCGCCACTTCGTCGTTGATCTGCGTGGCCAGCTTCTGCAGGCGGTTGCGCATCAGCTTGTGGTAGTCGCGGCCCAGCGCGTAACGGGCCACGTAGGCGCGGCCGGGATCGGCCAGGGTTGCCCAGGCTTCGGTGTCGTCCTTGTGGCTGTAATCCATGCCCACCGAGATCACCCGCACGGTGCCGGGCAGCAGCTCGGCCGGGCGGGCACGCAGGGTGCCGTGGCGCGCCATCCAGTCCATCGTGCCGTACAGGCCCTGGCCAAGCCAGTCGGCCAGGTGCGCTTCATCCTCGCCCAGCTCGATGCCGGCAATGCCGCAGCGCTGGAAGCCATGCGCACGGGCCAGTTCGCGGATGCGCTGTACGGCCTGGGCCGGATCGACAGGGGCGGGGACGGGGGACATGTGCACCAGTATAAAATCCCCGCATGGCCAACCTTGCCGATCTGTTCGATTCCGCTGCCGCACGTGCGCTTGATGAGCAGGCCTCGACGCTTGCCGCCGAGGGCGGTTGGGGCCTGATGGCGCAGGCCGGCCAGGCCGCCTGGCAGTGCCTGCTGCAGCACTGGCCGCAGGCGCAGCGGATCGGCGTGGTGGTCGGCGCGGGCAACAACGGCGGCGATGGCCATGTGCTGGCCCGTCACGCGCTGCTGGCCGGGCGCGAGGTGATGGTGATCGCCTTGCCGGGGAAGTCGCCGTCAACCGTGCTGGCACAGCGTGCAGCATCGGAATTCGCCCGCGCGGGGGGCATTGTTGCCGCATTCGACGGCACGCTGCCCGAGGCCGATATATGGGTCGATGGCCTGTTCGGGCTGGGCTTCGACCGCGCGCCGGAGGGCGCGGCGCAGGCGTTGATAACCGCGCTCAACGCGCAAACGGCGCCGGTGCTGGCGCTGGACGTCCCCAGTGGCGTCGATGCCGATCGCGGTGCCGTACCGGGCGTGGCCGTGAAGGCCGCTTTGACCCTGCAGTTCATCGTGCCGCATCGCGGCCTGTATACCGGCGACGCGCTGGATCATTGTGGCCATAAGGTGCTGGCGCCGCTGCAGCTACCCGCGGCCGCATGGCAGGGCGTGTCACCCGCCGCGGAGCACTGGACCCAGGCTCGCTTGCCGGTACTGCTGCCGCCGCGCCGCGCCAATACCCACAAGGGCGAATCCGGCCATGTGCTGTGCGTGGGTGGCAACCACGGCAGCGGCGGCGCCATCGCGATGGCCGCCGAAGCGGCGCTGCGGGCGGGCGCTGGCCTGCTCAGCCTCGGCACCCGCCGCGACCATGTCGGCCCGTTGCTGGCACGCCTGCCCGAGGCGATGACCCACGCGCTGGAAGACGGCGACGCACTGCCGGCGCTGCTGGACAAGGCCAGGGTGGTGGCGATCGGGCCCGGGCTGGGCCAGGACGAGTGGGCACGCGCATTGTTTGCGCGGGTGCTGGCATGCGGCAAGCCGCTGGTGATCGATGCCGATGCCCTGGATCTGTTGGCGCAGGACCCGCGCGCACTGCCCGAAGCCATTCTCACGCCGCACCCCGGCGAGGCTGCGCGTCTGCTCGGTTGCAGCACGCCTGATATCCAGGCCGACCGCTTCACCTGCGCACAGGCGCTGGCCGAACGTTTCCACGCGGTGGTGGTGCTGAAAGGGGCTGGCAGCATCGTGGCCGCCCCAGGACATCGGCCACGACTGATTGCCGCCGGCAATCCCGGCATGGCTGTCGGTGGCATGGGGGACCTGCTGACCGGCATCATCGCCAGCCTGCGCGCGCAGGGCCTTGCCGCCCTCGACGCCGCTGCGGCCGGTGCGCTGTTGCATGCGCTCGCGGGCGATGTCGCTGCCGCCGATGGCGCGCGCGGCCTGCTTCCTACTGATCTGCTGTCGCCGTTGCGGCGACTGGCCAACCCGGAACTCTCTCGATGATCGATTTCTTCCTTGCCGACAGCGATGCCACCGAACTGCTCGGGCAGTGGCTGGCGGCCACCCGGCCGCCGCAGGCGCTGATCGAACTGCGTGGCGACCTGGGCGCCGGCAAGTCCACCACTGCGCGGGCACTGCTGCGCGCGCTGGGGGTACAGGGTGCGATCCGCAGCCCAACCTACACCTTGGTCGAGCGCTATCCACTGGCCAGTGGCGGCGAGGCCTGGCACCTGGACCTGTACCGCATCGGCCAGGCCGGTGAACTGGATTTTCTCGGCCTGGACGAGGGCAGCGCGGTGCTGTGGCTGGTCGAATGGCCCGAGCGCGGGGCCGGTGCGTTGCCGCCGACTGACCTGGTGGTAGCCTTGGAAATCGAGGGGCAAGGGCGGCGTGTTCGTCTCACTGGGGCCAGCGACGCAGGACGTGAATGGCTGGAACGGCTTCCCAAAGGGGGCGACTTGCAGGCCATTTCTGTCGGCTGACGAGAACAAACACCGGCAGGTTACGGATTATTAAGGAAAAAGGTGTTGCATTCCGTTCAGCGCGGTGATTGAATCCTGAGCCATGCGCCCGGGGAACCGTCTCATTGCCATCTGTGCCGCCGTCGGACTGAGTCTGGCGAGCGTCAGTGCGTGGGCCGGCGAAGTTCGCCAGGTCCTGCTGAACACCGGCGCGACCGGTACCCGCGCCGAAATCTCGCTGGTTGGCAGCGGCGGCTACAAGACCTTGTCGCTGGCGGGTCCGAACCGGCTGGTGGTCGATTTCCCGGACTCCAGCGCGATACGCAATCTGAAGATGCCGGCTGCGCAGGGCGTGGTCACGGCGGTGCGTACCGGACAGCCGGTGCCGGGTACCTTCCGTGTCGTTTTCGACCTCGCTGAATCGGTGGCGCCGTTCCGCCCGCAGATGCAGCGCGAGGGCAATGAATCCAAGCTGGTGATCGAATGGCCGGGTGATGGCCCGGCCGTGGCCGCCAGCCGTCCGGCGGCGACGCCGACCGTGCCGCCGCCGCAGGCACCGGTTGCCGCACCGGCGCCGACGCCTGCCGAAAGCGCGCAGTCGCGTTCAGACGCCGCGCGTGCCACGGCGCTGCTGACGGCACAGGTGCAGCAGCAGGCCAGCGCGGCCGCTGCCGCACCGGCCACGCCGACGCCGGCACCGTCCACCGCGCCGGCCCAGGTCGCCGCCGCCGGTACCACCGCCAGCAGCACGCCTTCTTCCTCGCCGGCCGCGATCCTCGCCGGCCAGCGCACTGCTGCGGTAGTGACCAATCCGCCGGCTACGGCCCCCGCGCCGGTACCGACGACGGTCGTGCCGCCGCGCCCGGTCATGCCCAGCGATGCCTCGCGCATCCGCATGCAGGCCGGCATGCGCCACCTGGTGGTGGCCATCGATCCGGGCCACGGCGGCCAGGACCCCGGTGCGATCGGCCCGACCGGCAAGCGCGAGAAGGATGTGACCCTGGCCGTGGCGCGTGAGCTGGCCCGCCAGGTCAACGCGACGCCGGGCCTGAAGGCTTACCTGACCCGCGACAGCGACGTGTTCATTCCGCTGCCGATGCGTGCGCAGAAGGCGCGTGCGAACAAGGCCGACATCTTCATCTCGATCCACGCTGACGCTGCCGAGAACCGCTCGGCAACAGGTTCATCGGTGTATGTGCTGTCGACCAAGGGCGCCTCTTCGCAGCGCGCCCGCTGGCTGGCGGACAAGGAAAACGCGGCTGATCTGGTCGGCGGCGTGCGCCTGCAGCAGACCGAAGGCACGCTTGCCAACGTGCTGCTGGACCTGGCCCAGAGCGGCTACATGAAGGCGTCCGAGGACGCGGCCGGCCACGTGCTGGGCGGGCTGAAGCGGATCGGCAACAACCACAAGCCGAACATCGAGCGTGCCAACTTCGCGGTACTGCGTACTTCGGACATGCCGGCGATGCTGGTGGAAACCGCGTTCATCTCCAACCCGGACGAAGAGCGCCGCCTGATCGACCCGGCCTACCAGCGCAAGATCGCCGGTGCGGTGCTCGATGGCGTGCATACCTTCTTCAGCCGGCAGCCGCCGCCGGGCACGCTCTACGCGGCCCGCGCCCAGGCCGAGATCGACGCCGCCGGCACCATGGCCGGTGGTAGCAAGTAACCCGTGGTACGCATTGCGTAGGGTAGCGCCGGGCCATGCCCGGCGGAGGGGCGGCTCCGCTATCATCAACCCATGAAGTCTGCTGCCCATTCCGTCCCATGAGCGCGCCCGGCCCGCGTCCGATCCGGCCGTTGCCGGACATCCTGATCAACCAGATCGCCGCCGGCGAAGTGGTCGAGCGTCCTGCCTCGGTGGTCAAGGAACTGGTCGAGAATGCGATCGATGCGGGCGCCAGCCGCGTCGATATCGACCTGGAAGAGGGCGGCGTGCGCCTGATCCGCATCCGCGACAACGGCAGTGGCATCGCGCCGGAGCAGTTGCCGCTGGCGGTGTCACGCCACGCCACCAGCAAGATCGCCGACCTCGACGATCTCGAATCGGTGGCCACGCTCGGCTTCCGCGGTGAAGCGCTGCCGTCGATCGCCTCGGTCAGTCGCTTCACCCTGTCCTCGCGCCGCGCGCATGACGAGCATGGCTCGGCGCTGCAGATCGAAGGCGGCAAGATCGGCGAAGTGACCCCGCGCGCGCATGCGCCGGGCACCACCGTGGAAGTACGCGAGCTGTTCTACAACGTGCCGGCGCGGCGCAAGTTCCTGCGCGCTGAGCGCACCGAACTGGGTCATATCGAAGAGTGGCTGCGTTCGCTGGCGCTGGCGCGGCCGGATGTCGAACTGCGCGTGTCGCACAACGGCAAGGCGTCACGCCGTTACAAGCCGGGCGACCTGTACTCCGATACGCGATTGGCTGAAACACTGGGCGAGGACTTCGCCAACCAGGCGGTGCGCGTGGACCACAGCGGTGCCGGACTGCGCCTGCACGGTTGGATCGCGCAGCCGCATTATTCTCGGGCCAGCGCCGACCAGCAGTACCTGTACGTCAATGGCCGTTCGGTGCGCGACCGCAGCGTCGCCCACGCGGTGAAGATGGCCTACGGCGATGTGCTGTACCACGGCCGCCAGCCGGCTTACGTGCTGTTCCTGGAGTTGGATCCGACACGCGTCGACGTCAACGTGCATCCGGCCAAGCACGAAGTGCGCTTCCGTGATTCGCGGCTTGTCCATGACTTCGTCTACCGCACGCTGAAGGATGCGCTGGCCGATACCCGCGCCGGCATGTCGGCGCAGGAGATCGGTGCTGGCGCCATGCATCCGGTGGATGCGGCCGCTGCACCGATGGCATCGACCGCGGGCGCCTCCGGTTTCGGGCTGGTGCGCGGTCCCGCACCCGGTGCTGGCTCCGGTGGTGGTGGTGGCGGATTCTCAGGCTGGCGCCCGCAGCAGCCGCTGGGCCTGCAGGTAGCCGATGCACCGGCCGCCTACGCTGCGCTGTATGCCGCGCCCTCCGGTGCAGAACGCGGGGCGGCGTTACCGCCGATGCCGACCGAGAACGGGCTGCCGGTGACCAGCGCCGACGCCGGCGTGCCGCCGCTGGGTTATGCGATCGCGCAGCTGCACGGCATCTACATCCTGGCCGAGAATGCCGAAGGCCTGATCGTGGTCGACATGCATGCGGCGCACGAACGCATCGGCTACGAGCGGCTGAAGAACGCGCACGATGGCATCGGCCTGCAGTCGCAGCCCATGCTGGTGCCGATCACGCTGGCGGTGGGTGAGCGCGAGGCGGATACCGCCGAGAGCGAGGCGGATACATTGGCCGCACTCGGCTTCGAGGTGACCCGCGCCGGCCCTGGCTCGCTGCATGTACGCAGTATTCCGGCGCTGCTGGCCCACGCCGAACCGGAAGGCCTGCTGCGTGACGTACTGACCGACCTGCGCGAGCATGGCCAGAGCCGCCGCGTGGCAACTGCACGTGACGAGCTGCTGTCGACCATGGCCTGCCACGGCGCGGTGCGCGCCAACCGGCGGTTGACCGTGCCGGAAATGAACGCGCTGCTGCGCGACATGGAAATCACCGAGCGGTCCGGTCAGTGCAACCACGGCCGACCGACCTGGGCCCGTTTTTCGCTGGCGGAGATCGACCGCTGGTTCCTGCGCGGACGTTGAGGGGAGCATCGATGCGTTATCGGGGAATGGGCGGCCTGCTGGCCGCCTTGTTGTTGGCGGCCTGCAGCCCGGCGACGCCGCCGGCACCGGCCGTTGCTGAAGATCCAGCCTATGCCACCGCGCAGCAGCAGTGGCGCGTGGCGCGTTACCAGGACCTGACCCGGCCCGATGGCTGGACAGCACTGGTTGGCCTGCATTGGCTGCCGAACAAATCGCATTTCGTCGGAAGCGGCGCCACCAATGGCATCCGCCTGGCGGTCGGCCCGGACAAGCTGGGCCTGCTGCGCCGCGAAGGCAGCCAGTGGTGGTTCACCCCGGAAGCGGGCGCCGAGATCAGCCATGACGGCCAGCCGGTGCGCGGCCGCATCCGCATCGACACCGACAAGGATCCGCAGCCGACCCTGCTGGCCTTCGATGGTGGCAAGGGCCAGCTCGGCATCATTCGCCGCGGTCCGCGCGATGCGCTGCGGGTCAAGCACGCTGACGCACCGGCACGCCGCGATTTCGCCGGCCTGGAGTACTGGCCGGGTGGTCCGGACTGGCAGGTGCAGGCGCGCTTCATCCCGCATCCGCCGGGCAAGACCATGCCGATCGTTGATATCACCGGCCTGACCACTGAGATGCCGAATGCCGGTGCGGTCGAGTTCGAGCGCGATGGACGCGCCTGGCGGCTGGAGGCGATCGGTGCTCCCGGGCAGCCGCTGTTCCTGATCTTCGCCGACAGCACCAGCGGCCGTGGCAGTTATCCGGCCGGCCGCTACCTGGACACCGATGCGCCCGGCGCCGACGGCACGGTACGCATCGATTTCAATCACGCCTACAACCCACCGTGCGCGTTCACCGCCTACGCGACCTGCCCGTTGGCGCCGCCGGAAAACCGGCTGGACCTGCGCGTGGAAGCGGGCGAGAAGGCTTACCACCTGCCTGAAGGAGAAGGCTGAGATGCCGATCAGATCCCTGTTGCGTACCGCCGTTGTATTGGCGGCCTGTGCGCTGGCACCGCTGGTTGCAGCGCGTACCGTGCAAGCCGACACCGCTGGCGCAGCGGCGGCCAAGCCGCCGGTGCCGTTGCTGTGGAAAGTGACCGGCCCGGGTGACTCGCGCCTCTACCTGCTCGGCTCCTTCCACCTGCTGAAGCCGCAGGACTACCCGTTGTCGCCCGAAGTCGAGCAGGCGTTCGAGGCCTCGCAGCGGGTGGTATTCGAGCTGTCGCCGGAAGACATGCAGTCGCCACAGCTGGCCAGCCGCATGGTGCAGGCAGCGGTCCGTACCGATGGCAGCGAACTCAAGCGCGATCTTGATGCCGCCACCTGGCAGAAACTGCAGACGTTCGCCACCGAGAACAAGCTGCCACTGGCGCAGATGCAGGGCATGAAGCCGTGGTTTGTCGGCCTGAGCATTTCGGTCGGGCAGATGCAGAAGATGGGGCTGGACCCGGCCCTTGGCCTGGATCGGCACTTCATGGAGCGCGCGCAGAAGACTGGCCGCAAGACGGCGGGCCTGGAAGACATCGATACCCAGATCGGCATGCTCGACGGCATGACGGTGCAGGAGCAGCGGCAGATGCTGTCCGAGGCGCTGGACCAGGCTGGCAAGGGCGATGAGCAGGCCCGCCAGCTGCACGACGCCTGGCGCCGTGGCGATGAGCGCGTGCTGTGGACGAAGATGGCCGCGGAAATGCGTCAGCAGTATCCGCAGCTGTACCAGCGCATCAACACCGGTCGCAATGATGCATGGGTGCCCAAGCTGCTGCCGTACCTGCAGGCCGGGCAGGGCGGTACGCTGGTCGTGGTTGGAACACTGCACCTGCTCGGCAATGATGGCGTGGTCGAAAAGCTGAAGGCGAAGGGCTACAAGGTCGAGCGCGTGTGCACGGGGTGCAAGGCGAAACGCTGACGCATCGCGGCTGGACTGCAAAACAGAACGGCGCGCCAGAGGCGCGCCGTTTTCGTTCCAGCCGGGCCAATGGCTCAGCGGCGTGTCTTGCCGCCGCTACCCGTACCTGTGCCGGTGGCAGTGCCGGATTCATTCGGCTTGTTGCCGGCGCCGGTACCCGTCCCGGTACCGCCCGGGCGCGGGCCGCCGAAACCGGTGCCCATGTTGCGCTGGAACTCCTGCCACAGCTCCAGGTTGCGCTCGGTCAGCTGGTTCATCATCGCCCACGGCGTCTGCCCCAGCAGGTTGCCCATCTGCTGGCGGAACTGCTGCTGCTGGTCGAGGAAGACCTGCATGCTGCGCTCCAGGTAGTTGCCCATGAAGCCCTGCAGGGAATCGCCGTAGAAGCGGATCAGCTGGCTCAACAGCTGGGTGGACAGCATCGGTTCGCCGTCCTGTTCCTGGTCGGCGATGATCTGCAGCAGGACCGATCGCGTGAGGTCGTCGCCGCTCTTGGCGTCGCGGACTTCGAAGTCTTCACCGTCCAGGATCAGCTGGCGCACGTCCTCGATGGTGATGTAGCTGGAGATCTCGGTGTCGTAGAGACGGCGGTTCGGATACTTCTTGATGATGCGGGTCGCAGCCATGAAGCGGTACTCGTCACAGTAGACGCGCAGCATGGCGCAGTGCAGCAGCCGTTGCAACCGCCTCAGCCCCCGCCAGGCTTGGCTTTCGGCGGCGATCATGTTGCGCAACAAGGGTTTGCGTGCTGCGCAGCATGACTCTCGGCAGGGGGCGGCAGCGCGCGCTGCAACCACCCCGTGCGCGGCTTACCAGCCCATATGGTGGCCGCCGTTGATGTCCAGGTTGCTGCCGGTGATCCACGAGGCCTCGTCGGCCACCAGGAACGACACGCCGTAGGCGATTTCTTCCGGCTTGCCCAGGCGCCCGGTGGGGATGTCGGCGATGATCTTGGCGCGCACTTCCTCCGGCACCGCCATCACCATGTCGGTGGCGACGTAGCCGGGCGAAATGGTGTTGACGGTGATGCCAAAGCCGGCATTCTCGCGGGCGAGCGAGATGGTGAAGCCGTGCATGCCGGCCTTGGCCGCTGCGTAGTTGGCCTGGCCATACTGGCCCTTCAGGCCGTTGATCGAGCTGATCTGGATGACCCGGCCCCAGCCGCGGCGGCGCATGCCCTCGATCACCGGGCGGGTGACGTTGAACACCGAATTGAGGTTGGTGTTGATCACATCGTGCCACTGGTCCGCGCGCATGCGGTGGAAGGTGGTGTCGCGGGTGATGCCAGCGTTGTTGACCAGGATCTCGACCGGCCCGAGCTCGGCCTCGACCGCGCGCACCATCGCCTCGGCGCTGTCCGGATCGGAGACATCACCTGGAAAGATCGACACGCTGTAGCCGCGTTCGGTCATCGCCTGCAGCCAGGCACGGGCCTTGGCTTCGTCGCGGTAATTGGTGGCGACCCGGTGGCCCTGGTCGGCCAGGCGTTGGCAGATGGCGGTACCGATGCCGCCGGTTCCGCCGGTGACCAGTGCGACGCGAGATGTCATGGAATGCTGTCCGGGAATCAGGTGGGGGAAGGGGGATTCTGCAACATCGGCGCGGAAAGTGCGCCGGCCGGCAGCAGGATATCGGTACGCGGCAGCCGCGCCGGGTCGAAGGCCCGTTGCGCGGCGGCGAACAGCGTGTCCAGATCCTGCGCGTGGTCCAGCGCGGCGGGGGGCTGGCCGAGCAGCTGCCAGAGCTGGCGCAGCACCGGCACCGGTCGCGTGCTGTCGACCGCCAGCGCCGCCAGTGACTTGGACAGCTTGTGGCCCGGTGCATCCAGCAGCAGGGGTAGATGCCAGTAGCGCGGCACCGCCAGGCCCAGCGCCTGCTGCAGCAGGATCTGCCGCGCGGTGGAATCGAGCAGGTCGGCGCCACGCACCACTTCGGTCACGCCCTGTGCAGCGTCGTCCACCACCACCGCCAGCTGGTACGCCCAGCAGCCGTCGGCGCGGCGCAGCACGAAGTCGCCGACCTCGGCATGCACGTCCTGCTGCTGTGGGCCACGCAGGCCATCGTCGAAGTGCACGAGGCTGCCAGGCGGCACGCGGAAGCGGACGGCCGGGTCCGGTCTTGGTTGCCGCGCAACGCAGCGATGGTGGATGCCGCCGCTGGCAGCCAGCTCGCTGCGGCTGCAGTGGCAGATGAAGGCCAGATCATCGGCGAGCAGCACATCCAGTGCGGCCTGGTATACCTCGCCACGGGCGCTCTGCCAGAGGATCGGGCCATCATGGACCAGGCCGAACGCGGACAGTGCCCGCAGTTGTGACTCGGCGGCACCGGGCACGGTGCGCGGCGGATCGACGTCTTCGATGCGCAGCCGCCACAAGCCGCCGTGATGGCGCGCGAGCAGCCAGCTGCCGAAGGCGGCGAGCAGGGATCCGGGGTGGAGCAGGCCGGTCGGCGAGGGCGCGAAGCGGCCGCAGGGAACATTGGCGGTCATGCAGGCTGAATCGTCGGTCAGGTTGGCGCTTGAATTCAAGCTGACCACACCGCAAATTGACCGGTATCGACCCCTTCCGAGCCGGATTTTCCCATGTTTACCCGCATTGCCCTGTTCCTGGCGACCAATTTCGCGGTCCTGATCCTCGCCAGCATCGTGATGTCGTTGCTGGGGGTCAATTCGAACCAGATGAGCGGCCTGCTGATCATGGCCGGCATCTTCGGTTTCGGTGGCTCCTTCATTTCGCTGCTGCTGTCCAAGTGGATGGCCAAGCGCTCCACCGGTGCGGTGGTGATCACCGAGCCGCGCAACCAGACCGAGCGCTGGCTGCTGGCCACCGTCGAGCGCCAGGCCAAGGCGGCGGGCATCGGCATGCCTGAAGTGGCGGTCTATGACGGCCCGGAGATCAATGCCTTCGCCACCGGCGCCAACCGCAACAATGCGCTGGTCGCGGTGTCCACCGGCCTGCTGCACAACATGAGCGAAGACGAGGCCGAAGCGGTGCTGGGCCACGAGATCGCCCACGTCGCCAACGGTGACATGATCACCATGGCCCTGCTGCAGGGCGTGTTGAACACCTTCGTGATCGTGCTCGCCCGCGTGGTCGGCGGTGTCATCGACAGCGCACTGTCGGGCAACCGCGAAGGCGGCGGCCGCGGCTTTGCGTACTACATCATCGTGTTCGTGCTGGAGATGGTGTTCGGCCTGTTCGCGACGATGATCTCGATGTGGTTCTCGCGCCATCGCGAGTTCCGCGCCGACGCAGGCGGTGCCTCGCTGGCCGGCCGCCAGAAGATGATCGCCGCGCTGGAACGCCTGCAGCTCAACCACGGCCAGAGCACGCTGCCGACCCAGATCGCCGCCTTCGGTATTGCCGGTTCGACGGCGAAGAAGCTGTTCATGAGCCACCCGCCGCTGGAAGAGCGCATTGCCGCACTGCGGGCGTCTACGGTGGCGTAAGCCTCCGCTTCCAAGGTAGTGCAGGAACGCCTGGCCTCGCGCCGGGCGTTTTTGTTTGTGCGTCGACGCATCGGTGGTGCCGAGAACGACCTGGCGAGAGTCATTTCCGCGACCGCAGAGGGGTGTCACTTTCTTTGTGCGCAAAGAGAGTAACCAAAGAAACGCTCCGCCAGCCGCGAGCCGACGTGCTCCGCACGTCGGTGCCCTGCGCTCCTCGGCCCGTCGAGGGACGGTGCGGGAACTCGCTGCGCTCAGACACCCGCACCTCTTCGCCCTCGCCGGCCCTGCGGTGCTCGGCTCGCTTGAAGGCGGACTGGAAAATCAAGATCAAGGGCAACAGCATCCACGCATGGGATGGATCTTCGGGGTGCAGCTGTGGGTACTTGACCTTGGGTCCGCCTTGAGCGAGCCGAGCATCGCAGGGGAATCAGGGGCGAAGAGGCGCCGGTGTTTGAGCGCAGCGAGTTCGGCGCCGTCCCCTGATTCGCCGAGAAGCGCAGGGTACCGGCGCGTAGCGACGGCTCGCGCCTTGGCGGAGCGTTTCTTTGGTTACTTTCTTGATGGCGCACATCCATGTGCGCCACCCTACGGGCCGGCTACGCCGTTCCACGCTGCTCCTGCAGCGCGGTGCACGAGCAAAGAAAGTGACAAGCACGATCACCGCGGATACAAAAACGGCACCTTCGCAGGTGCCGTCTCCATGAACCGCGTCTACGCGCAGATCAGAACTTCGCGTCGAACTCCGCCGCGTAGCCAGTGTTCACCAGCACCTTCTGCAGCGATTCGGCCACCTTCAGGTTACCGGCCACGATCTGGTGGTTGTCCGGGCCGCGGTTGTCCATCCGGCCCAGGGTTGCGCCCTTGAAGTCGCAGACCTTGCCACCGGCCTCGCGGACCAGCAGCAGGCCGGCGGCGATGTCCCATGCCTTCACACCGGCTTCGAAGTAGGCATCAGCGCGGCCACAGGCCACGTAGGCCAGGTCCAGCGCGGCTGAACCGGTGCGGCGGATGTCCTCGGCCTGGACCAGCAGGGTGTCGACCGACTTCAGCTGGGCGCTGGCGCGGGCGCGCTCACGCGGGGCGAAGCCGGTGTGGATCATGGTGCCTTCCAGGTCCTTGCGGTCGGCAACGCGGATGCGGCGGTCGTTCAGCACGGCACCAGCGCCACGGCTGGCGGTGAACAGTTCATTGCGCAGAGGGTCGAAGATGACCGCATCGGTCGGCTCGCCGTTCTCGACCAGGGCGATCGACACGCAGTAGTGCGGCACGCCGCGCAGGTAATTGCTGGTGCCATCGAGCGGGTCGATGACCCACATCTGGCGACGCTCGCCCTGCACGCCACCTTCTTCGCCGAAGATGCCGTATTCGGGATAGGCGCGCTTGAGTTCCTTGACGATGACCTTTTCCGCGTCCGCGTCCACTTCGCTGGCGTAGTCCATCCGGCCCTTCTGCACCACGTTCAGCGCCTCGAGCTTGTTGATGTTGCGCAACAGGACGTTGCCGGCGAGGCGGGCGGCCTTGACCATGACGGTTACGGCGGGTTTCTGCATGGCGTGGGCTCCCGGAAAGGCAGAAGAGAAGGGCTGGCGGGGGAAAAGAGCGGGTCCGGCGCAGTGGCCGGCCGCACAGTTTACCATTGGTCTTCGTCCAGCTCGACATTTTCCCTGTTCATGTCCCAGTTTCCCGTCGCCACCCGCCTCCGATTCGTCCTGGTCGGTACCCAGCACCCCGGCAACATGGGCGCCGCCGCCCGTGCCCTGAAGACCATGGGCCTGGCCCGCCTGGTGCTGGTCGCGCCCGAAAAGCCATTGGACGAGGAGGCCTTCCGCCGCTCGGCCGGTGCCGAAGACGTACTCGGTGACGCCCCGGTGGTGGCCACCCTGGCCGAGGCCGTGGCCGACTGCCGCCTGGTGCTGGGCTGCACTGCCCGCGCGCGCCGCGTCCAGCTGGAGGAGTACCTGCCCGCCGAGGCCGCTGCCCGCGCCGTGACCAAGGCCGGCGAAGGTGCCGAGGTAGCGCTGGTGTTCGGCCGCGAGCGTACCGGGCTGACCAACGAAGAGCTGCAGCTGTGCCACGCGGCGGTGCACATCCCGTCCGATCCGGAGTTCAGCTCGCTCAACCTGGCGGCAGCCGTACAGGTGCTGGCCTATGAAACCCGCATGCAGCTGCTTGGCGCACAGCCGGTGGCTGAGCCGGGGACCGGCGTCCGCGAACAGGTCGCCAGCCATGAGCAGATGGAGAGCTTCTTCGCCCAGCTCGGCGACACCCTGGACGAGATCGATTTCCACAAGGGCCGCGCGCCGGAATCGGCGATGCGCAAGCTGCGCCGCCTGTTCCTGCGCAGCGAGCCGAGCGAGCAGGAAGTACGCCTGCTGCGCGGCATCCTCGCCGATACCCAGCGCATGGCGCGGCTGGCCCAGGCGGGCAACAAGGACAGCTGACGACGTTCTCATTTTTTCGGGTAGTCTGTCCGGATACCCAGGGGGGATGAAGCCTGTGTCAGGTCTTCGAAAGGCAATGCAGGGGGGACTGCTGAGCCTGGCCATGGTCCTGCTGGCCGGGACGGTGCGTGCAGCACCGGACCCGGTGCTGGTGCTGGGCCGGATCAGCGATGATCCCAAGGCCCATTACGAGCAGCTGCAGCCACTGCTGGACTATGTGGTGCCGCGCATGCACGACGTCGGGATCAAGGAGGGGAGGATCCTGATGGCGCGCGACCCCCAGCAGATGGCCAGCTACCTGCGGCGGGGACGGGTCGACTGGGTCACCGAAACATCGGGCACGGCCATGGCGCTGGGCCAGCGCAGTGGCGCTCGTCCGCTGCTGCTGACCGAGCGCAATGGCGTGCGTGAATACCAGACGGTGTTCTTCGTGCGCAGCGACAGCCCGATCCAGCGCGTGCAGGATCTGCGCGGCCATCGGTTGGCCCTGCAGAACACCGCGTCCACCAGTGCCTACCTGGTGCCGGTGATGACCCTGCTGCAGGACGGGCTGTCACCACAGATCCTTGCCGGGGTCTGGGATATGCCGGGTCGGGACAGCGTGGGCTATGTGTTCGTGCGCAGTGAGTTGAACATCGCCACCTATGTGCACAAGGGGATGGCCGATGTGGGAGCGGTGAGCAGCGTGGACTGGAACGACGAACGGCGGGTGCCGGCGGCGTTCCGGCGCGACTTCCGCGAACTGCTGCGCACCGAGCCGTACCCGCGTGCGGTGGAGATGGTGCGCGCCGACCTCGATCCGAGGGTGCGTGACCGCCTGCAGCAGGTGCTGCTGGAGGCGGCCAGCGATCCGCGGGCGCAGGGGGCGTTGCATCGGTTTTTTGGCACTTCCGGTTTCCACCGCGTCGATGCGCATGCGCAGCAGCGGCTGGATGAATTGAAACAAGGATTGACGCGCGTGCGGATGGAAGTGGAATGAAGTGGCTCGGCTCGGGAATGCAGGCCCGGTTCCTGCTTGCGATGGGCGGGGCGATGATCGTGGTCGTGGCGATCCTGGCGGTACTGCTGGGGCGGCAGACGGCGATGCAGAGCGAGGTGCGCAACCTCAGTGGCAGTGTCATCCATGAACTGTTCGATCGCGGCGTGCGCAGCCGTGGCGAGGCGATGGCGCGCGAGTTGTCCGATGCGCTGGCCAACCCGCTGTACTACCGCGATCTGGACCAGATCGGTGCGCTGGTGCGCAATACTGCCCGCCAGCAGGTGGTGCGCTATGTGCTGGTGTTCGATGACCATGGCCGGCTGGTGCATGACGGTACGGTCGAGGTTGCCGGTTTCGGGCAGCCCATGGCCGACCCGCTGGCGCCCGGAGCAGTGGCCGCGCGGGCCCTGGTGGTGCAGGAATCGCCGAAGGTGCTCGACAACGCGATGCCGATCATGGTCGGCAACCAGCGCATCGGTGGCGTCCGCGTCGGCATGGCGCTGGACGAGGTGCAGCAGCGCGAGCAGGCTGCCAACGCCACGCTCGGAGAGCGCCTGCAGCAGGTCGGCAGCCGCCACCTGGGCTGGCTGCTGCTGATGCTGGGGCTGCTGGTGGTGATCGGCGTGGTGGTGATCCTCTACGTGCAGCGCACCCTGGTGGCGCCGATCCGTGACCTGGCCGCGGCGGCACGCCGTATCGAAGCCGGGGACTACCAGGCGCCGCTGGCGGAGAACAGCCGCGATGACGAGGTTGGTGAGCTGGTACGCGGCTTCGCCAGCATGCGGGATGCGATCGCCCGCCATGATCGCGAAGTGCGGCGCATGGCCTATACCGATGCGTTGACCGGGCTGACCAACCGGCTGGCGTTCCGCGAGGCACTGGATCACCGGTTGATGGCTGCGCGCGCTTCCAACCATAGGCTGGGCCTTCTGTTTGCCGACATTGACGACTTCAAGCGGGTCAACGATACCCTTGGCCACGAGGCAGGCGACGAGGCGTTGCTGCAGTTCGCACAGCGCATCGGCCGCGCAGTGACCGAAGCCGGTGGCGATGAGGCGCTGCTGGCGCGGTTCGGTGGCGACGAGTTCGTGATCCTGGTCGGCGACGGTGACGTGGCTGCCAATGCGCGATTGCTGGCCGAAGTGCTGGTGCGCGAGCTGGGCAAGCCGCTGGTGGTGCAGGGCAGGGAATTGTTCCTCGGAACCTCGATCGGCGTGACCCTGTTCCCCGACGACGCGGCCGATGCGACCACGCTGCTGAAGAACGGCGACATCGCCATGTACCAGGCGAAGATGGCCGGCAAGAACTGCTATCGCTACTACAGCCGCGCGATGGACCATGCAGTCGAGCGCCGCGTGCACATGGAGCAGGAGCTGCGCGGTGCCTGGGAGCGCGGCGAGCTGCGCCTGGCCTACCAGCCGATCTTCCGCATGCGCGACCGCCGCATGGTAGGTGTCGAAGTACTGCTGCGCTGGCAGCACCCGACCCTGGGTACGATCCCGCCGTCGGTGTTCATCGAAGTGGCCGAGCAGAGCGGGTTGATCGAGATCATCGGCCCGAAGGTGCTGCGCGCGGCCTGCATGGAAGCCTCGCAGTGGCCGCGCGGAGCGGGCGGCGATGACCTGTTCGTATCGGTCAATGTATCGCCTCGGCAGCTACGCGGCGGTGAGTTGCCGGCACTGGTGGCGCAGTGCCTGCATGAGTCCGGGCTGCCGGCCTCGCGCCTGCACCTGGAGCTGACCGAGACCGCGGTGATCGGTGATGAGATGGTGGCCGCGCAACTGCTGGACAAGCTGCACCGCACCGGTGTGAAGGTCTGGCTGGATGATTTCGGCACCGGCTTCTCCGGCCTCAGCCATCTGCGCCAGGTGCCGGTGGATGGGGTAAAGATCGACAAGAGTTTCGTCGCCGACATGCAGCGCGACCCCGACGACCTTGCTCTGACCACGGCGATCATCGCCATGGCCCATGCGCTGGGCATCACGGTGGTGGCCGAGGGCATCGAGCAGCAGGCGCAGTTCGAACTGCTGGCCCAGCGTGGCTGCGACCTCGGCCAGGGTTACTGGCTGAGCCACCCGGTGACCGCCACCGAAGTGGTACGGATGATCGAGTCGGGCCTGTAGCCGTTGTCTTGGGGTCAGATCCCTTTTCCGCGGGAAAAGGGATCTGACCCGGGCCCCGTGTTATAGCGGGCGCTTGCTAGGGTCGCCGGGCAGTTCGCGCACCAGCTTCGGGATCAGGTAACCGGACAGGCGCGCGGTCAGGCCGGCGATCAACGCCTTGGCCTGGATGTCGTCCACTTCGAAGTGGGCCACGCCCTCAACCCGATCCAACTGATGCAGGTAGTAGGGCAGCACGCCGGCGGCGAAGCTGCGTTCGCTCAGGTCCTGCAGCGCCTGCACGCTGTCGTTGACCCCGCGCAGCAGCACTGCCTGGTTCAGCAGCTGGGCGCCGATGCCGCGCAGGCGGGCCATCGCCGTATCGACGCTGGCATCGAATTCATTGGCGTGGTTGGCATGGACCACGATCGCCAGCGGCCAGGGCAACCCGCCCAGCCAGGCCAGCAGCTCCTCGTCCACCCGCTCCGGCAGCACGATCGGCAGCCGCGTGTGGATGCGCAGCCGACGGATGTGCGGGATCTGGCGCAGCGCGTCGGTCAGCTCGGCCAGCTTGTGCGTGGCCAGCGACAGCGGGTCGCCGCCGGACAGGATCACCTCGTCGATGTCCGGGTCGGCCGCGATGGCCGCCACCGCCTCCTGCCAGCCGCCCTTGGCGGCATTCTCCGCGCCATAGTCGAAGTGCCGGCGGAAGCAGTAGCGGCAGTTGATCGCACAGCTGCCGGTGGCCACCAGCAGGGCACGGCCGCGGTACTTCTGGATGACGCCGGTGGCCTTCTTTGCCGCACCGTCGCCCACCGCGTCGAAGCTGAACCCGGGCGCCGGACGCATTTCCTCGTCGATCGGCAGCACCTGGCGCAGCAATGGGTCGGCCGCATCGCCCTTGCGCATGCGGGCCACGAAGCCCTCCGGCACGCGCAGCGCGAACTGGACCATGGCTTCGTCCGAGACACCCAACGCGGCCGGGTCCAGCTGCAGCCGGGCCAGCAGGGCGTGCGGGTCGCGCAGCGCCTGGCGCCAGAGCTGCTGCCAGCGTGCGGGCGCGCCTGGCGACGGGGTCCGGGGGAAGGCGGAAAGCTGCATGGACAGGGGGCCTGCGGTTATCATGGACACATAAACAGTTGCCCGCCGGGGTTCCGGTGGGCTTTCCATTCTATCCGGCTCGCCGCACGCGCGGCGGTTTCGCCATTTGAGGAGCTTGAGCATGGCCACTGCGGGCATGAACGATGTCAAGAACGGGATGAAGATCCTGGTCAACAATGAACCGGCCGTCATCTCCGAGACCGAGTTCATCAAGCCGGGCAAGGGCCAGGCCTTCACCCGCGTGCGCTATCGCTTCATCAAGTCGGGCCGCACGGTCGAAATGACCATGAAGGCGACCGATGACGTGGAAGTGGCCGATGTGGTCGATACCAACATGGACTACATGTACAGCGACGGTGAGTACTGGCACTTCATGGACCCGGAAACCTTCGAGCAGGTCCAGGCCGACAAGTCCGGCATGGGCGGCGCTGAGAAGTGGCTGAAGGGCGAAGAGTCCTGCATCGTGACCCTGTTCAACGGCTCGCCGATCTTCGTGCAGCCGCCGAACTTCGTCGAACTGAAGATCACCGAGACCGATCCGGGCGTCCGTGGCGACACCTCCGGCGGTGGCGGCAAGCCGGCCACGCTGGAAACCGGTGCAGTGGTCCGCGTGCCGCTGTTCGTCAACCAGGATGAAATCATCAAGGTCGACACCCGCTCGGGCGAGTACTCCTCGCGCGTCAAGTAATCCGGGTACGCGCTGGCGCATTCGCGCTGGCGCTCCCACGATCCGCGATGCGGATCGTGGGCCCCACTTACCAGCACCCACACCCCGCCGCTTCGCGGCCGCCCCTGACTCAGGGGCTCGTCCTCCAGAAGCTCAGCGGTAGCCGTTCGGCCGGAGATCAGTCGCCCGGCAGACCCAAGGCCGCCAATGGTCCCTCCTCGCCCAGCCAGTGAGCCCGCATGAGCGATAGCCCGCACCTCCCCGAAGCCTGCGACCTGCTCATCGAAGCCGGTTATGTCGTTCCGATCGAGCCGCATGCGGTGGTGCTGGAAGACCATGCCGTGGCCATCCGTGGCAGCGAGATCGTGGCCATCCTGCCGCGTGCCGAAGCCCGTGCGCGTTTCCGCGCCACCCAGGTGGTGAGCCGCCCCGAGGCCGCGCTGATGCCGGGCCTGGTCAACGCGCACACGCACAACCCGATGACCCTGCTGCGCGGCGTCGCCGACGACCTGCCGCTGATGACCTGGCTGCAGCAGCACATCTGGCCGGTGGAAGCGGCGGTGATCGGCCCCGAATTCGTTGCCGACGGCACCACGCTGGCCATTGCCGAGATGCTGCGCGGCGGCACCACCTGCGCCAACGAGAACTACTTCTTTGGCGACGTGCAGGCAGCGATCTACAAGAAGCACGGTTTCCGCGCGCTGGTCGGCGCGGTCATCATCGATTTCCCCACCGCCTGGGCCAGGACCGACGACGAGTACTTCGCCAAGGCCGGTGAACTGCATGACCAGTGGCGCACCGATCCGCTGATCGGCACCGCGTTTGCCCCGCATGCACCGTACACGGTCAACGATGCCAATTTCGAGCGGGTGCGGATGCTGTCCGACCAGCTCGACATGCAGGTGCACCTGCACACCCACGAGACCGCGCAGGAAATCACCGATTCGATCAAGCTGCACGGCCAGCGCCCGCTGGCACGGCTGGATCGGCTCGGCCTGGTCAATGACCGCCTGATCGCGGTGCACATGACCCAGCTCACCGAAGCAGAGATCCACCTGTGCGCCGAGCGTGGCGTCAGCGTGGTGCACTGCCCGGAATCGAACCTGAAACTGGCTTCCGGTTTCTGCCCGGCCTGCGCCCTGCAACGCGCCGGCGTGAACCTGGCCATCGGTACCGATGGCTGCGCCAGCAACAACGACCTGGACATGTTCAGCGAGAACCGCACCGCGGCGATCCTGGCCAAGGCCGTGGCCGACGATGCCACCGCGCTGGACGCGGCGACCACACTGCGCGCGTCCACGCTCGGTGGCGCCCGTGCGCTGGGCTTCGGCGACCGCATCGGTTCGATCGAAGTCGGCAAGCAGGCCGACCTGGTCTGCGTTGATCTGTCCGCGCTGGAAACCCAGCCGCTGCACAACGTGCTGTCGCAGCTGGTGTACGCCACCGGCCGCCAGCAGGTCAGCGACGTCTGGATTGCCGGCAAGCCGAAGCTGGTGCAGCGCGAGCTGGTCGGCATGGACCTGCCGGGCATCATCGCCAACGCGCGCCAGTGGCGCGAGCGCATCCGTCATATCCGCGCCTGAACCCCGGCGCCGCAAGGACTCCCTCATGACTGCCCCCCACGCATCCTCCAATTTCGATCAGGCCGAGCTGGACAAGTTCGCCGCACTGGCCAACCGCTGGTGGGACGCTGACGGCCCGCAGAAGCCGTTGCATGCGCTGAACCCGGTACGCCTGCAGTACGTGGCCGACCGCGTGCCGCTGCGCGGCGCACGCGTGCTCGACATCGGTTGTGGTGGTGGTCTGTTGAGTGAAGCACTGGCCCAGGCCGGTGCCGAGGTCACCGCCATCGACCTGGCCCCGGAACTGGTAAAGGTCGCGCGGCTGCACGCGCTGGAAAGCGGTGCCACGGTCGATTACCGGGTACAGGCCGCCGAGGACCTGGCCGCCGAGCAGCCGGGCAGCTTCGACGTGGTCACCTGCATGGAAATGCTCGAGCACGTGCCGGACCCGGGCGCGATCATCGAGGCCTGCATGCGCCTGCTGAAGCCGGGCGGTCACCTGGTCCTGTCGACCATCAACCGCACCGCTGCAGCTTTTGCCGTGGCGATCGTTGGTGCCGAGTACGTGGCGCGGCTGCTGCCCAAGGGCACCCATCACTACCAGGAATTCATCAAGCCGGCCGAGCTGGCGCGCTGGTTGCGCGAGGCTGACCTTCAGCTGGCCGACGTCAGCGGCATGGCCTACGAGCCTTGGCGCAACCGCGCGCGGCTGAGCAGCCGTACCGACATCAACTACCTGGCCCACGCGGTCAAGGCTGCATGACCACCGTGCAGTTCCCGCGCGCGGTGCTGTTCGACCTGGACGGCACCCTGCTGGACAGCGCACCGGACTTCGTCGCCACACTTGATGCGATGCTGGCCGAGCGTGGTCGCCCGCCGGTCGATCCGGTGCTGCTGCGGCCGGTAGTGTCCAAGGGCTCGCGCGCGATGGTGTCGGTGGCCTTCCCTGAGCTGGAAGCCATTGAACGCGATGCTCTGATCCCCGAGTTCCTGCAGCGCTACGAAGCGCTGATCGGCCAGCACGCCGTGCTGTTCGACGGCGTGGCCGGCATGCTCGCCGCGCTGGATGAGGCCGGTACGGTGTGGGGCATTGTCACCAACAAACCCGAGTACCTGGCGCGGCTGATCCTGCCGCAGTACGGCTGGCAGCAGCGCTGTGCGGTGCTGGTCGGCGGTGACAGCCTGGCCGAGCGCAAGCCGCACCCGCTGCCGTTGCTGCACGCCGCGCAGGCCATCGGCATCGCCGCCGAAGACTGCGTGTACGTGGGTGACGACGAGCGCGACATCATCGCCGCGCGTGCCGCGGCCATGCCGTCGGTGGCGGCGTTGTGGGGTTACCGCCTGCACAGCGACGATCCGCTGGCCTGGCAGGCCGACGTGCTGGTCGAGAACGCCGAACTTCTGCAACTGGCCAGCCTCTGGCCGACCCGGCCGGCAGCCCCGGCCCAGCCGTAAGGAATCACGTAGTGAGCAGTACCGCGCTGGACAGTTTCCTCGACAAGTGGCGCAGCCGTTGGCCGGAATGGTCGGTGGCCGCCCCGTTCGTGGCCGAACCGCAACGCGATATCGCAGTGGCGTGGTTTGCGCTGCTGCAGGAATTCGACGACATGCTCAACACCAGCGGCGACCCGCTGCCGGCCGACGCCAAGCTGGCGTGGTGGGGCGAGGAGCTGCGCAGCTGGGCCGCGCATCGTTCGCGCCATCCGCTGGGCCGTCTGCTGGAGCCGGTGCGTGCGCCGTGGGCACAACTGGCCGAAGCACTTCCGGATCTGGTTGAAGCGCGTACCGTCGCGCTGGATGCGGCTGGTGCCGAGCGTGCGCTGGCCAACTACGCCGAGGCCGTAGCCGCCGTGGAAGCGGCGCTTTTTGCCGACAAGCCGCGCACCGGCGCAGGCCGTGCGGTGCTGCTGCAGACCCTGGCCCAGCGCCTGCAGGACGCCGGCGTGGCTGGTGTGCCGCGCAGCCTGCTGGACGAGGATTCCAGCACCGCCGCGCAGCGCTGGGCACAGCATCTGTTGAAGGGGTGGGGCAGCCGGGTGCCCGGCCCGCGCCCGCGCCGCGTGTGGTCCAGCCTGGCGCGTGCCCGAGTCGCCGCGCAGGCCGCAGGCAAGCCGGTTGAAGCGACGCCGGTGCGCACCCTGCTGCGCGTGTGGTGGGCCGCGCGCGGCTGACTGCTTAGGTGGGTGCGGACTTTGGTCCGCACGCTGTATGAGATTGTGCCGACCAAGGTCGGCACCCACCAAAGCGCATTGCGCGCGTTACTTGCGTTCCAGCACCAGCAGCGGGTCGATACGGGTATCGAACCAGTTCATGCCCCAGTGCAGGTGCGGGCCGGTGGCGCGGCCGGTGGCGCCGACGGCGGCGATCACCTGGCCCTGTTCGACACGGTCACCGACCTTTACGTCGATGCGTGACAGGTGCAGGAAGTTGGAGCTGACCCCGAAACCGTGGTCGAGCAGCAGCGTGCCGCCGGTCAGGTACAGGTCCGGGCCGGCGAAGGTGACGATGCCGGCAGCCGGTGCTTTCACCGGAGTGCCGGTCGGCACCGCGATGTCCATGCCGGAATGCCCGGCACCGGGTTGGCCGTTGTATACGCGCGCATTGCCGAAGCGGCCACTGATGCGGCCCTGCACCGGCCAGATGAAGGTCTGGGTGAAGTCAGTGCGGTCGTCATCACGGGCGCGCGCAGCGGTCACCTGCGCCTGCTCGCGCTTGATCCGCTCGGCGATGGCCGGTGGTGGATTGACCGTCTTCGGCGGCACGCCGTTGACACGTTCGGTGGGCCAGTCGCGCGGTGTCACCGTGATGGTTGCGGTCTCGCTGCCACCATCGGGGCGTTGCACCTGCACGCGCAGTGGACCCTTCTCGTCACGGCCGATGCCGAACACCACGCTGCCATAGCCGCTCACCCGCAACTGGCGGCCGGCGTATTGCACGCGGCTGCCGGCGGGTACCTTGCCGATCACCAGCGCGCCCTGCGACGCGCTGGCCGGGAACACCACGCGGCTGTCGATCAGGCTGCCGATGCCATCCTGTGCCTGCGCCGAAGGTGCGGAAAACAAGGGCGCCGCCAGCAGCGCCCCGATCAGGAGAGCGGAGCGCATCAGCGGTCGTAGGTCATGCGCTGGCCGGCGGGCTCGCCCACCAGCTTGCTGCCGTCCCACACCTGCTGGCCGTTGACCCAGGTGGAGGCGATGCGCGAACGGAAGGTGGTGCCTTCAAACGGCGACCAGCCGCACTTGGACAGCACGTCCTCGCGCTTGACGGTGAACGGCACGTCTTCGACCAGGACCAGATCGGCGAAGTAGCCTTCGCGCAGGAAGCCGCGCTCTTCCACGTCGAACAGCTGCGCCGGGGCGTGGGCGAACTTCTGCACCACCTGCTCGCGGGTCAGCTTGCCTTCGTGCACGCGTTCCAGTGCGGCCACCAGCGCGTACTGCACCAGCGGCAGGCCCGACGGCGCCTGCGCGTAGGGCTTCTGCTTCTCTTCCCAGGTGTGCGGCGCGTGGTCGGTGGCCAGCACGTCCAGCACGTCATCGGCCAGCGCGGCAGTGATCGCCTCGCGGTCGGACACGTCCTTGATCGCCGGGTTGCACTTGATCAGGTTGCCCTTGGTCGCATAGTCCGGACGCGCGAAGTGCAGGAAGTGCACGCAGGTCTCGGCGGTGATCTGCTTGCGGCTGCCGTCGGCGCGGATCAGCGGGCCTTTCTCGAACAGCGCCAGCTCGTCGGCGGTGGAGATGTGCAGCACATGCAGGCGGGTGCCGTGCTTGCGTGCCAGCGACATCGCCAGGCGGGTCGACTTGATGCAGGCCTCGCGCGAGCGGATGTCCGGGTGCATGTCCGGGGTCAGCGCGTCGCCGTATTTCTCCTGGAACGCCTTCAGGTTGGCATCGATCATCGGCGTGTCTTCGCAGTGCGTGATGATCGGGGTCGGGCATTCGCGGAAGATCGCGTCCAGCGTTTCCGGGTTGTCCACCAGCATGTTGCCGGTGGAGGCGCCCATGAACACCTTCACGCCCGGTGCCTTCTTCGGGTCCAGTGCGCGGATCGCCTCCAGGTTGTCATTGCTGGCGCCATGGTAGAAGCCGTAGTTGGCCCAGGCGCGGCCGCGCGCAAGCTCGTACTTGGCTTCCAGGATGGTCGAATCCAGCGTCGGCGGATTGGTATTGGGCATGTCCATGAAGCTGGTCAGGCCACCGGCGACGGCCGCCGCCGATTCGCTCGCGATGTCGCCCTTGTGGGTCAGGCCCGGCTCGCGGAAGTGCACCTGATCGTCGATCATGCCGGGCAGCAGCCAGCGCCCGCCCGCGTCCACCACCTGTTCGCCGTCGCGCGGCGCCAGCCCGGAACCGATCTGCGCGATGCGGCCGTTCTCGATGCGCAGGTCGCCGTCGAAGGTGCGGCCTTCGTTGACCATGCGGGCGTTGGTGATGAGCGTGGAGGACATGTCAGTGTTTTCCTGTGCAACGGCAAGAGGGGGCGTTGGGAGATTCGGGCACTGGGTCGAAGCCGCCTGGGTGGAACGGATGGCAGCGGCCCAGCCGTCGCGCCGCCAGCCAGCTGCCGCGCAGCGGGCCATGGCGCGAGATCGCTTCCATCGCGTATTCAGAGCAACTGGGTACGAAACGGCAGCGCGGCCCAAGCAGGGGGCTGATGAAGCGCTTGTAGAAGCGCAGCAGGGCGATGAGCAGGCGCGAGATCACCCAGTCATCTTATGCCAGTTGGCATGAAGGCCGCATTTGTGCAGGATGGGCCGTTGGTCGCATGTCGCCAATGGCCTGCGACCGCTCGCGGCACCCTCCAGGTGCCGGACAGGTTCCGTACCGCGCAGGGCGGTCCGTGTTGGTCGGACCGCACCTTGGGCCCGTTGTCTCCTGGACTGAATGGAGTGGGCCACCGAGGTTGCTGCTGCGGGTCGGGTAGGCTATAAAGGCCCGCTTTCCCGGGCCCCGGGGAATCCAAGGAAGAGCGTTTCGTGGCTGCTAAAAAAACTGCAAAGAAGGCCGTAACGGCCGCCAAGAAAACCGCCAAGCCTGTTGTGAAGAAGTTGGCGGCAAAGCCCGTTGCCAAGAAACCGGCCAGCAAGCCGGTGACCAAGGCAGCGTCCTCGCAACCGGCGGCCAGGAAGGCCACCGCAAAGAAAGCGCCGGTGAAGGCAACCAAGCCGGTGGCGAAGAAGGCCGCTGCGCCTGCCAAGGCCAAGCCTGCCGCTGCCGGCAGGAAGGCGCCGGTGGTGAAGAAAGCCGTCAGCAAGGCTGCACCGGTGAAGAAGGCCGCCGCCAAGCCGGTGGCGAAGAAGGCAGCAGCCAAGCCAGCGCCGAAGGCGGTGGTGAAGAAGGCTGCGGCCAAGCCGGTTGCCAAGCCTGTAGCGAAGAAAGTCGCTGCGGCCAAGCCTGCTGCTGTAAAGAAAGTTGCCAAGAATGTCGCCGCGCCGGCCGTAAAGCCGACCCCGGCCCCCGTTGTGAAGTCCGCACCGAAGCCAGCTGCGAAGCCGGCTCCGGCCAAGTCTGTCCCGGCCAAGACCGCGGCAGTGGCAGCAGCCCAACCGGCTCCCAAGCCGGCCCCGGCCGCCGCTCCTGCAGCATCGACCGCCCCGCAATCCAAGAATCCCGTGCCCGTTTCGAAATCGCCTGCCAAAACCGCCGTGAAATCCGATTCCGCCCCGAAGACCGTGCCGCGTCCTGTCGGAAAGGTCGCCGTGGCCGTCGCCGCCCGTTCGGCCGCGCCGGCCCCGCGCAGCAAGTACAAGGTGGTCGAATACAAGACCGATGAGGCCACTGGCCGCCCGATCCTGCCGGCTGGCTACAAGCCGTCCTCGGAAGAGGAATACATGAGCCCGCTGCAGCAGGAATACTTCCGCCAGCGCCTGCAGAACTGGCGTGCGGACCTGGTGGAAGAGTCCAAGCAGACCATCGAGAACCTGCGCGAGGAAGTGCGTGACATCGGCGACGAAGCCGAGCGTGCGACCCGCGAGACCGAGAACTCGCTGGAACTGCGTACCCGTGACCGCTACCGCAAGCTGATCGGCAAGATCGACAGCACCCTGAAGCGCCTGGAAGCGGGCGACTACGGTTACTGTGTGGACACCGGTGAAGAAATCGGCCTGGAGCGCCTGGAAGCGCGCCTCACCGCCGAGCGCACCATCGACGCCCAGGAGCGCTGGGAGCACCTGCAGAAGCAGCAGGGCGACTGATTCCCGATCGTTGTATGGTCATGCGAAAAACCCGGCCTCGGCCGGGTTTTTTGTTGGGTGGTGGTTGGCTGGGTAGAACGGCGCCTTCCGGGTATCGGGGAGAGCCTGCGGGTGGGTCCGGGCAGGACACGCTGCAAGTACATCCCTGTAAGCTCGGCCGCGGCATCCATGCCGCGGACGGTCCTGCCCGGACCCACCCGCAGGCTCTCGACGGTTTCCTGCGTGCGCGGTTGCTGTAAAGCCGAGCCCATGCCCGGCTCTGGCCGAAGCCGGAGGGAAAGGAAGAGCAAAAGCAAAAGCAAAAGCAAAAGCAAAAGCAGCCAAGCATGGCTTGGCTCTACCAGAAGCGGTCATGCGTGCGCTCGCGTTTCTTTTGGTTACTTTTCTTTTCGCGCGAAAAGAAAAGTGACACCCCACCGCGGTCGCGGAAAGAGCCCGCCGGGCATGGCCCGGCGCTACGGGCGCGTGGGCGCGCGGAAATCCACTTATTGCAGGTCGCGAAGATTCAATTTCCGCAGCGTCGGGTTCTTCCACGCCGTGATCCCGGCCACACTCAGCACCGCGAAGCCGCCCAGCACTACCGCCGGTACCAGCCCCAGCAGTTTGGCCATCGTGCCGGCATAGAACGCGCCGAGCTCGTTGGAGGAACTGATGAAAATGCCGTTGATCGACGACACCCGTCCGCGCATCTCTTCCGGCGTGGCCAGCTGCAGGATGGTCGATCGGATCACCACCGAGACGCCGTCGAAGGCCCCGTAGAACAACAGGATCAGCGCCGACAGCCAGAAGTGCTGCGACAGCCCGAAGCTGATCACGCACAGGCCGAAGCCGGCCACCGCGAACAGCAGGACGCGGCCGGCATTGCGGTGCAGCGGGTGGCGCGCCAGCCACAGGCCGACACACACAGAACCCAGCGCCGGCATCGCGCGCAGGATGCCAAGGCCTTCCGGACCGTGGTGCAGGATCTCGTGCAGGAACGCCGGCAGCATCGCCACCACGCCACCCAGCAGCACCGAGAACATGTCCAGCGCCATCGCCCCGACCATGATCCGGTTGCCGACCACGAAGCGTGCACCTTCGGCGATGCTCTTGAAGATCGGCGCAGCCGGGCCGGAATGCACGGGCTCTTCCACCTTCAGCGTGGCCAGGCAGCCCATCGCGACTGCCGCGAACACGGTGGCCACCGCATAGGACAGGCCCTTGCCAGCGAAGCCGACCAGTACGCCACCCAGTGCCGGGCCGGCGATCATGCCCGCCTGGAACACCACCGCACCGAGGCCGGCGCCACGGGCGAACTGGTCACGGGCCAGTACGCGGGCGAACAGGGCGTTGTAGATCGGCGACAGGAAGGCACGCACCATGCCGGTCAGCGCAATGGCGGCGTAGATCGGCCACACGCCGTCAACCGGCAGCCATCCCATCGCCACGCTGGTCAGCACCAGCGCGGTGGCGATCAGCCCGGAACAGGCGACCATGCCCAGCCGGCGGCGCGGCAGGTGGTCGACCAGGTAGCCGGCGAACGGCGCCACGCAGAAGAACGGCAACACCTCGGCCAGGCCGATCAGGCCCAGCGAGAATGGATTGCGGGTGACTTCGTAGATATGCCAGCCGACGGTGACCGCGACCACCTGGTAGGACAGCATTGCGAAGATGCGGTAGGCCAGCAGCCTGGCGAAACCGGGTCGGGACAGCAGGCCCAGGGCGGTGTCTTCGGCTGTGGCAGGCTCGCTCACGAGGGCTCGCGCTGCAGCTGGGCCTGCGCGGTCTCGCGGATGAAGGCCAGCATCGCCGCCACGCCGTTGCTGCGGGTGGGCGACAGATGGCGGGCCAGGCCGATGTCCTGGATGTAGCTGGGCTCGGTGTCGAGGATCTCCTGCGCCGAGCGCCCGGAGTACACGCGCAGTGCCAGGAAGATCAGGCCGGAGACGATGGCCGAATCACTGATGGCGTGGAAGCGCAGCGACTGCGTGTTGCCTTCCGGCACGATCCAGACCATCGACTGGCAGCCGAGCAGGCGGTGCTCTTCGGTTTTCCATTCTTCCGGAAACACCGGCAGCTTGCGGCCGAGGTCGATCAGGTACTGGTAGCGCTCGGACCAGTCACCGAAGAAGCCGAATTCCTCGGCGATGGCGGCCTGGGCCTCGGCGGCGGTGGGTTCAAGCGGGAACGGGGAGTCGGTCACAGCGGTCTCTACAGTGGGGGCGTGGCCGGCGCACCGGCCACGGGGCAGGGCACAGGTCAGCCGCGCTTGCGCGACCAGCGCACGCCCTGCGGGGTGTCTTCCAGCACGATGCCTTCGGTGGCCAGCTGGTCGCGGATGGCATCGGAACGGGCGAAGTCGCGCGCCTGCTTGGCGGCGGCGCGCGCGTCGATCAGGCCCTGGATGCGGGCGTCGTCGCCATCATCGCCGGCGGCGGTGCCGAACCACTGCGCCGGGTCGGCCTGCAGCAGGCCCAGCGCCAGGCCGGCGCCGAGCAGTTCGCCCTTCAGGCGCGCTTGCTCGGCAGGGTCAGTTGCGCGACGCGCGTCGGCAGCGATGCGGGCCACTTCGGCCAGCGCCTGCGGGGTGTTCAGATCGTCGTCCAGCGTGGCCTCGATCGAAGCCGGGATCAGCGTGGTCGCCTCGATCGCGGCCAGCTCGCGCAGGGTGCCATACAGGCGGTCCAGGGTGCGCACCGACTGCTCGATCAGCGCGTCGGACCAGTCCAGCGGCTGCCGGTAATGGGCCGACAGCAGCGCCAGGCGCAGCGCTTCCGGCGGGTGCTGGCGTACCAGGTCATGCACGCGCTCGATGTTGCCCAGCGACTTGCTCATCTTGGCGCCGCCGAAGTTGAGCATGCCGTTGTGCAGCCAGAAGCGGGCGAAGATCCTGCCTCCGTGCGCGCATTCGCTCTGCGCCAGTTCGTTCTCGTGGTGCGGGAACTGCAGGTCGACGCCACCGGCATGGATGTCGATGGTCTCGCCCAGATGAGCGGCGGCCATTGCCGAGCATTCGATGTGCCAGCCCGGACGGCCACGGCCCCACGGCGATTCCCAGCCGGGCAGGTCGTCGCTGGACGGCTTCCACAGCACGAAATCACCCGGGTCGCGCTTGTACGGGGCAACATCGACGCGGGCACCGGCCAGCATTTCCTCCGGATCGCGGCGCGAGAGCTTGCCATAGCCCTCGAAGCTGCTGACCGCGAACAGCACGTGGCCCTCGGCCGGGTAAGCGTGGCCGCTGGCGATCAGCTGCCCGATCATGGTGATGATCTGCGGGATGTGCGCGGTCACTTCCGGCTCGATGTCCGGCGGTGCCACGCCCAGCGCGGCCATGTCTTCACGGTAGGCGGCGGCGAAACGGTCGGTGATGGTGCTGATCGGCACCCCCTGTTCGCGCGCGGCGTTGTTGATCTTGTCGTCCACGTCGGTGATGTTGCGCGCGTAGCGCAGGCCGCCGAAGCGCCGCCGCAGCAGGTCGGCCAATACCCCGAACACCACCGGGCCACGGGCGTTGCCGATGTGCACGTAGTTGTAGACCGTCGGGCCGCACACATACAGGGTCGGACAGGCCGGGTCGAGCGGGGTGAACGGTTCGAGCTGGCGAGTCAGGTTGTTGTGCAGGCGCAGGGTCATGGGGCTGTGTCTGGGGGACAAGCCTGTGATTTTAGAACGTGTCGGGGCGCTTTGGGGCGACGCGCTGCCACCGGTGGACCTGAAGCCCACCCATGGTGGGGTGGGCAGGAGCGGCGCGGACGGGTAATGTTCAGCCCCTTGCGGTCACCACTGCCTACACTATTGCCGTGTCCCTGCACTCCTCGCCAATGAAAACCACCGCGTTGCTGACCCTGGCCTGCCTGTGGGCGCTGCCTGCCGTGGTCCTGGCCCAGGAGGCCGAGCCCCGCAACCGGGTGGTGATCGTAGAGAACGTGAAGTTCGACTACGCCCAGGTACTGAACGTCGAGCCGGTGTTCCAGACCCTGCGCGCGACCCGCACCGAGGAGCATTGCGAGCCGATCTCGACCCGCACCCTGGCCCCGGTCAACGTCACCGGTGAGGAGCCGGTCGAGGACAAGGGCCGGATCAGCCGCTTCTGGGACTCGGTGCGCTCGATGTTCAAGCGCAGCGATGAAGAGGGGGCCGAGGAGACCGCCGCCGAGACGCCCGCGCCGGCCCCGGCGCCGGCCAACAACGGGCCGATGCTGACCCGTGACTGCCGCATCGTGCCGGTCGGGCGTGAATTCCGCCGGCCCATCGCCTATGACGTGGACTACGTCTACAAGGGCACCAAGTACCGCTCGCGGCTGCCGGAAGACCCCGGCAACCGGCTCAAGGTCCGGGTCTCGATCACCCCATGGGTCGGTCCCGAACAGAACACTGCCAGCAATCCCTGATTCCGCGACCCACGCCCCTTGCGCCGGTCCCGGCCGCATGCAAAGATGCCCGGCCATGAAGCTCACCGACTTCCAGCACGACAGCAGCGCAGCCCGACAGGCGTCGGGCATGACCTCGCGTGCGCGTCGACCGGAACCCCACATCCTCGCTGGGTAACCGGAGCTTTTTGCTGTTCGTCCGAAAAAAACCCAGCCCACCGGCTGGGTTTTTTCGTTTCCGCGTCATGAAAGCTGCAACTGCAACCTTTTCGTACCACCTTTGGTTCCTGGTTTCCCTTCCACCGCGTCGACCTTCGGCGCCGCCACGCAAGGAAAGATGATGTCCCCCAAGCACTTCCTGAACACCCAGGACTGGAGCCGCAGCGATCTCGACGCGCTGCTGACCCAGGCCGCGCTGTTCAAGCGCAACAAGCTCGGCGACCAGCTCAAGGGCAAGTCGATCGCGCTGGTGTTCTTCAACCCGTCCATGCGCACCCGCACCAGCTTCGAACTGGGCGCGTTCCAGCTCGGCGCCCACGCCGTGGTGCTGCAGCCGGGCAAGGATGCGTGGCCGATCGAGTTCAACCTCGGCACGGTGATGGACGGTGATACCGAAGAGCACATCGCCGAAGTGGCCAAGGTGCTGGGCCGTTACTGCGACATCATCGCCGTGCGTGCGTTCCCCAAGTTCATCGACTGGGCCTACGACCGCCAGGACATCGTCCTCAACAGCTTCGCAAAGTATTCGCCGGTGCCGGTCATCAACATGGAGACCATCACCCACCCGTGCCAGGAACTGGCCCACGTGATGGCGCTGCAGGAGCACTTCGGCACCCAGGACCTGCGCGGCAAGAAGTACGTGCTGACCTGGACCTACCACCCCAAGCCGCTGAACACCGCGGTGGCGAACTCGGCGCTGACCATCGCCACCCGCATGGGCATGGACGTGACCCTGCTGTGCCCGACCGCCGACTACATCCTCGACGACCGCTACATGGGCTGGGCCGAGCAGAACGTGGCCGAGAGCGGCGGTTCTCTGAAGATCAGCCATGACATCGACAGCGCCTACGCCGGTGCCGACGTGGTCTACGCCAAGAGCTGGGGCGCGCTGCCGTTCTTCGGCAACTGGGAACCGGAAAAGCCGATCCGCGACCAGTTCAAGCACTTCATCGTGGACGAGCGGAAGATGGCGCTGACCAACAACGGTGTGTTCAGCCACTGCCTGCCGTTGCGCCGCAACGTCAAGGCCACCGATGCGGTGATGGATTCGCCGCAGTGCATCGCCATCAACGAAGCCGAGAACCGACTGCACGTGCAGAAGGCGATCATGGCGGCCGTTGCCGGGCGCTGATTCCCAAGCATTGAAACAATCCGCCGGGCATGGCCCGGCGCTACCCACCTGATTGGACATTACCCCCATGAGCAACAAAGACGTCGTTCTCGCCTTCTCCGGCGGCCTGGATACCAGCTTCTGCGTGCCGTATCTGCAGGAGCGCGGCTACAACGTGCACACCGTGTTCGCCGATACCGGCGGCGTGGATGATGAAGAGCGCGATTTCATCGAGAAGCGCGCCGCCGAGCTGGGCGTGGCCAGCCACCAGACCGTCAACGGTGGCCCGGCCATCTGGGAAGGCTTCGTCAAGCCGTTCGTGTGGGCCGGCGAAGGCTACCAGGGCCAGTACCCGCTGCTGGTGTCGGACCGTTACCTGATCGTCGATGCCGCGCTCAAGCGCGCTGCCGAACTGGGCACCAACATCATCGCCCACGGCTGCACCGGCATGGGCAACGACCAGGTCCGTTTCGACCTGGCCGTGAAGGCCCTGGGTGACTACCAGATCATCGCGCCGATCCGCGAGATCCAGAAGGAACACACCCAGACCCGCGCCTACGAGCAGAAGTACCTGGAAGAGCGCGGCTTCGGCGTGCGCGCCAAGCAGCAGGCCTACACCATCAACGAGAACCTGCTGGGCCTGACCATGTCCGGTGGCGAGATCGACCGTTGGGAAGCCCCGGGCGAGGGCGCGCGTGGCTGGTGCGCACCGCGCAGCGAGTGGCCGGAACAGGCGTTGACCGTGACCCTGAAGTTCGTCGAGGGCGAAGCCGTCGAACTGAACGGCAAGGCGCTGGCGGGTGACCAGATCCTGGCCCAGCTCAACAAGCTGTTCGCCCCGTACGGCGTTGGCCGTGGCGTGTACACCGGCGACACCGTGATCGGCCTGAAGGGCCGCATCGTGTTCGAGGCACCAGGCCTGGTCTCGCTGCTGGCCGCACACCGCGCGCTGGAAGATGCGGTGCTGACCAAGCAGCAGAACCGCTTCAAGCCGGACGTGGCGCGCAAATGGGTGGAGCTGGTGTACGAAGGCTTCTACCACGACCCGCTGAAGACCGACATCGAAGCCTTCCTGAAGTCCTCGCAGGCCAAGGTCAACGGCGAAGTGGTGCTGGAAACCCGTGGTGGCCGCGTCGATGCGGTAGCGGTGAAGTCGCCGCACCTGCTCAACACCAAGGGCGCCACCTATGCGCAGTCGGCCGACTGGGGCGTGGAGGAAGCCGAAGGTTTCATCAAGCTGTTCGGCATGAGCTCGACGCTATACGCGCAAGTCAATCGCTGAGCGATTGAATTGCGCGCGCGTCTCCCGCGCATTCCACCTAATCCCCGCGCCGTTGGCGCGCCCCCTTGAACATCAAGGGGGCGCTCCTCCAGCCGGTACACGTTGTACTGAAGGATCTTTGATTCATGCTTGAACAGACGATCTCGCATCTGCAGGCCCTGGTGTCCTTCGACACCCGCAACCCGCCGCGTGCGATCACCACCGGTGGCATCTTCGATTACCTGCGTGCGAACCTGCCCGGGTTCAACGTCGAGGTGATCGACCATGGCGCCGGTGCGGTCAGCCTGTATGCGGTGCGCGGTACGCCGAAGTACCTGTTCAACGTGCACCTGGATACCGTGCCGGACTCGCCGCACTGGAGTGCCGACCCGCACGTGATGCGCCGCCTGGACGACCGCGTGGTCGGCCTCGGCGTGTGTGACATCAAGGGCGCCGCCGCTGCACTGGTGGCCGCGGCCAATGCCAGCGACGGAGACGCTGCATTCCTGTTCTCCAGCGACGAGGAAGCCAACGATCCGCGCTGCATCGCCGCGTTTCTGGCCCGTGGCATTCCGTATGAAGCAGTGCTGGTGGCCGAGCCGACCATGAGCGAAGCCGTACTGGCGCACCGGGGCATCAGCTCGGTGCTGATGCAGTTCGCCGGTCGCGCCGGGCATGCCTCGGGCAAGCAGGATGCGGCCGCCAGCGCACTGCATCAGGCCATGCGCTGGGGCAACCGTGCGCTGGACCATGTGGAATCGCTGGCCTCGGCGCGCTTCGGCGGCCTCACCGGCCTGCGTTTCAACATCGGCCGCGTCGAGGGCGGGATCAAGGCCAACATGATTGCCCCGGCCGCCGAAGTGCGGTTCGGCTTCCGCCCGCTGCCGTCGATGGACATTGATGGCCTGCTGGCGACCTTTGCCGGTTTCGCCGAACCGGAAGCGGCACTGTTCACCGAAACCTTCCGTGGTCCCAGCCTGCCGGCCGGTGACATCGCCGAAGCCGAGAACCGCCGCCTGTTGGCGCGCGACGTGGCCGACGCACTGGAGCTGCCGATCGGCAACGCGGTGGACTTCTGGACCGAAGCCTCGCTGTTCTCGGCCGGTGGCTACACCACGCTGGTGTTCGGCCCGGGTGACATCGCCCAGGCCCATACCGCCGATGAGTTCGTAACGCTGGACCAGCTGCAGCGCTACACCGACGCCGTGCACCGCATCATTGCTGCCGGCGCCTGATCGACCCCACAACGCCGCCGTGCTCCGGCACGGTGGAACTGCAACGCGGCGACCGCCGCCTGTGACGAAACCGAAATGTCTCCTGCCCTCCAGCCCCACCGCCAGACCCGCCAGACCATCGTGCGCCTGCTTTCCAGCATGGCCAGCGCGAAGGAGATCAGCCAGTACCTCAAGCGCTTCTCGCAGCTGGATGCCAAGCGCTTCGCCGTGGTCAAGGTCGGCGGTGCCGTCCTGCGCGACGACCTTGACGCGCTGACCTCGTCGCTGTCGTTCCTGCAGGAAGTCGGCCTGACCCCGATCGTGCTGCACGGCGCCGGCCCGCAGCTGGATGCCGAGCTGTCCGCAGCCGGCATTGAGAAACAGACCGTCAATGGCCTGCGCGTGACCTCGCCGGAAGCGCTGGCGATCGTGCGCCGGGTGTTCCAGCAGTCCAACCTGCGTCTGGTCGAAGCACTGCAGCAGAACGGTGCGCGTGCGACCTCGATCACCGGCGGCGTGTTCGAAGCCGAGTATCTGGACGTGGACACCTACGGCCTGGTCGGCGAGGTGAAGAAGGTCAACCTGGCGCCGATCGAGGCCAGCCTGCGCGCTGGCTCGATTCCGGTCATCACCAGCCTGGGTGAGACCGCCGGCGGGCAGATCCTCAACGTCAACGCCGATTTCGCTGCCAACGAGCTGGTGCAGGAGCTGCAGCCGTACAAGATCATCTTCCTGACCGGCACCGGCGGCCTGCTGGACGAGCAGGGCAGCGTGATCGATTCGATCAACCTGTCCACCGAGTACGACCATCTGATCGCGCAGCCGTGGATCCACGGTGGCATGAAGGTGAAGATCGAACAGATCAAGGATCTGCTCGACCGCCTGCCGCTGGAATCGTCGGTGTCGATCACCCGCCCGGCCGACCTGGCCAAGGAGCTGTTCACTCACAAGGGCTCGGGCACGCTGGTGCGCAAGGGTGAGAAGGTGCTGCGCGCCACCGCGTGGGAGCAGCTGGACCTGCCGCGCCTGAAGCAGCTGATCGAATCGAGCTTCGGCCGTACCCTTGTGCCGGACTACTTCCAGAAGACCACGCTGCTGCGCGCCTACGTCAGCGAGAACTACCGCACGGCGGTGATCCTTACTGACGAGGCCGAGGGCGTGTACCTGGACAAGTTCGCGGTGCTTGATGATGCACAGGGTGAAGGCCTGGGTCGCGCGGTCTGGAACGTGATGCGCGAGGAGACGCCGCAGCTGTTCTGGCGTTCGCGCAACGGCAACCCGATCAACCATTTCTACTACGCCGAATCCGATGGCTGCTACAAGCAGGGCCATTGGAAGGTGTTCTGGTACGGTGCTGATGGCATCGACCGTATCAGGACCTATGTCGACCATTGCGGCGTTCGTGCACCGAGCCTGGAGGGCTGAGCACGATGAACCATGCTGATTGGACCAAGGTCCCTAGCCTGGCGGGCACCCATGCGCGGCTGGAGCCGCTGCAGATGGGGCATATCGATGGCCTGCGCGGCGCGCTCGGCGATGGGGCGCTGTCCAGGCTCTGGTACACCCAGGTGCCCGATGCGAAGACCATGACCGGCTACGTGCAGGCCGCGCTGCAGGCGCAGGCCGAAGGCAAGGTGCTGCCGTTCGTGGTGTTCGATGCCAACGACCAGATTGTCGGCACCACCCGCTACTACGATCTGCAAGCGGACGTGCCGCGCCTGAGCATCGGTTACACCTGGTATGGCGAGTCTGCGCAGCGCACCGGGGTCAATACCGAGACCAAGCTGATGCTGCTGAGCCATGCGTTCGAGCGGCTGGAATGCCTGAGCGTGGTATTCGAGACCAGCTGGTTCAACTTTGCCTCGCGTACCGCGATCGCGCGCCTGGGTGCCAAGCAGGATGGCGTGCTGCGCAACCACAAGCGGCATGCCGATGGTACGCCGCGCGACACCGTCATCTTCTCCATCATCGATGCGGAATGGCAGGGCGTGAAACGCCATCTGCAGTACCGCCTGGACAGCCACGCATGAACGATTCGACTTTCACCCTGGGCATTGTCGGTGCCCGTGGCCATACCGGCGCCGAGCTGATCAAGCTGGTGGCTGCGCACCCGCAGCTGCAGCTGGCGTTCGTGTCCTCGCGCGAACGCGCGGGCCAGCGCCTGGCTGACCATCATCCCGAGTTCCGGGGCGAACTGCAGTACGAGAACCTGGATGCCGACGCGGTGGCCGCCAAGGGGGTGGACGCGGTGATCCTGGCCCTGCCCAACGGCCTGGCCGCACCGTTCGTGGCCGCGCTGGACGCGGCGAAGCCGGACACCGTCATCGTCGATCTGTCGGCCGACTACCGCTTCGACAATGCGTGGTACTACGGCCTCCCGGAGCTGACCCGCGGTCGCTACAACGGCCAGAAGCACATCAGCAATCCGGGCTGCTATGCCACCGCGATGCAGCTGGCTATCCACCCGCTGCTGGACCTGCTGGCCGGCCCGCCGCAGTGTTTCGGTGTGTCCGGTTACTCCGGTGCCGGCACCACGCCGTCGGACAAGAACAATGTCGAGCTGCTGGCCGACAACCTGATGCCATATGCACTGACCAACCATGTGCATGAGCGCGAGGTGTCGGTGCAGATGGGCGTGGCGGTCGAGTTCATGCCGCACGTGGCCCCGCATTTCCGTGGCATCACCCTGACTGCCAACCTGTGGCTGAACCGCGTGCAGACCCGCGATCAGATCGTCGAGCGCTTCCAGCAGGCCTATGCTGGCGAACCGCTGATCGAGGTCGTGGATGAGGCGCCGTGGGTCAGCCGCATCGCTGGTCGCCACGGTGCCCAGGTCGGTGGCTTCACCCTGGCCCCGGGCGGCAAGCGGGTGGTGGTGGTGGCGACCCTGGACAACCTGCTCAAGGGCGCGGCCAGCCAGGCCATGCAGAACCTCAATCTCGCGCTGGGCATCGACGAACTGACGTCGATCCCGCACTGAACACGCCTTCCGGAGCCCCCATGGCAGACCTTCTTTGGCAGAAGCCCGGCGTCGCCGTCGACGCCCAGATCCAGACCTTCCTCGCCGGTGACGACGTCATCCTCGACCGCGAGTTCTTCCTGCACGACATCGCGGCCAGCGCCGCGCACGCACAGGGCCTGCAACACATCGGCATCCTCAGCGCCGATGAGCTGGCTGGCCTGCTGCGCGAGCTCGACGTGCTGGCGCAGGACTTCCGCGAAGGCCGTTTCGTGCTGGATACGCAGTATGAAGATGGCCATTCGGCGATCGAGGCACGGTTGACCGAGCGCCTTGGCGATGCTGGCCGCAAGATCCACACCGGACGCAGCCGCAACGACCAGATCCTGGTCGCCACCCGCCTGTGGCTGAAGGAGAAGCTGCAGCGCGTCGCTCAGCTCAGTGCCGAGGTGGCCAAAGTCGCGCTGGATCGTGCACACGCGGAAAAGGACCTGCCGATTCCCGGTTACACCCACATCCAGCGCGCCGTGGTGTCCTCGGCCGGCATGTGGTGGGCCGGTTGGGCCGAGGCCTTCATCGACAACGCCGTGCGTGCCCGCGATACCCATGCACTGGTCGATGCCAATCCGCTTGGCACCGCCGCCGGTTACGGCGTGAACCTGCCGCTGGATCGCGAGCACACCACCGCCGCGCTCGGCTTTGCGCGCATGCAGATTTCGCCGATCTACGCGCAGCTGTCGCGTGGAAAGTTCGAACTGGCTGCACTGGAAGCGCTGGGCGGTGCCACCCTGGACCTGCGCCGCATTGCCTGGGACCTGTCGCTGTTCACCAGCGCCGAATTCGGTTTCGTCGCGTTGCCGGCGCAGTACACCACCGGCAGTTCGATCATGCCCAACAAGCGCAATCCGGACGTGATCGAGCTGATGCGGGCGACCCATGCCAGCGTCGCCGCTGCCCGTACCGAAATCGAGCAGCTGCTGTCGCTGCCGTCGGGCTACCACCGCGACCTGCAGTCGTCCAAGGGTGCGATCTTCCACGGCTTCGGGCGCGGCCTCGCCGCGCTGGAACTGCTGCCGGCGCTGCTGGCCAACCTGGAGTGGCGCGATGACAGGCTGCGCGCGGCGATCGATTCGGGCATGTATGCCACCGACGTTGCGGTGGAAGCCGCGGTGGCGGGCGTGCCGTTCCGCGAGGCCTACAAGGCTGCTGCGGCCGGTGCGGACAGTGCAGGGCAGGGACGTACCCCGGAAGGCAGCCTGGCCGCGCGCGTATCGCCGGGTTCGGCAGCCGACCTGCGCCTGGACGAACTGCGTGCGCGCTGGCAGGCGCTGTCCTGATGGCCGCTACCGTGTACCTGGTGCTGGCCATGCGCCGGCCCGGCTTCAACGCCGCAGCGGTGCAGCCGCATCTGGACTTCCTCGACGCGTTGCGTGCGCAGGGCAGGCTGCAGCTGACCGGCGGTTTCGCCGACGGCAGCGGCGGCGCCTATGTACTGTGCAACGTGGAGAACCTGGCGCAGGCACAGGCCATCGTCGCCACCGACCCACTGGTGACGATGCAGGCCTCCGACCTGACCGTGCACGAATGGAATACCCGCTGAGGCGCACCTGATGACCCTGCACGCCACCCACGTCGCCTCGCCGTTCCCGGAACAGGTGCTGCCACCGTGGCGGCGCGCGGTGCTGAAGGTTGGCAGCAGCCTGCTGGCCGCCGATGGCGGTGGCCTGTCGCCACGCCACGCGCTGGGCCTGGCCCAGTTCGTCTCCGCCAACGTACTGGCCGGACGCGAGGTGGTGATCGTGTCCTCGGGCGCGGTTGCCGCTGGCCGCGCGATTCTTCCCCGGGCCGACGAGCCCGGTTCGGCGATGGCGGCGCGTCAGGCGCTGGCCGCGCTCGGACAGGCCCAGCTGATCGGGCTCTGGCAGCGCTTCTTCGAACGCCCGGTGGCGCAGGTGTTGCTGACCCACGACGACCTGCGCAACCGTCGTCGCTACCTCAATGCGCGCGCCACGCTCACCGAGCTGCTGCGGCTGGGCGCGTTGCCGGTGGTCAACGAGAACGACACGGTATCGGTGGATGAACTCAAGCTCGGCGACAACGACAACCTGGCCGCAACGGTGGCGGCGCTGGTGAATGCCGATGCGCTGTTCATCGCCACCGACATCGATGGTCTGTACAGCGCCGACCCGCGCACCGTGGCCGACGCACGACCGATGCATGACGTGCCCGAGCTGGACGATGCCGTGCTGGCGATGGCCGGCGGCGCCGGTTCGCGCGCCGGCACTGGTGGAATGCGCACCAAGCTGGAAGCGGCGGCCAAGGCCGGCCGCCTCGGCATCGAGACCTATCTGTTCAATGGCCGCAGCAGTGACGTGGTGCGCGCACTGGCGCAGGACCGCCTGTTCGGCACCCGAATCCATGCCGCGCGCAGCCGCGAGGCCGCACGCAAGCACTGGCTGCGGCATGCGCCGCTGGCCGAGGGCGCGATCATCGTCGATGCGGGCGCGGCCCAGGCCATGCGTGAGAAAGGCGCTTCGCTGCTGCCCGGTGGCATCACCGGTGCAGAAGGCAGCTTCCGCCGTGGCGACATGGTGCAGGTGTGCTGGACCTCGTCGCAGGGCCGTGTCTGCATCGCCCGCGGTGTCAGCCAGTACGCCGCCGATGATGTGCGCCGGATCGCCGGTCGCCATTCGCGCGACATCGAGGCCGTGCTGGGCTACAACTACGGTGGCAGTGTCGTCCATCGCGATGATCTGGTGCTGCCATGACCGGTTTGAAGGACACCCCGATGAGCGAAATCGAAGCGCAGGCGCGTGCCTGCCGTGACGCGGCCCAGATCGTTGCCGGCCTCGACAGTGCGGCCCGCCGCACGCTGCTGCTGGCGATGGCACAGGCGCTGGAAGTGAATGCCGGGCTGATCCTGGCCGGTAATGCACGTGACCTCGCCGCCGCGCGCGACAAGGGCGTTGGCAGTGCCATGCTCGACCGCCTGGCGCTGGACCCGGCACGCCTGTTCGCGATGGCCGAAGCCGTGCGTGAGGTCGCTGCGCTTCCCGATCCGGTCGGCCAGGTCACCCGCGACGACGTGCGCCCGAACGGCATCCGTGTGCAGAAGGTGCGCGTGCCGCTGGGCGTGATCGCGATGATCTACGAAGCACGTCCGAACGTGACCGCCGAAGCCGCGGCGCTGTGCCTGAAGGCCGGCAACGGCGTGGTCCTGCGTGGCGGCTCCGAAGCGATCCATTCCAACACCGCCATCGCCCAGGCACTGGCTGGTGCATTGACCGCCAATGGCGTGCCTCCGGCGGCGGTGACCGTGCTGACCGACCTGCGTCGCGAAGCGATGCTGGAACTGCTGCAGCTGCATGAGCTGATCGACCTGGCCATTCCGCGCGGCGGTGAAGGCCTGATCCGCTTCGTTGCCGAGCATGCGCGGGTGCCGGTGATCAAGCATTACAAGGGCGTGTGCCATCTGTTCGTGGATGCCAGCGCCGACCTGGGCAAAGCCATCGACCTGCTGGTGGACGGCAAGTGCAGCCGTCCGGCAGCCTGCAACTCGCTGGAGACCCTGCTGGTGCATCGTGTCGTGGCCGATACCTTCCTGCCGCGCGTGGCACAAGCGCTTGGCGAGCGAGGCGTGCAGCTGCGCGCCGATGCGCTGGCGCAGCCGCTGCTGCCGGGCAGCACGTTGGCCACCGAAGACGACTACGCCGCCGAGTTCCTTGACCTGGTGCTGGCGGTACGCGTGGTCGACGACCTCGATGCGGCCATCGCGCACATCCGTGCTTATAGTTCCGACCATACCGAAGTAATCGCCACCGAGGACGCGGGCAACGCCGAGCGTTTCGTCAACGCGTTGCGCTCTGCGGTGGTGATGGTCAATGCCTCTTCGCGCTTCTCCGATGGCGGCCAGCTCGGCCTCGGCAGCGAGATCGGCATCTCCACCACGCGCCTGCATGCCTACGGCCCGATGGGCCTGGAAGCGCTCACCGTCGAGCGTTTCGTGGTGCGTGGCGAAGGGCAGACCCGCACCTGAGCGCAACGGACGCCGGGCATGGCCCGGCGCTACCGCCGCACATCGGGTAGCGCCGGGCCATGCCCGGCGAAGCGCAGGTTCACACCACTTCCCGGCGGATGCCGATCGGCCGCGCGTGATCGTCCATGTGCAGCGTGGCGGCCTTGCAGCCCAGCAGGCGTTCGGCCAGGCCGGTGCTGGCACCCAGGTCAGCGGCGACCTCGTTGAGACTGGCCGGTGGCCGCGGCAGGCGCCGCTCGTGGCCACGGAAGCGCGCGCGGTTGTACTCGGCCCAGCCAATCAGCAGCACGCTGGCGCACAGCAGCATCAGCGGCAGCGCCACCAGCACATACGGATCGAACTGGTTCTGTCGCTCGTACAGCTGCCGCCAAGCCAGCCGGCCGCCGGCCAGCCACGACACCAGAGTGACCAGAGGAGCCCACAGGTAGAAGTAGAAGCCCCAGAACGCCAGGGTGACGAACCCCCAGGCAGTGCGCTGGAACCGCGGCTGGCGGTGCGGCTTGCGGATCATCCGTGAATCGAAGCGGTTGGAAGAGTGGTGTGTGTTCATCGGATACCCCGGTCAGGACTGGTCCAGGTGGCACGCTTGCTGCGACGGCGCAGCAGGGTCTTCGGAAGCGCCACCAGGGTGGTGGAAAGGCTGATCAGCCAGTACGCCATCGGGTACCAGATGACCCAGAAGTAGTTGCGTCCTATCTGTGTTTCGTATCGACGGTCGATGATCAGGCTGCTGGCGAACTGCAGCAGGCAGACCAACGCCAGGATCACGCCATGCCACTGGGGCAGCAGGCTGGCGATATACAGCTGGTGGGGCAGTTCGATGAACTTGCCCAGCGCCCACAACACCACGATGAACAGCATGGTGTAGGCCCAGACCACGCTCAGCACATACTCCAGCAGTACGCCCCACATGCGCCGTTCCCTCCAGTGCAGCAGCGAACGGGCATGGCGCAGCATCACCTCCACGCCTCCCTGGGCCCAGCGCAGCCGCTGCCGCCACAGCCCCTTCAACGTTTCCGGCATCAGGATGAAGCACAGCGCATTGGGCTCGTAGCGGATGTCCCAGTGCGCGCGCTGCAGCCGCCAGCTGATGTCGATGTCTTCGGTGACCATGTCATCCGACCACCATCCGACCTGGTGCAGGGCGGTGCGGCGGAAGCCGGCGATCACTCCCGAGATGGTGAAGATACGTCCGTACACACGCTGCGCGCGCTTGATCATGCCGATGATCGAGGAGAACTCGGCGACCTGCAGCCGCCCCAGCAGGGTGGAGCGGTTGCGGATGCGCGGGTTGCCGGTGACCGCGCCGACCCGGTTGCCGCTGACCAGGTGCCAGATCATCCAGTGCAGGGCGTGCTCCTCGAGCATCGCATCGCCGTCGATGCACACCAGATACTCCGAGCGTGCCGCCAGTGCACCCATGCGAAGCGCATTGGCCTTGCCCAGGTTGCGGTCCAGGTGCAGCACGCGCAGCCGTGGATGCCTGGCTGCGAGCGCGTCCAGGCGGGCACCGGTGTCGTCGCTGCTGCCATCGTCGATGACGATCACCTCGTAGTCGGCCGGATAGCGCTGTGCCAATGCCGCACCGAGCGTGTCGTCCAGGTTCTCCGATTCGTTGTGGCAGGGAATCAGCAGACTGGCGAACGGTGGATCAACCATCAACGGTGGATCATTACGCGGCGGCGAATGCCGTTCGCGCCGGAAGTAGTAGTAAAGCCCACCGGACATCCAGAAGAACGCCATCACCATCGGATAGTAGAAGGCGAACTGGAACAGGATCTGCAACAACGGATGCATGTCCACGTCACTTCTCCGGATACGGGAAGTTGCCGGCGGACATAGCCGCACGGGCATCGTGGGTGGAGGGCTGGCCAGCGATGAAATCATCGGGGTACCAGGCAAAGTGGTGCACGCCCTGTGCCTGCAGCTGGCGGATCTGCGCGCGCAGGCGATCAGCTGGAATCGGCTGGCCGCTACGCCAGTCAACGGTCTGCAGTTCGAACAACGTGTGCTGCAGCTGCGGGTCATGCCTGCGCACCTCGGCCAGCAGCTGGTCCAGCCATCGCTCCGGGTGCTTGCTGCCCTCCATCCACGGCATCGCCATCAGTGCAGTCTGGTCGTAGGCCTTGTTGAACAGGTCAAGGCGCTGGGCGAACCAGGCCTCACTCTGCGGGCGCAGCACCGGCTCGGCGTACAGGTTGCGCACCGTTGCGAGCTTCGGCCGCCAGCGCTGTGCGCGGTCGCGCAGGGCGAGAGTGAAGTCGATCAATGCCTGTGTACGCCCGCTGCCATCGTGGCCTGCAGCCAGTGTGGGCAGCTCGGTATCCCGCAGGTAGCCATCGTCATGGAACAGCAACCCTTCGAAGTAGGAATTGACCGCCAGATCCTCGTAGATATCCAGCATGATCTGGCGTGCTTTGGGGTTGGTGAAGTCCAACCGGTACATGCCATCGGCATCTCCACTGCGGATCGCCAGTGCCTGTCGCTGCGCTGGATCCGGCAGTTCGAAACCGAGCACCGGCAACCAGGCGTACACCTTCACTCCAGCACGCGACTTCAGCTGCCACGCGACCCTGCTGAACAGGTCAGCGCGCATCGGCATGTGCCGGTTGGGGAAGTACACGGCATCGGCGGTGTTGTTGCCATCAGGGTCGGCAAAGGCCTGCAAGTAGACGTGGGTCGGCGCGATCCGCTTGACCCGCTCGATCAGTGCATCCAGGTTGCGCGCCTGCTGGGCAGGGTCACGGTCATAGACGGCATCCAGGTCGATCTGCAGGGCGCGGACGCCATCGAGTGCCACGTCGCGGCGCAGTTCGTAGGCCAGTCCCTCCACGGTCGGGTTGTCGCTGACCAGGAAGCGCGCCAACCCGTGCAGGTCACTGGCCACTGGCGTGCTGCGGCCTTCCAGATCGAACGAGACCGGCATTCCCAGCTGCTCGGCGATATCGTTGCTCAGCTGGTTGTACGCGGCGTAAGGCCAGACGATGGCGCGCGGGCGGACCCCCAGATGCTGCTCTATGCGCTGTGCGCTGCGGCTGAGGTCGGCACGCAGGCGCTGTTCGTACTGTGCTTCGCTCTCGTAGCTGTGGGTCGCGGGCGTATAGACACGGGTGACCACCGCTGGCGTGGAGTTGCCCTGAGGGTTGGCGATCACGCCATGGTGCAGGTCGTCGGTATGGCTGGCCACTTCGATCAGGCCGCTGTCGTGCATCTGCTTCAGCTGTGCCCAGGTGATGAAGTCCTCGCGACCGAACGGGCGGTAGCCGTAGTCGATGGTACGACCCGGCGCCATGTCCACGTAGTCGGTGATCACCGCCACCAGCGCCGGATAGCGATAGGCCTGCAGCAGCGGGAAGGCCTTGTCGTAGACACTGCGCAGGCCGTCATCGAAGGTCAGCAGCACCGGCTTCGGTGGCAGTGTCGCGCGTCCCTGCGAGGCGTCGATCACCTGCGACAACGACACCGGGTGGTAGCCATGCGCACCCAGCCAGTCCAGGTGGGCAGCGAAGTTCTGCGTGCTTACCGCGTAGGTATCTGCGTCGCCCTTGGCCGCGACCTGGTCGCGGATATCGTGATAGCTGAGGATCAGCAGGCCGTTGTCGGCCGCGTCGAGATGTACGGCCTGCTGCGCAGGGGCCGGTGTCGCGGCGGCCAGCAGCAGGAGTACGATCAGTCGCAGGATGTGGGTCATGTCAGTCTCCCCAGCGCAGTGCGGCTTCGAAGCCGATATGGCGCTCGCGGTGGCCGTCATAGACCGGCCGTGACCAGCGCACGCCATACTCGAGCACGCGGCCCTGGTCGATCTGCCACTCATGCATGTAGGACACCGACGGCACCAGTGCGCTGCCGAAGCCGTCCTGCCAGTAGTCGCCCAGCGAGACCGTCAGCCGGTGCCGGAAATGGCGCTCATAGTGTCGCCACAGCTGCTGGTCGACGCGCAGGCCGATCTCGACCATGCGGTCGCGCTTCGGATTGAAGTAGGGCGCATCGTCGCGGCTGCCCCGGCTGGTATAGGCACTGGCCAGGCCATCGATCAGCCAGCGTGGTCGAGTCAGCAGCCGCTGCTCGACACTGGTGCTGAACAGTTCGCGGTGATTGCCATCGTCGTAGCGGAAGCGGCTGGCGCCGAACATCCAGTGCGTGCGTTCGCTGCGCCGGTAGTCCACCTGCGCGCCCACGCTGTCGGCGGTGATGCCGGCCGCGCGCGCCTGCATCGAGGCCTCCGGATCATTGCGCGCAGCCATCAGCCCGGCATGCCAGGAGTCGTTGAACTGCCAGCCTACGCTGGCACGCAGGCCGGTATCGCCGACGTGATCGTTGGCACGCACTACCGCGGCCTCCGCATCCAGCCGGCCGAAGCGGTAGCGCACGCCTGCACCCAGCCACAGCGGGTCGATGCGCTGGTCCTGGAAGTCGACCAAGCGCCTGTCGGCGAAGGCGAACAACCGCCAGCGGTCGTCGAGCACCGGCGTCTGCACTTCCATGCCGTAGTGACGGTCGTTGTTGCCCAGTGGCGAAGTGCCGCCACCGCCGGAGCTGCGGCCGATGTCGGTCCATGCCTTCAGCTGCCAGCCGCGATGTGCACGCCAGGCCTGGTCCATGCGTTCGACGGCAGGCTGGGTGGGATAGCGCGCGAGCAGGTCGTCATGCAGTGGCCGCGCCAGGTCATCGCGCTGCAGGGCGACGTAGGCCTCTTCCATACCCAGCCGCGGCTCGATGTCGCGCGGGTCCAGTGCATGCGCCATCTGCTGCCGCTGCAGGGCCATGCGTGGCCAGCCGCGCATCATGTACACGCTGCCCAACGCACTCTGCAGGCCACCGTTGCCGGGGGCGATATCGACCATCGATTCCAGGTCGCGCTGGGCGGTCGGCAGGTCGCCGCTGTAGGCACGCACCATCGCCAGATTCAGGTCGGCCTCGTAGCGTGACCAGTTCGCATACGGCGATTTTCCGTTGCCCCAGCGCCAGGCCGGTTCCTTGTCGCGCCACGCCTGCAGCAGGCCGATGGCCTTTTCCTGCTGTTCGCTCTCAAGATAGGCATAGGCCAATTCCGAATGCGAAGCATCGCGTGTGGGATCGCCGGTCACCGCCGCCTGCAGCACCGGAATGGCCTCCAGCGGATGCAGGGTGCCCATCAGTGAATCACCCACAGCGGGCAGCACGTAGTCGGGCAGTGCATGGCCCTCGGCCTGCAGTGCGCGTGCTTCCTCACGAACCTGTGCGTGGCGGCCCAGCCGGTTGAGCAGGATCAGGCGATCCAGCCGGATCCGCAGGGGTGCCTGCGCCGCAGTGGTGCCTTCGCTGCCGACGTAGCGCTGCATGCGCGCCAGGGTCGACTCGGCTTCTTCCAGGCGGGCGTCCTCGCTGCTGCTGTAGGCCAGGCTCCAGACCACCAGCTTGGCCAGGTAGTCGCCCTCAAGTCGCTGCTTCTGTGCATCGTCGAACAACTGCGGGCGCTGCTGGTACAGCTCCCAGGCGCGCCACGCGTTGCCGATATCGCCCAGGGTCAGCACGCGCAGCTTGAACAACAGATCGTCGTGGGGCTGCTGCTGGCTGGCGCGCTCGATCGCTCCCAGCGCATCCAGCCAGCGGGCCTGGTCGCGGTAGCGGCCGATCTCGGCCAGGGCGGCCTCGCGATCAGGCGGGGCCGCGCTGCTGGCCCAGGCCAGAGCGAAGCAGGCAAGGCCGACGCAGAGCGCCAGCCGGCGGTGGACAACCATTGGGGACCCCCTTGGCTTCCGAACCAGACAACCTGAAAAATGTGACGCACATCACATGCCAGATTTTGGGATGGCCGTGGCCTGCGTCACTCCCCTCGTGCGTTCCCATCCAGCAGGATGGGTAGAACCGGGACAGCGACCTGCAATGTCTAGTCTGAAACGAGAGTCCCCCGCACACCGACTGGTGGCCTGGACGGCGCTGCCGCCCCCATGCCCGATGCCGGCACGCGGCAAGGATGGGCATTCGGGGGCACTATCTGCCCGGAACTGTCAGCCCAGCGTCAAAATCTGCGTGAAAGCTGACCGGCGGTAGATGGAGGGCGGCAGCCGGCCCGGGTGGAGGCTTACCAGAGGTCTTCCAGCTTGCGCGGCTTGCATGCCACCCAGGAGGCACACAGCATCAGGGTCGCGCAGCCGAACAGGAAGCTGAATGGGATCGTCCAACCGTCGCTGACGGCGTGCAGCCAGCCGACCAGGAATGGCCCCAGGCAGCTGAAGCTGTAGCCCACACCCTGCATGAAGCCGGACAGCGCGGCCGAGCCGGTCGGAGTGCGCGTGCGCAGGTTGATCAGGGTCAGTGCCAGCGGGAACGTGGACGGGCCGACACCGAGCAGGCAGGCCCACAGCAGTGGCGCCTTCATCGGTGCGAGCAGCAGGCCGGTGAAGGCGATCACGAACGAGAAGAAGCCGATCAGGACCAGCGGGAACGGGTTCTGCAGGCGCACCGCCATCGATGGGATGACCAGCGACGGCAGCAGGCCCAGCGCCGAGAACACTGCCACCATCACCCCGCCGAAGGCGGGCGTGCCACCGGCCTCGACCACGATGCGCGGCAGCCAGGTGAACATCGAATAGGTCATCAGCGAAGTCATGCCGAACATCAGCGTCATGCTCCAGCCCAGCGACGTGCGCCAGACCTTGCCATGCGGTTGTGCGGTCGGGTCGTTGGCATCCAGCACCGGCCCGGGCGCACGGCGCGCCAGCAGCAGCCACGGCAGGCTCGCCGCCAGCGCCAGCAGCGCCCACATGCCCAGCGACACCCGCCAGCCGGCCGCATTGGCCACCGGCACCGCCAGCAGCGCCGGCATCATCGTGCCCAGCTGCAGCACACTGATGTACAGCGTGCTCATGGTGCCGACCTTGTTGGCGAAGTAACGCTTCACCAGCGGCGGCACCACTACGTTGCCGATACCCATGCCGGCCAGTGCGATCACCGAGCCCAGCAGCAGCGTGCCGACGTTGCCGGCGCTGGAGCGCAGCAGCAGGCCGGCGGCTGCCATCAGCATGGCCAGCAGGGTGGTGCGCTCCAGGCCCAGGCGCCGCGCCAGTGCCGGCGTTGCCACGCCGAACAGCGCGAACGAGGCGGTGGGCAGCATGCCCAGCACACCGGTCATGGTGGTGCCGAAATCGAACTGCTGGCCGAGCACATCGAGCAGGGGCGTGATCGAGGTGACCGCTGTGCGCAGGTTGATCGCGGCCAACAGGATCGCGGCGAATGCGAGGACGCGGCCGTGCAGCAGCGACGGCGAATCGGAAGTGGAGGAACTCATCGGTGGTCCTTGCAGGTGTCGCACGCTTCAGCAACGGCATGCAGCGCCGGCATCGGTCTACGCCGAAGCGGCAGGTGGGGGAGGCGGCCATTGTACGTGGCTGGCCAGTGGCGTTGCGGGCGGCCGCGCCTGTCCCGGGCCGCAGGCACAAAAAAACCCGGAGGACAGTGATGTCTTCCAGGCTTCTTGGTGACCACCGAAGTGGTCGGGGAGACAGGATTCGAACCTGCGACCTCTACGTCCCGAACGTAGCGCTCTACCAGACTGAGCTACACCCCGAAGGGAGCCGCCTATTCTAGCGATTCACCCCGATGGCGGCAAGGGGTGGATGCTGTTTTCTTCACACTGCCGAAGCAGTGCCACTTCAGGGAACAAAAAAGCCTGGACGACTTCACCAGGCTTCAATGCGACCACTTGAGTGGTCGGGGAGACAGGATTCGAACCTGCGACCTCTACGTCCCGAACGTAGCGCTCTACCAGACTGAGCTACACCCCGAAGGAGCCGCCTAAGATACCGTGTGAAGACCAAGGCGGCAAGGCTTTTTTACAGCTCAGCGACGATTTTCTTTCTCGATGCGGTTCTGCTCGCGGGCTTCAAACCACATGCCGTTGAGGATGGCGACCGTCGAGGCGAGGCCGGCGCCGAGGATCCAGGCGAAATACCACATGTTCAATCTCCTGTGTGCAAGACAGGTGCCGACCGTGGGTCGGCACGCTGGCAATCAATAGGCGTTGGGGTTGTCGTCCATGTCCTCGACCGTCGTCTTGCCCTTCAGCACGCGGTACACCCAGGTGGTGTAGGCGAGGATGATCGGCAGGAAGATGGCCGTGGCCAGCAGCATGACCCACAGCGTGAGGTGGCTGGACGAGCTGTCCCAGACGGTCAGGCTGGAGGTGGGCTGGCTGGAGGACGGCAGCAGGAACGGGAAGATCGCAAAGCCGACAGTCAGGATGATGCCAGCGATGGATGCACCCGAGGCGATGAAGGCCAGGCCACCACGACGGGCACGCAGCAGCACCGCACTGGCCAGCGCGCCGAGCAGGCCGAGCACCGGGAACACGATCGTGGCCGGCATGCTGCTGTAGTTGCGCAGCCAACCACCGGCAGCCGTGCCCAGCTCGGCCGTCTTCAGCAGCGGATTGGTCGGGCCATCGGTGACCACCTGCGAGGTGATCTGGTAACCCGGCAGGCCGAAGGCCACCCAGGCACCGGCCACGGCGAACAGCACGAAGCTGATGATGGCGGCGACGCTGCCGTAACGTGCGGCACGTTCGGCCACCGGGCCGTCGGTCTTGATGACCAGCATGGCCGCACCATGCGAAACCAGCATGGCCACGCTGATCAGGCCGGCGATGAGCGCGAACGGTGTGAGCAGGCCGAAGAACGAACCGGTGTAGGTCACGCGCAGGGTGTCATCGAAGTGGAACGGCACACCCAGCAGCACGTTGCCCACCGCCACGCCGGCAATCAGGCCCGGCAGCAGGCCACCGACAAACAGCACGCGGTCCCAGTTGTCGCGCCAGCGCTTGGACGGCAGCTTGCTGCGGTACTTGAAGCCGACCGGGCGCAGGATCAGCCCGAACAGCATCGCAAACACCGCCAAGTAGAAGCCGGAGAAGCTGACCGCATACAGCGGCGGCCATGCGGCGAAAATCGCACCGCCACCCAGTACCAGCCACACCTGGTTGCCTTCCCACACCGGGCCGACGGTATTGATCACCAGCCGGCGTTCTTCATCGGTTTTGGCAACGAACGGCAACAGGGTGCCGACGCCAAGGTCGAAACCATCCATCACGGCCCAGCCGATCAGCAGGATGCCGAGCAGCAGCCACCAGATCACGCGGAGCGTGGTGTAATCAAGTGCAATGAATTCCATCTGGATTCTCCTGCCTCAGGCCTGGCCGGGGGCGACTGCATTGGGGGAAACAGGGCGGATATCGGCCTGCAGCGTCGGCAGGATGTCGTCCGGACCCTTGCGGATCGCCTTCAGCATCAGCTTGATCTCGATGATCAGCAGCACCGTGTACAAGCTGGTGAACACCGCCAGCGTGGTCAGGATTTCATGCAGTGCCAGGCCCGATGCGGCGTAGAAGGTCGGCAGAACGCCGTCCACAGCCCACGGCTGGCGGCCGTACTCGGCAACGAACCAACCGCATTCGATCGCGATCCACGGTGCCGGCAGCGACCACACCGCCAACCGCAGGAACCAGCGCTTGTCCTGGAAGTTGTTGCGGCACGAGAAGTAGAAGGCCAACGCGAAGAAGGCGATCAGGTAGAAGCCCAGGCCCGCCATGATGCGGAAGGTCCAGAACAGCGGGGCCACGCGCGGCACGGTATCCATCGCGGCCTTGGAGATTTCCTCCGGCGTCGCGTTGAGGATGTCTTCGCGGTAGCGCTTCAGCAGCAGGCCATGGCCGAGATCCTGCCAGTGGCGATCGAACATCTCGCGTGCTTCGAGATCGTTGCGGTCCTTCTTCACGCGCTCCAGTGCGCCGTAGGCGATCTGGCCACCGCGGATGCGGTGCTCGGCACGTTCCACCAGCTCCAGGATGCCGGGAATCGGCTGGTCCAGCGAGCGGGTGGCGATCAGGCCCATCAGGTACGGGATCTTCACCGCATAGTCGTTCTGATGGGTGTCTTGGTTGGGAATGCCGAAGGCGGTGAAGTCGGCCGGCGCACGCTCGGTTTCCCACATCGCTTCAATCGCGGCCAGCTTCATCTTCTGGTGTTCGCTGGCGGCATAACCGCTTTCGTCACCCAGCACCACCACCGACAGCGAGGACAGCAGGCCGAAGGCTGCGGCCACCGCGAACGAACGGCGGGCCATGTCCTTGTACTTGCCACGCAGCAGGTACAGCGCGCTGATCGACATCACGAAGATCGCACCGGTCACGTAGCCGGCACTGACGGTATGCACGAACTTGGCCTGGGCCACCGGGTTCAGCAGCACCGCGGCGAAGTCGACCACTTCCATGCGCATGGTTTCCGGATTGAACACCGCACCGGTCGGGTTCTGCATCCAGCCGTTGGCGATCAGGATCCACACCGCCGACAGGTTGGTGCCCAGCGCCATCAGCCAGGTCACGGTGAGGTGCTTGACCGGAGTCAGGCGCTTCCAGCCGAAGAAGAACAGGCCGATGAAGGTCGCTTCCAGGAAGAACGCCATCAGGCCTTCGATGGCCAGCGGCGCACCGAAGATGTCACCGACGTAATGGCTGTAGTACGACCAGTTCATGCCGAACTGGAACTCCATCACCAGGCCGGTGGCTACGCCGATGGCGAAGTTGATGCCGAACAGGGCACCCCAGAACAGGGTCATCTGCCGCCAGACCTGCTTGCGGGTCATCACGTACACGCTTTCCATGATGGCCACCATGAAGGACAGGCCAAGCGTGAGGGGGACGAATAGGAAGTGGTACATCGCGGTCAGAGCGAATTGCAGCCGCGACAGTTCTACGACTGTCTGATCAATCATGGCCTGGCTACCTCGTTGGATAGTGCCGTTGCAGGTGGCGGGAAGGGTGGTCTACGGGGTGAATGATGTGACCGACTACTTCAAACAGCCTTGATCCAGATCAATGTATGAATGGGTATTCAGGAGGATCGTATGCCAACCCGCCTGGGACTGCGACCGCCGGCCGCAGGGGGAGGCTGTTGCCTGCGCCTACAATGCCTGCCAATGCCCTGTTGCCTGTGAAGACCCTTGAGCGCTGCCGAACCGACTGCTGACGCCGCTGTTTCCGAAGACGAATCGACCCGGTTGCGGCGCATCCGTAGCGCGTGGCTGGCCGATCTGGCGCGGTCCGCGCGCGGCCGCCAGCGGTTGGCCTCGTTGTGCATCAGCCTGTCCGGCGCACTGTTGATCGGCCAGGCGGCCGCCATCGCCTGGCTGGTGCAGCAGGTGCTGGTCGAGCGTGCACCACTGGCCTCGGGCCTGCCGGTGCTGGCCACGCTGGTCGTGATCCTGATCGTGCGTACGCTGCTGGGCAGCGCCACCCAGGCTGCAGCGGGTGACGTGGCCGATGCCGCGCGGCTGGCGTTGCGCGAGCGCGTATTCGCGCGCCTGCTTGGCCATGGGCCGCTGTGGCTGCGCCAGCGCCGTACCGGCGAGCTGGGCGAACTGATGTTGCATCACGGCGATGCGATCGAGAGTTATTACAGCGGCTTCCTGCCGGTGCGCACCGAAGTGGTGGTGGTGCCGGTGCTGATCCTCGCGGCAGTGGCCTGGGTCGACTGGGTAGTAGCGCTGATCCTGTTGTTCACCGCGCCCCTGGTGCCGTTCTTCATGATGCTGGTGGGCTGGGGTGCCGAAGCGGCCGGCCGTGCGCAGCTGGGCGAACTGGCACGGATGAGCGGACACTTCGCCGATCGCATCAAGGGCCTGGGCCTGCTGCGCCTGTATGGCCGCGGCGAGGCCGAGCTGGAGGGTATCGAAGCGGCTGCAGAAGGCGTGCGCGTGCGAACGATGAAGGTGCTGCGCATCGCCTTCCTGTCGTCCACCGTGCTGGAGTTCTTCGCTTCGGTGAGCGTGGCGATGGTCGCGCTGTACCTGGGGCTGAGCTATCTGGGCCTGATGTCGTTGCATGCGACGGTGCCCACGCTGGGTGCGGGCCTGTTCTGCCTGCTGCTGGCGCCGGAGTTCTATGCGCCACTGCGGCGGCTGGCAGCGCACTACCACGACCGTGCCAACGCGCTGGCTGCGGCCGCTGAAGTGGAGCGCCTGTTGCAGGTGCTGCCGGAAGAAGCTGTCCTTGCCGATGACGAAATGGTGCCGCTGCCGCAGGAGCCGGCTGAAGCGGCGATGGCGCCGTTGCGGGCGTGGGGGCTGATGCTGCGTCCCTTGGGCGCGCCGCATGATGTGCTGCAGGGCCTGGACGTGACACTGGAGCCAGGCCAGCGGCTGGCGCTGGTGGGCCCCAGTGGCAGTGGCAAGAGTACGTTGCTGGAAGCACTGGCCGGTTGGCTGCCCCCCCGTGCGGGCAGGGTGCAGCTGCGACCGGGGCTGCAGGTGGCCTATGCCAGCCAGAGGCCCTACCTGTTCCATGGCAGCATCGCCGATAACCTTCGGCTGGCCGATCCGGGCGCCAGCGACGCCCGCCTGCGCGCGGTGGCCGAGGCCGCGCAGGTGCTGCAGTTCGCACAGCGCCTGCCGCAGGGGCTGGATACCGTGATCGGTGAGCGCGGCTTCGGCCTGTCCGGTGGTGAAGCACGCCGCATCGGCCTGGCCCGGTTGCTGCTGCGCGATCCACAGGTACTGCTGCTGGATGAGCCCACCGCCTTCCTCGATGCGGACACCGAAGCCGCGCTGCTGCGCAGCCTGGCCGCCTATGCGCGCGGGCGCAGCGTGGTGGTCGCCACCCATAGCCCGGCGGTGATTGCCTGGGCCGACCGTTGCCTGCTGCTGCCCGAAGGGCGGCTGGTCGAGCCAGCGCAGGCGGTGCGCGCATGAGTCGTTCGCCGGATTCACTGCGCGCGGTATTCCTGCGCCATCGCGCGCGCCTGTTGCTGGCCGTGCTGCTGCTGTGGGCCACGATGCTGGCCGGCACCGCCCTGCTGGGGTTGTCCGGCGGCTTCCTGACCGCCGCAGCGCTGGCCGGTGCCGCCGGCCTCGGCCAGGGCTTCAATTTCTTCACGCCCTCGGCGGGCATCCGTGGGCTGACCATGGCGCGCATCGCGTCGCGCTACTTCGAAAAACTGGTGGGGCATGACGTGACCCTGCGCATCGCCCGTGACCTGCGCGTGTGGTTCTTCCGACGCGCGCTGCCGCTGGCACCGGCGCGGTTGGGCGCGACGCGTACCGGCGAGCTGCTGGCACGCCTGCTGGGTGACATCGGCGAAGTGGATGGCCTGCTGGTGCGCGCCATCGGCCCCCTGTTGGCCCTGGGTGGGTTGTCGCTGGTGGGGGTGGCTTCGGCCGCTGTGGTCCTGCCTTCGGCGGCTGTGCTGCTGGCGGTACTGGCGGTGCTGATCAGCTTCGGGGTGCCGTGGCTGGGCGTGCGTGGGCATGACGATGAGGAGGCCGATCGCGCCGCACATCGCGCTGCGCTGCGCACCGCCGCGTTCGAAGGACTGGAAGGCGCGGGTGATCTGGCCGCACTGCATGCCAGCACGGCATGGCAGTTGAAGGTGCGGGTGGCCGCCAAGCAGCTGGCCTCGCGTGATCGTCGCCGTCGCTGGCGCCTGATCGCGGCCTCGACCCTGCACGGCCTGGTTGCCGGGCTGGGTCTGGTAGCGATGTTGGCACTGGCTCTGCATGCGGCCGAACAGCAGCGCATCGCGCCGGAAATGGCCGCTGGGCTGGTGTTCCTCACCGTGGCACTGATCGAACTGTGGGCCGGCATGGGCCTGGCCTGGCAGTCACTGCAGTCCGGGCGCATCGCTGCTGCGCGGCTGCAGGCGATCGTCGAGCAGCCGCCGACGGTGGAAGACCCGCAGGCGCCGCAGCCGGTGCCGCAGGCGGCGCGCGTGCATTGGGATGACATCCATTTCCAGTGGCCAGGCGCGGTGCGTCCGGTGCTGTCTGGCCTGCAGCTGACCCTGGCACCGGGCGAGCGCATTGCCATCCGCGGCGACAGCGGCAGTGGCAAGACCACGCTGTCCAGCCTGCTGCTGCGATTGTGGGATCCGCAGCAGGGGCGGTTGACCTACGGTGGCCATGACCTGCGCGACTTCGCCCAGGGCGACTGGCATCGGCAGCTGGCCTGGTTGCCGCAGAACGCCCCGGTGTTTGCCGGCAGCGTGGCCGAGAACCTGCGGCTGGGTGATCCCGATGCCAGCGACGCGGCGTTGTGGGCGGTGCTGCGGCGCGTGCGCCTGGGCGAATGGGCCGAGCACAATGGTGGCCTGCAGGCCTGGGTGGGCGAGAACGGCGCGACCATGTCGGCCGGTCAGGCACGGCGCCTGGCACTGGCGCGCGCGCTGCTGCGCAATGCGCCGATCCTGCTGCTGGACGAGCCGACCGAGGGCCTGGACGTGGATACCGCGCGCGCGCTGCTGCTGGATCTGGCCAGCTTGCTGGACGGCCGCAGCCTGCTGATGATCACCCACGACGACCTGCCCGAGGGCGTGGTTGATGCGCAGTACCGGTTGTGTGATGGGGTTCTGATCCGCGAAGCGTGAAATCATCCCGGTAGTGCCGGCCGCTGGCCGGCAACCACGCATCCGGGTCGAACATCATGGCGTTGCCGGCCAGCGGCCGGCACTACCCATTCGAACGGTTACCGCGAAAACTCGCGCAGCATCACCGCGATCGAGGCCACGTTGGCCAGCACGCACAGCCAGAACACCCATTGGAACGAGGCCTTGCGATGCTTGTGGCGGAGCAGCCCCTGGCCCAGCAGCGCACCGGGCCAGCCGCCGGCAAAGGCCAGCAGTTGCAGGGTGCGCTCGGGAATCCGCGATTGCTTGCGCTGTGCCGCGCGCTTGTCGTGGCCGTACAGGCCGAACGACACTGCGCTGGCCAGCAGGCACCAGCCGCCCAGCCACAGTGGCAGCACGCCGCTGATCATCAGCGCGATCAGCGCGCCGAACGCGGCCAGCGCGAGGTTGCGCCGCCACGCCACTTAGAGTGCGTCGAGGAAGCCGCGCACGGCCGGGCCGAAGCGCTCGAAATCGACCAGGAAGGCGTCGTGGCCCTGTGGTGATTCCAGGCCGATGAACTGCGCATCGGCACCGCCTGCGCGCAGGCCATCTGCTACTTGCTGCTGCTGCTGCACCGGGAACAGGATGTCGGTGTTGGCACCGATCGCCAACGCCTTCTCCACCCGGATCTTCGCCAGCCCGGCCAGCACGTCGCCGTCGGCATACTCGGCCAGGTCGAACCAGTCCATCGAGCGGCTCAGGTACAGGTAGCAGTTCGGATCGAAGAAGCGCACGAAGCGCCGCGCGTGGCCTTCCAGGTAGCTTTCCACCTGGAATTCCAGGCCGAACGGATCGTCGTCGGTCTGGTCCGAATCCAGCCGCACGCGGCCGAAGCGGCCATCCCATTCCAGCGCCGAGCGGTAGGTGATCACGCCCAGCTTGCGCGCCATGCGCATCCCCGATTCCGGGTACGCATCGTCATCGTAGTGGCCGCCGTTCCAGCGCGGGTCGAGGCGGATTGCCTCGCGCTGCAGCGAGCGGATCGCGATCGAGAACGGCAACGCCTGTGCACTGCCGGAGATGTTGATGTGGCTGCGTGCGATGCCCGGCTGCAGCATCAGCACGGCCAACGCGGTCATGCCGCCCATTGAATTGCCGACCACGCAGGCCAGTTGTTCAATGCCCAGCGCCTGCACCACCTCGATGGCCGCGCGAGCGCCGTCCTCGATCGACAGCTCCGGGAAGTCGAGGCGATAGGGTTGGCCTGTAGCCGGATTGAGCGACGCCGGTCCGGTCGAGCCCTTGCAGCTGCCCAACGAGTTCACGCACACCACGAACCAGCGGTCGCTGTCGATCGGCTTGCCGGGCCCGACCATCGCGTCCCACCAGCCCGGTGCCGGGTTGGCGTCGTTGGCAGCGGCATGCGCATCCGGCGACAGCCCGGTGACGATCAGGATCGCGTTGCCGGCATCGGCATCCAGCGTTCCCCAGGTTTCGTAGGCCACGCGAGCACCGTGCAGGGCGCCACCGCGCTTGAACGGGAACGGCGAGGGCAGGGCATAGAAGCGAGTGCCGGGCGGGATGAATTCAGTCATGCGGGCATTCTAGCGGGGCTGCATGTGGAGCTGGCGACACGCTGGTTTCCATCGGCGATGCACCCGGTAGTACCGGCCGCTGCCGGCAACCTCATGAACCTTGATGTGCCCGCGTGGTTGCCGGCCAGCGGCCGGCACTACCGTGCGGAGCGTCAAGGGAAGCGCAACTCAACCACGCCCTCATGCGGCAGGTTCACCTTCACCGGCGTGCTCTGCAGATCGTCCTCGCTACGGTTGGCGCTGCCGCTGCGCGAGATGCGCGCCAGCACTTCCACTTCGCGATGGGCCGACAGCGGTGCGGTCGGCATCGGGCTGTCACCGTCACCCAGCCCGACCGTGGCCGGGAAGCCAGCCAGCGGCAGCTTGCGTGCGGCCACCGGCATCGGCGGTCCACCCACGGCACGCGCCAGTACGAACACCTGGGTGCCGGCTGGCCACTCGCTGCTCTTCAGCGCCGGCAGCTGCACACGTACCTGCAGCAGCGCCGGTGGCGTCGCAGCGCCAGCATCGGGCGCCTGGCCGGCGGCTTCGCGGGCGATCGCGATCTGTGCCTGCAGTGCCTGTGCGGCACCCGGTTCCAGTCGCGGCAGCAGGCTGCTCCAGATATCGGCTGCTTCGGCATTCCGGCCGCGCTGGCGCAGGGCGATGCCGAGCAACCAGCTGGCGCGTTCGGCATCCGGGGCCAGGCTGCGCGCCTGCTGCAGCCAGGTCATTGCGGTGTCGTCGAACTGTTTGCCGGCATCGGCCTGTGCCCGCGCCTGTGCCGCTTCCACCAGCACGCCGGGGTCTTCAGGGGCCAGGGCGGCGGCACGTGCGAAGGCGTCCGCCGCAGCCGACGTGTTGCCCAGCTCGGCCTGCGAACGCCCGAGCAGCGTCCAGCCATCGGCACGCTGCGGATCGCGCTGCAACGCATCCTGCAGGGCCTGCACGCCGTCACGCAGGGTGGCCACCGACGGCGCAGGCTGCACCTGTGCCGCACGCGGGTCTCCGACCAGCAGGTACAGGCAGGCACCGGCCACGCCCAGCGCGAGCACGCCGACCACGAAGCCGCGGCGGCCATGGTGGCGCAGCGGCCACAGCACCAGTGCAGCCATCAGCGCAGCACTCACACCCGCTGCCATGGGAAGCCAATGGCTCACCAACCGTCTCCTTCATCAGTCTTGCTGGCCGGTGCGGACGCGACCGTGCGCCCACGACGGCGGACGATGCCCAGCACCACCAGCGCACCGGCGCCGAGCACCAGCAGCGGACCGCCCCACAACAGCCACGTACCCGGCTGCAGTGGTGGCTGGTAGAGCACGAACTCGCCGTAACGGGCGACCAGGAACTGCTTGATCTGTGCGTCGTCATGGCCCTGCTGCATCAACTGCAGCACCTCGCGGCGCAGGTCCTGGGCGATCTGCGCGTTGGAATCGGCCAGTGACTGGTTCTGGCACTGCACGCAGCGTAGCTGCGCGGCCAGGTCATGAAAGCGGCGTTCCTCTGCGCCATCGCGGAACTGCAGCGGCTGCGGATCGTGCAGCGGCTGCTGGGCCAGCGCGGCCAACGGCAGCATCATGAGCAGCAGCGCCAGCAGCCAGCGCATCGGCTCAGGGCGCCGTGTGCAGGGTGTTGCCGGCATTGCCCTGGGCCTTTTCGATCTTCTCCAGGGCCGGGATCAGCTTCTCGTCGACCACGCGCTGGGTCATCGCCCCGCTGTACTTCCAACGCACGATGCCACTGCCATCGACCAGGAAGGTTTCCGGCGCAGCGGTCACGCCCCAGTCGATCGCGGTGCGGCCTTCCACGTCGCTGAGCACGACCATGAACGGGTTGCCCAGCTGCTCCAGCCAGTGCAGGGCATCGGTCGGGTCGTCCTTCCAGTTGTAGCCGATCACGCGTACGCGCTTGCTCTCGGCGAAACGGGTCAACACCGGATGTTCCTCGCGGCAGGCCGCGCACCAGCTGCCCCACACGTTCAGCAGGTAGGGCGCGCCGCGCAGCTCGTCGCTGTGCACGATCATTTCCGGGTCGTGCAGCACCGGCAGCGCGAACGCCGGCGCCGGCTTGTCGATCAGGGCCGACGGCAGCACGTCGCGCTGCGGGTCGCCGGATTTCATCACCCCGTAGATCATCAGCCCGAGCAGGCCGAAGAAGAACAGCACGCCGATCACGATGGCTACCGGCGGCAGCGGGCGGGAGGGGCGCGGGGCGGGGGACTCGGACATGGGAACTCCTACGGACGACGGAAGCGGCGGTCGGCGGCGGTGATGAATCCGCCCAGGGCCATCAGCAGCGCGCCCAGCCAGATCCAGCGCACGAACGGTTTGATGTGCACCCGTACCGCCCATGCATTGTTGCCCAGCGGCTCGCCCAATGCCACGTAGACATCACCGTCGAAGCGTGCATCGATGCCGGCTTCGGTCATCACCTGGCCGCCACTGGCGTACTGGCGCTTCTCCGGATGCAGCAGTGCCAGTTCGCGGCCATTGCGGAACACGCGCAGATGGCCGCGGTCGGCGATGAAATTCGGACCTTCGCGATGGTCCACGCCTTCGAAGCGCACTTCATGGCGGCCGACCACCACCTGCTGTCCGGGTGCCAGCGCTACTTCGCGCTGCACGTTGAGTGCTTCCACCAGCAGCGCGCCGGCCAGGAACACGGCAATGCCGGCATGGGCGACGATCATCCCCAGCATTTCGGCGGTGAAACGGCCGTTGCCGCGCAGGCGCTGCCAGACGAAGCGGGCGGTGCCCAGCCCGACCCAGGCCGCTGCAGCAACGCCCAGGCCAGCCTTCCAACCGTTCTGTGGGGCCTGCCACCAGGCCAGCGCGCCGAGCAACATGGCCAGTCCCAGCCATGGTGCCAGCAACGCGAATGCACGCGAAGGCTGGTCGCGCTGCCACTTCACCAGCGGGCCGAACGGCAGCAGCAGGATCATCGGCGCCATCAGCAGCAGGAACAGGCTGCCGAAGTAGGGCGGGCCGACCGAGATCTTGCCCAGCGACAGCGCGTCGGCCAGCAGCGGGTACAGCGTGCCGAGCAGGACCATCGCGCAGGCAGTGGCCAGCAGCAGGTTGTTGGCCAGCAGCAGGGTTTCGCGCGATGTCGCGGTGAAGCCACGGCGCGGATCGTCGGCGTTCACCGACAGACGTGGCGCCCGCAGCGCATACAGCAGCAGGCTGCCGCCGACCAGCACCGACAGGAACACCAGGATGAACAGGCCGCGCGAGGGATCGGCGGCGAACGAATGCACGCTGGTAAGCACGCCGGAGCGCACCAGGAACGTACCCAGCAGTGACAGCGCGAAGGCGGCGATTGCCAGCAGCAACGTCCAGCTGCCGAAGGTGCCGCGCTTCTCGGTGACGGCCTGCGAATGGATCAGCGCCGCACCGACCAGCCACGGCATGAAGCTCGCGTTTTCCACCGGGTCCCAGAACCACCAGCCGCCCCAGCCAAGCTCGTAGTAAGCCCACCAGCTGCCCAGCGCGATCCCCAGCGTCAGGAAGCCCCAGGCGACGTTGGTCCACGGCCGCGTCCAGCGCAGCCAGCGGGCGTCGACGCGTCCTTCCAGTAGTGCGGCCACCGCGAACGCGAACGGCACCGCGAAGCCGACGTAACCGATGTAGAGCATCGGCGGGTGGATGATCAGCCCGGGGTCCTGCAGCAGCGGGTTGAGGTCACGGCCTTCCAGTGGCGCCGGGTTCAGGCGCAGGAACGGATTGGAGGTGAAGATCAGGAAGGCGAGGAAGCCGACGCTGACCACGCCCATCACCGCCAGCACGCGCGCTTGTACCGGCGCCGGCAGGTGCCGCGAGAACAGCGCCACCGCGCCAGTCCACAGCGCCAGCACCAGCGCCCACATCAGCAACGAGCCCTCGTGCGCGCCCCAGACCGCCGAGTAGCGGTAGATCATCGGCAGCAGCGAATTGGAGTTCTCGGCCACGTAGCGCACCGAGAAATCCTGCTGAACGAACGCGGCGGTGAGTACCGCGAAGGCGCCGGCAAGCAGCAGCAGCTGCGCGAAGGCGGCCGGTCGCGCCACCGCCATCCATGCCGTGTTGTTGCGCTGCGCACCGGCCAGCGGCAGGCCGGCCTGCAGCAGCGAGGCCAGCAGCGCGCACAACAGCAGGATCTGACCCAGTTCGGGCAGCACTCAGCGCACCTCGGGTGCCGTCACCGGCACATCATGCTTGCGATGGGCGTCGCCCATCTTGTCGGCTACTTCCTTCGGCACATACTTCTCATCGTGCTTGGCCAGGACTTCATCGGCGACGAAGATCCCGTCCTGCAGGCGGCCGCTGGCAACCACGGCAGTGCCCTCGGCGAACATGTCCGGCAGAATCCGTGAGGTGCTCACCGCCAGCTGAGCATCGCCGTCGGTGACCTCGAAGCGTGCTTCCAGCGAGCCGGCCGGGCGGTTGAAGGAGCCCTTCACCACCATGCCGCCCAGGCGGAAGCGCGACTGCGCATCGACATCGCCGCGCAGCACCTCCGAGGGCGTGTACAGGTAAGCGATGTTGCGCTCCAGTGCCATCGCCACCAGCGCGGTGGCCAGACCGGAGGCAAGCAGGGCCAACAGCACCCAGACCAGGCGGCGACGTTGTACCGGCGTCATCGTTCCAGCTCCGTCGGCAACGACGAAGCGGCTTCCTGCTTGCCGGCGCGGGTCTGCTGCCGCTGCTGGCGTGCCAGGGCCAGGCGGCGTGCCACGCGCAGGCGCAGCCACGAACCGATGGCATCGGCGCCGAGCACCAGTACGAACACGGCGTAGGCACCGATCACGTAAGGCAGGTGGGTCATGACTGGGCCTCCCCGGCCGGGCGTGCGGCATCGACCCGGCCACCGATCCAGGCCTTGCCGGCCTCGCGGTCGAGGTTGTCGGCGCGGGCCTTGGCCAGCACCGAGCCTGCGAACCAGAACTTGGTTCCGATCACCATCCACCACAGCGGCGCGATCATCGCGCTGCTGATCGCCGATTCACCGAACACGTTGATCGACTGGCGCTGGTGCAGGCCGCCCCACCAGTCCACCGAATAGCGGATCACCGGCAGCAGGCTGACGCCGACGATGGCCAGCAGGCCAGCCGCACGCGCGGCGCTGCGACGGTCCTCGATGGCGTGGTAGAGGCCGATCACGCCCAGGTACAGGAACAGCAGCACCAGTTCACTGGTCATGCGCGGGTCCCAGTCCCACCAGGTGCCCCAGGTGCCCTTGCCCCAGATGCTGCCGGTGAGCAAGGTGATCAGGGTGAAGCCTGCGCCCATCGGCGCGCAGGCCATGGCCAGGATCTCGCAGACCTTGATCCGCCAGATCAGGGCGATGGCGGCATACAGCGCCATCAGCGCGAATACGAACAGGCTCATCCAGGCACTGGGCACGTGGATGTAGAGGATGCGGAAGCTGTCCAGCTGCTTGGCTTCCGGCGGCACCACCAGCAGTGCCTGCCACATGCCGACCAGCAGCACCGGCACCGCAGCCAGGTAGAACACCCGCGACCAGCGGGCAGCGAATCGGTCGAACGTGGGGGGCGAGCCGAGTTGGTGGAACCAGCGGACAATCGGATTCATGCGTGGCGGCTATCCAGCAGGGGTGGATTGGCTCTCAGCTCGGTCAACTCAGAGAAATACGTATTGCAGCAGCGGTGGCCAGCGGAGCCAGCACCAGCGCGACCAGCAGGCCGGCGCCCAGCATCAGCAGCGCACCGACCGGATCCTGTCCGCGTCCGGCCGCCGCCAGACTGCCTGCACCGAACACCAGCACCGGCACGTACAGCGGCAACGACAGCAACGCTACGAGAATACCAGAGCGCCGGATGCCTACGGTCAGTGCTGCGACCACACCACCGATCAGACTCAGCAACGGTGTTCCCAGCAGCAACGATGCCAGCAACATCGGCAGCTGGTCATGCGGCAGATGCAGCATTTCGGCCAGCAGCGGGCTGACCACGATCAGCGGCAGCGCAGTGGTGGCCCAGTGCAGCAGCACGCGCACCAGCACCAGCCAGGCCAGTGGCACCGGCGCCAGCAGCCATTGTTCCAGCGAGCCGTCTTCGGCATCGGAGCGGAACAGTGAATCCAGTGACAGCTGGCCGGCCAGCAGTACCGCCAGCCACAGCACTGCGCCGGCGGTGGCGGCCAGCAGTTGCGGTTCGCGGCCCTGGGCGAGCGCGAACAGGACCACCACCAGTACCGCGAACAGCAGCGGTTGCAATGCGTCGCCGCGACGGCGCCAGAGCAGGCGCAGGTCGCGCCTGAGCAGCGCACCTGCGGTCTGCCACAGGCCCGGTTCGGTACCCGGCGCGATCATGCAGCACCGCCGAGGTCGAGCTGGCGGGTACGCACCGGCGGTGCGGCATAGGCGCCGTGGGTGGTGACCAGTGCAGCGCCGCCGGCACGCAGATGCGCGGAAATCATCCGGTTGACCAGGGTGATGCCCTCCAAGTCGAGGTTGGCATAGGGTTCGTCAAGCAGCCACAACGGCGCCGGCGACAGCCAGATGCGTGCCAGTGCCAGCCGCCGCTTCTGTCCGGCCGACAGATGCCGCACCAGGGTGTCCTCGTAACCGGCCAGTCCAACGATGGCCAGCGCGTTGCCCGGCATCTGCCGCGCGCGGCGACCGTGCAGGCCGCACAGGAAATGCAGGTTCTCCAGCGTATCCAGGTCCGGCTTCAGCGCCGGTAGGTGGCTGAGGTAGGCCACATAGCGTGCACGCTCGGCATTGCTGGCCGGCTTGCCGTCGATCCGCACCTGACCGGCACCGGGCCGGGCCAGGCCGGCCAGCACGCGCAGCAGGGTGGTCTTGCCGGCACCATTGCCGCCCTGCACCAGCAGCGCCTCGCCGGCGTCCACATGGAAGTCCAGCGGGCCGAACACCGGCTCGTCATTGCGGGAGAAGCTCAGGCCGCTGGCGGCCAGCAATGCAGGGGTGTTCAAGGGGCAGGGTCTTCATGCCGGAGTGCGGCGGCAATTGTAGCGGTGAATGCATACGGTAGTGCCGGCCGCTGGCCGGCAGGCGCGACCAAGCGTCGCAGATTGTCCGAGGTTGCCGGCCAGCGGCCGGCACCACCGAAGCAGGGATTGCGTAAACTCAGGGGCCTGTCTCCCCATATCCCCAGGCCGATGCAACCGAACACCAAGCTGCCCAAGGTCGGTACCACGATCTTCACCGTGATGTCCCAGCTCGCTGCCGAACACGGCGCGGTCAACCTGGGCCAGGGTTTTCCGGATTTTTCGGCGCCGCAGCGCCTGATCGACGAGACCGCCAGGGCGATGGCCGCCGGGCTGAACCAGTACCCGCCGATGACCGGTGTGGCGCCGCTGCGCCAGGCCATCGCGCAGAAGGCGCTGGACTGCTACGGCGCGCAGGTCGATGCGGACAGCGAGATCACTGTCACCAGTGGCGGTACCGAGGCCATCTTCAACGCCATCCACGCCGTGGTGCGGGCCGGCGAGGAAGTGATCGTGCTCGACCCGGCCTATGACTGCTACGAGCCGGCAATCGACCTGGCCGGCGCCAAGGCGGTGCATGTGTCGCTGGATCCGCAGACGTTCGCGGTCGACTGGGACCGCGTGCGCGCGGCCATCACCCCGCGCACCCGCATGCTGATCGTCAACACCCCGCACAACCCGTCCGGCGCGATGCTGTCGGCGCATGACATGCAGGCGCTGGCCGAGCTGCTGCGTGGCACGCAGATCTACCTGATTTCCGATGAGGTGTACGAGCACATCATCTACGATGGCCGCCGCCACGAATCGGCGCTGCGCTATCCGGAACTGCGTGAGCGCGCTTTCGTCATCTCCAGCTTTGGCAAGACCTACCACTGCACCGGCTGGAAGATCGGTTACGCGATCGCACCGCCGGCGCTGACCGCCGAATTCCGCAAGGTGCACCAGTACAACACTTTCACCAGTTTCGGCCCGGCGCAGTACGGCTTTGCCGCGATGATCCGCGACGAACCCGAACACCACCTGGAGCTGGGCGCGTTCTACCAGGCCAAGCGCGACCGCTTCCGCGAGCAGCTGGCTGGCACCCGATTGAAGGCGTTGCCGGTGCCGGGCGGTTATTTCCAGCTGGTCGATTACTCGGCCATCAGCGATCTGCCGGACCATGAGTTCGTGAAGTGGCTGACCATCGAGAAGGGCGTCACCGCCATTCCGCTGTCGCCGTTCTACGAGAATCCGCCGGCTGGCCAGCGCCTGGTGCGCCTGTGCTTTGCCAAGAATGAAGCGACCATGGACGCGGCGATCGAACGCCTGCGCCTGCTCTGAGCGAGGCTTGAACATGCAGGACCTGCGCATTTCCCTCGTCCAGGGTGACACCCGCTGGCACGACCCGGCTGGCAACCGTGCCTACTACGGTGCGTTGCTGGCGCCGCTGGCCGGCAGCACCGACCTGGTGATCCTGCCGGAGACCTTCACCAGCGGCTTCTCCAACGAGGCCATCGCCCAGGCCGAAGGCATGGATGGCCCGACCGTGGCCTGGGTGCGCGAGCAGGCCAGGGTCTTGAACGCGGCGGTGATCGGCAGCGTGCAGTTGCGCGAGGGCGAGGGCGTCTACAACCGTCTGCTGTTCGCCACGCCCGACGGCGAGCTGCAGTACTACGACAAGCGCCACCTGTTCCGCTATGGCGGCGAGCACGAGCGTTATGCCGCCGGCCGCGAGCGCTTGAGCGTGGAATGGAAGGGCTGGCGGATCAATCCGCAGGTCTGCTATGACCTGCGTTTCCCGGTGTTCTGCCGCAACCGCTACAACGTGGAGCGTCCGCAGCAGCTGGATTTCGACCTGCAGATCTTCGTCGCCAACTGGCCGTCGGCACGCGCCTATGCATGGAGGACCCTGCTGCGTGCGCGGGCGATCGAGAACCTGTGCTTCGTTGCTGCGGTCAACCGTGTCGGCGTCGATGGCAACCAGCTGCACTACGCAGGTGACAGCGCGGTGCTGGATTTCCTGGGGCAGCCTCAGGTGGAGATCCGCGAGCGCGAACAGGTGGTCACCACCACCATCTCGGCCGAGGCGCTGGCCGCACACCGCGCGCGCTTCCCGGCCATGCTTGATGCCGATGCCTTCCATCTGGACGAACAGGCCTGAGCGACGGCCTGAACGCTGCCGCACCAGCGTGCGCGCCTGCATTCAACCTGCACGCGCGCGCTGCTAGATTCGCCGCCAGTCCGACCGAACGGGAAGTCCCGCCATGAACAAGCCCTTCGCCCTGCTGCTGGCCCTGTCTGCCGCATCGCTCGCCCCGGCCGCGCACGCTGCCGGCAACCTCGATTGCGAGCTGCACTACAACCTGTCCGGCTGGTCGCTGATCTACAAGACTGCCTCCGGCAATGGCACGGTCACCTGCAGCAACGGCGCCAGCATGCCGGTGCGCATCCAGATGAAGGGGGGCGGCCTGACCGTGGGCAAGTCGAAGATCACCAACGGGCGCGGCAATTTCACCGGCGCGATCAGCATCGATCAGCTACTGGGCACCTACGCATCGGTCGGTGCACATGCCGGTGCGATGAAATCCAGCAATGCGCAGGTGATGACCAAGGGCGACATCTCACTGGCCCTGTCCGGTACCGGCAAGGGCTGGGACCTGGGCGTGGACGGTACCGCGTTCACCCTCAGCCGGCGTTGAGGCGGCGCTGCGCTGCGCCATCCCAGCTGATCCGGATGTAGTGCTGTTCGGAATCGCTCAACAACCGTTCGACACCGAAACCATTCTTCAGCAGCTGTGCGACCACGTCTTCGACGAGCTGCTCGCTGGCCATCACCTGGCTGAAGCCGAACACGATATAGCGGCGGCCATTTTCCGAGCCGATCTGGATCGAGTTGTCGAGGTCGCGGTAGAACTGTTCGATCGGGCGCTTGGCGGCATCGGCGTTGGCGCGGGCCTGTTCGGCGGTGATGGTGATCATGGGCATATGCCTTGTGCGGGAGAGCACGCACGATAGCCAGCGCCCTGATGTGAATTCCGTGCGTGGCGCACAATGCCCCGTGTTTGCAGCAATTCCTAACATGAGCTGTGAACGTCAAGATGCGCAGGAAAAGTGCCGCGCGGCGGTGAGCATCCTGCATCGACATGAAGCCATCGGGAAGGGATGGGTGCCAGCAGCAGTACAGGCGTGCAACGCACCGCCCAGAGGGGATCCTGCACCCATCCGATGCTGTGGGCACGCAGTGCATTTACATTTCCTTGACCTTGCAGTAACCCCGCAATGCCTAACAGGGACGTCCCAGCGATTCTGCTGGGATCATTGGAGACGCTGGAATGGAGTTCAGAACGTCCGTGCTGCTCGTGGCCCTCATCGCCACACCCGCGATCGCCCACGCCGAAGTCTGCCTGTCCGACAGCGGCATCGTTGTGTCCTGTCCTAGCCTGTTACCGCATCCGGTGACGGCCAGGTTCGAGATCGGGACCCTGCCGCGTGTGGCCGGCTCGCCATCGGAGATCTACATCACAGGCGGCGGCCAGGTGGATGGAACGAGTAATTTCTCGGTCTATGCCAATGGTCAGTTCCTGTGCCGTACCAATGACAATTACGACGGTGGCAACACCACGCCGATTCGCCATTGCACCGCGACCATCGCAACACCCGGGACCTATGTGATCTCGGCGTCGCGCAACAGCCCTGGCAACTTCCTTGCGCCGATGGACGAAGTGATCAACGTGCAGTAATCGATTGTCCGCTGACCCAGGCCCCGGGGCGTAACCCCCGGGGCCTCTGCTGCCCTTATGGCAGCGGGACCGGCTCCTTCACCGTTGCGATCCACAACCAGGCCTTCCGCCGTCAACTGCCCGGTCCCGTTGCAGCCACAAGGCCAGCAGGCCACACACGATGAGGGTCGGTGCCAGCAGCTGCACTGCACCGACCAGCGCCATCGCCGTACCGATCAACAGGTAGTAGAGCAGGCCGAACAGCGCGCCTGCGCTGCCGAGACAATGTGGATAGCCGCGCAGGGCCTGGCCGAGCACATTGGGAATGGCAAGGCCGAAGCCCGTCACCACCGGCACCATCGCCGCGACCAGGGCCGGGTGATCATGCAGCAGCGCGGCCAGCAGGCCTCCCGTCAGAACCAGTCCTGCGGCGATGCGGATGCGCGTGGTTGTGGCAACGCCTGCACGCAGCAGGCGCCCATTGCCCCACGCGCCCAATGCCGAACCCAGTGCCAGCACCGCGCCGCTGGCGCCGAACCAGGTGGCTGGCCAGTGCAGGCGCGCAAACACGAAGGGGCCGAGTACATACCAGCTGTACATCGCCACGTTGAAGGCCATCACCAGCAACGCGTGTGACCAGATCCAGCGATCGCGCAGCAGTTCCCGCAGCAGCGGCAGCATGGGCGTGTGCGGGATCTGTACAGGGCGGCTTTCGCGCAGGCCTGCCAGGCATGCGACTGCCAGCAGGGCAGCAATCAGCAGCAGGCCGGACTGTACGCCGACATAGCCATTGGCGGCGACCAGCAGCGTGCCCAGTGCAAGACCGATGGCCGGGCTCAGGGCCAACGCCATGCCGATCCAGGAGAATGCCTGCGCCAACGCCGGCCCCTGCAGATGGTCGCGCAGCACGGTCTGGGTGACCACCGAAGCGGCGGCGGCGCCGACTGCGGCCAATGCCTGGGCCAGCAGCACCTGGCCGAAGCTGCCAGCCATCAGGCCGCCCAATGCAGCCACTGCGAAAACGCCGAGGCCACAGAGAAGGGCGGGGCGCCGACCGATACGATCGGCCAGGCGCCCCCACAGCAGCACACCCGCAGCGAAGCCGAACAGGTACAGGCTCATGGCCTGGCTGGCGGCACTCGGCGGCAAGGCGAAGCGTATGGCTAGATCGGCCAGGGCCGGGCTGTACAGGGTCTGTGCCAGCTGCGGAAACATCAGCAGTGCAATGGCGAGCAACAACAGGCGACGCGACATGCGGGCGCTCCAGGAACGGGGCCGCGCATTGTGGTCGCGTCCGCAATGGCGCACCCTGTCTATCCTGTCATCGAATGTATGAAATCAGACATGGCCTGGTTGCAGCCGGACGCGCACTTCGACGCCGATGCCTGGAGCGCTCCGGTGCTGGGGATCGCGGCCTCACTGGCGGATCACGATTCGGGTTGGCACCAGCACGCACGCGCGCAGCTGCTGTACACCCGACAGGGCTGTACGCGCCTGACCTATGGTGATCGCATCAGCCTGCTGCCGCCCGCGCGCGCAGCGTGGATTCCGGGTGGGCTGCGCCATCGCGCGCAGATGCGCCAAGCGGTCGACTACCGTTCGTTGTACTTCGACGCCACCCTGTCGACCCAGCTGCCCCGGCAGCCGGCGATCATCGGCGTAGGCCCGCTGCTGCAGGCCTTGCTGGAGCCGATCGCGCAGGCACCGTTCGACCATGACTGGCAGTCGCCGCGCGCGCACCATCAACTGGGGTTGTGCGTGCTGGAAATCGCCGCTGCACCGGTGGCGCCGATGGACCTGCCTTTACCGCGTGATCCGCGGATTGCACGTTGCCTGCCGCTGGCCGAACAGCTGCCGCCCGAACTGGGGGAGCTGGCCGCGCGCACAGGCCTGAGCGCGCGTACCGTCGGTCGGTTGATGCAACGCGATACCGGCATGAGCTATCAGGCCTGGCGCCAGCAATGGCGCCTGATGCGGGCCATGGAGCTGCTGCTGCTCGGCCATCGCGTCGCGCATGTGGCCCAGGACACCGGCTTCTCCGCCGAGAGCCCGTTCATTGCCTTCTTCCGCAGCATGACCGGCACTACGCCCGCCACTTTCCAGCGCCACGCAAAAGGGGACGGAGGGGATTAGTCGTTTTCGCCCCTTCGATACACACCGTGGCAAAAACGAATTAATCCCCTCCGTCCCCTTTTTAAAGAAAAACCCCGGCCGGAGCCGGGGTTTTTCATGTCGCTCGCGTCAGCGATCAGCCGCCGCGCGGGCCACTGCGGCGCGGGCCGCCGGGGCCACGGTTGCCGCCGGGGCCACCCGGGCCACGGTTGCCACCCGGGCCGCCGGGACCACGATTGCCGCCGGGACCGCCCGGGCCACGGTTGCCACCGGGGCCACCTGCGCCGCGGTTGCCGCCCGGGCGTGCATTGGCGTTGCCGCCCGGACGACCGTTGCCGGCCGGACGCGCACTGCCATACGGGTTGAAGCCCGGATTGGCGTGGTCGGACGGGAAGCTCGGGGCGTTGCCCGGATGGCCGTACGGGTGCTTGTTGCCCTGGCCCTGCGAGCGGTTGCCGGCACCGGCCGGACGGCCCTGGCCGCCACCGGCGCCACGGCCTTCACCACCGAAACCGCCACGGCCCTGGCCGCCACCGGCGCCTGCGCCGGGACCCTTCGGCTTGCCGTATGGACGACCCTGGCCGCCTGCGCCCGGACCGCGTGCGCCGGGGCCACGAGCACCCGGACCGGCATTGCGGTGGCCGCTCGGGCCGGTGCTGACACCGTCCGGCACATACCAGGTACGGAATGCCGCCGGGTTGCCTTCCGGCAACGAGCGGTCGTTCTTCTGTGCGCGCTGCTTGAACGGCTTCTGCGACTGCTTGGCTGCGGCTTCACCGCTGACCGTCAGGCCGCCCTTGAAGCCGCCGCCTGCCTTGCCGCCACGACCACGGCCGCGGTCTTCGCGGACGTTGTCGAAACGACGCAGCTCGCGACCTTCATCGGCAGTGTTGTGGCCGTTGACGTAGGCATTGCCACGGCCACCTTCGCGCACGCGCACGGTGGTCTTGGCGGCGCGGCGCTGGCCGATCACCGGCTGCAGGGTCAGCGCCGACGGCGCGCCTTCTTCCAGCTTCAGCTGCGCACGCAGGGCTTCGACCTGGGCGCTGCCCAGCTCCACCGAATGGCCGCGGGCCAGTTCGCGCGGCAGGGTAACCTTGCCGTAGCGGGTGCGCTTCAGGCGGCTGACCTGGCAACCCTGGGATTCCCACAGGCGGCGCACTTCGCGGTTGCGGCCTTCCTTCACCACAACGCGGAACCAGTCGTGCGAATCGGTGCCGCCAATGCGTTCGATCTCATCGAACTTGGCCGGGCCATCTTCCAGTGCCACGCCGCGGCCGAGGCGGTCGATGATGGCGTCGGAGACCTTCTCTTCGCCTTCCGGGGCACGCACGCGCACAACGTACTCGCGCTCGACCTCGAACGACGGGTGCATCATGGCGTTGGCCAGCTCACCGTCGGTGGTGGCCAGCAGCAGGCCGGTGGTATTGATGTCCAGGCGGCCGACCGCGATCCAGCGCGCGCCTTTCAGCGGCGGCAGCGATTCGAACACGGTCGGGCGGCCTTCGGGGTCTTCGCGGGTGGTCACTTCGCCTTCCGGCTTGTTGTAGACCAACACGCGCGACGGCTCGGCCAGGGCGGTGGCGACGAAGCCACGGCCGTCCAGCTCGATCTTGTCGCCGCTCTTGACCGACATGCCGGTCTGCGCGACTTCACCGTTGACCTTGACCAGGCCTTCGGCGATGCGCTGTTCCAGCGCGCGGCGCGAGCCGAGGCCGGCCTGGGCCAGGACCTTGTGCAGGCGTTCTTCCAATTTGAACTGTTCGGAGGTGGCTTCGCGCTTCAGCGAGAGCTTGTTACGGGGGGTGTCACTCATCAGTTTTGCTCCGGCCGACGGTTTCGAGGTCGGCCTCTGGTTCGGAATCGGCTTGGTCAACAGCCACGGTCGTCATCGCGACGGCGTTGTCTTCGCGTTCGTTCACTGGCACCGCGCGCTCGCCCGGCGCGGAATCGGGATGCCCATCATCGAAGGGCGAAGGTGCTTGCTCATCGGAGGCCGAGGCAGGGGCTGCATCGGCGGAATCGGGGGTCTCGCTGCCGGCCAGGCCGGTGTCATCATTGGCGGCGTCATCGTGACCACCGGTCGAAACATCGGGGCCTTCGGCGCCAGCCCGGGGTGGTGCATCGCGGTCCAGCGACAGCTGTGGCTCCAGTTCGCCCAGGTCCTTCAGTTCCGACAGTGGCGGCAGTTCATCCAGTCGCTTCAGGCCGAAGTAGTCCAGGAAGCCCTTGGTTGTACCGAACAACGCCGGCTTGCCAGGCACGTCGCGGTGCCCGACCACGCGTATCCACTCGCGTTCTTCCAGCGCCTGGATGATGTTGCTGCTGACCGCCACGCCGCGCACCTGTTCGATCTCGCCGCGGGTGATCGGCTGCCGGTAGGCAATCAGCGCCAGGGTTTCCAAAGTGGCGCGGGTGTAGCGGGTCTTGCGTTCGGTCCACAGCCGGCTGATCCAGCCGTGTACTTCGCCGGTGACCTGGTAGCGGAAGCCTGAGGCGACCTCGACCAGTTCCACGCCGCGGCCTTCGCAGGCGTCGCGCAGGCGTTCCAGCGCACGTTCGATGCTGCCCGGCGGTGCCGGTTCCTCTTCCGGGAACAGGTCCTTCAGCTGGGCCAGGGTAAGCGGCTGGCTGGAAGCCAGCAGCGCACCTTCGACAATGCGGTCGATCAGCGGTTGATCCATCGGCAGTCAGCGCTCACTCGTTGGCATTGGCGGCGTCGTTGTCGTCGAACTCGCTGCTGAACTGCAGCGGGGCGTTGGTGTTGCCGGCGGCCAATGACTTCACATAGATCGGCGCCAGCGGTTCTTCCTGGACGATGTCCAGCAGCTGCTCCTTGGCCAGTTCCAGCACCGCCAGGAACGTGACCAGCACGCCCAGCTTGCCTTCTTCGGCGGTGAACAACCCTTCAAAGCGGTAGAACTTGCCGTCTTCAAGCCGGCCGAGTACCTCACCCATGCGCTGCCGGACACTCAGCGCCTCGCGCTTGATCGCGTGGCCGGTGAACAGCTCGGCGCGCTTGAGCACGTCGTGCAGGGCCATCAGCATTTCCTTCAGGTCGACCGGCGGCGGCAGCTTCACCGTCGCCCGTTCGGGCATGAAGGCGTGGGCCAGGCTGGTATCGCGGTCCTGGCGGGGCAGGGCGTCGATGTCCTCGGCAGCCTGCTTGAAACGTTCGTACTCCTGCAGCCGGCGTACCAGCTCGGCACGCGGGTCGGCCTCATCGCCTTCCTCGCTGACCGGGCGCGGCAGCAGCATGCGCGACTTCACCTCGGCGAGGATCGCGGCCATCACCAGGTACTCGGCGGCCAGCTCGAAACGCAGCTCGCGCATCACCGTGATGTATTCCACGTACTGCCGGGTGATCTCGGCCACGGGGATGTCCAGCACGTCCAGGTTCTGCCGGCGGATCAGGTACAGCAGCAGGTCCAGTGGGCCTTCAAAGGCATCCAGGATGACTTCCAGCGCATCCGGCGGGATGTACAGGTCCTGCGGAATCTGCAGGACTGGTTGCCCATGCACCACGGCCAGCGGCATTTCCTGCTGCTGGGGGGCGGGCGGCCGGGTTGGCGGGTTCGCGTCGAGCGCGAGTTCGGAAGTCATCTAATGGACATCAGGATTGCAACGGACCAGTCGCGGCACCGGGTTCACCGGGCCAACGCCACGGAGCCCCAGGGCACCAGACACGCCGGGATCGGCGCGCTTCCACACATATCAAACAGCAGGACGCGCCGCAGGGAACGGCAGCGACGGGACTACGGGGAGGTCGTCTACGTGGCCCCTTTGAAACAGCGGGACGGTCGTCGGGGGCTGCGTTGGCCGCAAAAACCGACGGGCTGCTGCATCCAGCCACGTGCAATGGAGTCTAGAGTAAGCCTTTGCCGCGCCAGTGTCCAGCTGCGACCGGGGCAGGGGCCGCATTGGCTAGAATCAGCGCACCGACAACGCGAGCGAGGAAATGCCGGTGTGGTATGTGATCGAAGGGTATGACGGCCAGGATGTCCTGGCGCAACGACTGCAGGCGCGGCCGGAACACCTGGCGCGGCTGCACGCGCTGCGCGACGAAGGTCGCCTGCTGTTGGCCGGGCCTTGCCCGGCGGTGGACAGCGAAGACCCGGGCCCGGCCGGTTTCAGTGGCTCGGTGGTGATTGCCCAGTTCGATTCGTTGCCGCAGGCGCAGGCCTGGGCCGATGCCGACCCCTACGTGGCGGCAGGTGTCTACACCCAGGTGCAGGTGCGGCCGTTCCGCAAGGTGCTGCCGTGAACGCGGAACGGATCGAGCGGATTCGTGATGCGCTGCAGCAAGCGTTGGCCCCGATCGTGCTCGAAATCGAGGACGACAGCCATCGCCATGCTGGCCATGCCGGCGCCCGCGACGGTCGTGGCCATTTCAACGTGCATGTGGTCAGTGATCGGTTCGCCGGGCTGGGCCCGCTGGCCCGTCACCGCGCGGTCTACGCCGCGCTGGGAGCGATGATGGAGACCGATATCCACGCGCTGTCCATCCGTGCGCTGACCCCGTCAGAACAGGGCTGAGGCCTTGTCCCACGCTGTCCTGGCCGGTCCCCGCAGGGGCCGGCGCAGACAGATTTCCATGTCCATTTCGGGACATTCGCCTAACGGACTGTTTACAAGCCCAGATGGAAACGCTTACATTCCGCGCCAATGCTGGTAGGTCCAAGCCGTGGAGGGCGGCTTCGTGAACAAGGCAGCTATCACAATCAAAGACGTCGCACGCGAAGCCCGGGTCTCCGTGGCCACGGTTTCCCGCGCGCTCAACGGGCATGAAAATGTCGCCGAACCGGTCCGCCAGCTTGTGCTGGAGGTGGCCGCACGGCTGCGTTACACCCCGCACGCCGCCGCCCGCAGCCTGAGCAGCCGCCGCACCAATACGGTGGGGGTGGTGCTGCCGGACCTGTACGGTGAATTCTTCTCCGAGTTGATGCGCGGCATCGACAACGTTGCCCGTAGCCGTCGCCAGCATCTGCTGGTGTCCAGCTACCACGGCGACCAGGAACAGCAGGGCGCCGCCCTGCGCGCCATGCGCGGCCGCGTCGATGGCCTGCTGGTGCTCTCGCCTTATGCCGAGAGTCCGGGCTTCCTGACCGACAACCTGCCGCAGTCGTTGCCGACGGTGTTGATCAACACCTATCTGCCCGGTCAGGACCATCCGGTGTTGAGCATCGACGACCATGCTGGTGCGATGGCGATGACCCGCCACCTGCTCGAGGCCGGTCACCGCCGCATCGCCTTCATTTCTGGCCCGGACCTCAACTTCGACGCGCGCGAGCGCCTGCGTGGCTTCCGTGACGCGCTGGCGGCTTTTGGCAGTGGCGCCGAAGGCATCGAGCTGCCCGGTGATTTCGACGAAGCTTCCGGCCATCGCGCCGGTCAGGAGTTGCTGGCAGCCGGAGCGCTGCCCGATGCCGTATTCGCCGCCAACGACATGATGGCCCTGGGCTGTCTGTATGCGTTCACGCAGGCCGGTGTCCAGGTCCCGTCCGATGTCGCGCTGGCGGGTTTCGATGACATTCCGCTGGCGCGTTTCGTCCACCCGTCGCTGACCACCATGCAGGTCAGCATCGCCGAGCTCGGCGACCGGGCCATGACGCGCCTGCTGCAGTTGATGGACGGCACCTCCACGGACGGGACAGGGGACAAGCAGACCCTGGTTCCCCGCTTGATAGTTCGCGATTCCACCACTCCGCCATCGGGCCATTGAAGCCAGAGGCGTTCCTTCTTTTTTGATTGATCGCAGGGACCGCGCAAGCGGTCACCGCCACCCGGAGATTGAGTTGATGATGCACACCACCTTCCGCACGCCGGCACGCCGGCTGCTGAGCACCGCACTGGTCAGTTGCCTGATGCTGGCCGCCGCTCCGAACGTCATGGCGCAGTCGGCCAACGCCAGCCTGCGCGGCCAGGTTGCCGGCGCCCAGGCAGGCACCGAAGTCACCGCCACCAACGTGGCCACCGGCACCGTCCGCCGCGGCACCATCCGCGCCGATGGCAGCTACTCGCTGATGGGCCTGGATCCGGGCACCTACAACGTGGTCGCTAACGGCCAGACCCAGAAGGTCACCGTCACCGTGGCCTCGACCGCCACCCTGAACTTTGCCGACGCCGCCAGCAGCACCCCCGGCGCGACCGCGGCCACCAACCTGGACACCGTCAACGTTGTTGCGCCGACCCTGCTGCAGGAAGTGCGCACCTCTGAAGTCGGCAAGACTGTCAGCCTGCAGCAGATCCAGACCACCCCGCAGGTGTCGCGCAACTTCCTGGAGTTCGCCGACGCGGTGCCGGGCATGATCTTCACCCGCGATGCCAAGGGCAACACCTCGCTGCGCGGCGGCGCCACCAATTCCGACGGCACCAACGTCTACATCGATGGCGTGGGCCAGAAGAGCTACGTCAAGGGCGGCGGCATCTCCGGCCAGTCCGGAAGCGCAGGCAATCCGTTCCCGCAGCTGGCCATCGGTGAATACAAGGTCATCACCGGCAACTACAAGGCCGAGTACGGCCAGGTGTCCAGTGCAGCGATCACCGCCGCCACCAAGTCCGGTACCAACGAGTTCAAGGGTGAAACCTTCTACCGTTACACCAACGACAGCATGCGCGCGATGACCCCGGCCGAACGCCAGCCGGGCAAGAGCAAGGAAGAATCGGCCGAGAAGGAATATGGCTTCGCCTTGGGTGGCCCGATCATCCAGGACAAGGCCCACTTCTTCGTCACCTATGAAGCCAAGCGCTTCGACCTGCCGGTGACCATCGCGCCGGACGGTGCGGTGAGCTCGGCGGCCGCCAATCTGCCCGCCGATGGTCTCGCAGGTCTCGGCCCGGCCAGCCAGCCGTTCCAGCAGGACCTTATCTTCGCCAAGATCGACTTCGAGCCGACCGATAACGATCGTATCGAGCTGACCTTCCAGGATCGCGACGAAACCCAGCAGCAGTTCAGTGACCAGACCGCCAAGGTGCACGGCAAGGTGGTGGACAATACCGACCGCCGCTATGCCCTGCGCTGGAACCACAGCGGCGAGCGGTTCTACAACGAGCTGATGGTCACCCATGAGGAGGCGTTCAACAATCCGCTGCCGCTGACCTACGGCAACGGTATCGTCTACACCGCGCCGGACTTTGGTGACAAGAACCGGAACACCCCGCAGGAAAAGACCCTCGTCCAGATCGGCGCAGCCGATGCGTTCGCCTCTCAGGTGAAGGGCCAGAAGGGCTGGGCGATCGAGGACAACCTGACCCTGGACGGCCTCCAGTGGGCCGGCGACCACACCATCAAGATGGGCGCCAAATACAAGCAGATCGATCTGTACGCGTCCGATGCCGCGCAGATCAATCCGCAGTTCTTCTACACCATCGACAATCCTGCCTTCTCCTCCGGCACCCCTTACAAGGCGCAGTTCACCAAGGCCAGTACTGGTGTCACCGGCGTGCAGTCCGAGGTGCGCGCCAAGGTCAAGCAGATCGGCTTGTTCATCCAGGACGACTGGCAGGTCAATGACCACCTGCAGCTGAACATCGGCCTGCGCTGGGATTACGAAAAGAACCCGGTCTATACCGATTTCGTGACCCCGCCGGAGGTTGTGAACGCATTGTTCTCGCAGGACAGGCATGCGCCTCCGGGCCAGACCTATGCGCAGACGCTGGCGCTCAGTGGTTTGAACGTCAACGATTACATCAGCACCGGCCACAATCGCAAGAATTTCAAGAATGCCTGGCAGCCGCGCCTGGGCTTCTCGTATGACGTAAACGCCGATGAGCAGCACGTGTTCCATGGTGGCGCCGGCCGGTCCTACGATCGCGACCTGTTCGACAACCTGGCACTGGAAACCACCAAGCTGGCACTGCCGCAGCCGACCGTGTTCTTCCGCAACCCGGCCACCGGCAGCTGCATGTACGGACAGACCCCGTGCTTTGACTGGAATCCGAACCTGATGAACGGCATCGAGAACGTGCAGGCACTGCTGGGTTCCACCAGCAATGAAGGCATGGAAGTCGATCTGCTGAACAACAACATGAAGGTGCCGTACTCCGACCAGTTCAGCCTGGGCATGAGCAACCAGATCGGCGAGTGGCTGACCGATGCCACGATTTCACGCACGCTGACCTACGATGGCTTCGCCTACACGCTGGGCAACCGCTTCAACAACGGCAATTTCTTCGACAACCAGATGCTGTGCGGCGCTGACGAGCCGACCTACGGTCAGCCGTGGGGCTGTAGCATCCCGGGCTTCGGCAGCCTGATCATCGGCCAGCAGGGCATCAAGACCCGCTCCACCCAGATCCTGCTGTCGGCGCAGAAGCCGTACAGCAAGGAGAGCGGCTGGGGCACCTCGATCGCCTATACCTGGACCAATGCACGCCACAACCGCAACATCAACGAGCACTATTCGTTCGATCGCGGCACCATCGGTGAATACCCGACCATCAAGTCCAACGGCGCGCCGCGTCACCGCCTGGTGGTCACCGGCTCGTATGACGGCTTCTGGGGCATCACCTTTGGTGGCAAGCTGACCCTGGCAACGCCGACCCCGGGTAACGACTGGTCCTGCATCGCGCAGGCCGGCAATTCGAACTGCATGCCGACCCCGGCTGCCGGCACACCGTCGGGCAATGGCCACTTCCTGCTCGGCGGCAAGATCTTCGGCTACCGCTCGCTGGATCTGCAGGCGACCAAGACCTTCAAGCTGGCCGGCGATACCGAGCTGTATGCCCGTATCGACATCATCAACGTGCTCAACTTCGACAACTTCTCCAAGCTGAACTACGTGAAGAGCGACGGCAAGCTGCTGGTCAGCTACAACGAGACCGGCGACATCATCGGTACGCCGCGACAGGTCAAGGCTGAGGTGGGCTTCCGCTTCTAAGCCCGGATGTAGATGCACGATCCGATGCCGCCGCTCCGCCGGCGGCATCGGCAGGATGAAGAAACGGCAATGGCCGGCCCGGTGCCGGTCCATTGCCCACGCCGCTGCCGGCCAGGGGGCAGTGGCGTGGGCAATGATCGCGGTGTCAAACCACGTTTTTCGTGGTTTTTTAAGAATGCATCTTGTAAACGATTTCAGATCATTGGACGGTATGCTTTCCCATCGATCAGACCACCGGAGAAATCGCGCCATGCTGGCACGCCATCTGTTGTCCGCCGCAGCGTTGAGCCTGGTCGTTGCTGCCTGCCAGCCGGCCCAGCAGGAGCCTGCCAAGCCTCAGCCGCAGGTGATCCTGATCGAGGCCGACGCGCCACCGCGGCCGATGAAGCCGGTGCTGCCGCCGCTTTTCGATGACATCGAACGCCGTACCTTCCAGTTCTTCTGGGACACCACCAACGAAATCAACGGCCTGACCCCGGACCGTTACCCGTCGAGGCCGTTTGCCAGCATCGCCTCGGTTGGCTTCGCGCTGACTGCCTATCCGATCGGCATCGAGAACGGTTGGGTCAGCCGCAACCAGGCCATCGACCGCACGCTGACCACCCTGAAGTTCTTCCGCGACGTGCCGATGGGCCCGCAGCGCACCGGCAAGGCCGGCTACAAGGGCTTCTACTACCACTTCCTGGACATGCAGGAAGGCCGCCGCTACGACAGCTGGGTCGAACTGTCCTCGGTGGATACCGCACTGCTGATGATGGGCGTGCTGTTCGCGCAGTCGTATTACGACGGCGACGATCCGCGCGAGAAGGAGATCCGCCAGATCGCCGATACGTTGTACAAGAAGGTCGACTGGCCGTGGCTGCAGCAGCGTGCACCGCTGATCTCGATGGGCTGGTTCCCGGAGAGCGGCTTCATCGACCACGACTGGATGGGCTACAACGAGGCGATGATGGTCTACATCCTCGCCCTGGGCTCGCCGACGCACCCGGTCAGCCCGGATGCGTGGACCGTGTGGACGCGTACCTATGACAACGACTGGGGCGTGTACCAGGGGCAGGAATACCTGTCATTCGGCCCGTTGTTCGGCCACCAGTACAGCCACGTCTGGATCGACTTCCGCGACATCCAGGACGCGTACATGCGCGAGCGCGGCAGCACTTATTTCCTCAACAGCCGCTCGGCCGCGCTGGCCCAACGCGAATACGCCATCGCCAACCCCATGCAGTGGAAGGAGTACGGCGAGAACGTGTGGGGCCTGACTGCCAGCGACGGACCGCAGAACACCACCCAGGACTATCGCGGCGAGCAGCGCCAGTTCCGCCATTACTCCTCGCGCGGCGCTGGCCTGCGCGAGAACTTCGACGACGGCACCATCGCTCCCACCGCTGCGATCGCGTCGGTGGTGTTCGCCCCCGAGCAGGTGATCCCGGCAACGCTGGAGATGCACAAGCGCTTTGGCGACTACATCTATTCCAGCTACGGCTTCCTGGATTCGTTCAACCCCAGCTTCAACTACGACATCCCGATCAAGACCGGTCGCCTGGTGCCGGATCGGGGCTGGGTCGCCAGCGACTACATCGCCATCGACCAGGGCCCGATCCTGACCATGATCGCCAACTACCGCGATGACTTTGTCTGGGAAGTGATGAAGAAGAACCCGTACATCCGCAAGGGCCTGGAGCGGGCCGGGTTCAACGGTGGCTGGCTGGCGCCGGAAGGCTCCTTCCAGCCGCTGGAACTGCAGAAAGACGAAAAGGCCGCGGCGGCACGCGCGGTGGGTATCGCCGAATCACGCGCGGCTGCCGCGCAGGAACAGAAGAACAATGCCAACCGCACCACAGGCCAGGGCAAGTAACCTGATGCCGAACTGGATCGACCGCCTGCGCCGCTGGGCGCTGCCTGCCCTGGCCGCATTGGCCGTGGCCGGCTGCGCCCGCACCGAGCCGGGCACCACCACCGTGCGCTTCTGGGCGATGGGGCGCGAAGCCGAGGTGGTCAGCGAATTGATCCACGAATTCGAGGCCGAGAACCCCGGTATCAAGGTGGATGTGCAGAACATCCCGTGGACGGCCGCGCACGAGAAGCTGCTGACCGCGTTCGCCGCCGACGGCCTGCCGGACGTGTGCCAGCTCGGCAACACCTGGGTGCCGGAGTTCGCCGAACTCGACGCGCTGACGCCGCTGCAGCCGTTCGTGCGGCGTTCGGCCGTGGTCGACCCGAAGGACTACTTCCAGGGCATCTGGGATACCAACGTGATCCACGGTGAACTGGTCGGCGTGCCGTGGTACGTCGATACGCGCCTGATCTACTACCGCAAGGACCTGCTGGCCAAAGCCGGCTATGACCACCCGCCGCGCACGTGGCAGGAGTGGGACGAGCAGATGGCGGCAATCAAGCGAATGCAGGGCCCGAGCCGCTATGCGGTGCTGATGCCGATCAACGAGTTCGAGCAGCAGCTGTCGCTGGCGCTGCAGCAGCCTGATCCGCTGCTGCGCGACGATGACACCCGCGGCAACTTCGCCAGCCCCGGTTTCCGTCGCACGCTGGCCTTCTACGCCAACATGTTCGAGCAGGGCTGGGCGCCGAAGATGTCCGAGACGCAGATCTCCAACGTCTGGGACGAATTCTTCCGTGGCTTCAACGTGTTCTACATTTCCGGCCCCTGGAACATCCGCGAGTTCAAGAAGCTGCAGCCGAAGGAACTGGAAGGGCAGTGGGGCACCGCCGCGCTGCCGGGTCCGGATGGCCCGGGCGCCGGCATTGCAGGTGGCACAAGCCTGGTGATCTTCCGCAAGTCGCAGCAGAAGGAAGCGTCGTGGAAGCTGATCGAGTTCCTGTCGCGGCCGGAAATCCAGGCGCGCTTCCATTCGATCATCGGCGACCTGCCGCCACGCCGCAGCACCTGGAACGCGCCTTCGCTGGCCAACGATCCGCTGGCTGCTGCGTTCCGTGACCAGCTGGAACGGGTCAAGCCGACGCCGAAGGTGCTTGAATGGGAGCGCATCGTGCAGGAAATGCGCATCGTCACCGAGAAGGTGGTGCGCGGCGGCCTGCCGCAGGACAAGGCCGTGGAAGAACTGGACCAGCGCGTGGACAAGGTGCTGGCCAAGCGCCGCTGGATGCATGAACAACAACGCCTGCAACAACGTGCGCCGTCGCCGCGTTCGAGCAGCGCCGTGGCCGCCGGGAGCGCGCAATGAAACGTACTTCGCTGGCCGGCTGGATCTTCGCCGGCCCCTCGTTGATCGTGCTGGGCATGTTCTTCGGCCTGCCGGTCGCCTCTGCACTGGCGCTGAGCGTGACCGACTTCGACCTGTATGCCCTGGCTGACAGCAGCAACCTGCGTTTCGTCGGTCTCGGCAACTACATCGATCTGCTGCAGACGCCGATGTTCTGGAAGTCGCTGTGGAACACCACCTACTTCGTGTTGATCGGCGTGCCGTTGTCGATCGGCGTGTCGCTGGGCGCGGCGATGCTGCTGAATGCACCGGCCGCGCGCTTCAAGGCGTTGTTCCGTACCGCGCTGTTCGCGCCGGTGGTGACCACGCTGGTGGCGGTGGCGGTGATCTGGCGCTACCTGTTCCATACCAGCTACGGTCTGGTGAACTACGGTCTGGGGCATCTGGGCATCAGTCCGATCGACTGGCTGGGTGATCCCAACTGGGCGATGCCGACCATCATGCTGTTCGCGGTGTGGAAGAACTTCGGCTACAACATGGTGATCTTCCTGGCGGGCCTGCAGGCGATCCCGCATGACCTGTACGAGGCCGCCCGCATCGACGGTGCCTCGCGCTGGAAGCAGTTCCTGCACATCACCCTGCCGATGCTCGGCCCGGTGCTGCTGGTGGTCGGCGTGATCACCGTGTCCGGCTACTTCCAGCTGTTCGCAGAGCCCTACGTGATGACCCGCGGCGACCCACTGCAGAGCACCGTCAGCGTGCTGTATTTCATGTTCGAGGAAGGCTTCAAGTGGTGGAACCTGGGACGCGCCTCCGCAGTGGCGTTCCTGCTGTTCCTGATCATCCTGGCGGTGACCACCGTGATGCTGCGTTTCGGCCGCAAGAGGCAGTTGGTATGAGTCGTGAAATCGGCCAGTCGCGCTGGTATCCGTGGTTGATCAATGGTGCGTTGCTGGTGCTGGCCCTGGTCAGCCTGGCACCGCTGCTTTGGATGCTCTCGGTCTCGTTCATGCCGCAGGGCGAGGCGACCCACTTCCCGCCTCCGTTGCTGCCGTCCAGCATCACCACGCGCAACTACCATGAGTTGTTCGCGCGCACCGGCATGGGTGGCAACTTCGCCAACAGCCTGCTGGTGTCGGTGGGCATCACCCTCGGCTCGCTGCTGCTCAACACCATGGCCGGCTATGCGTTCGCCAAGCTGAACTTCGTCGGCCGCGAACGCCTGTTCCAGGTGTTGATGGCCGCACTGGTGATCCCGGCACAGGTGGCGATGCTGCCGCTGTTCCTGCTGATGAAGCAGCTCGGCCTGGTCAACAGCTTCGGCGGCGTGATCGTGCCGGCGCTGGCCAGCGTGTTCGGCATCTTCCTGGTCCGCCAGTACGCGCGTTCGATCCCCGACGAACTGCTGGAAGCAGCGCGCATCGATGGGGCAGGGGAGTTGCGCATCTTCTTCCAGATCGTGCTGCCGATGCTCAAGCCGGTGCTGGTGACCCTGGCCATCTTCACCTTCATGGGCGCATGGAACGATTTCATGTGGCCGTTGATCGTGCTGACTGACCAGGAGCACTACACTTTGCCGGTGGCGCTGGCCACCCTCTCGCGCGAGCACATCATGGACGTGGAAATGATGATGGCCGGCGCGGTGGTCACCGTGGTTCCGGTGCTGGCGCTGTTCCTGGTGCTGCAGCGGTACTACATCCAAGGTCTGTTGCTGGGGAGCGTCAAAGGATGAAGCGAGCGATCGCCGTTGGACTGGGCCTGTTGTGGACCTCCCTGGCGATCGCCGCACCTCCGGCGCTGCCGGCGCCGAAGGTGCTGGACGACTTCGACGACATCAGTGCCTGGAAGCTGGTGCTGTCCGACCAGGTCAGCGGTTCGCTGCGGCCGGTCAGCGGTGCCGGCGGCGGCCGCGCGCTGTGCCTGGATTACGACTTCCACAACGTCTCCGGCTACGTCGGCATCCGTCGCGCGCTGAACATCGAATACCCGGTCAACTATCGTTTTGGCTTCCAGCTGCGCGGTGACTCGCCGGGCAACGACCTGCAGTTCAAGCTGATCGACGCCAGCGGCGATAACGTCTGGTGGGTCAACCGTCCTGGCTACGCCTTCCCCAAGACATGGACACCGGTCGAGTATCGCCGCCGCCAGATCGACAAGGCCTGGGGGCCGTCGCCCGAGAAGGAGATGTCGCGCAGCGCGGCGGTGGAGTTCACCCTCTACAGCAAGGTCGGTGGGCGCGGCACGGTGTGCTTCGACAAGCTGACCCTGCAGGGCCTGCCACCGCAGGATGATTCGGCGCTGGTGCCGTCGGTGATCGCAGATACCGCGATGGCGCTGCAGGACCGCATGATCGATGGCAGGAGCGATACCTTCTGGATCAGTGGCGGGGTCAAGCAGCAGACCATCAGCCTGGACCTGCACAAGAGCCGCGAGATCGGTGGCGCGGTGATCGACTGGTTGCCGAACCTGGAGGCCCGCCGCTACACCGTGCGCACCTCCGAGGATGGCCGTGACTGGCGCACCGTGCGTGAGGTGACCAGTGGTGCCGGTGGCCGTGATTGGCTGGCGCTGCCGGATACCGATGCACGCTACGTGCGCTTCGACCTGCAGGATGGCCCGAACTGGCGCTACGGCATCCGTGACATCGCGCTCAAGCCGTTGGCCTTCGCCGCGACCCCGAACGCATTCCTGTCTTCGGTGGCCGCCGACCTGCCGCGCGGGTCGCTGCCGCGTGCCTACGTGGGCGAGCAGCCGTACTGGACCCTGCTGGGCCTCGATGGCGGCCAGGAGCAGGCGCTGATCAGCGAGGACGGCGCACTGGAGCCGGCCAAGGGCAGCTTCAGCATCGAGCCGTTCATCCGCCTCGATGGCAAGCTGCTGGACTGGTCCAAGGTCGCCATCACCCAATCGCTGCAGGACCACTACCTGCCGATCGCCAACGTCGATTGGGTACATGAGAAGGCCGGCCTGGCGGTAACCAGCTTCGTGCAGGGCACTCCCGAGCGCGCGCAGCTGATCGGTCGCTATCGTCTCAGCAACCCGGACAAGGTCGCGCACGAGTACACCCTGGCGCTGGCGATCCGCCCCTGGCAGGTCAACCCGCCGACACAGTTCCTCAACACCGTCGGTGGCTTCAGCCGCATCGATGCGCTGGATGTCGGCGAGCAGCTGGTGCGGATCAATGGCGAGCCGCGCATCTATCCGCTGCAGGTGCCGGACGCACGCTTCGCCAGCACCTTCGACGGCAAACTGGATGCGATGCATCTGGCGGAGGGAAAGTATCCGGCCACCACGACGGTGAAGGACAGCACCGGCATGGCGTCGGGCGCGCTGATGTATACGATCAGGCTGGAGCCCGGCCAGAGCCGCGAAGTGGCGGTGGTACTGCCGCAGACCGGTGGTTGGGCGCCGCAGGCACTGGACGTGGCCAAGGCCCAGGCCCAGGTGGCTGAACAGTGGCGGCAGAAACTGGGCGTGGTGTCGCTGCAGGTGCCGGCTGCCGGCCAAGCGCTGGTCGACACCCTCCGCACCGCGGTCGCGCACATGCTGATCTCTCGTGTTGGCCCGCGCCTGCAGCCGGGCACGCGGTCATATGCACGCAGCTGGATCCGAGACGGCGCGATGATTTCCGAAGGCCTGCTGCGCATGGGTCGCAGCGATGCCGTGCGCGACTACATCAACTGGTACGCGCCCTACCAGTTCGAGAATGGCAAGGTGCCGTGCTGCGTCGACGCGCGCGGCAGCGACCCGGTGCCGGAAAACGACAGCCACGGCGAGTTGATCTACAGCATCGCCGAGTACGGCCGCTACACCGGCGACAGCACTTTCGTGGAACTGATGTGGCCGCACGTACAGGGCGCCTACACCTACATGGAGCAGCTGCGCGCCAGTGAGCGCACCGACGAGAACCGTGCGCGCAATCCGGCCTTCTACGGGATGATGCCGGCGTCGATCAGCCATGAGGGTTACTCGGCCAAGCCGATGCACTCGTACTGGGACAACTTCTGGGCGCTGCGTGGCTACAAGGATGCGGCGCAGCTGGCCAGCCAGCTGGGCAAGGTTGAAGCGATGCAGATTGCCGAATCGCGCGACCAGTTCCGCGACGACCTGCAGGCGTCGCTGCTGTCGGCGATGCAGCAGCACAACATCGACTATCTCCCGGGCTCGGCCGAGCTGGGCGACTTCGACGCGACCTCGACAACCATCGCACTGGCCCCGGGCGGCGAGCAGGACCGGCTGCCACAGCAGGCGCTGGAGGCGACCTTCGAGCGCTACTGGGAGGAGTTCGTCGCCCGCCGTGACGGCAAGCGCGAGTGGAAGGACTACACGCCTTACGAATGGCGCAACGTGGCCGCGTTCGTACGCCTGGGCTGGCGCGACCGTGCCTGGCAGGCCACCGAGTTCTTCTTCAAGGATCGCGCGCCGCAGGCCTGGAACCAGTGGGCCGAAGTGGTCTCGCGTACGCCGCGCAAGCCGTTCTTCGTCGGCGACCTGCCGCATGCCTGGGTGGCCTCGGACTTCGTGCGCTCGGCGCTGGACATGTTTGCTTACCACCGCGACATGGACGACGCGCTGGTGCTGGCCGCGGGCGTGCCGAGCGCGTGGCTGCAGGGCGAGGGCATTGCCGTGCAGGGCCTGCGCACACCGCAGGGCCAGCTCAACTATCGCCTGCAGCGCAGCGAAAAGCAGCTGGTGCTGGACGTGCAGCCGGGCCTGGTACCGCCGGTCGGTGGCGTGGTGCTGCCATGGCCATACGCAGGTGATCCGGGCGAGGCGACCATCAACGGCGAAACGGCCGAGTGGGTCAACAAGGAACTGCACGTGCACCAGTTGCCTGCGCGGGTCGAGATTGAAGTGCCAAGCGCGGTGCGCCGCGCAGAACGCAAGGGACAGTAACGATGAAACAACAGGGGGCGAGGGCGCGCACGGTCGTGCGTGCCCTTGGGCTGGCCGTCGCGTTGGCACTGCCAGGCTTCACGATGGCGGAGGTAACGCCGGCAACGACGTTGCCGGCCGATACCGCCCATGCGTCGGGCATGAGCATGGTCACCTTCAATCTGCATCATGATCGCGAGGACTGGCCGAGCCGCCGGCGCAGCATCGTTGCCGAACTCAAGCGCCTGCAGCCCGATGCGATTGCCCTGCAGGAGGTAATCCAGCGCCGCACTCTGCGCAACCAGGCGCAGTGGCTGGCCAGCCAGCTCGGCTACACGTATCTGTTCGTTTCCACCGATCCGGTCGGGGCCCCGAAGCGCTATGGCAATGCGCTGCTGACCCGGCGCCCGGTGCTGGCCCGGAACGATCACCTGCTGCTGCCACTGGATGACTACCGCACCGTCGCCCATCTGCGCATCGACGTCGATGGCAGACCGGTGAACGTCTATGCCACCCATCTCAATGAGCGCAGCGATGAAAGCGGCCAACGCATCCGTCGCACCCAGGTGGAGGATCTGCTGCGCTTCATCACGGCCACTTCCGCTGCGGCACCGGTGGTGATCGCAGGCGATTTCAACGCGCTGGTGGATGCCGGCGATCTGAGCGAACTGCGCAGCCACTACGGCGACAGCTACGGCAGCGTGCATGTCAACACCGACCTGGCCGGGGTCAGTACGCTCAACCGCCACTACTACCAGGCGCCATCGCGGATCGATCACATCTTCTTTCAGCAGGATGAAATGGTGGCGCGCGAGGCGAGGATTCTGTTCGATCAGCCCGACGACAGCGGCCGCTGGGCCTCGGACCACTACGGCGTGTGGACCCGCCTGCAGTTCGCGCCGAAACCCTGACGCAGACACGCTTCGGTAGGTGCCAACCTTGGTTGGCACGAACCAACAGCACCGACCAGGGTCGGCCTCTACCCAACGCACAAACAAAAACGACGGGGATCATCGATCCCCGCCGTTTGGTTTTCACGCGATCAAAGATCGATCAGTTCGCCGGCGGCGTGCGCTTGGCGGCTTCTTCGTCTTCTTCGTCGGTCTTGGCTTCAGCAGCCTGGGCGGCAGCGTCGGTGTGGCCATCGGCGACCGGGTCGATCGACGGCGTCACCACCGCCTCGGCGACCGGTGCAGCGGCTTCCACCGGTGCGGCTTCCACCACTACCGCAGCGACCGGCTGTTCAGCGATCGGCGCGGTCTCGACGACCTGCGGCGCTTCAACCGCCGCGGCAGCTTCAACCACGATCGGCTTCGCTTCAGCCACCGGAGCGGCTTCAACCATGGCCGGCTTCGACTCGACCACCGGAGCGGCTTCAACCACCGCCGGCTTCGACTCGACCACCAGAGCGGCTTCAACCACCGCCGGCTTCGACTCGACCACCGGAGCGGCTTCAACCACCACCGGCTTCGCTTCGATCACCGGAGCGACCTCTTCCACGACCGGCTTCACTTCTGCCACCGGGGCGGCAACGGCGACCGGCTGTACCGGGGTTGCTGCGTCGATGGCGTCGAGCATGCTGGTCTGCACCGGCGAGGACGCCGTTTCGGACTTGGCAATGGTCTCAACCGGGGCTGCGGTCTCGGCGACGGCCGGAACGGCGGCCTCGACCACGGCGCTGCTTACCACCGCGACCGGCGCGGCCACGACAGCTGCGGCGGCGCGGGCCGGCTTCTCTGCTTCGACGGCGGCCGGTTCGGCCTCGTCGTCGAAATCGAACTCCGGCTGCGAACGGGTCAACTGGCTGACGGCGACCGGAGCGGCCTCGCCGGTGTTGCCGACGTTCGGTTCGGTGCCGTCAGCGTCATCGCCTTCGTCACCGTCGTCCTGATCGTCGCCCAAGGCGTCATTGCCGGTGGCGTTCTCGGCGCCACCGCGGCGGCGACGGCGGCCACCACGACGGCCACGACGACGACGGCTCGCGCCTTCGCCAGTCTGGTCGCCCGTGGCCTCGGCCGCAGCCTCTTCACCGGTCACGACAGCAGCTTCAGCCTCGGCGCCTGCGGCCATGGCGGTGTCGACCACCGGGGCAGCGTCCACCGGAGCGGCAGTGGCAACCGGTGCAACCGGTGCAGTGGCTTCCTGCGCGGTCACGGTATTGGCGACGGCCGCCGTCGCGGTCACCGCGGCGGCCGCGGTTGCCACTTCAGCAGCGGCTTCGGCGGCGTTGCGCTGCGGCTTTTCGGCCGGCTTGTCGCCGTCCTGCTGCGGACGCGGCTGCCGGGGTTGCTTCAGCTTCGGCTGCTGCTGCGGGTTCTGGGCCTGCGGCTCGTTGCGCTGCTTGTTCTGCTGCGGCTGCTGCTGGCCGTCCTTCTGCTGATCCTTCTGCTTGCCCTGCTGCGGCTGCTGGGCATTACCAGTGCCAGGATTGGCGCCGTTGCCACCCTGGCGGCCGTCCTTGCGCTGCTCACCGCGGTCCTTGCGGTTGCCGCCGTCCTTCTGCTGCTGCGCATTGCCGTTGCCGCGGCTGTCATCGCGACGGTCCTTGCGGTCCTTGTTGCGATCCTTGTTGCGGTCACGGCGGCCACCGTCCTGTTGCGGCTGGCGTGCGGCCGGAGCCGGTGCGGGCGCCGGTGCCGGCTCGCCGCCAAAGATGCGCTTCAGCCAGCCGACGACGCCACCACTGGCGGCTGCGGCCGGAGCGACTGCGGCCACTGGTGCCGGAGCCGGGGCTGCAGCCGGCTCCACTTCCTCACGCACCGGGGCGGGGGAGTTGTGCTTGACCTGGGTCACCATCGGCGGCGGAATGTTCAGCTGGCCCTTGGTCAGCGCGTGAACCGGCAGCTTGCGCGGGGTGCCGCGCTGGTAACTCGGCCTGCCACTTTCCTCGCCCAGCTCGTTGTCGCGCAGGCGGGTGACGGCGTAGTGCGGGGTGTGCAGCTGCTCATCGGCGACGATCACGATCGGCGCCTCGTGGCGCTGCTCGATCTCGCGCAGGGCGCTGCGCTTCTCGTTCAGCAGGTAATTGGCGATCTCCACCGGGGCCTGTACCAGCACCTGCCCGGTGTTCTCCTTCATCGCATGCTCTTCAGCGACGCGGATGATCGACAGCGACAGCGACTCGACGCTGCGCATGCGGCCGTGGCCGTCGCAACGCGGGCAGACGATCTGGCTCGACTCGCCCAGGCTCGGGCGCAGGCGCTGGCGGCTCATTTCCAGCAGGCCGAAGCGCGAGATGCGGCCGACCTGCACGCGTGCACGGTCGTACTTCAGCGCGTTGGCGAGGCGGTTTTCGACCTCACGCTGGTGCTTGTTGGAGGCCATGTCGATGAAATCGATGACCACCAGGCCACCCAGGTCGCGCAGGCGCAGCTGGCGGGCCACTTCCTCAGCCGCTTCCAGGTTGGTCTGGAACGCGGTGTCCTCGATGTCGCTGCCCTTGGTGGCGCGCGAGGAGTTGACGTCGACGGCGGTCAGCGCTTCGGTCTGGTCGACCACGATCGAACCACCCGACGGCAGGCGCACGTTGCGCTCGTAGGCGCCCTCGATCTGCGATTCGATCTGGAAGCGGTTGAACAGCGGGATGTCGTCCTTGTAATGCTTGAGCTTGCGCAGGGTCTGCGGCATCACCTGCTGCATGAACTCCTTGGCGTGCTCGTACATCTCCTCGGTGTCCACCAGGATCTCGCCGATGTCGGCGCGCAGGTAGTCACGGAGTGCGCGCACGATCAGGCGCGATTCCTGGTAGATCAGGAAGGGGGCCGGCTTGCTCAGGGCCGCTTCGGCGATCGCGCGCCAGACGTTGAGCAGGTAGTCCAGATCCCACTGCAGCTCTTCGGCATCGCGGCCGACGCCGGCGGTGCGGATGATCACGCCCATGTCGTCGGGGATGTTCAGCTTGTCCAGGGCGTCCTTCAGGGCGGCCCGATCTTCGCCTTCGATGCGACGGGAGACACCGCCCGCGCTGGGCGAGTTCGGCATCAGCACCATGTAGCGGCCGGCCAGCGAGATGAACGTGGTCAGGGCAGCGCCCTTGTTGCCGCGCTCTTCCTTATCCACCTGGACAACGATTTCCTGGCCTTCCCTCAGCAGCTCGCGGATGCCGGCCTTGTTGTGGTCGACACCGGCCTGGAAATAGTCGCGGGAGATTTCCTTCAGCGGCAGGAAGCCATGGCGGCCGCCACCGTACTCAACGAAGGCCGCTTCCAGCGAGGGCTCGATGCGGAAGATCCGGCCCTTGTAGATGTTGGACTTCTTCTGTTCCTTCGACGGCTGTTCGATGTCGATGTCATACAACGACTGGCCATCCACGATGGCAACACGCAGCTCTTCAGCCTGCGTGGCGTTGATCAGCATTCGCTTCATTGTTGCGTTCCTCGCAAGCGGCTACCGCGCGGAACGCCATGGGGTTTCGCCTCTGGACACGGTTCGCCGCCCATTCGCGCAAGCGCGGGGAGGGCGGCTTGGGTTTCCAGCGCTACAACACCACGGCAGGCCGCGGGAGCGCTTCACTCTTATGGGTTTTGGGGTGTTACAAGGCCGCAGGCAGCTGTCAGCCAGGCTGGAGCGCCACGCGGGACATGTTCAGCACGGTTGTGTGTCAGACATCCGGCGATGGCCGGGAAGGCCGGTGAGCCGCTAACATGGCCGCCCCGCGGGCGGTGGTCGCGCACTGTGCCGGATTCGTCGGAAGCTGGGCTTCTGGCCCTGAGTAACTTCCAACGAAATCAATCCCTTATATCGCCCCCCGAGTGTAACAGAATAAACAGCCTGATGACCGCCCAAGACCCCACCAAGCCCGCTGGCGACAAGCCTTCCGTGCGCATGATCACCGTTCCCGCCGACCGCGCCGGCCAGCGCCTGGACAATTTCCTGCTGGGCCAGCTGAAAGGCGCTCCGCGCAGCCTGGTCTACAAGCTGGTGCGCAGCGGCCAGGTGCGCGTGAATGGCGGCCGTGCCAAGGCCGAGCGGAAGCTGGAAGCGGGCGACGAGGTGCGTGTGCCGCCGGTTCGTCTCACTGAAGAGGGAGACAAGGCCGGCCCGCCGGAGGCGTTCATGCGCCGCCTGGAGCAGGCCATCGTCTTCGAGGATGCCCGCCTGCTGGCCCTGAACAAGCCGACCGGCGTGGCCAGCCACGGTGGCAGCGGCATCAGCTTCGGCGCCATCGAGACCCTGCGCGCCCTGCGCCCGGGCCAGACCCTGGAGCTGGTCCACCGGTTGGATCGCGACACCTCGGGCCTGCTGATCGTGGCCAAGAAGCGCTCGGCGCTGAGCGAACTGCAGGCGCTGCTGCGTGAAGACCATGGCGCCGGCATCCGCAAGCGCTACCTGACCCTGCTGGCCGGGCGCATGCCCGACGGTGTGATGACGGTCGACGCGCCTCTGCACGTGGGCCTGCGCCAGGGTGGCGAACGCCATGTGCAGGTCAATGCGATCGGCAAGGAATCGATCAGCCACTTCCGGGTGCTTGAGCGCCGCGGCGGCCATTCCTACTGCGAGGTGCGCATCGAAACCGGCCGCACCCACCAGATCCGCGTGCATGCCCAGCATCTGGGGCACCCGGTGGCCGGTGACGACAAATACGGTGATCCTGCGGTCAACAAGCGGCTTCGTGAGCAGATCGGGCTGAAACGCCTGTTCCTGCACGCTGCGTCGCTGGAGTTCGCGCTGGACGCGGGCAAGACACCATATGTGCTGAACGCGCCGCTGGCTGATGAGTTGGTCGAGGCGCTGGACCGGCTTCGCTGAAGGTAGCGCCGGGCCATGCCCGGCGTCTCCCCCTGTGGAATCGAGCCATGCTCGACTGCGCTTCGGTAGGGGCGCGCGGAAAGCCCATCGAGCAAGCTCGACTTTACGGAGTGGGCCGCAAACCCCTCACCACTTGAACAGCACCAGGCTGATCGCCAGCGTGCCCATGCCTGCCACCAGTCCATACACCGTCTCGTGGCCCTTGGCATAGCGCTTGGCCGCCGGCAGCAGCTCATCCAGCGCCAGGAACACCATCACACCGGCGATCAGCCCGAACACCCAGCCGAAGGTGGCGTGCGACAGTGATCCGGACAGCAGCCAGTAGCCAAGCGCCGCGCCCACCGGTTCGGCCAGGCCCGACAGCAGGCTGGCGCTGAATGCGTAGAACTTGTTCTGGGTGGCGAAGTACACCGGCACCGCAATGGCGATGCCCTCGGGAATGTTGTGGATGGCAATGGCGAAGGCAAGCGGCATGCCCACCGACGGGCTCTCCAGCGTCGCGAAGAACGTTGCCAGCCCTTCCGGGAAATTGTGCGCGGTGATCGCGATCGAGGTCAGCAGGGCGACCCGCTTAAGGTACTCGCGGCTGTTCTCGCGGAACGCCGGGTCCTGCTTGTCCAGGCTGTCATGCGGGTTGGGGATGAAGTGATCGATCAGCACGATCACGATCACGCCGAGCAGGAAGGCCAGGGTGCCGTAGGTGAAGCCGGTGCGCTCGCCATAGGCCAGCGCGAACGAGGCAATGGACTTGTTGAGGATCTCCGACAGCGACACATAGACCATCGCACCACCGGCGAAGGCCAGGCCGAACGCCAGCAGGCGCGGATTGGGCCGGCGCGAGAACAGCACCAGCAGGCTGCCGATGGCGGTGGCGAGGCCGGCCGCGAGGGTGACCGCCAGCGCGATCCAGACATTTTCGGGGGGAATCTGCAGCATGTACCGACGCGATCCTGGTCAACAGACAACCGCCCCGGACAGGGCCGGGGCGGCAAGGGCGAGGCGGGCGTCGGCTGGCCTCGTCGGGTGCGGGCGATCAGCCGCCGCGGCGCAGGCGTTCTTCAATCGCGAAGCACTGGTCTGGCTTCGGCTGCGGCGGGTTGAAGCTGACCGGCACCTGGATGGTGGCGGGCACCGGCTGGCCATTGCGGGTGGCGGCGTTGAACTGCCAGCCCTGCACGGCGGTCTTGGCCAGCTCGTCCAGTTGCGGGTTGCCGGCGCCGGTCAGCAGGGCGACCTCGCTGGGCTTGCCGTCGGTACCGATGGTCACCTTGAAGGTGCTGGTACCCCCCACGCCCATGCAGGCCAGTTCCAGCGGGTACTGCGGCGGCGGCGTCTTAACCGCAGCCACTTCAGTCGGCGGCGGCGGTGGCGGGGCCGCCGGTTCGGACGCGCCACAACCGGCCAGGCCGGTCGCAGCGATCAGGGACAGGCTCAGCAGGCGTACGTTCATGGCAGTTGCTCCGTCAGGGCCGAAGTCTTGGCCGCGCAGATGAAGTCGTTTTCGCTCAGGCCGCCCACGTCGTGGGTGGAAAAGCGCACGACCGCGCGGTCGTAGTGCACGCCCAGGTCCGGGTGATGGTCCTCGTGGTGGGCAATCCAGGCCAGCGCGTTCACGAAGGCCATGGTGGCGTAGTAGTTCTTGAAGCGGAAGGTGCGCAGCAGCGCCTGGCCTCCCTCGCTCAGCTCCCAGCCGGGAACCTGCGGCAACAGTTCGGCCAGGCGGGCTTCGCCGAGCTTGTGGTCGCTGCCTTTGCGCGGCACGCAACGGGCCTGGGCCAGCGGAATCAGGTCGGCCATGGGAATCTCCACCTCGTGTTGACTGAACAATGCGCCGGACGGTGTATAAACCGAATGAGCGGCTGACGCTTACTTGGCTAGAATAGCCTGATGATCCAGATCTCCGACACTGCCCAGACCCATTTCCGCAAGCTGATCGAACGCGAGGGCGCGCCCGGCATGGGCGTGCGCCTGAGCGCGGTCGATCCCGGTACCCCGCGCGCCGATGCCCGGCTGGAGTTCGCCGAGCCGAGCGACCTGCTTGGTGACGAGTGGGCGGTGGACTGCGATGGCTTCACCCTCTACGTCGATGCAGCCAGCGTGGGTTGGCTTGACGGTGCCGAGATCGACATCATCGCCGGTACCGCGGGCGCCCAGCAGCTGACCATCAAGGCACCGCGCATCAAGGGCGAAGCGCCCGGTGATGCCGCCTCGCTGGTGGAGCGCGTGCACTGGGTGGTGGAAAACGAAATCAACCCGCAGCTGGCGTCGCATGGCGGCAAGGTGGCGGTGCAGGAAGTCTCGGCTGAAGGCGTAGTGCTGCTGCGCTTCGGTGGTGGTTGCCAGGGCTGTGGCATGGCTGATGTGACCCTCAAGCAGGGTATCGAGAAGACCCTGATGGGCCGCGTGCCGGGCGTGACCGCTGTGCGTGACGCGACCGACCACGACAGTGGCCACGCGCCGTATATTCCTCGCGGCAACGCCGCCTGATCGCTGACGCGTGCCTCTGACCCGGGCCGAGCAACTCATCGACCTGCTGCTGGCCCGCCAGCAGCCAAGCGCCGTCCTCGAAAAAACCACGCGCCTGCCGTACGGCTGGGCGCTGTGGCTGCGCTCGCTGGGCCCGCTGTCGCGGCCGTTGCATGCCCGCGAAGTGATTGCGGTACTGCTGCCGCGCCCGCTGCCTGGCCCGCCCGGGCGGTTGCCTGCGTTGTCCCCCTGGCAGGCGCTGCGCCGCCTGTTCTGGCAGGACTGGGATGCGGCGCCGCGCGACCAGCGCTGGATGCGTTGGATCTCGGCACTGGCCAGTGCGCTGCTGCACCTGCTGTTCTTCGTACTGTTGCTGTGGGTCGCCGTGATCCGCACCACCGAGCCGGAGCAGGACGGTGCCGAAGGCGAGCGTGTGCAGGTGGAATTCGTCGGACGCGCCACACAGGAAGGCGGGGGCGATCAGCCGGGTGCCGAGGCGGCTGCGGCGGCACCGGCCGGCCAGGTTGCCGTCGGCCAGGAAGCAGGGGCAGCGACTGCACCTGAGCCGCGTCCTGCGGCCGCGTCGTCGCCCGCACCCGCACCGGCTCCAGCACCGACAGCCAGCGCGCCGTCGCCGCCGGCCGAAGCCGACCCCGCACCGGTTGCCGCGCCGCCGCCGTCGCCGGTGCAGGCTACCGAAGTAGCCCAGGCCAGCACCGATTTCGTGGTGCCTCCGGTCAGCGTGCCGCGCACCGAAGTCAGCATCGTGCCGCGCGATACCACGCCCTCGGTACGCGAGCGCAGCGTGCAGCCGGTGCAGGCAACGCCGACGCCCACTACGGTGCAGGCGCCTGAGGTTGCGGTGCGATCGCCGCAGTTGCGCGAGATCCAGGTGCAGGAGCGCGAAGTCAGTACGGTCGACGCGCCGGTTGTGCCGCAGCCGCTGCGCACGGCCGACGTGCAGGTGCGCGTGCCGCAGCGGGACGTGCAGGTGCGCGAGCGTGAAGTGCAGGCGGTGGTCGATCCGCAGGTGCGGATGGCAACCGTCGCCGGTCGTGAACCGGCGGTGCATGCGCCGGCGGGTCGTGACGTACAGGTGCGCGAGCGCGAAGTAGCCTCGGCACCGGCGGCAGCCCCATCGTCTTTCAGTGGGAATGCACCCGCGGCAACGCCCGCGCCGGCAGCCAATGGCAGCGCGACGCAGGCGAACAGCAGTACTGCGCGGCCTGCTGCATCCAGCACGACCCCGGCTCAGGCAGGGGCGCGCCCGGCGCCCAATCCGGGCAACTGGGCCACGCCCGCCAAGGGTGATGACTGGGGCGCATCGAACCGCAACCATGACGGCGCCGACAAGGGCGCCCGCCAGGCCAGCACCACCGGCAAGGGCAGTGGCCTGTTCAATGCAGATGGCAGCGTGCGCGTGCCGGGCCAGGAAGGCGAGGGTCGTGCCGAGCGCGGTGCGCCCGGTGGCGCCAACGATGGCTGGAGCAAGGAACGCATTGCGCAATCGGGCACCTGGTTGAAGCGACCACCGTACGACTACACACCCACCTCGTTCGACAAGTACTGGGTGCCGCAGGAATCGCTGTTGGCCGAATGGGTGCGCAAGGGCATCAAGGCGATGGAGATTCCATTGCCGGGTACGAACTCGAAGATTTCCTGCGTGATCTCGATCCTGCAGGCGGGCGGCGGCTGTGGGCTGACCAACCCGAACATGCAGGACCAGCCGGCCGTGGCGCGACCGCCGCCGGACATCCCGTTCAAAAAGGAACTGCAGGAAGATAACGGCAGCCGCTAGGCAGGGGGCCGCGCCCCGCACGCTGGCCGGCTCGCGCTTTGGTAGGTGCCAACCTTGGTTGGCACAGAAACGCCGACCAAGGTCGGCATCTACCAAGGCATCAGCGCATGCCGACCAAGGTCGGCATCTACCAGGGCATCTACCTCACGCGCTCTGCGACAGGAATACCCAGAACGGTACGTCGCGGCCGACCCAGTCGCGGCTGGCTTCGTCCATCACGTCCAGCAGGGTATCGAAATCCTTCTGCGTGGCCGCACGGAATGCGTCGACATCGGCCAGGAACAGCGCATAGCCGTTGGCCGGCAGCCACTGCAGGTCGCGCAGATTGTCCGACAGCGCATCCCAGTTGCCGCCGAACCCCGCCGGGAAATCCAGCTGCGCAGCCAGACGGGCAAGCAGGGTGCGCTTGTCGGCCACGCCATCCAGGTCGATGCGTATCACCTTCAGGCCGGCATCGCGCATCGCTGCGGCCAGTGCGCTGATGTCGTCGCTGTCGATGGCATAGACGCCGGCATTGTTGATGTCGTGCAGGCCGAGGCCGAAATCGTCGTGGCTCATTGCTGCGCTCCCGGGGCCGGTACGGTGAAGCTGCGGAACGATGCGTAGTGGTCGTCGGTGTAGTACCACGCCTCCGGCGGATCGCCACCGGTGACGATGCGGCGCGTGCCGCGGGTACGCGCACCGGGGGTGTCAACGGTGTATTCGCGGTAGTAGCCGCGCGGGCGCTGCGGCAGTTGCTGTTCGCGGTTGCCGAAGGTGCTGCCGTCCTGGCGATGCGGGAACGGACCGCCGCGCTGGATCAGGGCAATGGTCTGGCGTGCCTCGGCGGGCAGGAAGGCCGGCAGGCCGCTGTCATTGCTGCTGCGCGCAGGCGTTGTGCGTGCAGCGGGCGCGCTCTGCAGGTCCGGTGCGAACTGCGGCGCCGGAGGCCGCTGCATGAAATGGTTGACGACCAGGCCGAGCACGAGCAGGGCGATGGCGGTGATCAGCAGCCGGGGGTTGCGCATGGGGCAGGGGCGGGCGAGGGTGGTGCAGGCACTGTAGCGCCTGTGCGCTGCACGGTGCATGAGGACGGCGTCGCGTCACTGCTGCGTAACAATTGCCGTCGTGTTCACTGGCAGGACGCAATTTCCTTTACATCCCCCTTGGTAATCTGGCGGTCTGTCCCCATCATTCACCGCGCAACGCCCGACACCGTCGGGTGCCCTCGCAATCAGGAGATGCATCATGGCCTACACCCTGCCCAAGCTGTCCTACGCCTACGACGCGCTGGAACCGCATATCGATGCGGCGACGATGGAAATCCATCACACCAAGCATCACCAGACCTACATCAACAACGTCAACGCGGCGCTGGAAGGCACCGAGTACGCTGACCTGCCGGTCGAAGAACTGGTGAAGAAGCTCAAGTCGCTGCCGGAGAACCTGCAGGGTCCGGTGCGCAACAACGGTGGCGGCCATGCCAACCACTCGCTGTTCTGGACCGTGATGGCTCCGAATGCTGGCGGCAACCCGGTGGGCGACGTGGCCAAGGCCATCGACAAGGACCTGGGCGGCTTCGACAAGTTCAAGGACGCCTTCACCAAGGCTGCGCTGACCCGTTTCGGCAGCGGCTGGGCATGGCTGAGCGTGACCCCGGACAAGAAGGTCGTGGTCGAGAGCACCGGCAACCAGGACAGCCCGCTGATGGAAGGCAACACCCCCATCCTCGGCCTGGACGTGTGGGAACACGCGTACTACCTGAAGTACCAGAACCGTCGTCCGGAATACATCGGCGCGTTCTTCAACGTCATCGACTGGAACGAAGTCGAGCGCCGTTACCAGGAAGCGATCGCCTGATCGCAGTGACTGGATGAGCGGAAAAGGCCGGGGGAGACCCCGGCCTTTTTTTGTCTGTCAGTCCTGGGAATGGGGCTGATTCCGGTAGGTGCCGACCTTGGTCGGCACGGAAACATGTGCGCGCGCGGTGGGAATGTGCCGACCAAGGCCACCTACCGGGGTGAGGCGTGCCGCGGGGATGAGCGGGGCTATTCGGCCGTGGCCGTATCCCCCTGCAGGCGCAGGGTCGCCATCACGCCCAGGCGCAGGCCGGGCAGGTCGCCGTCGGCCGGCAACAGGATCGGCTGCTGGCGGATGCCGCCGAAGTGCTTGACCTGGAACAGCACGTCCAGGCCATGGCCACTTGCTCCGCCGCCACTGGCCGCCGGTGCGCCGGGATTGCGCCGGGCCGGCTGGAAGCCCGGCGTGCTGCGTACCAGTTCCACCGTGCTGGCCGAGAAGTCGCCAGCGATCAGGCTGGGCATGCCCTCGGCGGTGGCGCTGATCCAGGTCATCAGGTCGCTGGTCTGGTGCTGGCGGGCGATGGCCTCGTCCGGGTCCGGACGCAGGCGCGCCACGTAGACGTTGAGCAGCGACGCGCCCAGCTTCAGCCGCATCATGCCGGCCGCGCTGAACGTGCCGGGCGGGTGCAGCAGGGTCACGCCGTCCTCGCTGACCGGCAGCCGGGTCAGCATCGCGTTGCCATGCCGCAGCGGCTGGCTGGGCGGATCGGCGGTGACGAAGTCGCAGCTGTAGCGCAGCCGGCTGGCCAGCCAGCAGGCCGGGTTCCGGCCCTGCTGCTGCAGGACCTGCTGCACCGAAATCACGTCCGGCTGCAGTTCGGTCAACAGCTGGGCGACCTGCTCACGGCGCAGCTTCCACTGTGCATCGTCGCGGCTGGGCAGTTCCAGTGCGGCCACGGTCAACTGCCGTGGCTCGCTGTCGCCGGTGGCGGCAGCCGGCGCCTGTGGCCGCGCCTGGGCCTGCCACGCCAGCAGCAGCGCAAGGCAAGCGAGCAGGAGGCGGGCGAGGGCGGGGGGGCGCATAACGATAAGTTTACGCTTTTGTCGTGCAGGTTCCGTGACTTCCGGCAGGGCATGGCGTGTCTGCCACGGATTGGCACCGTTGTCATGCAGCCCTGCAGCGTGCTTCGCAAGCCCGGGTTCCGGTAATCTTGCGGCTTTCGCTTTGCAGGAATGCCTTACAGGATGAGCCACGACGCAGTTGCCCCCATCGCCGGCCAGGGAAAGATGCCGCGCCAGATCCCGTACATCATCGGCAATGAGGCCTGCGAGCGGTTCAGTTTCTACGGGATGCGCAACATCCTGGTGCAGTTCCTGATCACCTCGCTGCTGCTGCAGGAAATCACTGCGGAAGGCCGTGCCGGTGAAGCCAAGGACATCATGCACAGCTTCATGATCGGCGTGTATTTCTTCCCGCTGCTCGGTGGCTGGCTGGCTGACAAGTTCTTCGGCAAGTACCACACCATCCTCTGGTTCAGCCTGGTCTACTGCGCCGGTCACCTGTGCCTGGCGTTGTTCGAGAACAGCCGCGAAGGCTTCTTCCTCGGCCTGGGCCTGATCGCGCTCGGTGCCGGCGGCATCAAGCCGCTGGTGGCCTCGTTCATGGGCGACCAGTTCGACCAGAGCAACAAGCACCTGGCCAAGATCGTTTTCGACGCCTTCTACTGGATCATCAACTTCGGCTCGCTGTTTGCCTCGCTGCTGATCCCGCTGGTGCTGAAGAACTGGGGCCCGCAGTGGGCGTTCGGCATCCCGGGCATCCTGATGTTCATCGCCACCTTCGTGTTCTGGCTGGGCCGCAAGCGCTACGTGCTGGTGCCGCTGCCGCCGAAGGACCCGCATTCGTTCGCCAACGTGGTGCGCACCGCCCTGACCGCGCGCGTCGCCGGCCAGGGCCGCCCGGGCCTGGTGATCGCCGTGCTCGGCCTGGTACTGGCGGCAGCCTCGTTCGGCCTGGTCGGTTCGCTCGGCATCGTGATCTGCCTGTGCCTGGCGCTGGTCGCCATCCTCGCTGGCATCGGTGGCGGCACCTGGCTGCAGCTGGACCGCGCCCGCGGCCAGCATCCGGCCGAAGCCGTGGAAGGTGTGCGTTCGGTACTGCGCGTGCTGGTGATCTTCGCGCTGACCACGCCGTTCTTCTCGCTGTTCGACCAGAAGGCCTCGACCTGGGTCCTGCAGGGCCAGCAGATGCAGATGCCGAGCTGGTTCACCGCCTCGCAGATGCAGGCGCTGAACCCGCTGCTGGTGATGATCCTGATTCCGTTCAACAACCTGGTGCTGTACCCGGCCCTGCGTCGCTTCGGTTTCGAACCGACCGCGCTGCGCCGCATGACCGCCGGTATCGCCTTCAGCGGCCTGGCCTGGATCGTGGTGGGTGGTATCCAGGTGGTGATGGATGGCGGCAATGCGATGTCGATCTTCTGGCAGATGCTGCCGTATGCGCTGCTGACCTTCGGTGAAGTGCTGGTCTCGGCCACCGGCCTGGAATTTGCCTACAGCCAGGCGCCGCAGGCGATGAAGGGCGTGGTGATGAGCTTCTGGAACCTGACCACCACCATCGGCAACCTGTGGGTACTGCTGTCCAACGCCGCGGTGCGCAACGACACGGTGACCCACCAGATTGCCGGGACAGGGCTGAGCGAGGCGGCGTTCCTGATGTTCTTCTTCGCCGGTTTCGCTTTCATCGCGGCGTTGGCTTTCGGTTGGTATGCAAAACGCTATCGTATGGTCGACAACTACCGTAGCGCCTGAGCCTGACATGACCCCCGTCAATCTGCTGTTGATCGCCGTCACCGCCATCCTGTCGTGGATGGCCTTCAACAACCGCAAGCTGGCCGACCGCCTGATCCTGTGGCCGCCGGCAGTGGACCGCCACCGCCAGTACGACCGCCTGGTGACCTATGGCTTCATCCATGCCGACTGGTCGCACCTGATCTTCAACATGATCACCCTGTTCTTCTTCGGGGGGTTTATCGAGAGCGTGATGGTGCAGCTGACCGGCAGCTACCTGACCTACCCGGCGTTCTACATCGGTGCGCTGGTGGTCTCGATCCTGCCCAGCTACCTGAAGAACCAGAAGAACCCGAACTACCTGAGCCTGGGTGCGTCGGGTGCGGTGTCGGCGGTGCTGTTCGCCTTCATCCTGATCAAGCCGTGGTCGATCATCCTGGTGTTCTTCATCCCGGCACCGGCCATCGTGTATGCCGCGTTCTACGTCGGCTACAGCATCTGGATGGACAAGCGTGGCGGTGACCGCATCAACCACAGTGCGCACCTGGCCGGCGCGGCATTCGGCGTGATCTTCATGCTGGCCATGCAGCCGAGCATCTTCAACCACTTCCTGCGAGAACTCTCCAACCCGACCTTCCGCCTCGGCGGCGGTTGAAGTTGGCCGGGGGCGGATCCGCTGGATCCGACCCCGGGGTTAGCCCCCGCTCCTGGTCAGGCGCGGGTCTGTTGGCCGTAGGTGTCCTGCAGGCGGGCGAATACCTCCTCGCCGATGCGCTGGAAATCCTGGTCTTCGGTCTGCCCCTCCACCGCCAGTTGCAGCAGGCCCTCCAGCAGGGCACGGTCGGTATCGGAATGGGTATCGCTGGGGTGCATGGGAGCCTCCGCGGTGGTGCGCATGGTCAACGGTCGCAAGGGTCGTGCCAGCCTGGCCGTACCCCTCCACAGGCGATAGCGGCCGCCCACCCTCCAGCTTGAGGGTCGGGAACTGACGTGAATGGATCGGACTTGCCCCTGTTCAGGCTTCACGCGATCATGGCGCCCGGCTGCGCACCATCCACGCAGTCGTCGCAGGAGACAGCTCCATGGCTTCGGTCACGCCCCCCGGTCTGGCCTACGAGGTCGAACATGATCTGGCCAGCCACCGCTTCACCGCCCGCGTGCGAGGACAGCTGGCGGTGCTCGACTACCAGATCAAGCGCAGGCGCATGGTCATCACCCACACCGAAGTGCCCGAGCCGATCGCTGGCCGTGGCATTGCCGGTGAATTGACCCGCGTCGCGCTGCGTTTCGCCCGCGAACAGAAGTACAAGGTGGTGCCGGCGTGTTCGTACGCCGAGGCCTTCCTGCAGCGGCACGAGGAGTATCACGACCTGCTCGTTGGCTGAATGCCAGCGGGTCACGCTTCAGCCATGGCAGGCGATGATGTACAAACATGAACAGGGGATCCCGATGAAGATTGGAAACAACCGGCCACTGCACGGCAGCGTGCTGGCCGGCGTGGTGGGCGTGCTGTTGCTGGCCGGTTGCCAGCGTGAAAGCGAGCCGTCAGCGGCGACCGACGCGGCGCCTGCCGCCGAGGCCGCTGCGGCAGGTGAAACGCCGGCTGCGGAAGCGCCGCTGGACCTGCGCGATGTGATCGAGAACAACGAGCGCGAAGTGGTGGGCATCAGCTATCCGGCCGGCATCGACCGTTACCCGGGCCTGGCGCGCGCGCTGCAGGGCTACGCCACCAGTGCACGCAGTGATCTGCAGCAGGCGCTGGACGGGCTGGGCAATGACAAGCCGACCATGCCCTACGAGCTGTCGCTGAGCTTCGAGAAGCTGCTGGAAACCCCGCAGCTGGTGGTGGTCAGCGCCGATGGCAGCCGCTATACCGGTGGCGCCCACGGCGAGCCGCTGGTGGCGCGCTTCGTGTGGCTGCCGCAGCATCAGCAGATGCTCAGCGCCGAAAAGCTGGTGGCCGATGCCAAGGGCTGGAAAGCGATCAGTGACTTCGTCGCCGACCAGTTGCGCGAACGCGTGGCGACCCGCCTCAGTGGTGAGGACATGGACCCGGCCCAGCTGCAGGAATCGCTGCGCAACGCATCGCGCATGATTGCCGACGGCACCGGCCCGCAGGCCGACAACTTCAGCCAGTTCCAGCCGCTCACCGACGACAAGGGGCAGATCACCGCGCTGCGCTTTGTTTTCCCGCCGTACCAGGTGGGTCCATACTCGGATGGCACCCAGACCGCCGATGTACCGGCGGCGGTGCTGTTGCCGCACGTGGCCAAGGACTACGTGGAGCTGTTCGCACGCGGTTGACCGCAGTCGAGGAGGTGGCGTGGATACAGGGTTGCAGGAGCGGGTTTCCGGCCTGCTGCAGGAAGCCGGGGTCCGCATCGGCGGTACCCAGCCACAGGACATCCAGGTGCATGACCCGCGCTTCTTCGCGCGGGTCATGGCGCACGGCTCGCTTGGTCTCGGCGAGAGCTACATGGACGGTTGGTGGGATGCCAACGTCCTGGATGAATTCCTCGTCCACCTGATGCAGGCGCACCTGGATGAGCGGGTGCACGGCTGGCGCGAAGTGGCCGATGCGCTGAAGGCGCGCCTGTTCAATCTCCAGGTCGGGCAAGGCAGCTATGAAGTCGGGCGCCGCCACTACGATCTCGGCAACGATCTCTACCAGGCCATGCTTGGGCGCCGCCTGGTCTACAGCTGCGGCTACTGGCGCAACGCCGATGATCTCGACGCCGCGCAGGAAGCCAAGCTCGACCTGGTCTGCCGCAAACTGGGCCTGCGCCCGGGCCAGCGCGTGCTGGATATCGGTTGCGGCTGGGGTGAAGCGCTGAAGTTTGCCGCCGAGCGCTACGGCGTCAGCGGAGTGGGTGTGACCATCTCGCAGGAACAGGCCGAGTTCGCGCGCGAACTGTGCGCCGGCCTGCCGATCGAGATCCGCCTGCAGGATTACCGTGAACTGGACGAGCCGTTCGATGCGATTTTCTCGATCGGCATGTTCGAGCACGTTGGTGACAAGAACTACGGCAGTTTCTTCGAGGTGGCCAAGCGCTGCCTGTCGCCGCGCGGCCTGCTGTTGTTGCACAGCATCGGCACCAACATCTCGCGGCATCGAACAGATCCGTGGATCGCACGCTACATCTTCCCCAATTCGATGCTGCCGTCGGCAGTGCAGGTCACCAAGGCGTTCGAGGGCCGCTTCGTGCTGGAGGACTGGCATAACTTCGGCACCGACTACGACCTGACCCTGCAGGCGTGGCGGCGCAACGTGGAAGCAGCATGGCCACGGCTGGATGAACGTTACGACGAGCATTTCCGTCGCATGTGGCGTTTCTACCTGGCCGGCTCGATGGCGACCTTCCGTTGCCGGCACGCGCAGTTGTGGCAGCTGGTGCTGTCGCCGGAAGGTGTGCCGGGTGGGTACGTGGCGCCGCGGTAAGGTTGCGCCGAGGGAGGGGGAGGTCAGGCCGGAAACGACGTTCATTGACGTCAACTACAAGTGCTGCGCGTTCTGCTTCCCGCATGAGTGTCGTCGACGCTAATCTGCCGGGTCGGTGGCACTACCGCATTCCTGAGGGCGTTGCAGCATGGGTTGGGACATCACCTACCATCCAATCGCGGATTCGGAGATCCGTGACATCTATTTCAGTGCGCTGGAGGACGCGACTCTGGTCAATGCGTTGCAGCATCAGTTCCGGATCGAGCCGTTCTACATGGAGCAACTGCAGGAATGCATCGAGGAGGCTCGCTCGATCAGCGCAGAAGTGCCTTTCGAGAAGGGGCACGCTTTGTACCTGGCGATCGTGGCCGGTCACCTGCGCCGGTATCACTATCTTCGCGGGAGCGCCCTTTCGTTTTTCATCGACGATCCGGTGGTTGCCCGCTATTTCGCGGACTGGCGGCAACTGGTGCCGTTGCAGTGGGCGGACGCTGCCGCCCGCAACCATCTGCGTGAAAACTATGGTGGTGGCGTGTTCATCACGCATGCCCGGCTGAAGCAATTGCGCGCAGATCATGCAGTGGACAGCGCGCTGGCTGCGCGTCTGGAGGAGCTGTTCTCCGATGGTCGCCTGGTCGTTTTCTGGCGTGCCGTCGATGACGCGATCGCCAGCGGATGCGGATTGCTGGAGGCCAGCGAGGTGGTCGAGCCGAACCCTATGGATCTCAATGCATCGACCAGCTTGAGCAATCTGATGAACTGCGCGCCGGATGGTGCGTTGCTGTATGCGGAGGCCGCCTCGGCCCAGCTGGCGGAGTTCATGGCGGGAGCTTCGGATCCGCTGGCGGTTGATACTGCTCCCGCAGCTCAACAGAAGCGATGGTGGGAGCGGCTGTTTCGGCGGTGACCAGAGAGCATCCACGCACGGCGTGGATCTATTGGGCTGACGAGAACGGGCGGTAGATTCACGCCCTGCGTGGATGACCCAACAAAAAACCGCCCGGTTTCCCGGGCGGTTCTCATTTCACACTACCGCACTGGCGATCAGTTGCCGGCGCCGGTCAGGCCACGCTTTTCCAGCAGCGGTTCGATCTGCGGCTCGTGGCCGGCGAAATCGCGGAACAGCTGCATCGCATCCACGCTGCCGCCCTTGGACAACAGGGTGGCGCGGAAGTGGTCGCCGTTCTTGCGGCTCAGGCCGCCGTTGTCCTTGAACCACTTCTGGGTGTTGGCGTCGAGTACTTCCGACCAGATGTAGGCGTAGTAGCCAGCCGAGTAGCCGCCCATGATGTGGCTGAAGTACGGGGTCTTGTAGCGCGGCGGGACCGGCGCATAGTAGATGCCGTCCTTCTCCAGCGCGGCGCGCTCGAAGGCCATCACGTCCTTGGCGGCCGGCACCTGGTCCGGACCGATCTGGTGCCAGCGCTGGTCGAGCATGGCCGCACCCAGGTACTCGGTGGTGGCAAAGCCCTGGTTGAACTTGGCAGCGGCCAGCACCTTGTCCAGCAGCGCCTGCGGCATCGCCGAACCGTTCTGGTAGTGCTTGGCGTAGTTCTTCAGGATGGCCGGGTTGTCCGACCACATTTCGTTGACCTGCGAGGGGAACTCGACGAAGTCACGCGGCACCGAGGTGCCCGAGAAGTACGGGTACTTCACGTTGGAGAACATGCCGTGCAGGGCATGGCCGAATTCGTGGAAGGTGGTGTTCACCTCATCCCAGGTCAGCAGCGTCGGCTGGCCGGCCGGCGGCTTGGGAATGTTGAGGTGGTTGGCCACCACCGGCTTGAAGCCGGTCAGCTTGGACTGCGAGACGTAGGAATTCATCCACGCACCGCCACGCTTGGACGCGCGGGCGTACGGGTCGAAGATGAAGATCGCCAGCTGGCTGCCGTCGGCATCGAACACGTCATAGACGGTGACGTCGTCGTGGTAGACCGGCAGGTCGGTGCGCTGCTTGAAGGTCAGGCCGAATTCCTGGCCCGCGGCGTAGAACACGCCGTTCTCCAGCACGTTCTTCATCTCGAAGTACGGCTTCAGCTGCGATTCGTCGAAGTTGTACTTGGCCTGGCGCACCTTCTCGCTGTAGAACGCCCAGTCCCACGGCTCAAGGGCGAAGGTCTTCTTGCCGGCGGCCTTCTGTTCCTTGTCGATCATCGCCTGCAGGTCGGCGGCTTCGCGCTTGGCATTGGCCACTGCGGCCGGAGCCAGCTTGCCCAGCATCGCGTTGACCGCTTCGGGGGTCTTGGCGGTCTGGTTGGTCAGGTTGTAGGCGGCGAAGTTCGGGAAGCCCATCAGCTTGGCCTTGTCGGCACGCAGCTGCATGATGCGCGAGACCAGCGCGGTGTTGTCGAACTCACCGCCGCGGCTGCCGCGGGTGGTCGAAGCTTCGTAGATCTTCTGGCGCAGGGCACGGTTGGCCAGGTTGGTCAGCGGCGGCTGGCCAGTGGTGTTGAGCAGGGTGATCACGTACTTGCCGTCCAGGCCACGGGCCTTGGCGGCTTCGGCGGCAGCCGCGATCTGCTCCTTGGACAGGCCGTCCAGCTCCTTGACGTCATCGACGGTGATCGCCGAGGCGTTCACTTCCGACTGCACGTTCTGGCTGAACTTGGTGCCCAGGTTGGCCAGCTCGGCATTCATGGCCTTCAGCGTGGCCTTGTCGGCCTCGGACAACTTGGCGCCGGCGCGTACGTAGTTGTCGTAGTACTTCTCGACCAGGCGCACGCCTTCGGCGTCCAGGCCCAGCTGGCTGCGGGTGTCGTACAGCGCCTGGATGCGGGCGAACAGCTTGCCGTTCAGCGCGATCGCATCGCTGTGCGCGGCGAACTTCGCCGAGTAATCGGCCTGCAGCTTCTTACGGGTGTCGTTGGTGTCGGCGCCGACCAGGCTGAAGAACACGGTGGTCGCGCGATCCAGGGTGTCACCGCTCTTTTCCAGGGCGATGATGGTGTTTTCGAAGGTCGGCTTGGCCTTGGTGTTGGCAATGGCCTCCACTTCCTTCAGCTGCTGCGCCATGCCAGCGTCGAAAGCCGGAGCGAAATCGCTGTCCTTGATCTTGTCGAACTGAGGGAAGTGCAGTGGCAGCGGGCTGTCGGCGAAGAACGGGTTGGCTTGCTGGGCGCTGCTGGCGGCGGCCGCGGTGGCGGCGCTGGCAGCGTAGGCGGGCAGGGCAAGGCCGAGGGTCATGGCCACGGCAAGGGCAAGGCGAGTGGTCAAGGTAATAGCTCCGGTAAGGCAAACAAGGGCCCGAGGGTAACCCGGCCCGGCGCGCCGGCACTTGTGTCAAAAGGCATGTTGTCGGGGCCGGGCGCGGGTACCATGCGTTCACCGCCCACGGCCCGCTGCCATGACCACTGCCTACGATTTCAGCTTCCGTGACCTCGACGGCCAACCGCAGCCGCTGGCCCGCTACAAGGGCCACCCATTGCTGCTGGTCAATGTCGCTAGTCGTTGTGGCTTCACCCCGCAGTACACCGGGCTGGAACAGCTGTGGCAGGAGTACCGCGAGCGCGGTCTGGTGGTGATCGGCTTCCCGTGCAACCAGTTCGGCGCGCAGGAGCCCGGCGACGCCGCGCAGATCCGCCAGTTCTGTTCACTGGACTATCCGGTCAGTTTTCCGCTGTCGGAGAAGATCGAGGTCAATGGCGAGGGGGCCGAGCCGCTGTGGGCATGGCTGTCACGCGAGAAGCGCGGCCTGCTGGGCAGTGCCCGCATCAAGTGGAATTTCAGCAAGTTCCTGGTCGACCGCCAGGGGCGGGTGGTATCGCGCCATGCGCCCACCACCAGGCCGGAGCAGTTGCGCAGCGCGATCGAAGCGCTGCTGTAACAGCTGCCGGTCGCCTTGGGCGCAGCGCTCAGTGTCCCAGCGCTGGTACGCCTGCCTGGCGGTTGCGGACCTCTTCGGGCAGGGCTTCGATCACCTGTTGCATGATCCGCGGCAGGCTGGCCTCGCTGTAGCCGCGATGGGCATGGACGATGGTGCCGTCGCGGCCGACGATGAACATGTGGGGTACGGCGACGATGCCGAACTGCTCCGCCAGCGCACCGCCAGGATCATGCAGGTACTCCAGCTTCGGCCAGTCACGCTGGCGGATCAGCCGGCTGACCTCCAGCCGCGGTTCGCCCCAGTTGACCGCGTAGACCTTCAAGGCGTCCTCGCCAATCACCTGCTGTAGATGGGCCAGGATCGGCAGTTCCTTGCGGCAGGGCCCGCACCAGGAGGCCCAGAAGGTCACGATGACCACCTTGCCGCGCTGATCGGCCAGATTGACCGGATTGCCCTTGCGGTCGTTGCCCAGCGCCTGCGGCGGCGTTTCGCCGCGTGCAGGCGGCGCAGCCCACGCCGGAACCGCTGCCAGCAGCAGGGCGACAATTGCCCAAGCCCGCATCCAGTGCGGGATCGATGTGTTCATCATCCGTGTATTCCCCGGGAGGGCCATCGGCCCGTGCGGGGGGACGATGCCTGCAATGCGCAAGGTGCGCAACAGGTCGCGTACAAATGCGGGGCCAGGGCCCCGCGCTTTACTTCTCGACGAACGCGCGCTCGAACACGTAGTGGCCCGGCTGGCCAATACGCGGCGAGACCTGGAAGCCACGGGCATCGAGCACGCTGCGCAGGTCGGCCAGCATCTGCGGGCTGCCGCAGATCATCGCGCGGTCGTTCTCCGGGCTCAATTCCGGCAGGCCGAGCGTGCGCTGCATCTCGCCGCTTTCCATCAGCTGGGTCAGGCGGCCCTGGTTGGCGAACGGCTCGCGGGTGACGGCCGGGTAGTACAGCAGCTTGTCGCCGATCATCTCGCCCAGGAACTCGTGCTCACGCAGTTCCTTCTCGAAGTAATCGCGGTAGGCCAGATCCTTTTCGTAGCGGACGCCGTGGCAGAGGATCACCTTCTCGAAGCGTTCGTAGGTTTCCGGGTCCTTGATGACCGACAGCCACGGCGCCATGCCGGTGCCGGTGCCCAGCAGATACAGGTTCTTGCCGGGGTGCAGATCGCTGATCAGCAGGGTGCCGGTGGGCTTCTTGCCGACCAGCACCTTGTCACCCGGCTTGATGTGCTGCAGGCGCGAGGTCAGCGGGCCGTCCTGCACCTTGATGCTGAAGAACTCCAGATGCTCTTCCCAGTTGGCGCTGGCGATGGAATACGCACGCAGCAGCGGCCGCGCCTCGGTTTCCAGGCCGATCATCACGAACTGGCCGTTCTCGAAGCGGAAACCGCTGTCGCGGGTGAGGGTGAAGCTGAAGTAGGCATCGGTCCAGTGACGGACCTCAAGCACCGTTTCGGCGCCAAAAGCGGAGGACATGGGCGTATCTATCGGAAGTCGTCGGGGGTGATTCTATCTCAAATGAGACAGGTTCTCATTAGGCGGAACGAGAGGCGTTCTCAGCGGTAACCCGCCGCCTGCAGCTCGAACAGCTCGGCATAACGACCGCCCTCGGCCATCAGCTGCTCGTGGGTGCCGCTGGCCTCGATCCGGCCATCGGCCAGCACCAGGATGCGATCAGCCATGCGTACCGAGGAAAAACGGTGGGAAATCAGCACTGCGGTGCGATTATCCGCCAGTTCCCTGAACCGCTGGAACACCTCGAACTCACTTCGCGCATCCAGCGCCGCCGTTGGCTCATCCAGGATCATCACCTGCGCGTTGCGCATCCATGCACGGGCGATGGCGATCTTCTGCCATTGACCACCGGACAGGTCCACGCCCTGCTTGAAGCGGCGGCCGATCAGCTGGTCGTAGCCGGCGGGCAGGTCGTCGATCACTTCTTCGGCCATGCCGCGGCGCGCGGCGTCGGCGATGCGCGCCTGGTCGTCCATCGCCTCGACCTGGCCGACGCCGATGTTCTCGCCGGCGCTGAGGTTGTAGCGCACGAAGTCCTGGAAGATCACCCCGAGATTGGCGCGCAGGTCGTCCAGGTCGTAGTCGCGCAGGTCGCGGCCATCGAGCAGGATGCGGCCCTCGTCTGGTTCGTACAGTCGCGCCAGCAGCTTCACCAGCGTGGTCTTGCCGGCGCCGTTCTCGCCGACCAGGGCCAGCACTTCGCCGGCCCGCAGCTGGAAATCGAGGTGGCGCACGGCCCATTGCTCGGCATCCGGGTAGCGGAAGCCGACGTTCTCGAACACGAAGCCTTCGCGTATCGGCTGCGGCACGCGTACCGCACCTTCGCGCGAGTGGATTTCCGGCTGGATCTGGAAGAACGAGAACAGGTCATCCAGGTACAGCGCCTGGCTGGCCACCTGCGAGAACCCGATCAGGAGGCCTTCCAGCAGCTGGCGCAGGCGCAGGAAGCTGCCGGCGAGGAAGGTCAGGTCGCCGATCGAGAAGTCGCCACGCACCGTGCGCCATGCGATGTAGGCGTACGCTGTGTAGTAGCCCAGCGTGCCGAGCGCAGCCAGCAGCGTGCCCCAGAACGCACGCCGCCGTGCCAGTGCACGGTTGGCCTGGAAGAGTGCTGCAGACAACCTGCGATAGCGTTCCACCAGGAAGCGATGCAGGTTGTAGATCTTCACTTCCTTGGCCGTTTCCACGCTGGCACCCAGCTGGCGCAGGTAGTCGAGCTGGCGGCGCTCCGGCGTCCACTGGAAGTTGAGGCTGTAGCCGGCCGCGTTGAAGTGCGATTCGCCGATGAAGGCCGGCACCAGCGCCAGCACCAGCAGCAGGATCAACCATGGCGCATACACCAGCAGGCCGACGGCGAGGCTGGCCACGGTGATCGCGTCCTGCACCTGGCCGAACAGCTGGCTCATCAGGTTCATCCGGCCCATGGTCTGGCGCCTTGCACGGTCCAGCTTGTCCTGCAGGTCCGGGTCCTCGAAGTCCTCCAGGTCCAGTGTTGCCGCGTGTTCCATCAGCCGGATGCTGGTGACGTTGGCGAACAGTTCCGACAGCAGCGCATCGGCATAGCTGACCAGCCGGCCGAGCAGATCCGAGGCGATGGCCAGGCCGAGCTCCAGCGCCAGCAGGCCCAGCAACGGATTCAGCACGCCGCTGGACAGTGCTTCGCCCAGTGGCGGGAAGCCAGCGTCGTGCTGGCTCAGGTGCAGGGCGCTGTCGATGATCAGCTTGCCGACGAAGAGCATCGCCACCGGCAGCAGTGCACGGATCAGGCGCAGCCCCAGGCTGGCGAGGGTCAGGGCGGGGCTGGTCTGCCAGACCATGCGCAGGAACGGCGGCAGGTTGCGCATCGCCTTGAAGCGCTGGCGCAGGCTGGGTTTCTTCGCGGCGGCAGCGCCGGCAATGGGAGAGGCTGGCATGCCGCCATTGTGCGCGCCTGATACGTGCAGGTGGGGTCAGGGCAGCCGTGTGGCCGCCGGGGTCGGATCCTTTTGCTGCGCAAAGGGCTCTGACCCCACCAGCCAGATCGGGTCAGAGCCCTTCGCGTTGCGAAGGGATCCGACCCAACCACATCCACGCATGGCGTGGATCTACCGTGTCGACCAAGGTCGACACCTACCAACAGCTGCAGGAACCTGACCCACCCGGCTGGCCCCCTTTTACGGCAGCGGCGGCAGCAGCCCAGCCCCCAGCCGGTTCCAGGCATTGATCACTGCAATGCCCATGCTCAGGTCACTGATGCCTTTCTCATCAAAGTGCGGTGCCAGCGCATCGAACGCCGCCTGCGACGGTGCGCCATCGGTCAACCGGGTCAGCGCCTCGGCCCAGCCCAGCGCTGCGCGCTCGCGGTCGTCGAAGAAGCGGCTTTCGTGCCAGGCGGGCAGCGTATCCAGCTTGCGCGGCTCGATGCCGCCCTTGCGCAGCGTGGTGGCATGCATGTCCATGCAGTAGCCGCAGCCGTTGAGCTGCGAAACGCGCAGGAACACCAGTTCCATCAACGTCGGATCGATCGAACTGTCATGCACTGCCTTGCTGGTGGCCAGCAGGCCCTTGAAGGCCTCGGCGGCCAGGCGGGTGTAGGGAACACGGGGAGAGGCGTGGTCGGACATTTTCGGCTCCACGGCGGCCACGGTGGCCGCCTTTCATTACAAGGACGCCGCACCGTCACCGCGCGTGACAACGTCCGGCAACTTTTCCGGATTCAACACGCTGTACACGTTGGCGATGCGGCCATCGACCACTTCGATGGTGGTGATCGAGTGCAGGCGATCGCCCTGGAAACGCAGGATCGCCGGTTCGCCATTGACGTAGCCCAATTGCGCCGGATGCACCGCGCCGCGGCGGGCGATGGCCCAGAACAGGCGGCCGATGCGTTCGGCGCCCAGCAGCGGGCGCACCGCTGCGGTGACCACGCCGCCACCGTCGGAGACCAGCAGCGCGTTGGCGTGCAGCAGGGCCTGGATCGCCTCGCTGTCGCCGCGCTGGGAGGCGTCCATGAAGCGCGTGAGTAACTGCCGGTGCTGGCCTGCATCGGCGTTGAAACGCGGTCGTCCGGCCTGCAGGCGTTGCCGGGCACGGTGCACCAGTTGACGGCAGTTGGCCTCGCTGTGGCCGATCAGGTCGGCGATTTCGCGGTAGTCGTGGTCGAAGGCCTCCTTCAGCAGGAAGGCGGCGCGTTCCTCGGGGCCGAGCTGTTCGAGCAGGGTCAGGAAGGCGACCGAGACGTCGTTGGCCAGCGCATGCAGCTGGGCCGGACCGGGCGCCGGGTCAGGCTCGAGGCTGACCGCCAGCGGTTCGGCCAGCCACGGGCCGACGTAGTGCACGCGCTCGCGCTTGGCCGCGCGCAGCCGGTCCAGGCCGAGCCGGGTGGTGGTGGTGACCAGCCAGGCTTCGGGGTCGCGGACGGCCGCCGGGTCGGCGCCGGACCAGCGCAGCCAGGCATCCTGGACCACGTCTTCGGCGTCGGCGCGGCTGCCGAGCAGGCGGTAGGCCAGCGCCATCAGGCGCGGGCGGTGGGTCTGGAAAGCGGTTTCGGCGTTCATGTGGGCAAGGACGCCGTAGTGGCGCATGGCGTGACAGGGGAGGCGGGGTCAGATCCCTTTCCCTGGGAAAGGGATCTGACCCCTGACTCTACCTGCGGCCGGGGGAGGGGGTAAAATGGGCGGATTACCTCCGCCAGCCTTCAGCAAGCGAGCAATCCGTGACATCGATCAAGCAGGAAGACCTCATCCAGTCCATCGCCGACGCGCTGCAGTACATCTCGTACTACCACCCGGTCGACTACATCAAGAACCTTGCCGCCGCCTATGAGCGCGAGGAGTCGCCGGCCGCGAAGGAAGCGATGGCGCAGATCCTGATCAATTCGCGCATGTGCGCCGAAGGCCACCGTCCGATCTGCCAGGACACCGGCATCGTCACCGTGTTCCTGGAAATCGGCATGGACGTGCGCTGGGATGACGCCACCATGGGTGTGGAAGACATGGCCAATGAAGGCGTGCGCCGCGCCTACATGCACCCGGACAACAAGCTGCGCGCCTCGGTGCTGGCCGACCCGGCCGGCAAGCGCATCAACACCAAGGACAACACCCCGGGCGTGGTCAACGTCAAGGTGGTGCCGGGCAACACGGTCGAAGTGATCGTCGCTGCCAAGGGCGGTGGTTCGGAAGCCAAGACCAAGTTCGCCATGCTCAACCCGTCCGACTCGATCGTCGACTGGGTGCTGAAGACCGTGCCGACCATGGGCGCCGGCTGGTGCCCGCCGGGCATGCTCGGCATCGGCATCGGCGGCACTGCCGAGAAGGCGATGCTGCTGGCCAAGGAAGCGCTGATGGAGCCGATCGACATCACCGAGCTGCAAGCCCGTGGTGCGTCCAACCGCATCGAGGAGCTGCGCCTGGAGCTGTACGAGAAGGTCAACGCGCTGGGCATCGGTGCGCAGGGCCTGGGCGGCCTGACCACCGTGCTCGACATCAAGATCAACGATTACCCGACCCATGCGGCCAACCTGCCGGTGGCGATGATTCCGAACTGCGCCGCCACCCGCCATGCGCACTTCACCCTGGATGGCAGCGGCCCGGTGATGCTGGACCCGCCGTCGCTGGAAGACTGGCCGAAGCTGACCTACGATTCGTCCAAGGGCACCCGCGTGGACCTGGACACGATCACCCCAGAGGACGTGGCCAGCTGGAAGCCGGGCCAGACCCTGCTGCTCAACGGCAAGCTGCTGACCGGTCGCGACGCGGCGCACAAGCGCATGGTCGACATGCTCAACAAGGGCGAGCAGCTGCCGGTCGATCTGAAGGGCCGCTTCATCTACTACGTCGGCCCGGTCGATCCGGTGCGTGACGAAGTAGTGGGCCCGGCCGGCCCGACAACGGCCACCCGCATGGACAAGTTCACCCGCCAGGTGCTGGAACAGACCGGCCTGCTGGGCATGGTCGGCAAGGCCGAGCGCGGTCCGGCGGCGATTGAAGCGATCCGTGACAACAAGTCGGCCTACCTGATGGCCGTCGGTGGTTCGGCTTACCTGGTGTCCAAGGCGATCAAGGCGGCCAAGGTCGTTGGCTTCGCCGACCTGGGCATGGAAGCGATCTACGAGTTCACCGTGCAGGATATGCCGGTGACCGTGGCGGTGGATTCAACCGGTGAATCGGTGCACAAGACCGGCCCGCGCGAATGGCAGGCCCGCATCGGCAAGATTCCGGTGGTGGTGGAGTAATCCTGCCGCGCATCCGGTTCAAGCAACGGCGCCCGTGTGGCGCCGTTGTTGTGTGGTGAGGGTTAACGAACCTGCAGCATCTGCTCTGCTAGGCTCGGCGCGACCTCACACAGGACGTGTTCATGGGCCTGCATCGATTCATCGCCGTTGCGATCCTGCTGGCCCTGGCCGGCTGCAGCAGCACATCCTCGTACGAAGGTGCGGACTTCTCCGCCTCCTCGCAGTGCCGCATGCAGTGCCAGGCCGACTATCGCAGCTGCATGGCGCGGGGCAGTATCGGCAGCAACGACTTCAGCTGCGAACAACAGATGGTGCCGGCGCCGGACAAGCGCTGCAAGGACGTCACCAACCCCGAGTTGCGCCGCTCCTGTGAACTGAAGGCGCATGACTGCGCGATACGCACACCGATCATGTCCTGTGGCGAAGGCCGCGATACCTGCATGAGCCGCTGCGGCTGAGCAACGACCGCTCGCGTGGGCGCATAATCGGCGGATCCATCCACACAGGAGCCGCGCATGAGCACCACGCTGTATGGTTCAACCAGTACTGCCGCGCTGGTGGTCCACTGGCTGCTGATCGAGCTGGGCATCGAGCACGAACTGGTGCTGCTGGATTTCGACGCGCGCGAGCACAAATCAGCGGAGTATCTGGCGCTGAATCCGGCCGGTGTGGTGCCGACGCTGCTGATCGATGGCCTGGTACTGACCGAAGCGGCGGCGATCGCACTGTATCTGGCTGACCGCCATCCGGAGGCCCACCTGCTGCCCGCACTGGGCACGCCGCAGCGCGCCGATGCCTACCGCTGGATGTTCTGGTGTGCCAATACGCTGCAGCCGGCCTATCGTGCCTGGTTCTATCCGCACGAAGTGGCGGGCGAGGCAAACGTGGAGGCCAGCCGCGAGATGGCACGGCAGCGCCTGGAAGCGGCCTGGCAGCATGTGGCCACGCACCTGCAGGCACACGGACCGTACCTGCTGGGCGCGACGCCCTGCGTGGCCGACTGCATGCTGGTGATGCTGATGCGCTGGTCGCGCAACATGCCTAAGCCCAGCGACACCTGGCCGCCGCTCAAGGCGCATGCCACGGCGATGAAGGCACGCCCAGCGTTCGCCGAGGTGTACCGCCGCGAAGGCATCACCGACTGGCTGTAGTCCGTTCTGTAGAGCCGAGCCATGCTCGGCTGCATTCATGGGTAGCATGCGAACCGCAGCCGAGCATGGCTCGGCTCTACCAAAGCGGGGTGGGTTACAGGACTTCCAGCACCGTTTCCGGTGGGCGGCACAGCCGGGTGCCCTTGGGCGTGCGCACCACGGGGCGGTTGATCAGCCGCGGGTGCTCGGCCATCGCCGCCAGCAGGCTGGCATCGTCAGCATCTTGCAGACCGAGTTCGGCGAACCGCGCTTCCTTGCTGCGCACCAGGTCACGCGCGCTCAATCCGGATTCGGCCAGCACCTGACGCAGCGTGGCCACGTCCGGTGGGTCGCCCAGGTACTCGATCACTTCCGGCTCGAAGCCGGCATCGCGGATCAGCTTCAGTGCGCCGCGCGAATTGCTGCAGGCCGGGTTGTGCCAGATCGTCACGACCATCAGAACCACTCCAGCAGGGACACGCCCACGCCCACGTAGGTGGCCTTGTGATTGTAGTCGATCAGGCTCTCGCCATAGCCATCGAAGACCTGCACATGGCCGCGCAGCAGATTGCTGATCGGGAAGCCGTAATCCAGCTGCAGGGCGCCGTGCGAACGGCTGCCGGTGCGCAGCGAATGGCGCGCCATCAGCGAGACTTCATGGCCGTTGCGGTTCCAGGTCAGGGTCGCGTCGCCGCGGCCCATGTAGTCCTCGATGTCCGGGTTGTTGTCGTCGCTGCGGGTCTCGGGAATGCGGTACCACGGCCGCAGCACCAGCGCCCAGTTCTCGCGGTCCAGGCCGATGTTGAGCATCACCCGGTTCCAGCTGCGCGACAGCGGGTCGGCACGACCGTTGGACTGGTGGTTCAGCGCGATGCCGGTCATGCGGCCGCGCCAGCCACCGATCGAGTAGCCGTTGCGGAACACCATCATCACTTCCGGCTCGTAATTGGTTTCGCGGAACGGGCGCGAATCCTCGCCGTTGTAGGCCTGCCAACGCGAGCTCTGGGTGTAGCCGGCCCAGATGTCGCCGTTGTCGCCGAACAGGTTCTCGGCGATCTTGGTCTTGAAGCTGATCTGGAACTTCAGCTCGGCACTGTCCAGTACCTGCGGCGTGGTGACCGTGTTGGCCGGGTTTGGCGAATGCGGCGTGGTGTTGCGGTCGCTTGTCCAGAACGCGGGCAGCAGGTACACCGGCTTGTACGCACGCAGCTGGAACGGCCCCAGCTTGGAGTCTTCGGCCAGTTCCCAGCGGCTGTCCAGCAACGAACCTCGGCCGGCATTGGCCAGCGCGCTGTCCGGCGCAGAGGGGCGGAACAGGTCGCTGACCCGCTCGCGCAGCTTCTCTTCGCCCTGGCTTACGCGTGCGGTCTGGCGCTCTTCGCGACGGGCCTGCGCGGCCGCCTCGGCAGCGGCGTCGGCAGCGGCCGTGGCCTGCGGGGTGTGCGCGAACAGGCGGTCATAACAGGCCAGGCGCGCAGCGTCGGTGGTAATGGCGGCGCAAGCCGCCGGCGAGGTATCGGTGCCGGGAACGAATTCCTGCGCGGCCAGCGGAGCACTGGCCAGGGCCAGCGCCAACGGCGCAAGGCGGGGAAGCAGCGGGGGGAGGGTCATTCCAGCAGGCCCTTCGGTGAATACGGGGATCGCACAGTGTGGCGGCTGCACCGGATCACGGCCAGCCCCCACTGTTTATGCACGGCCACGACGTGCGCAGGGCGTGAAGACGGAGGTGTCACAGGAACCAGGCGAAGGCGAACAGGCCCAGCATGGCGATCACCACGGCCAGTTTCAGCGCCAGGCCGAGCAGGATGCCGAGCCAGGTGGCCAGCCCGACCTTGGTTGAGCGGCCCAGTTCGCGGGTGTGCCAGTACTCGCCCAGCAGGGCGCCGATCAACGGCCCGGCGAACAGGCCGATCGGCATGAAGAACAGGCCGACGATGCTGCCGACGAAGGTGCCCCACAACGCCTTGCGGCTGGCGCCTACCCGCTGCGCGCCGACCACAGTGGCCAGCACGTCGGCCAGCAGCGACAGCACGGTCAGTACGCCTAGCGCGATCAGCGTGGGCCAGCCGACGTGCGCGAAGCCGTCGGCCCAGGCCGCCAGCAGCAGTCCGATGAAGACCAGCGGGATCCCGGGGAGGGCCGGAAGGATGATCCCGGCGATGCCGACGAGGACAAAAATGACCGCTAGCAGATATAAGATGAATGAGAGTCCCATGCTGTCCCGTATGGTCGCCGTTTTGGGGTTGACAGTGAAAGATTTTGCCAGTTGCTTTTTCGTTTTGGGCGGGTTAAGTTGCAGTCGCTGAGCTTGGCAAGGTCACCGTGGATCGTGGCCTGATGAAGCAAGATCTTTCCGATCCGCTGCATCGATGCACCTCGCTTCCCCCTTGCTTGTCAGCCGCCCACCAGGCGTTTCCAACAACAAGAGAGAGTCAAAGGGAGTTAGTGAGATGGCTGATCGCGAGACCGGTACCGTAAAGTGGTTCAATGATGCGAAGGGCTTCGGCTTCATCAGCCGACAGAATGGCGAGGACGTGTTCGTGCACTTCCGTGCCATCGAGACCCAAGGCTTCAAGAGCCTCAAGGAAGGCCAGGCCGTTACCTTCGAAGTCGTGCAGGGCCAGAAGGGCCTGCAGGCTGACAAGGTCCAGCCGGCGTAATACCTGCCGCACTCCGGCATGAAAAAGGCCCGCGCAAGCGGGCCTTTTTCTTTGCTGTCGGCCCGCCGCAGGTCAGCGCAGAATGACCCGCCCATTGACCACGCGCACGTAGGTGTTTTCGCGGATGCCGCCGAGGTCGCGCTGGTTGACCACGATGGTGCGGCCATCGTCCATGCGCACGCTGATGTCGTAGGTATCGCTGGTCACGTTCTTCTGGATCTGGTTGCCGGCCAGGGCGCCACCGACCGCGCCTGCAGCGGCAGCGATGTTCTTGTTGCCGCGGCTGCCGCCGGTGTGGTCGGAGATCTCGTGGCCGGCCACGGCGCCGACGATGCCGCCGAGGATCGCGCCGGTGGCGCTGGGCGCCGTGCGGCCGGACTGCACGGTGTTGATGCGGGTGACGATGCCGCAGTCGGCGCAGCGGCCCTGGTTGTAACCACCATTGTTGCCGTAGCCGCCATTGTTGTAGCCGTTGTTGTAACCACCGCCACCGTAGCCGCCGGGGGTGGCACAGCCGGCCAGGGCGAGGGTTGCGATGGCGCTGGCAGCGATGAGCTGGATCTTCATGGGGCTTCTCCTGGCCGTGAAGGCGGGTGCGTTGGGTGGTACTGCGTCATGCAGCAGGGTGGACGAATCCTCTCCTTTCGAACGTGAACAACGCGCCAACCATGCGTGCCTTGGCCGGCTGCAGGATGAATGCGTGTCAGCGGTAGTCCTGGTGGCAGGCACGGCAGTCCGCCTGCAGTGTTTCCACCACTTTGGCCAAGGTGGTGCAGTCGCTGGGCGGCGCAGCCAGCGCGCTGTTGAGGTTGCCGCGCAATTGGCTGGCATGCTGCTGGAACTGCGCACTGTCCTTCAGCCCGGGAAAGGCCAGGTCCAGATCGTTGGACAACAGGCGGATGGCCTGCAGCCGCGGAACGCTGTCGACAAGGCTGCAGCGGTTCTGCTGCTGGGCCTGCTGCAACATCTGCGACTGCCGTTGCATCACCTGCATGAGGCTGTCCGGGAACGGGTCACGGCGGGCCTGCAGGGCACGTCCCACCATCACCGTGGCAATCAGCCCGATCAGCAGGCCCAGGCACAGCACGAACAGGTAGCGATAGGCAGTGGACGGGCGGCGGTGGGACGGGCTGGCGTTCATGGCGGGCTCTCCGGGCGTGCAACGGTGGGTTCGATGCCAGCGCGCTGTAGGCACCGGCGCCTGCACGTTAAAATAGCCCGATGAACGAACAGGTCAAACAACGCTTTGCCGGCATCGAACGGCTGTATGGCGTGGGCGCGCTCGAGCGCCTGCAGGGCAGCCGCGTGGCAGTGGTGGGGATGGGCGGGGTCGGCTCGTGGGTGGTGGAGGCACTGGCGCGTTCAGCGGTCGGCCACCTGACCCTGATCGACGCCGATGATATCTGCGTGTCCAACACCAACCGGCAGCTGCCGGCGATGGAAGGCAACTATGGGCGCAACAAGGCCGAGGCGATGGCCGAGCGTTGCCGCGCGATCAATCCGGAGATCGAAGTCGATGCGGTGCAGGCGTTCCTGACCGTGTCCAACATGGCCGAACTGCTGGACCGTGGTTTCGATCTGGTGATCGATGCCTGCGACAGCTTCCGGGTCAAGGTCGAGACGATCGCCTGGTGCCGCCGCCGCAAGCTGCCGCTGTTGACTGTCGGTGCCGCCGGTGGCCGTACTGATCCGACCCTGGTGCGCATCCGCGACGTCTCGCGCACCGAGCACGACGCCATGCTGGCGCTGATCCGCAAGAAGCTGCGCAGCGAGTTCAACTTCCCGAAGAATGCCAAGCGCTACTTCGGCGTGCCAGCGGTGTACTCGCTGGAGAACGTGAAGTACCCGCAGGCCGACGGCAGTGTCTGTGGCCTCCGCCCGAACCTGGGGGCCGATGCGGCACTGAAGCTCGATTGCGGCGCCGGCCTGGGCGCAGCCACCCATATCACCGGCGCGTTCGCCTTCGCCGCTGTCGGCAAGGCGTTGGAGATGCTGCTGGAGCCGAAGAAGGTGAAGGCTGAAGTGGTCGAGGATCACGCTGACGCGTGATCGGTAGCGCCGGGCCATGCCCGGCGTAGGGTCCACCGCGGTCGTTACAGCGTGCCGACCAAGGTCGGCACCTACCGTTACATCGTGGGCAGGTTGAACAACCGCCGCGCATTTTCCGTCGTGGCCTGCGTCAGCGCATCCAGCTCGATTCCGCGCAACGCCGCCACATGGCGGGCGATGATTGCCAGTCGTGCGGGTTCGTTGCGCTGGCCGCGGATGCCGGCGTCGGGCTGGTCCGGGGCGTCGGTCTCCAGCAGCAGTTGTTCCAGCGGCATCTCCCGCACCAGTCGCTGCAGTCGCTGCGCGCGCTCGTAGGTCAACGGTCCGCCCAAGCCCAGCAGGAATCCATGCCTGTGCAGCTGTGCGGCCTGTTCGGGGCTGCCGGAGAAGCTGTGCACCACGCCGCGCAGGCCGCCGATGCGACGGATCGCGGCGATCACCGCATCCACCGCGCGCCGCGCATGCACGATCACCGGCAGCTCGAACTCACGGGCAAGTTCCAGCTGGCCGATGAAGTACGCCTGCTGCGTCTCTGCATCCAGGCCTTCGACAAAGAAATCCAGGCCGCATTCGCCGATCGCGCAGGGGCGTTCGCGCTCGATCCACTCGCGCAGCTCGGACAGGTGCCCGGGGCGGTGCTCGGCCAGGAACATCGGATGCAGGCCGTAGGCCGGATACAGCCCCGGGGCCAGCCGGCAGACCTCGCGCAGCTTCGGCCAGCTGGCCGCGGTCACCGCCGGCACCACCTGCTGGTGCACGCCAGCTGCCTGTGCGCGCTCGACCACGGCGGCGCGGTCGCGGTCGAACTCGCTGGCGTCCAGGTGGCAGTGGCTGTCGACCAGCAGGTTCAACGCTGCTCCAGGGGCGGTGGCGTGGTCGCGCTCCGGCTCTTCCAGTTGGCCAGCAGCAGGGTGCCAAAGCCCAGCACCAGTTCGTCGACGAACGGAATCGGGTCGGGGATGAACAGGGTCAGCGCGAACAGGCCTGCGGTCAGCTTGAACAGGGTGGGGTAGCGCAGCCGGCGCGCCCATTGCAGGACCGGCAGCAGCATCGGGTTGGCCATGGCGGAGGTCCTCCTGGGGAATGTGCAAACGCTACCACGGCCCCAGCATTTCCAGATGCTGAATGGGTTACGGCAGTGAGCAGGAAATGTGGAGATTCCGTTCAGGCACCGCATGCTGCAATCTGGCCTGAGAACGTTGCGGACGGTCCGCAAGGAGCAGGTCATGAAAAGCACAACTACAACTGTCCTGGTCGCAGCGGGCGCGCTGCTGGTCGGTGGTATCGCAACCGCCGCCTTCATGAAGAGTGGCGACAAGTCGCCTGAGCAGCTCAGCGCCGGAAACCCGAGTGAATCGCGCCTGGTCGATGGCAATGCCACCGACGATGGCGCACGTGGCGACGCAGTGGACGCCAGTGCGCCGCGTGGCCTGGAATATGCCGATGTGCTGAAGGTCGATCCGATCACCGAGAAGCAGAAGGCCTATGCCACCGTGATCGGCACCGATCCGGTACGCGAGACGTCCACTACCCAGACCCCGCATGAGGTGTGTCAGGACGTGGTGGTGCAGGAACGCCTGCCCGAGCGTGACGGCAACGTCGGTGGCACCGTGGTCGGTGCCGTGGTCGGTGGCCTGCTGGGCAACCAGGTGGGCGGCGGCAATGGCAAGAAGGCCGCGACCGCTGCCGGCGCCGTGGCCGGTGGCTTCATCGGCAACCAGGTCGACAAGCGCCATGTGGGTGGCCGCGTGGTCAACCGCACCGAGCGTCAGTGCCACACCGAAACGGCCACCTCCGAGTCGAGCCGTGTCACCGGCTACAACGTGACCTACCGCAATGAAGACGGCACCACCGGCACCATGCGCATGGGCAGCAAGCCGGGCAACCGCATCGCCATGGGCACCAGCGATGTGGTCAAGGGCTATAACGTGACCTACCGCTACGACGGTGCAGAGAAGACCGTGCGTATGGACAACAAGCCGGCCAGCGATCGCCTGCCGGTGGTCGATGGCCAGCTGGTCACCCAAACCGCGGCTGCCGGCGCTACCGCCGCGACCCGCCAGTAATCCATCCGCACCACGCAGTACCTGACGGGCCGGCACATGCCGGCCCGTTTCGTTGGGGACGCCGATGTTCATCCGCGCCGGATGTGGGTCTACCATCATGGGCCTTCCCATCACTGCGATATGGAATCGGCATGAGCATCTTCGACCTGCGCCTGGAAACCGAGCGCCTGATCCTGCGTCCACCGCAGCGTGACGACTATGAGCAGTACCTGGCCTTCTGCGCCGACGAAGAGGTGATGCGCACGCTCGGAGGTGTGCAGCCGCCCTCGGTCGCGTGGCGGGGCTTCTGCAGCCTGGCGGGGGCCTGGCAGCTGTTTGGTTTCTCGATGTTCAGCGTGATCGAGAAGTCCAGCGGCGAGTGGGTCGGCCGGATGGGACCGTGGCAGCCGCAGGACTGGCCGGGCACCGAGGTCGGCTGGAGCATCCGTCGCGCCAGCTGGGGCAAGGGCTATGCCCCGGAAGCTGCCACCGCCGCGATCGACTGGGCGTTCGACACGCTGGGTTGGGATGAGGTGGTCCACACCATCGCAGAGGACAACGAGAACTCCCGCGTGGTCGCGCGCAAGCTGGGCAGCACGCTGCTGCGCATGGGCGAGCTGCCGCCGCCGTACAACGACAAGCCGATGCAGATCTGGGGGCAGTCGCGCGATCAGTGGCGGCAGCGCGCACGCTGAGCGTTGCCCGGTAGTGCCGGCGCTGGCCGCCAACCTCTTGGCAGGATTCGTGCGATTGCCGGCCAGCGGCCGGCACTACAAGGGTGCCATGCTGCACCCGCGCTTGGCATTCACCGGTGCGCTTGCCAGACTGCCCGCAGCCGGCCGCCGGCCGGATTCGATGGAGCAGGCAATGCTGGAAGAGCGCATCCCGCTGACGGTGCATGGCATGTCGGTCTCGGGTAACTGCCACAAGGTCCGCCTGCTGCTGGAGCAGCTCGGCAGCCGTTACCGCTGGGTGGAAGTGGACAGCGCCCATGGCCAGACCCACACCGCTGAATTCCTCGCGCTGAATCCGAATGCCAAGGTGCCGCTGATCGTCCGCGACGATGGCCGCGTGCTGACTGAATCCAATGCGATCCTGTTCTGGCTGGCCGAAGGTACCCCTTACCTGCCCAGCGACGGCTGGGAGCGTGCGCAGGCGTTGAGCTGGATGTTCTTCGAGCAGTACACGCACGAGCCCTGCGTGGCAGTGGCGCGCTTCATCCGTGGCTGGACCACACCGGATTCGCCGCGCCGCGCTGAACTGCCGCGCCTGCACGAGCGCGCCGCCAACGCGTTGGCGGTGATGGAGCAGCACCTGCGGCAGGCGCAGTGGTTCACCGGCAGCGGATACGGCATTGCCGACATCGCCCTGTTCGCCTACACCGATGTGGCGGGCGAGGGTGGCATTGCGCTGGATCTCTTCCCGGAGGTGCGCGGCTGGCTGCAGCGCGTGCGCGCGCAACCGCGCTTCCTGCCGATGCCGGCAGTGACCGCCGAGGTCCGTGCGCGCTTCGAGGCCGCGTGACTCTCACCAAGGTGACCCCCACAGGGTAGCGCCGGGCCGTGCCCGGCGGAATGCAACAACGACACGGAGGGTGTTCGATGTTCGCTGTGGTTCCAGATCCGATTCCCGCACGCATGCGCGTGCTCAACCGCGCCGAAGTGTGCGATGTCAATTTCCTCGATGCAGTGCGGGGCTGGCGCGGCACCCCGCGCCCGCGCCCGGCAGCGGATGCGCCGATCCTGCCGGGCAGCACGCTTACCGCCGCTGCGTTCGGCGAACTGTTCGACTCGCAGCTGGCCAGTCGCCAGCTGGACCTGATGGCACGTGTTCTGCGCGTGCAGAACAAGGTCTTCTACACCATTGGTTCCTCCGGCCATGAAGGCAACGCGCTGCTGGCGCGGGCCTGCCGGCATACCGATCCAGCCTTCCTGCACTATCGCTCCGGTGCTTTCATGGCCGAGCGTTCGCGCCAGGTGCCGGGCATCGACCCGCTGCGCGATGCCGCACTGTCCTTCGCCGCCAGCGCCGATGATCCGGCCAGCGGTGGCCGCCACAAGGTGTGGGGCAGCAAGCCATTGTGGGTGCTGCCGCAGACCTCGACGATTGCGTCGCACCTGCCGAAGGCGCTGGGTACCGCGCTGGCCATCGAGAGTGGCAAGCGGTTGGGGCAGGCGCTGCCGATTCCCACCGACAGCATCGTGCTGTGCTCGTTCGGTGATGCCTCGGCCAACCATGCCACCGCGCAGACCGCGTTCAATACCGCAATGTGGTCGGCCTACCAGAAACTGCCGGCACCGATCCTGTTCGTCTGCGAGGACAACGGCCTGGGCATCTCGGTAAAGACGCCCGAAGGGTGGATCGCCGAGCGTTTCAGCCGTCAGCCGGGGTTGGACTATTTCTTCGCCGATGGCCTGGATCTGGCGGTTGGCCACGCCCAGGTGCAGGCCGCAGTGGAGCACTGCCGGCGCACGCGGCGGCCTACCTTCCTGCACCTGCGCACGACGCGCCTGATGGGCCACGCCGGTACCGACTTCGAAGTGGAATGGCGCGCGTTGCCGGAGCTGTGTGCGGCCGAGGCGCAGGATCCCTTGCTGCGCTCGGCGCAGATCGCACTGGAATCAGGCTGGATGGATGCGGCGGCGATCGAGGTTGCCTACGAGACGATGCGCGCGCGCTGCATGGCCGCTGCTGCAGAGACTGAAGGCCGCCCGACGCTGCAGTCGCTTCAGGAAGTGATGGCGCCGCTGGCGCCGTACACGCCAGCGGCGGTGCAGGCCGAAGCACGGCGCGAGGTGCCCGCCGAGACGCGCGAAGCGCTGTATGGCGGTGCGGAGGCCCTGCCTGAGCGACAGGCACCACGGCACCTCGCCATACAGATCAACCACGGCCTGCAGGAACTGCTGGCGAAGTATCCGCAGAGCCTGTTGTTCGGCGAGGACGTCGCGCAGAAGGGCGGTGTCTACACCGTCACCAAGGATCTGCTGCGCCGCTTCGGCCCACGCCGGGTGTTCAACACCCTGCTGGACGAAACCATGATCCTGGGCATGGCGCAGGGCCTGGCCAACATGGGCATGCTGCCGATTCCGGAAATCCAGTACCTGGCGTACCTGCACAACGCCATCGACCAGCTGCGCGGAGAAGCGTGTTCGCTGCAGTTCTTCTCCAATGACCAGTACCGCAATCCGATGCTGGTGCGGGTGGCCGGGCTGGGCTACCAGAAGGGCTTCGGCGGGCACTTCCACAACGACAATTCGATCACCGCGCTGCGCGACATCCCTGGCCTGGTGGTCGGCTGCCCCTCGCGTGGCGACGATGCGGTGATGATGCTGCGTACGCTGGCAGCGCTGGCGCGGGTGGATGGCCGGGTGGCGGTATTCCTGGAGCCGATCGCGCTGTACATGAGCAAGGATCTGCACGAACCGGGCGATGGCCAGTGGCTGTTCTACTACCCCGCGCCTGGCCAGGCGCTGGTGCCGGGCGAGGGCCGGGTCTACGCGCCGGACGCCGGCGACCTGGTGGTCTACACCTATGGCAACGGCGTGCCGATGGCGCTGCGTGCGGCACGGGCAATCGAGCAGCAGCTGGGTTGGCAGGTGCGGGTGGTCGACCTGCGCTGGCTGGTGCCGCTGGATGCCGGCTTCATCGCCGCACAGGCCGCCAGCGCCCGGCGCGTGCTGGTGCTGGACGAGGGCCGCCACAGCGGCGGGGTGGGCGAGGGCGTGGTCACCGCACTGGTCGAGGCCGGCTTCGGCCACCTGCCGCTGCGCCGGGTCTGCGGTGCCGATACCTATACGCCGCTGGCGGGGGCAGCAATGTTCGGGCTTCCAAGCGACAATGCAGTGATTGGCGCCGCCCTTGAACTGGCGCAGGAACCCTGATGCATGTGTGGATTGGCGGGAATGTTGTTGCCGGCGCCGGTGGCGTCGGCCGAGGTGCTGCAGGCGCAGGTCCTGGCCATGGGCGAGGCGCTGCACCACCGCGGGCCGGATGATGGTGGCTGCTGGGTCGATGCCGGGGCCGGCATCGCGCTGGCGCACCGCCGCCTGAGCATCCTCGACCTGTCCCCGCTGGGCCATCAGCCGATGGCCTCGGCCGATGGTCGCTATGTGATGGCCTACAACGGCGAGGTCTACAACTTCGCCGCGCTGCGCGCCGAGCTGGAACCGCTGGGGCACCAGTTCCGCGGCCATTCCGATACCGAGGTGCTGCTGGCAGCGATCCTGCAATGGGGCATGGAAGACACCCTGCAGCGCTGTAACGGCATGTTTGCCATCGCCCTGTGGGACCACCAGGAGCAGTGCTTGTGGCTGGCCCGCGACCGTGTCGGCAAGAAGCCGCTGTACTACGGTTGGGCCGGTGACACGCTGGTGTTCGGTTCCGAGTTGAAGGCGCTGTGGCAGCACCCGGCCTTCGACAACGACATCGACCGCGACGCACTGACCCTGCTGTTGCGGCTGGACTACATCCCGGCGCCGCACAGCATCCACCAGCGCTGCTACAAGCTGATGCCGGGCCGCGTGCTGCGCCTGGATGCGGCCACCGTGGCCGCCGGTGCGGCCGCGCATCGCCCGGAGCAGGCGCAGCGCCCATTCTGGGATGCGCGTGCACGCATGCAGGCAGCGCTTGCCGCTCCGTTCCAGGGCCGCATCGAAGAGGCCGAGGAACAGCTGGACGCGCTGCTGCGCGATGCAGTTGCGCTGCGCATGGTGGCCGATGTGCCAGTGGGCGTGTTCCTGTCCGGCGGCACCGATTCCTCGCTGGTGGCAGCACTCATGCAGGCACAGAGCGGGCAGCCGGTGCACAGCTTCAGCATCGGCTTCACCGGCTCCGGCCACGACGAGGCGCCGTTGGCCAGGGAGCTGGCTGCGCATCTGGGCTGCGACCACACCGAACTCTACGTCAGTGGCGCCGATGCACTGGCGGTGGTGCCGCAGCTGCCGTCGATGTTCGATGAACCCTTCGCCGATGCCTCGCAGGTGCCGACCGCACTGGTCGCCCGCCTGGCGCGGCAGGGCGTGACCGTCGCGCTGTCCGGCGATGGTGGCGACGAGCTGTTCTTCGGCTATACCCGCTATGTGCGCGCGCTGCGCAACTGGCAGATGCTGGGCCGTGTGCCGGGGCCGCTGCGGCGCTGGATGGGCGCACGCTCCCAGCAGCAGGGCGAGGCCTCGCGTACCGGCGGCCTGGCCGCGCTGTTGGCCGAGTCCGGCGCGCGTGGCATCGGCGACGTGTACCGCAACCGCATCTCGCGCTGGCGCGACCCGGCGGCGGCAGTGCCCGGGGCGCAGGCCGCGGGCAGCTTCTATGACCTGGCCGACCCGTTGCACGGTGCCGGCACACCGGCCGACGCGATGATGCTGGCCGATTACGTGACCTACCTTCCGGATGACCTGTTGTGCAAGGTCGACCGCACCTCGATGGCGGTCAGCCTGGAAGCACGTGCGCCGCTGCTGGATTCACGCGTGGCCGAGTTCGCCTGGTCGCTGCCGCTGGGCTTCAAGCGCAGTGAAACCACCAGCAAGGTGCTGCTCAAGCGCGTGCTGGGCCGTTATGTGCCGCAGTCGATGGTGCACCGGCCCAAGCGCGGGTTCGGTGCGCCGGTCAGCGACTGGCTGAAGGGCGACCTGCGGCCGTGGGCCGAAGACCTGCTGCAGCCGGCGCGGCTGGAGCGCGAGGGCGTGCTGTCGGCGGCTGCGGTACAGCCGCTGTGGCAGCAGTTCCTCGGCGGCCAGCGCAAGTGGCATACCCATCTGTGGAACGTGCTGATGTTCCAGGCCTGGCAGGCACATTGGCGGCAGGTGCGCGCGAACGTCACCGGCAGCTGATCTTCACCGGCCTGCACGGGCCCGGCGACTAGGCTGGGCCTCCCGCACCGTGAGGAGTCTGTCCCGATGTCCGTCCCCACCATCGCCGTGTTCGTTGGCAGCCTGCGCAAGGATTCCTGCAACCGCAAGCTGGCCCATGCGCTGGAGAAGATCGCCGGCGACCGCGCGCGCTTCCAGTACGTGCAGATCGGCGATCTGCCTCTGTACGACCAGGATTTTGATGCGCATTACCCGGCGCAGGGCACGCGCCTGAAAGACCAGGTGCGCGCCGCCACGGCAGTGCTGTTCGTGACCCCTGAATACAACCGCTCGGTCCCGGGCGTGTTGAAGAACGCCATCGACATCGGCTCCCGCCCGTATGGTGACAGCGCATTTGCTGGCAAGCCGGCGGCGGTGATCGGCGCGTCCATCGGCCAGATCGGTACCGCTGTGGCCCAGCAGCACCTGCGCAACAGCCTGGCGTTCCTGGACATGCACGTGCTCGGCCAGCCCGAGGCGTTCATCCATTTCAAGGAAGGCCTGATCGATGCCGACGGCACGATCCACAACGAGGGCACGCAGAAATTCCTGCAGGGCTACGTGGACCGCTTTCTGACGCTGATCGCGGTGCACACCAAGGGCGATTGAGACCGAGGGGGTCAGAGCCCTCTGCTTTGCAGAGGGATCCGACCCCACGTCCAGCTGGGCGGGCCGGAGCCCGCATGTTGCACGGGATCCGACCCCGGGGCGTGGATCTGCGATAATGCACGGCTTGGGCGCCGCAACGGCGTTCATCGCAGGCAGTGCGACGCCCCCATGCCAGTCTGGCCAGGCACCGGCGGATATCCCCCGTTTTTCCACGGCTTATCCACAAGTTTGTCCATGGTCGCCGGGGTCGGTGCATGCCTACACTCGTCTGGCCACTTTCGTAGGAAACACCGCAGCATGTCCGCCCGTTCCGGCTTCCGTTCCAACCGCAGAGAGCGCGGTGATGGCTTTGATCGTGATCGCGACGAGTCGCGCATCGATCAGTTGCGTGTGCCGCCGCATTCGGTGGAAGCCGAGCAGGCGGTGCTGGGTGGGCTGATGCTGGCGCCGGAGGCCTATGACCGGGTCAACGACCAGCTGACCGAGGTCGATTTCTATCGCCGCGACCACCAGATGATCTACCGTGCGATCCGCGAGCTGTCCGAACGTGAACGTCCGTTCGATGCGGTGACCCTGGGTGAGTGGTTCGAATCGCAGGGCAAGCTGGAACTGGTCGGCGATGGTGCCTATCTGATCGAGCTGGCCAGCACCACGCCGTCGGCGGCCAATATCGTGGCCTACGCCGAAATCGTGCGTGACAAGGCGGTGCTGCGGCAGCTGATCCAGGTCGGCACCGACATCGTCAACGATGGCTTCCAGCCCGAAGGTCGCGACAGCAGTGAGCTGCTGGCCTCGGCGGAAAAGAGCGTGTTCGCCATCGCCGAGCAGGGTGCGCGGGGCCGTACCGACTTCGTGGCCATGCCTGGCGCACTGAAGGATGCCTTCGAGGAACTGCGCAACCGCTTCGAGAACGGCGGCAACATCACCGGCCTGCCGACCGGTTACAACGACTTCGACGCGATGACCGCCGGCCTGCAGCCGACCGACCTGATCATCCTCGCTGCGCGCCCGGCCATGGGCAAGACCACCTTCGCGCTGAACATCGCCGAGTATGCGGCGATCAAGTCGAAGAAGGGCGTGGCCGTGTTCTCGATGGAAATGTCGGCCTCGCAGCTGGCGATGCGCCTGATTTCATCCAACGGCCGCATCAACGCGCAGCGCCTGCGTACCGGCCAGCTGGAAGACGAAGACTGGAGCCGCGTCACCAGCGCGATCAAGATGCTGAAGGAAACCAAGATCTTCATCGATGACACGCCGGGCGTGTCGCCGGAAGTGCTGCGTTCCAAGTGCCGCCGCCTCAAGCGCGAACATGATCTGGGACTGATCGTGATCGACTACCTGCAGCTGATGAGCGTGCCGGGCAACAGCGAGAACCGCGCGACCGAAATCTCGGAAATCTCGCGTTCGCTGAAGGGCCTGGCCAAGGAGCTGCACGTACCGGTGATCGCGTTGTCCCAGCTCAACCGCTCGCTGGAAACGCGTACCGACAAGCGCCCGGTGATGGCCGACCTTCGCGAATCGGGCGCTATCGAGCAGGACGCGGACATGATCGTGTTCATCTACCGCGACGATTACTACAACAAGGAAAATTCGCCGGACAAGGGCCTGGCCGAGATCATCATCGGCAAGCACCGTGGTGGCCCGACGGGCTCGTGCAAGCTGAAGTTCTTCGGCGAGTACACCCGTTTCGACAACCTGGCCCACGATTCGGTCGGTTCGTTCGAGTAACGGACGTTCGCTGGGGCACGGATACAGGCCGGCCCCAGCACCATTCGGAACATCAACGTTCCGTATGTGGCGTGTAAATGACATGTAACGCGACGCTTCTACGATTCCGCCGCTGCTGTCCTTCGACGCCGCCCTTCGGCGTCCAGCGTGCCCAAGGAATCCGCCTCCATGCCGTCCCACGCTCCGCTCCGCCGCAATCTGCTGGCCCTGCTGGTCTGTGCTTCGCTCCCGTCTCTGGCCGCCGCTGAAACCGTCCCCGCCGCCGACGCGCAGTCGGCCACCACCCTCGATTCGGTCTCGGTGATCGGCCGCGGCGAAGCACGCCAGGTTCAGCGCGTCACTGCTGAAGACATGAAGGTGTTGCCGCCCGGTGCCAACCCGCTGAAGCTGCTGGCAACCAAGCCGGGCGTGCATTTCGAGTCGGCCGATGCCACCGGCGCCTACGAATGGTCGACCACCATCAGCCTGCGCGGCTTCAACCAGAACCGCCTTGGCTACACCCTCGATGGCATCCCGCTGGGCAACATGGCCTACGGCAACAGCAACGGCCTGCATATCAGCCGCGCGGTGATCAGCGAGAACCTGGGCGGTGCCGAGGTCTCCACCGGCATCGGTGCGCTGGGCACGCCGTCCACCAGCAACCTCGGCGGCGTGTTCCAGTTCTATTCGATCGATCCGTCCACCGAGTACGGCGTGGTGCTGGCACAGAGCTTCGGCAGCGACAGTGCGCGCCGCAGCTATGCGCGGCTGGATACCGGCGACCATCAAGGCTTTGCTGCCTACCTGTCAGGCGTCTATTCCGAAGGCGACAAGTGGAAGGGCAAGGGCTCGCAGGAGCTGAAGCAGTTCAACGGCAAGGCCACGTACAACTTCGGCGTGGACAGCAGGATCACCGCGCTGTTCAATGCGTCGCGCCGCGTCGAGGCCGACTACCAGGATCTGTCGCTGGAGATGATCGACCGCCTCGGCTGGGACTGGGACAACTACGCGCCGGACTGGGATCGCGCGGTCGCCGCCGCACGCGGCAAATTCAGCGGCGGCGTCAACAGCCCATGGGATGCGTACTACTCCGGCCACGGCCTGCGCAACGATGACCTGTTCAGCATTGCCGGCGATTTCGGCCTGAACGAGTCGATGCGGTTGAAGGTCAATGTCTACAACCACAGCAACCGTGGCCAGGGCCACTGGTTCAGCCCGTCCAATCCGTCCAACCCGGGCACCAGCCGCGAGATTCCAATCTCGATCCGCACCACCGAGTATGCGATCGATCGCACCGGCGTGACCTCGGCGTTCACCTGGAACGTCGGTGGCCACGAACTGGAGGCTGGCCTCTGGTACGAGGACAACGGCCACAGCGTGCAGCGCAACTTCTACTACATCGACGGCCCGATCACCGACGACTTCTTCCTGCGCAATCCGGACCAGCGCGTGTGGCACCAGCGCTATACCACCATCACCCGCCAGTTCTACGTGCAGGACCGCTTCCGCCTGTTCGATGATCGCCTGACCATCGACATCGGTGCGAAGTCGCCGCACACCCGTACCAGTGTGCGCACGCCACTGGGCAGCTACGCCAACAACAGCAGCCTGACCTCGAAGAAGGGGCTGCTGCCGCAGGCCGGCTTCAACTTCAAGCTCAACGAAGGCAATGAGATCTTCGGCTCGTTCGCCAAGAACATCGCCGCCTATGCACTGGGTGTCGGCAGTCCGTTCAACGTGCCGCAGGCGGCATTCGACAGCAGCGCGAAGAACCTGAAACCGGAACAGTCGCGCACGATCGAGCTGGGTTGGCGTGGCTACGGCCGCGGCTATGAAGCCTCGGTGGCGGTGTACGACGTCAAGTTCGACAACCGTCTGCTGGCCATCGCGCAGTGCGTGGGCATCCTCGGTTGCCCGGCACTGTTCTCCAACGTCGGTTCGGTGACCAGCCGCGGCGCCGAGGCGACCCTGCAGCTGAAGCCGATGCAGGACCTCACCTGGTCCAACGCGCTGTCCTGGAATGACAGCACCTACGATAACGACTACGTGAACAACGGCGTGGTGCCGACCCGTGGCAAGAAGACCGTCGATACCCCGGAATGGATGTTCGCCAGCACCCTGGCCTGGACCCCGGGCCCGTGGGACATGCGCCTGGCCGCCAACCACGTCGGCAAGCGCTACGTGACCTACACCAATGACGTGTCGGTGCCGAGCTACTGGCTGGTGAACGCTTCGGTGGCCTATGACTTCGGCAAGCTGGGCCCGGCGCAGAACCTGACCGTGGCGCTGAACCTGACCAACCTGACCGACAAGCGTTATCTGTCCTCGATCAACACCAATGGCACCTACGCCGCTGACCCGACCCGCAGCCTGGCGACCATGCAGGTCGGCGCGCCGCGGCAGGTGATGGCCACCGCCACCGTGCGCTTCTGATGAAGCGCATCGCCGATCCGGAAACCCGCCGTCGTCTGCTGCGCCTGGCCTGGCAGGGGACCGGAGCGGCGATCGCACTGGCGGCCATGCCTGGCGTAGCCGCCACCGGTCCGCGGCCGCGACTGGGGCGCGATCCGTTCACCCTTGGCATCGCCGCGGGTGATCCGGATGCGCAGGGCGCGGTGCTGTGGACGCGTCTTGCACCGGATCCCCTCAACGGCGGTGGCATGCCGTCGCGCGCGATCCCGGTGCGCTGGTTCATTGCCGAAGATCCGGCGATGCGCCGGCTGGTGCAGCGTGGCGTAGCGGCGGCCGTGCCGGAGTTGGCACATTCGGTGCACGTGGAAGTGACCGGCCTGCGTCCAGGGCGCGATTACTACTATCGATTCGCGTGCGACGGCGGCGAGGAGAGTCCGATCGGGCATTTCCGCACCGCGCCGCTGCCGGATGCGCAGCTGCAGCAGCTGCGGCTGGCGTTGTGCACCTGCCAGGCCTGGAACAGCGGTTACTATCCGGTACTGGCGGATATCGCCCGCAGCGATGTCGATCTGGTGCTGCATGCCGGTGACTACCTGTACGAATACAGCCCGTTGCAGAACGCGCGTGGCAGCACCCTGGACGCACAGCGCTTCAGCGGTGAGACCCTCAGCCTGGAGCGTTATCGCGACCAGTACGCGCTGTACAAGCTCGACCCGGACCTGCAGGCCGCGCACGCCGCGCACGCCTTCGCGGTGATCTGGGACGACCACGAAGTCCAGAATGACTATTCCGGCATCCATCCGGAAAAGAGCGACGTGCCGACCGAGGACTTCATCGTTCGCCGCGCCGCTGCGTATCGCGCGTTCTACGAACACCTGCCGATGCGCAGCACGCCAGCCGGCAACGGTGGCCTGCGCGTGCACCGCCGCCTGCGCTACGGCGACCTGGCCCAGCTGACGCTGCTGGATTGCCGTCAGTTCCGTCCGGCCAACCCCTGTGGCGTCGGTGAATCGCCACGCTGCGAGGCGGCGCTGGACCCGCGCATGAGCATGCTCGGGGTCGGGCAGGAGGCCTGGTTCGCGCAGTCGATGGCGGCCGCGGCTGGAACACGCTGGAACGTGGTGGTGCAGCAGCTGCTGATGGCGCAGTTGCGGTTGGAGCAGGGCACGCCGCGCGAACGTTTCTGGAACGACGCCTGGGATGGCTACCCGGCCGCCCGCAAGCGCCTGCTGCAGGCGATGCAAGCCGGTGGGCAGGGCAACGCCATCGTACTGGGCGGTGACTGGCACTCCACGTTCGTCAATGACCTGAAGCTGGATTTCGATGCCGTGGATGCACCGGTGATCGCAACCGAGTTCATCGCCCCAGCGATCAGCAGTGGCGGCGATGACACACCGTATGGCCCGTACTACGGCCCGTCGATCCCGCAGAATCCGCACATCCGCTATTTCGATGGCGACCGCCGTGGCTGGTGGAAGCTGCAGTTGAACCGGCAGACCGTGGACGCGGAACTGCGCTTCGCCGACAGCGTGCTGCGCGCGGATGCGGCGGTACGCACAGCTGTGCGTTTCCAGGTGGCCCATGGCCGCCCGGGTGCAGTGCCAGTGTGATTCCGTTCGGTAGTGCCGGCCGCTGGCCGGCAACCTCATGAATCTCCGGTTTCCCCACCACCGCTTTCATCGCCCCCAGCCCGGGTTTCGTCGCAAACCGTTTGCACGCGGCCAGAGCAGGGCGCCAGGGTGTCCGCAGGCGGCAAGGTGCCGCCACAAGGAGACCGTGATGAAGACCCTGTTCGCGCTCGGTGTGTGGTGCCTGCTGTTCGTGCTGTGCTGGCCGCTGGCGATCCTCGCCCTGATCGCTTGGCCGTTCGTCTGGCTGCTGAGTCTGCCGTTCCGCCTGGTCGGCATCACCTTCTCGGCGCTGTTCGCCTTCCTGCGCGCGCTGTTCATGCTGCCGGCACGCCTGCTGGGTGGTGGCCGCGGCGCGGTGACGGCATGAGGCCGCTTGCCATCGCGACGCTGGCGCTGCTGATGGCGGCGCCGGCCTTGGCCAAGGATCCGCCGTCGGCCTACCTTGAGCGTCAGCACGCTGCCGGCAAGGCGGAAGTCAAAACGACCGACAAGGACACTGGGAAGGAAAGCTGCCGGGTGGTAAAGGAATGGAAGGTGGGTGGAGTGACCGCCCAGCACCGGATCTGTGACGATCCGCCGAAGTCGGACACTACGGACCGGGAACGCACACCGCCGCAGCGTTGATGCAGGGCCACGCTGTGGTCAGGCAGTCTGGGCATGCGGCCCGGTCTGCGCGGCCGGCCGTTCACTGATCCGCTGCAGATTGGCAGATGCTGCCGGGCCACACGGCGAACGAATCAGCCCGATGGTGGCCGCTGGATGGCCAACGACCGGACCAGCTCTTCGCCGGTAGCGGCGATCTCGAAATCCACGCCGTCGAAGGTTACGGAATTGCCGTTTGCCAGCGCATACCTTGGCAGGCCTTCCACCAGGTTTGTGCCGGGAAGAATCGTTGCGTCGAAGTGAGGCCAGAACTTGAATACCAACACCCTGCGGCCATCTTCGCCCCGAGTCTCGATTCGTTCGTTCTCCATGGAGATCTCCAATGTCTGAACAGCCCCACGAGCAGGTGCGGGAGCACCACCTGTCGCGCATCCGTGGCTTGGCGATGCAACGCGACCTCAGGCAGAGCCTACCGCACTGGAGGTCGACGCCCGCGTGAGGGCAGGGGTGACCCGCTCGTCTGCCGCGCGCCGGGTGCCAATGGGCCCCGTCCTTGTTCTGGAGTCATCGTGTAACAAAAAACCCCGCCGAGGCGGGGTTTTCAGCATCCGGCGATGCCGGCCAGCGGCCGGCACTGCCCGATGGATCAGTTCGCCTTGTGGATGGCGCGCTTGCTGACCGCCATCGCTGCGTCGTGGATCACTTCCGACAGCGACGGGTGGGCGTGGCAGATGCGGGCCAGGTCATCGGCCGAGCCGCTGAACTCCATGGTCAGCACGCCTTCGTGCACCAGCTCGGAGACGTTGGCGCCGACCAGGTGCATGCCGAGGATGCGATCGGTTTCGGCATGGGCCAGGATCTTCACGAAACCTGCCGGCTCGATCATCGCCACGGCACGGCCGTTGGCGGCGAACGGGAAGCTGCCGGCCTTGTACGGAATGCCTTCGGCCTTCAGCTGGGCTTCGGTCTTGCCGACCCATGCCAGTTCCGGCTCGGTGTAGATGACCCACGGGATGGTGTCGAAGTTGACGTGGCCCGGCAGGCCGGCGATCAGCTCAGCCACCGCGATGCCTTCCTCGAAGCCCTTGTGCGCCAGCATCGGGCCGCGCACGCAGTCACCCACTGCCCACACGCCGTTGACGCCGGTGTGGCAATGCGCATCGACTTCGATCTGGCCACGCTCGTTGACCTTGACGCCGGTGCCTTCGGCCAGCAGGCCCTTGGTGGCGGCGCGACGGCCGACGGCCACCAGCAGCTTGTCCACGGTCAGGGTCTTTTCGCCTTCGCTGTCGGTGTAGGTGACGACGACTTCCTTCTTCTTGCCCTTGCCGGTGATCTCGGTCTTGGAGACCTTGGCACCGAGGCGGATGTCCAGGCCCTGCTTCTTGAATTCCTTGGCAGCGGTCTTGGCCACTTCGGCGTCGGCCACGGCCAGGAACTCCGGCAGTGCTTCGAGGATGGTGACTTCAGCGCCCAGGCGCTTCCACACGCTGCCCAGTTCCAGGCCGATCACGCCGGCGCCGATTACGGCCAGGCGGTTCGGCACTTCGGTGAAGTCCAGGCCGCCGACGTTGTCGACGATGGTATCGCCGTCGAACTTGGCGAACGGCAGTTCGATCGAATCCGAACCGGCGGCGATGATGACGTTGGTGCCCTTCAGCTCGACTTCCGAGCCGTCGTGCTGCTTCACCTTGACCACGTTGCCCGGCTGCAGTTCACCGAAGCCGTAGTAGGTGGCGACCTTGTTGGCCTTGAACAGCATGGCGATGCCGCCGGTGAACTGCTTGACGATCTTGTCCTTGCGGCCAACCATCGCTTCGACGTCCATCTTGGCATCCTTGAAGCTGATGCCGTGGTCGCCAAAGATGTGGCCCATGTTCCAGAACTGTCGCGAGGAATCCAGCAGCGCCTTGGACGGGATGCAGCCCACGCGCAGGCAGGTGCCGCCCAGGGCCGGCTTGCCGTCCTTGCCCAGCGCGGCGTCGATGCAGGCGGTCTTCAGGCCCAGCTGTGCGGCGCGGATGGCAGCGTGGTAACCGGCCGGGCCGGCACCGATGACGACGACGTCGAATTGTTCAGCCATTGAATTATTCCTTGATGCATTACCAGAACCCCTCCGCGCAGGCGCGGAGGGGCGGGAGGTTTCTTACAGGCCGAACAGCATGCGGCCCGGGTTTTCCAGCTGGTTCTTGATGTCCACCAGGAACTGCACCGAGTCCTTGCCGTCGATGATGCGGTGATCGTAGGACATCGCCAGGTACATCATCGGCGCGATCACGACCTGGCCGTTCTGGGCGATCGGACGCTCCTTGATGGCATGCATGCCCAGGATGGCACTCTGCGGCGGGTTGATGATCGGAGTCGACAGCAGCGAACCGAAGGTGCCGCCGTTGGTCACGGTGAAGGTGCCGCCCTGCAGTTCTTCCAGGCTCAGCTTGCCGTCACGGGCCTTCTTGGCGTAGTCGGCGATGGTGCGTTCGATGTCGGCGAACGACATGCGCTCGACATTGCGCAGCACCGGCGTGACCAGGCCCTTCTCGGTCGACACGGCGATCGAGATGTCCGAGTAGCCGTGGTAGATGATGTCGTCGCCGTCGATGGAGGCATTGACCAGCGGGAAGCGCTGCAGCGCGTTGGCCGCGGCCTTCACGAAGAAGCTCATGAAGCCGAGCTTGATGCCGTGTGCCTTGACGAACTCGTCCTGCAGTTCCTTGCGCGCCGCCGACACCTTGGACAGGTCGACTTCGTTGAAGGTGGTCAGCATGGCGGTGGAGTTCTTCGACTCCATCAGGCGCTCGGCGATGCGCTTGCGGATGCGGGTCATCGGCACGCGTTCTTCCGGACGTGCGCCACCGGCCTTGCCGGCGCCGCCGTTGCGGGCGAAGTTGACGATGTCTTCCTTGGTAACCGCGCCGCGACGGCCGGTGCCATCGACGTCGGCCGGATTCACGCCTTCAGTGATGGCAGTGAAGCGGGCGCCCGGGGGCAGCGCGTCGGCGGCCGACTTGGCAGCCGGGGCCGGAGCGGCGGCGGCGGCCGGAGCAGCAGCGGCCGGAGCGGCTTCAGCGGCCGGAGCGGCTTCAGCGGCCGGCGCCGGAGCAGCGGCCACGGCGCCTTCTTCGATGATCGCCACGACCTGGCTGGAGGTCACGGTCGCGCCTTCGGCGAACTTGATTTCCTTGATCACACCATCGACCGGCGACGGCACTTCCAGGACGACCTTGTCGGTTTCCAGGTCAAGCAGGTTTTCGTCGCGCTTGACGGCGTCGCCCACCTTCTTGTGCCAGGTGGCGATGGTGCCGTCGGCGACGGATTCGGGCAGTACCGGGGCTTTGACTTCGGTGGCCATGCGGGAGCTTCCTGGTTTGTCTTCTAAATAGGGGGAGAGTTATTCAGCGAACGAGTCGTTGAACGGGTTGACCAGTGCATCGGCGACCAGCTGCTGCTGTTCGCGGACGTGGTCAGCCATGTGACCGGCAGCCGGCGAAGCCGAACGTGCGCGACCGGCGTAGTGCAGGTTCTGGCCTTCGGCCAGGCAGAACTGCAGGTGGTGGCGGATCTGGTACCACGCACCCTGGTTCTGCGGTTCTTCCTGCGTCCACACCACGTCGGTGGCCTTGCCGTACTTCTTCAGTTCGGCAGCCAGCAGCGCACGCGGGAACGGATACAGCTGCTCCACGCGGATGATCGCCACGTCGTCCTGGCCACGCTTGGTCTGGTCTTCCAGCAGGTCGTAGTAGACCTTGCCCGAGCACAGCACCACGCGCTTGACCTTCTTGGCATCGGCATTGGCATCGCCGATCAGGTGCTGGAACTCGCCATTGGCCAGCTCGTCCAGGGTCGACACGGCCAGCTTGTGGCGCAGCAGCGACTTGGGCGACATCACCACCAGCGGCTTGCGGGTGGTCAGGTGCTGCTGGCGACGCAGCATGTGGAAGGCCTGCGCCGGGGTCGACGGCACCACCACCAGCATGTTCTCCAGCGCGCAGAGCTGCAGGAAGCGCTCCAGGCGCGCCGAGCTGTGTTCCGGGCCTTGCCCTTCATAGCCATGCGGCAGCAGCAGGGTCAGGCCGGAAATGCGGCCCCACTTGGCTTCACCGGCGGCGATGAACTGGTCGATCACCACCTGGGCGCCGTTGGCGAAGTCGCCGAACTGGCCTTCCCAGATGCACAGGGTGTTCGGATCGGTGGTCGAGAAGCCGTATTCGTAGGCCATCACCGCTTCTTCGCTGAGCAGCGAATCGATGATGGTGGCCTTCTCCGGCGAATCCACCAGCTGCCGCAGCGGCAGGTAGTAGTTGTCGGTCTTCTGGTCGTGCAGGATCGCGTGGCGGTGGGTGAACGTACCGCGGCCGACGTCCTGGCCGACCAGGCGCAGTGCATTGCCTTCGTCCAGCAGGGTGGCGTAGGCCAGGTTCTCGGCAAAGCCCCAGTCGCCCGGGATCTCGCCAGCGGCCATCTTGCGGCGGTCGTCGTAGACCTTGGACACGCGCGAGTGCAGCTGCACTTCTTCCGGCACGGTGTTGATCAGCTTGGCCAGTTCGACCAGCTTGTTCTTCTCGACCTTGGTCGAGATCGGATCGGACAGCTTGCCTTCCAGCAGCTTCGGCCAATCGACGAACAGCGGGCTGCTCGGCGGGGTCTTCTCGACCTTGGCCAGTTCGGTGGTCACTTCACCGGCATCCAGCTTCTCGCGGTACGCATCGACCATCGCCTTGCCTGCGCCGGCGGCGATCACGCCTGCCTTTTCCAGCTGTTCGGCGTACATCTCGCGGGTGGTGGCGTGCTTGCGGATCACCTGGTACATCAGCGGCTGGGTGATCGCCGGCTCGTCGGCCTCGTTGTGGCCCCAACGGCGGTAGCACATCAGGTCGATGACCACGTCCTTGGCGAACTTCTGGCGGAACTCGAAGGCCAGCTGCGCGGCGAACACCACCGCTTCCGGATCATCGCCGTTCACGTGCAGCACCGGGGCGGCGATCATCTTCGCCACGTCGGTGGCATAGCGCGTGGAGCGCGTATCCAGCGGGTTGGAGGTGGTGAAGCCGACCTGGTTGTTGACCACGATATGCACGGTGCCGCCAACGGCGAAGCCGCGGGCCTGCGACATCTGGAACAGTTCCATGACCACGCCCTGGCCGGAGAAGGCCGCGTCGCCGTGGATCAGGATCGGCATCACCTGCTTGCGCGCGGTGTCCTTGCGGCGCTCCTGGCGCGAACGCACCGAGCCGGCAACCACCGGATCGGCGATTTCCAGGTGCGACGGGTTGAATGCCAGGGCCAGATGCACCGGGCCACCGTCGGTGGCCACGTCGGCCGAGAAGCCCATGTGGTACTTCACGTCGCCGGCCGAGGCGTGCTCGTCGTGCTCGAACTTGCCTTCGAATTCGTCGAACAGCTTGCGCGGGTTCTTGCCGAGGGTGTTGACCAGCACGTTCAGGCGGCCGCGGTGGGCCATGCCGATCACCACGTCCTTGACGCCATCCTTGCCGGCGCTGCGGATGATGGTGTCCATCATCGGGATCAGCGAGTCGCCGCCTTCCAGCGAGAAGCGCTTCTGGCCGACGTACTTGGTGTGAAGGTAGCGCTCGAGGCCTTCGGCGGCCGTCAGGCGCTCCAGCGTGCGGCGCTGGGTGTCAGCGTCCAGCTGGTAGTTGCCACCGGCCAGTTCCAGCTTCTTGTAGATCCACTGGCGCTGCTCGACCTCGGAGATGTGCATGAACTCCGCACCGATCGAACCGGTGTAGGTCGCCTTCAGGCGCGCCAGCAGGTCACGCAGCTTCATGCGCGGCTGGCCACCCACGCCGCCGGTGCTGAACTCGCTGTTGAGGTCACCATCGGACAGGTTGTGGAAGGGCAGGCCCAGGTCCGGGGTGTTGACCGGAGCAGCCAGGCCCAGCGGATCCAGGCGGGCGTCCAGGTGACCGCGCGAACGGTAGGCGGTGATCAGGCGACCGACATTGCGCTCACGCTCGTCGCCTGCACCGGTACCGGTGCCAGCTTTCAGCGCATCCTTGGCCGCGTCCGCGATGTGGGAGATGACAGCCGAGTGGGGAATGTCACCTGCTTCGCGGCCCTTGAAGCCGTCGAAGTAGGTTTTCCATTTGGGATCGACACTATCCGGGGAGACCAGGTACTGCTCGTACAGGTCCTCGACATAGGAGGCGTTGCCGCCGGCGAGTTGCGAAGATTGCGCAAACTGCTTCAGTTGATTGTCCACGATGGAGGGTGCTGATTCGCTTTGTGGGGTATGGCTTCAGAAGGACCCGGCACGAAGATGAATAGCCATGCACGGGCGCGTTCAAACAGCCAAATTGTACCCCCAACCGGACACGAAGGGGCACCACCAAGGGCATCGCGCGTCCCCCGGTGCCGCTTCCAGACAGGTTGGATCAGCTGCGCCGGCTCAGATGCCGAGCGCGCGTAGTTCGCTGCAATCGCGCGAACGGTCCCAGACGCGCTGCAATTGCTGCTCGAACGGCTGCGAACGTGCCGGTAGCGCGATGCCGGCCTCGCCGTCGAGCTGGTGCCCGATCAGACGAAAGTAGAAGTCGCCGGCATCGTTGAGCAGGCAGGCCGAGGCCAGCGCACGGTCGACCGGGTCGGTGACCTCGCGGAACTGGATCACGCTTGGCAGGCGCTGGGCCAGCGCCAGCAGCGGCGCGCCGGCCGAGGCGATCGCGGCCGCATCGTGCACGATCACCCGCAGCTGCTTGTCGTGGCGGGCGGTGACGAAGCGACGCAGGGCCGCCTGCACCGGCGGCGCATCCAGCAGGCCCGGATCCAGCTGGCGGCTGTGCAGCCACAGCTGCCGGCGGGCGCGATGGACGATGGCGGTGGTGATGGCCAGCGCCTCGGCGCGGCTGTCGATGGCGCTGGCGGCACTCAGCCGGCGGCGCATCTGCTGGTGGCCGATGCCGGCCTCCTCGAACACCTCGCCCTCGGGCAGAAAGCCCTGGCGCGCATAGAAATCGCGGGCGGGCAGCTGGGCGTGCAGGTGCAGCTCGGCCAGGCCGAGCCGCCGCCCGGCCTCGACCAGCGCCTCCAGCAGAGCCTCGCCCACCCCGTGGCTGCGATGGCTGGCCAGTACCGCCATACGGCCGATGCGGCCGTCCGGGGCCAGTCGGCCGGTGCCGACCGGCTGCCCGTCGCCATCCAGCGCCAGCACATGGGCGCTGACCGGGTCCAGCGCGTCGCGCTCCAGTTCGGCGGCGATGCCCTGTTCCTGCACGAACACGCGCTGGCGCACGTCGTGGAGAGCGGCATGTCCATCGGCGTGGCTGACCTGCTGGACCCGGATCACGGTCATGGCTCAGCCGCGGCCGTCGTCGCTGTCGTCTTCCTCGTCGTCCTCAAAGTTGACGATGACCTCGATGCCGTCGTCGTGCACGGTCACGGAGTGGACATCGTCGGACACCGCGTCGGCGTCGATCACATCCACGCGGTCACGGCCTTCGACGACTTCGCCGAGCACCACGGCATCCTCACCGTCTTCCTCGTCTTCGGCCTCATACATCCCGTTCGGGTCGATCAGCTGGAACACACCGCCGACCAGCAGCTGCTGGACCGCAGCGCGGCCCTTGTCGGACAGGCCGCGGTAAGCGGTGGCATCCAGCTGTTCGGCACCGGCAAGGCGCTGGGCGTCCTTGACCGGCAGCGCGAAGTCCTGGCCGCTGACATACAGGCTGGCGCCACGCTTGGCCCGCCGCCAGGCCAGGCGGGCCCACGGGTGGCGCTGCAGCAGCAGTCCGGAGGCCAGCGCCTCGACCACTTCCTCCGGGGCCGGAGCAGCCTGGTGGGGCATTACTTCGCCGGCGGCACGGTAGGTGGTGATGAAGCGGCCGAACCAGTCGCCCAGCTTGTCCGGGTCGTTCATGCGGATGGCGTTGAGCGCGGTGATCACCCGTGCCATCGCCACGGTATCGATTTCGTTCGGGTCGGCCGGCACCTTCAGATCGGCATCCTGGTAACGGATGTTCTCGTCGGCATCGGCGATCAGGGTGTCGAGGTAGTCGCTGATCAGCTCGGCCGAGGACGGCGCGCGCATGCCGAACGAGAAGGTCAGGCAGGGGTCTTCGGCGACGCCATGGTGCGGCACGTTCGGCGGCAGGTACAGCATGTCGCCCGGCGCCAGCACCCAATCGTGGGTCGGCTTGAACACCTTCAGCAGCTTCAGCTCCACGTCGGGGCGGAAGCCCAGCGGCGGCTGCTTGCCCTTGATCGATTCACTGGCATCGATCTGCCAGCGACGGTGGCCCTGGGCCTGCAGCAGGAATACGTCGTACTGGTCGACGTGGGCACCAACCGAGCCACCGGTGGCGGCGAAGCTGATCATCACATCATCCATGCGCCAGCGCGGCAGGAAGCTGAAGTGTTCGATCAGCGCGCGCACGTCCTTGTCCCACTTGTCCACGTCCTGCACCAGCAGGGTCCAGTCGCGGTCGGGCAGGGCGGGGAAGATCTCTTCCTGGAACGGGCCGGTACGCACGCGCCAGCCGTCCTGGGTCTTGTCATGCTCGATCAGGCGGGCCAGCACGCCTTCTTCGCAGGCCAGCCCGGCCAGGTCTTCCGGCTGCACCGGGGTCTGGAAATCCGGGAAGGCGTTGCGGATCAGCAGCGGGCGTTTCTGCCAGAAGTCGCGCAGGAAGGTGGCCGGCGCCATGCCCAGCGGCTGGCCGGGGCGGGCGGTGACTTCGATCAGGGGGGCGGAGGACTTGCGGGCGGCCATGGGGGAATCCTTGCAGCGGAAAGCGGGAGGGGCGGCGCGGCGGGCCGCCAAGGCCTCCATTGTCCGACGTTCGCCGGGATTGCGCACGTGCGCGGGTTTGTCGCGGGGTGTCCGGCCAACGGCTGAGCCCCTCGTGGCGGTCAGGTTCACAAGCAAAAGCCGCGCTTGGCCGGGCGGGTGGGCCATGCAGGGGAAGCTGCAAGTCCCCCTCCGGGGCCCGGCCCAGCCGCTGGCGGCTGGGCGTTCGGTCGCTCGCGAAGCATTGCTTCGCAAGCAAAGCGCCCTCACCCCTGTAAGCTCGATGGCGCCATCCATGGCGCCAACGCCCCTGCATGGCCCACCCGCCCGGCCCCTGACAGTTTCCTGCGGGGTCCGCCACGGAATGGAAGAAGAAAAGCAAGGCAAAAGCGGGTCGCGCGCTGCGCTTGCTCCTGCTCATGCTCCTGCGCTCGTGGGGTCAGATCCCTTTTCCGATGGAAAAGGGATCTGACCCCATCGGACAAACGAAAGAGGGACGCGGCGAAGCCGCGTCCCTCTCAAATTCCGTCCCGACAACCCAATGCTCTCCGATCCGCCACCAGGAATCTGCCAGAGGTGGGACGGGTTGGGTTCGTGGGGGTGTCCGCGGCATGGATGCCGCGGCCAAGCCCCCAGGGACGGGTTCACGGCGTCCCCCGCGAACCCAACCCGCCCCGCCAAGCACGGCATAACCCAGAGCCGCCTTTGACGTTGCAGTTGCTGTTGCCGTTGCAGTAAAGCCTGCCGCAGGCAGCGCCCGCGGCCGCCGCCGCAAGGAAACCCCTTAAATCTTCTTCGCCAGCGACTCGGCCAGACCGGTGTAGCTGCCCGGGGTCATCTCCAGCAGGCGCTGCTTCGCATCCGCCGGCAGCTCCAGCCCCTGCACGAACGCACGCATCGACTCGGCGGTGATGCCTTGGCCGCGGGTCAGTGCCTTCAGCTGCTCGTACGGGTTCGGCAGGCCATGACGGCGCATCACCGTCTGCACGGCCTCGGCCAGCACTTCCCACGCCGCATCCAGATCGGCGTCCAGGCGCTGCGGGTTCACTTCCAGCTTGCCCAGGCCCTTGGCCAGCGAATCCAGTGCCACCTGGCTGTGGCCGAACGCGGTGCCCAGCGCGCGCAGCACGGTGGAATCGGTCAGGTCACGCTGCCAGCGGCTGATCGGCAGCTTTGCGCTGAAATGCTCGAACAGCGCGTTGGCGATGCCGAAGTTGCCTTCGGCGTTCTCGAAATCGATCGGGTTGACCTTGTGCGGCATCGTCGACGAACCGACTTCGCCTTCCTTCAGGCGCTGCTTGAAATAGCCCAGCGAGACGTAGCCCCAGATGTCGCGGGAAAGGTCGATCAGGATGATGTTGGCGCGGCGTGCGGCGTCGCCGATCTCGGCGATGTTGTCGTGCGGCTCGATCTGGGTGGTGTACGGGTTGAACACCAGGCCCAGCCCAGTCACGAAGCGCTCGGCGAAGGCCGGCCAGTCCACATCCGGGTAGCTGGCGATGTGCGCGTTGTAGTTGCCGACGGCGCCGTTGATCTTGCCGGTCAGTTCAACCGCGGCGATCTGCTTGCGCTGGCGCTCCAGGCGGGCGACCACGTTGGCCAGTTCCTTGCCCAGGGTGGTCGGCGAGGCGGTCTGGCCGTGGGTGCGCGACAGCATCGGCTGGCCGGCCTGGGCGTGGGCCAGGCTGCGCAGGGTGCTGGCGATGCCGTCCAGGGTCGGCAGCAGCACCTCGCGGCGCGCCTGTTCCAGCATCAGGCCGTAGCTGAGGTTGTTGATGTCTTCGCTGGTGCAGGCGAAATGCACGAATTCGAGGGCTGGGGCCAGTTCGGCGTCGTCCTTCAGCTGTTCCTTGATGAAGTACTCCACCGCCTTGACGTCATGGTTGGTGGTGCGCTCGATCTCCTTCACCCGCGCGGCCTGGGCCGGGCTGAAGCTGCTGGCCAGGGCGCGCAGGCGTGCGATGGCGGCGTCGGAGAACGGCGCCAGTTCGACGATGCCCGGCTCGGCGGCCAGGGCCAGCAGCCATTCCACCTCGACCGTGATGCGGGCCTTGATCAGGCCGTACTCGGAGAAGATCGGGCGCAGGGCGTCGACCTTGCCGGCATAGCGGCCATCAAGCGGGGACAGGGCGAGCAGGGCGGAATCGGACATGTCGGCAGGGCTGGGACGAGCGGCGGGGGCCATATTCTACGACGTGCCGGTCAGGTAATGCCGGCCGCTGGCCGGCAACCACACCCGGTCCACGCTTCCAAGGATTGCCGGCCAGCGGCCGGCACTACCCTTGCGCACGCACAACGGCCCTGCGGATGAAACGATCTGGCCCGTCCCCGTCATCCCGTGTCACCGGCAAGGGAGTATCGTTGGCGCAGCCGCCAGCCCGGGAAGCGACACCCTGCCAGCCGCCGCTTCCCTTTCCCCAACTGAAGTAGTGCGGAGTTGATGCAATGAGCAAAGCTGCAAGCAAGGGTTTCAGAATCGAACACGACAGCATGGGCGAGCTGCAGGTGCCTGCGGACGCCCTGTGGGGCGCACAGACCCAGCGTGCCGTGCAGAATTTCCCGGTGTCGGGTCAGCGAATGCCGCGCGGTTTCATCCGCGCGCTGGGCCTGGTCAAGGGTGCCGCCGCGGGCGTCAACGCAGAGCTGGGCCATCTGCCGAAGAACGTGGCCAAGGCCATCCAGTCCGCTGCCGCCGAAGTGGCCGCCGGCAACTGGGACGCGCATTTCCCGATCGACGTCTACCAGACCGGCTCGGGCACGTCGTCGAACATGAATGCCAATGAGGTCATTGCCACCCTGGCCAACCGTGCCGGCAAGGCGGGCAAGACCGCCGTGCACCCCAATGACCACGTCAACCAGGGGCAGAGCTCCAACGACGTGATCCCGACCGCACTGCGCGTGTCGGCGGTGCTTGCGACGCACGAGCAGCTGCTGCCGGCGCTGGTACACCTGCGCAAGACCCTGGACAAGAAGGGCCGCAGCCTGCGCAAGGTGGTCAAGACCGGCCGTACCCACCTGATGGATGCGATGCCGCTCACCTTCGAGCAGGAATTCGGTGCATGGTCGGCGCAGCTGGCCTCGGCCCAGGAGCGCATCGAAGACAGTCTCAAGCGCGTGCGCCGGCTGCCGCTGGGTGGCACCGCCATCGGCACCGGTATCAACGCCGACCCGCATTTCGGCGCGCAGGTGGCCAAGGCGCTGAAGCAGCAGACGGGCTTCAAGTTCGACAGCGCCGAGAACAAGTTTGAAGGCCTGGCCGCGCAGGACGATGCAGTGGAGCTGTCCGGCCAGCTCAATGCGCTGGCGGTGGCACTGATCAAGATCGCCAATGACCTGCGCTGGATGAACGCCGGTCCGCTGGCCGGGTTGGGCGAGATTGAACTGCCGGCGCTGCAGCCGGGCAGCTCGATCATGCCGGGCAAGGTCAATCCGGTCATTCCGGAAGCGACGGTGATGGCCTGTGCACAGGTGATCGGCCACCACACTGCAATTACCGTGGCCGGCCAGACCGGCAACTTCCAGCTCAATGTCACCCTGCCGCTGATCGCGGTGAACCTGCTCGATGGCATCGGCCTGCTGGCCAATGTGTCCACCCTGCTGGCCGACAGCGCGATTGCCGGACTGAAGGTGCGCGAGGACCGCGTGGCCGAGGCGCTGGCACGCAATCCGATCCTGGTCACCGCACTGAACCCGATCATCGGCTATGAGAAGGCTGCGGCGATCGCCAAGCGCGCCTACAAGGAACAGCGCCCGGTGCTGGACGTGGCGCTGGAAGACAGCGGCCTGGCCGAAGCCGAACTGCGCCGCCTGCTGGATCCGACCGCGCTGACTGCCGGTGGCATCCAGGCCGGTGGTGGTGGCGCGGGCGGTTGATCTACCGGCGCTACCGGGTCAATGAGAAACGCCGCCCTCGGGCGGCGTTTTTTTCAGCGACGGTCGGCGACGATGTTGCCGAAGGTGTCGGTGTAGTCCTTGAACTCGGGGATACGCTGGATCAGATCGGACGGAATCACTTCCATGCCTTCGGGCGGCTGGATCTTCACTGGCTGCATGTTGGGATCGGCCGGGGCCGCCACCAGAGTGTTCTGGCGCAGTACCTGCAGTTTGCCGAACATGGTCTGCAGCATCTGCTTCTGCGCGTCGTCCAGCGGAATCTGGATTTCGTCCATCTTCATCGTGCCATCGGCGAGGATGATGATGTTCGGCGCGGGTGGGCGACGCACGGTGACCATGCCTTCGCTCACGGAAATCTTGGGCTTGCCGCGCTCGGCGCGGTGGTTGCGGTAATCCTTGTCACAGCCAACCAGGCCCAGGCAGAGCAGGGCGGCCAGCAGCAGGAACAGTTTCTTCATGGCGGTTTGATCGGGTGCATCCGGGGCCGCCATTGTAAGCCCGCGCAGGCAGCGTCGGCCGGCAACGCTTGCGCGCTGCCGGCCGGGTGCGCTCATTTGCCGCAGTCAGAGATTGACGGTGTGGCCCTTGCCGGTGTCCTTGCCGCAGTCGTCCACGTCGCTCTGGTCCATCGTCGCGTAGGGCTTGAATGCCGGCAGTTCGCGCGCCAGCGCCTGCTGGCTGGCCAGCATCGCGGGCAGGCGGTCGCAGATGCGCTTGGCCTGGGCCTCGATCTTGGCGGCTTCGGCGTTGATGCGCTTCTCGACGCCTTCGCTGTCACCGCTGAAGATGCCCTTCAGCGCCTCGCCGGCGGCACTGGCACCAAGCTTGGCACCGGCCAGGCCGACGTCCATGCCGTCCATCGCGATGGCGACCACGTGGCCGCGGTACTCCAGCAACTGGCGGCGCTGCGCGTCATTGGCGGCGACGTCCTTGCCCGCGATCAGCAGGTGGCCGTCCGGGGTGATTTCCGCGCGCGGCTGCTTGTCGGCGGAGATCTTGATGTTGCCCTGGGCGATGTCCTTGCGGGCATCGTTCATGGCGTCCTTGACGGTCTCGCCGACGCCGCTGGTGGCCTCGGCAACACTCTTGCCGACGGTCTTGTCAGGCGAGGAAGAGGTGCCGCCACAGGCGATCAGCGGCAGGCACAACAGGGTGGCAGGCAGCAGGCGCAACAGGTTCATGGTATTCCCCTGGGATCGGTTGGCTGGAAGTTACTTGTTGCGCGGCAGGGTGACCTTGCCGCTGACATTGCGGTGGCCGACGTCACCGCTGCCGCTGTGGTCGACGGTCAGGCTGCCGCGCACGCCATCGACCTGGATGTCGCCCGAGCCATGGCTGCGGACGTGCACATTGCCGCCGATGTCGGTGAGGTCGACGCCGCCGGAGCCGACCACGCCCACCTCGACATTGCCCTGCACGCGCTTGAACTCGATGTCGCCCGAGCCGACGGTGTCCAGCCGCGCGTTGCCACGCACGTCGGTGATCTTCAGGTCACCGGAGCCGACCGTGCCGGTAATGGCATCGCCGCCGATGTTGCGCGCCGTAACGTCGCCCGAGCCAAGCGACAGCAGGTTCAGCGAGCTGCCACCGTCGATGTCGAGGTCGCCCGAACCCACTGCGGCATGGATGCTGCCCCGGGTGCCGCGGGCGGCGGCGTCACCGGAACCAACGTCCACGCTCAACGACTGCGCGTTTTCAACGCTGGCGTCGCCCGAGCCGACCTTGACCTGCAGCGGCAGGTTGTCCGGCACGCTGCCGCGGATATCCAGCCAGGCATAGCTGTTGCCCAGGCTGATGTTGCTGATGCGGCCCTCGCGACGCAGGCTGACCACCAGCTTGTCGCCCACCTTGCGCTGGTCCAGCACCAGCTGGTCCAGCCATTCCTGGTTGGAGGCACAGGCGCGGCCGTCGAGCTGGCCACCACCGGCGCTGGCAACGACCTTCAGGTCGTGCTGGTTGACCTCGAACACCACCGCCTTGGCACCGGCCACGTCCAGCTTCAACGTGCGGGCAGCAGTGAACTTGCAGTTCTGTGCATCGGTCGCAAGGGCCGACAGCGGCAACAGCAACAACGCGGTACAGGCGATCAGGGAACGCATGGGTGGTGCCTCCGGGTGGATGGAATCAGATCTCGCCGGCGCGCTTGCGCAGGCGGATGGCGAGGAAGATGAAGAACGCACCGACGGCGGCCCCGATCCACAGTTCCGGCATCGCCAGTGACTTCAGCTGCGAAGCCGGGGACATCAGGCTGACCACCGAATCCAGGTCACGGCGCGAACCGGCGCTGAGGCGGTACAGCAGGTCCATGCCCGGCACGCCGCCCAGCAGCAGGCGGCCGACGATGTTCTGCCAGAACCAGCCGGTGCTCAGGCCGAACAGCGGCATGATCTTGGTGGTGCTGACGATGACGCCGGCAAACAGCGGCAGCATCACCGCCCACAGGAACGGCTTGCTCTTGGCCCAGGCCGAGCACAGCAGCAGCCAGCCGGCGGTAGGCAATGCCCACAGGGCATAGACCGGAATCCAGGACAGGTGGCCGGCGGCCAGGGTCAGCGGGCTGGCCGGACCCCAGATCAGGGTCATCGGGCTGCCACCATGCATCAGGGCCACGATGCTGATGATCAGCATGAAGCCGAACATGGTGATGATGCCGGCGATCACCGCGATCAGCGGTGCCACCACCAGTGCACTGATCACCTTGGACAACACGGTCTGCGTGTCCGACAGCGGCAAGGACTTCCAGAACAGGATGCTGCGGTCGCGGCGGTCGTCGTACAGGGCGCCCAGGCAGTAGAAGAACACCACGAAGGCCAGCACCAGGAACGGCCATGCCGAGCTGAGCACCAGGGTCAGGTCGAGGCCGTTGCCGAGGTCGGTGAGGTCCTTGCTGTCGATGTTGCGGGTCAGTAGTGCCAGGTCCAGGCCGTTGACGTTCACGCTTTCGCCATCGACATGCAGCGCGCCGTTACGCGCCGCACGGTTCAGCGCGAACAGGCCGAAGGCGATGCCGACGGTACTCATCACCAGCGAAATCAGGCCGGCGATCAGCGGGGCATACAGGAATCCGCCGCGGTTTTCCCAATACTCGCGCTTGAGCAGCCAGCGCAGCGTACCCAGTGGGCTGACGGGGTGGTTGACGGCATTCATGCGTAGGTCCCCTTCATGATGGCGACGAACAGGTCGGCCAGGCCCGGGCTGCGGGTCTCGCCAAGGGTGGAAAGCTGGGAGCGCGGCACGCCATCGAACAGCATCACGGTCTTGCCGAACGTCAGGCTGCGTTCGTCGATCGGCTTCAGGGCGCGCGCGGTGTCCAGCTGGTCGGCGTTGACCAGCAGTTCGGTGTAGCGCCGCCCGACTTCGTCCATTTCCGCATCAAGCACGATGCGGCCGTCACGGATGAACATCACGTCGCTGAGGATGTGTTCGATCTCTTCCACCTGGTGGGTGGTGACGATGATGGTCTTCTGCTCGTCGAAGTAGTCTTCCAGCAGGCGCTGGTAGAACTCCTTGCGGTACAGGATGTCCAGGCCCAGGGTGGGCTCGTCCAGCACTAGGATACGGGCATCGATGGCCATCACCAGCGCCAGGTGCAGCTGCACGATCATGCCCTTGGACAGCTCGCGCACGCGCTGCTTCGGCTGCAGCTTGGTGTTGGCCAGGAAGCGCTCACAGCGGGCGCGGTCAAAGCGCGGATGGACGCCGGCGACGAAATCGATCGCCTCGCGGACCTTCAGCCAGCGCGGCAGCACGGCCACGTCGGCGATGAAGCAGATGTCGTTCATCAGTTCATCGCGGTGCAGCCGCGGATCGCGGCCGAGCACGCTCAGCTCGCCTTCCACCGAGGTCAGGCCGAGGATGGCCTTCAGGGCGGTGGTCTTGCCGGCGCCGTTGGGACCGATCAGGCCGATGATGCGCCCGCTCGGAATGCTGAAGCTGGCGTTGTCGAGGGCGACGGTGGTCTTGTAGGCCTTGCGCAGGCCTTTGGCGGTGATGACGGCATCGCCGGGTGCAGCAGTAGTGGGACTGGCATTCATCAGAATTTCCCCTGGGGCAGCAATTCGTCGAGGCTCAGGCCCAGGCGCTGGATGCGCTCCAGGACCGCTGGCCATTCTTCATTGAGAAAGCGTTCGCGTTCGCTGCTGCGCAGCTGCGTGGCCGCCTGTTCGGTCATGAACATGCCCAGCCCGCGGCGCTTTTCGACCAAGCCTTCGTCGGCCAGTTCCTGGTAAGCGCGCGAAACGGTGATGGGGTTGAGCTGGTAGTCGGCGGCCACCTGGCGCACCGAAGGCAGGGCATCGCCCGGCTTGAGGATTCCGTCGAGCATCATGGCGATCACGCGCTCCTTCAACTGACGGTAGATGGGAGCACCGTCGCTCCACTGGATGTCGCTCATATTCAGCTCCGTGGGGTCAGCGGCTGGGCGAACGAGAAGTACGGCATGGACAGGGAGCTGTGCAGCCGACGCGGGGGGGAGGGGGAGGGGGCAGCATTGCCTGCCGGTGAAGCGGTCGCGTCCTGCGCACTATCGGTTGAGGCGGGGGAGGTTGGCGCGGCCAGCCAGGCCAGCACGATCAGGGTCGAAACGGCAGCGGCCGCGGGTGCGGTGAGGTTGCGACGTATCCGGACGTTCATGGCTTCCCCCTGTCTCAGGTGACTGGTGTTGTATGCAACTATAACACCGGCACGCCTACGTGCAACCCCCTACCGTCCCCAACTGATGGCAGGGGTGGTCAGATTGCTGAAATATCCCTTTATTCAATTGATTTAAAAGAGAAATAAAACTGTCGCAGGGGGCAGTCCACATCCGCCTTGCATTCAGTGATGTCCATGCTATGTCATCACTGCGCCGTCGATCGCGCCCGGGCGGCGCATTCGCCACGCCGCGCAAAGCCCGGGTGGGCCTGTGCCATCAGGGGCGCCGGAGCCCGGTGCTATAGTTCGGCCGATCCCCGGCCGGTGCTGGCCGGGCCCCTGTTGAATGGCTACCGCGGACCGCTCCTGATGCCCCTGCCGACTGTTTCCCCGCGCCGCCTGCGCGGTCTGTCCCTGCTGGTCCTGATGGTGGCCGGCGCTGTTGGTTCCGGCAGTGCCCTTGCTGCCGATCTGCTCGACCTGGATTACCGGCCGCTGGCCGGCAAGCAGCAGGTCAACCTGCAGCAGCGCTACCACGGGCAGGTGCTGCTGGTGGTCAACACCGCCAGCAAGTGCGGCTATACCCCGCAGTACGAAGGGCTGGAAGCGCTGCAGAAGCGCTATGCGGGGCGTGGCTTCGCGGTGCTTGGCTTCCCGTCCAATGATTTCAAGGGCCAGGAGCCGGGCGACGAGAAGCAGATCCAGGATTTCTGCACCCTGACCTACGGCGTCAAGTTCCCGATGTTCGAGAAGGTGCATGTGGTGGGGGAGCAGGCAACGCCGCTTTATCAGCGCCTTGCCGCAGCCACCGGCGTAGCCCCGGCCTGGAACTTCCACAAATACCTGGTCGGCCGCGATGGCAAGGTCATCGCCCAGTTCGCCAGCAAGGTGACGCCGGATGATGCACAGCTCACCGCCGCCATCGACAAGGCGCTGGCCGCTACCGCCACGCATTGATATCCGGCATGTATGCCTCGACATCGACGGCATGCGTGCGACAATGACTCTTTTCGCGCCGACGTCGGCGCCCGGACACTTTCAGGAATGCAGCGAATGAAGATGGGAATGCGCGGCGCCGCGGCGTCGGTTCTGATTCTGGCAATGGGCACTTCGGGTGTCGCTCTGTCGCAACAACCGGCTGCCCCCGCAGCCGCCAAGGAGACCGCAACCTTGAATTCCCCCAAGCAGAAGCTCGGCTACGCCATCGGCCTGGACGTGGCCAAGTCGTTCACTCCGATTGCCGATGAGATTGACGTAGCTGCCCTGCGCACCGCCGTGGAGCGCTCCTTCGAAGGCCTGCAGCCCCAGATCACCCAGGAACAGGCCAAGGCCACCGATGCCGCACTGCGCCAGGTGGTGATGGCCCGCAGCGGCCAGCAGGTGCCGGGCATGGCGCCGGGCTCGCAGCCGGCGAAAGTGGACCGCGTCAAGGTGTCGCAGATGATCGGTTCCTATTCGGTCGGTCCGTCGCTGGCGCAGCTGAAGGACGACATCGACGTCGCCTCGCTGTTTGACGCGATCAGCACCGGCCTGAGCAAGGGCCAGCCGAAGATGACGGAAGCTGACGCGACCGCCACCATCCAGTCGTTCATGGGTGCCAAGCAGGCCGAAATGCAGGCCAAGGCCGCCGCCGCCGCGCAGACCAACCGCGAGGAAGGCAATGCGTTCATGTCCAAGAACAAGACCCAGCCGGGCGTGGTGACCACCGCCTCGGGCCTGCAGTACCAGGTGATCCGCCCGGGTAGCGGCGAGCGCCCGCTGCCGAGCAGCAAGGTGCGCGTGAACTACGAAGGCAAGCTGCTCAACGGTACCGTGTTCGACAGTTCCTACGGCCGCCAGCCGGCCGAGTTCGGTCTGGACCAGGTGATCAAGGGCTGGACCGAGGGCGTCGCGCTGATGCCGGTCGGCTCGAAGTACCGCTTCTGGATCCCGGGCAACCTGGCCTATGGCGAAAACGGCACCCCGGGTGGCCCGATCGGCCCGAACGCAACTCTGACCTTCGACGTCGAGCTGCTGGGCGTCCTGCCGTAAGTCATCCAGGAGCGAATACGGATATGCGCGTTGCGATTTTTGGTACCGGCTACGTTGGACTGGTAACCGGTACCTGCCTGGCCGATGTGGGTCATCAGGTGGTCTGCGTCGATATCGACCAGGCCAAAGTGGATGGCCTCAACCAGGGCATCATCCCGATCTACGAGCCGGGCCTGGAGCCCATGGTGAAGGCCAACCATGCCGCCTTGCGGCTGGCATTCACCACCGATGCCGCGGCCGCCATCGACCATGGCCAGGTCGTTTTCATCGCCGTAGGCACGCCACCGGACGAGGATGGCAGCGCCGATCTGCAGTACGTGCTGGCCGTGGCCCGCACCATCGGCCGGCACATGAGTGTGCCGACCGTGGTGGTCAACAAGTCGACGGTGCCGGTCGGCACCGCCGACAAGGTGCGCGCGGCCATTGCCGAAGAGTTGGCTGCGCGCAATGCGGACATCGCCTTCGACGTGGTGTCCAACCCGGAGTTCCTGAAGGAAGGCGATGCGGTTGCCGACTGCATGCGCCCGGACCGCATCATCATCGGTGCGACCAGCGAAGAATCGGTGGCGGTCATGCGCCGTCTGTATGCGCCGTTCAACCGCAACCACGACCGTGTGGTGGAAATGGACGTACGTTCGGCCGAACTGACCAAGTACGCGGCCAACGCGATGCTGGCGACCAAGATTTCGTTCATGAACGAAATCGCCAACATCGCCGAGCGTGTCGGTGCAGATGTCGAGCAGGTCCGCCAGGGCATCGGTTCGGACCCGCGCATCGGTTGGCATTTCATCTATCCGGGCGCCGGCTATGGCGGCTCGTGCTTCCCCAAGGATGTGCAGGCGCTGGCCCGCACCGCGCAGCAGTACGGCCTCGAGCCGAAGCTGCTGAACGCCGTGGAAGCGGTCAACGATGCACAGAAGGGCCATCTGTTCGCCCTCATCCAGCGCCACTATGACAAGGGCGAGGACGAAGGCGTGCGCGGCAAGACGTTTGCCGTGTGGGGCCTGGCCTTCAAGCCGAACACCGACGACATGCGCGAAGCCTCCAGCCGTCGCCTGCTTGCGCAGCTGTGGGAAGGTGGTGCGACGGTGCGTGCGTATGACCCGGAAGCGATGCATGAATCGCAGCGCATCTTCGGCGAGCGCGACGACCTGGTGTTCTGCAACAGCGCTGATGAAGCGCTGCAGGGTGCCGACGCACTGGTCGTGGTGACCGAGTGGAAGCAGTTCCGCAGCCCCGATTTCCAGAAGCTGCGTGAGCAGCTGAAGGACGCGGCGGTGTTCGATGGCCGCAATCTGTACGAGCCGGCCGAGGTGGAAGCTGCAGGCCTGGCGTACTACGGTATCGGTCGGGGGCGTTCGCTGCATGTCTGAGCTGCCGAGCGAACGCGAGCAGGCGCTGGAAGCGCGCCTGGTCGAGCTTGAAATGCGCGTGTCCTTCCAGGAACAGGCGCTTGCCGAACTGAGCGATGCGCTGGCTGATGCCCGCATGCAGGGCATGCGCAACGCCGACGTGCTGCGCGTGCTGCTGGAAGACCTGGGCAAGGTCCGCAACGCACTGAATTCTTCCGATCCGGCGAGCGAACCGCCGCCGCCGCACTACTGATCCGAACTCTATGAGCGATACCCTCCGCGACCAGCTGATGGGCCTGGGCTTCAAGCCGGCGCCCAAGCCCGAGCGCAAGAATGATGGCCCTCGCCGTGACGGCCGCCCGCAGGGCAAGGGCGGCAATGGCAATGGAAAGCCGCAGGGTGCAGGCAAGGGCGAGCACAAGCCCGGCGAGCGCCGTGGGCATGGTCACCACGCTGGAGCCGGCAAGCCCGGCGGCCAGGCGCGTGGCCAGGGCCAGGGCCAGGGCCAGGGGCAGGGGCAGCAGGGCCCGCGCAAGCCGCGCAGTGCCGAAGAGATGGATCTGGCCAAGGCCTATGCCATCCGTGCGCAGAAGGAAAAGGAAGAACGGATCCAGGCAGAGCGCCTGAAGCAGGAAGAAGCGCGCGTGCGCCGCGAGGCGAAGGCCAAGCTGGAAGAGCTGCTGAAGGACAAGGGCCTGAACGCCGAGGATGCCGACATTGCCCGCCACTTCCCGTATGGCGGCAAGATCAAGCGCATCTACGTGACTGCCGAGCAGCTGACTGCGCTCAATGCCGGTGAACTGGGCGTGGTCCAGCTCAATGGCCGCTACCTGCTGGTCACCGCCGAGGTGCTGGCGCAGTCCGAGGCAGTGTTTGCCGCGTCGGTGGCGCTGAAGGTCGATCCGAACGCCCCGGCCGAGGAAGATCCATACGCCGACCCGCAGTTCCAGGTGCCGGACGACCTGGTCTGGTAAGGACGCAACCACCGCGGCTGGCGCTGCCTCCGCGGTTGTGGGGAAAGGGATGACCGCTGATCCAAGCCGTGGCTACGTGCCGCACATTGACGGCCTGCGCGCGATTGCCGTGCTGGCCGTCATCGTGTTCCACCTGGACCCGGCCTGGTTGCCGGGCGGGTTCACTGGCGTAGATGTGTTCTTCGTCATTTCCGGTTTCGTGGTCAGCGCGTCGGTGCACCGGCTGCCACCGTTGTCGCTGTGGCAGTCGATGCTGCGCTTCTATTCGCGCCGTATCCGCCGCATCGCACCTGCGCTGATCAGCTGCCTGCTGCTGACCGCCGTTGCCAGCGTGCTGTTCATTCCCGAGTCCTGGCTCAGCGAGGCCAGTGACAAGACCGGGCTGATGGCGTTCTTCGGCTTCAGCAACTGGGTACTGGCGCTGATCGGCAACGACTATTTCGCGCCCAAGGCCGAATTCAATCCCTACACCCATACCTGGTCGCTGGGCGTGGAAGAGCAGTTCTACCTGCTGTTCCCGCTGCTGTTCCTGGCCTGGGCACGCGGCGCGCGCGGGCGTTGGATGAGCCTGGGCTTGTTTGCCGTGGTCAGCGTGGCGTCGCTGCTGCATGCGGCGGTGCTGGGCCTGCGCGAGACACCTCCATCGTGGGCGTTCTACGCCACCAGTACGCGGCTGTGGCAGTTGGGTGTTGGCGTACTGTTGTTCCAGGTGCTGCATGTTCGCCAGCCACAGGATCCAGTGACGACGGCTGCACTGAAGCGCGCCGCCCCCGTGTTCTCGCTGCTTGCGATGGTGGCGCTTGCCCTGCTGTGTTGGGCGTTGTGGACCGCACGGGCCGGACGTTCGCCGTGGCCTGACGGCCTGCTGCCGACCTTCGCTGCTGCAGGCCTGCTGTGGGCGCTGCATCATCATCCGCGGTCCTGGGTGGCACGCCTGCTGGCCAGCAAGCCGATGCGCTACATCGGCCTGCTCTCGTACTCACTGTATCTGTGGCACTGGCCGGTATTCGTGCTGATGCGCTGGACCGTAGGCCTACGGACACCCTTGCAGATGACCACGGCGATGGCGCTGGTGTTGCTGCTGTCATGGTTGTCGTGGCGCTGGGTGGAACAACCGTTCCGCGGCACTTTGGCGCAACGCGTGCGCCCAGGTCGTTGGGTGCTGGCAGGCGCGGCCATTCTGATGGTCGCGGCCGGCACCCAGACGCTGCTCTACCTGCAGGCATCGCGGATATCACTGAGCACGGTCAGCCGGCATCCGGCCGACTGGTATCCCAACGGCAAGAGCGTGGCAGGCGACTATCCTCATTGTGCATTGGTAACGGACAAGCAACGCTTCGCAGGTGGCAGCATGCGGACCTATGCCCGTGGCGCCTGCGAACGGCCGCTGTCGGCCGGCGCGCCAAAGCGGGTCTTTGTTGCCGGTGATTCGCATGCGATGGCTTACATCGAGCTGCTGCAGCGGCTGGCGCTTGAGGCCGGCTCGGAGGTCGTCCTCTATGGGCGAGGTGGATGCCCGCAGGTGAGCCTGCAGAAGTGGCGCGGCGCGGGTGCCGGTTGCAGTGATTTTGACGCAGCGATGCTCGCTGACGTCACGCAGCGAGCGCAGCCAGGTGATGCCGTGGTGCTGGTGTCGCTGCGGATACCGCGCTTGTCCGATCAGTTCGTGTTGTTCGATGCGCAGGCGCAGCTGGCAGGCGAGCTGACCCCGGAAGCCGCTGCTGGACGTGAGGCCGAAGTGGCAGAGGCGATCACCCAGTGGAAGCCGCTGGCCGAGCGCGGTGTACGTATTGTGCTGGAGGCGCCCAAGCCGGTGTTGCCGGCGCCGCCGTATCGCTGTTCGGATCGCTTCAATGCGCGCAACGAGATCTGCCGCAATGGCTTGGACAGCACGCGCGAGGCGATGGAAACGCTGCGTGCGCCGATGCTGGACAGCCTGCGGCAAGTGGTCGATGGCCTGCCGGGCGGAGTGCTGTGGGACCCGATGCCGGTGCTGTGCGATGACGTGCTATGTCCAGCACAGCGCGATGGTCGACCGTTGTTCTTCGATGGTGATCATCTCAGCGCTCACGGCAACCGTGTGTTGCTGCCTTCGTTGCAGCAGGCTCTGCAGCAGCGCTGACCTGGCGCATGGTCAGTGCGCGCGACGCCGCCGTCTCGCGCGGATCAGCGGCAGGCTCAATGCGAAGAAGCACAGCAGGGCACCGATCAGGGCGAAAGCACTGCCGGCCAGGAATGCAGTGCGGCCATCGTCGATCTTCCACAGCTGGCCGGCGATGAGCGCGCCCAGCACGCCGCCGACACCGGACGAGAATCCGTACAGCAGGCCCTGGCCATGGCCATTGAGGCGGCCGGGGAAATAGGTCGCCAGCATCTGCATCGCTGCCGCGAAGAAGGCAGCAAAGCCGAGCGCATGGGCGCTCTGCGCGACCAGCATCACCGGCAGGTTCTGCGGGAACAACGCGGTCGCCGCCCAGCGCAGGCAGGAGCTGACCAGCGCGATCAGCAGCATCCAGCTGGCGTCGTAGCGGCGGAAGAAGCGGCCGATGGTGAAAAACACGCCTACCTCGAACACCACGCCGATGGTCCACAGCAGGCCGAGGGTGGAGGTGCGATAGCCGTGGTGATCCATGTAGACCGAGAAGAACGTGTAGTACGGGCCGAACGACAGCTGCTCCATGAACGCGGCCAGGAAGAACGCGAGCACTGGTGGCCGGCGCACGATCTGCCAGAAGCCAGTGGCATCGCCGTCGGCCTTGCTGATGTCACGTGCATAGTGGTTGCTGAAGGCCGAGGCCACCATCAACACAAACAACGGCAGCATCAGCCACGGCAGCAGCGCGGCGCGGTTGCCGCTGCCATCGCCCTCGATCAACCAGCCGAACAGGGTCACGATGGCGATGAAGCCGAGCGAGCCCCAGACCCGGATCAGGCCGTAGCGATGGCTGTCGCTGCCGAGGTGAGTGAGGGTGATCGACTCAAACTGCGGCATCACCGCGTTGTAGAAGAAGCAGAACACGACCATCGCCGGGTACATCCATGGCTGTGGCAGCGGCAGCAGGAAGGCGGTGAAACTGATCAGCGCCAGCACGCACCCCAGCCGCAGCAGGCGGATCGGTCGTGGTGAGGCTGCGGCCAGGGTGGTCCACATGCTGGGGGCGACCACGCGGGTGGCATACCACAGGCCCATCATCACGCTGATGGCGGTGACGTTCATGCCGCGCGCCGTCAGGAACAGGCTCCAGTACGGAGTGAACGCACCGAGCGCCGCGTAGTAGAACAGGTAGAAGCTGGAGAGGCGGGCAACGGGAACGGTCATCGCAGAATAATGCACGGTAGCGCCGGGCCATGCCCGGGGGGCAGGAGATGACGCCGGGTATGGCCCGGTGCTACCGGATCATTCCGGATCGTAGTCGAGGTTGGAGGCCAGCCAGCGTTCGGCCTGGGCGCGATCCACGCCCTTGCGCCGAGCGTAATCGCCCACCTGCTCGCGGCCGAGGCGCCCGACCACGAAGTACTGGCTCTGCGGATGGCTGAAGTAATAGCCCGACACCGCCGCGGTCGGCAGCATCGCGAAGCTTTCGGTCAGCTCCATGCCGGCGTTGGCTTCTGCCTGCAGCAGGTCGAACAGCCGGCGCTTCTCGCTGTGCTCCGGGCAGGCCGGGTAGCCGGGAGCCGGGCGGATGCCGCTGTACTGCTCGTCGATCAGCGCCTCGTTGTCCAGTGTCTCGGCATGGTCGTAGCCCCAGAAATCGGTACGCACGCGCTGGTGCAGGCGCTCGGCCAGCGCTTCGGCGAAGCGATCGGCGAGAGCCTTCAGCAGGATCGCGTTGTAGTCGTCGTGGTCGGCCTCGAACCGGGCCACGTGCGCATCGATGCCGATGCCGGCGGTGACAGCGAATGCACCGATCCAGTCCTGGCGGCCACTGTCGGCCGGTGCGATGAAATCGGCGAGGCAGAAGTCCGGGCGCTCGGCGGGCTTGTCCACCTGCTGGCGCAGGAAGTGCAGGGTGGTCTCGCCTCGCGGGTGTTGTACGCGCACGTCGTCGCCGACGCTGTTGGCCGGCCACAGGCCGAACACGGCCTTGGCGGTGAGCCACTTCTCGCCCACGATGCGGTCGAGCATCACTCGGGCATCCTTGTACAGATCGCTGGCCTGCGCGCCGACGATTTCGTCGGTGAGGATGGCGGGATACTTGCCGGCCAGTTCCCAGGCCTGGAAGAACGGTGTCCAATCGATGTAGGGCACCAGTTCGGCCAGCGGGTAATCGTCGAACACGTGCAGGCCGGGCTGGTTCGGAACCGGCGGTACATAGCTGTCCCAGCCGCCCTGGAACTTCTGCCCACGAGCGTGTTCCAGCGAAACCAGTCGCTTGGCATCACCACGGTTGCGGTGACGTGCGCGGATCTCGGCATAGTCGGCTTCGTTGGCCGCGACGAAGGCCGCGCGCAGGTCGCGTGAGATCAACGACTGGGCAACGCCAACCGCTCGTGAGGCGTCCTTCACCCATACCGTGGGCGCGTGATAGTGCGGGTCGATCTTCAGCGCGGTATGCGCGCGCGACGTGGTGGCGCCGCCGATCAGCAGCGGCAGATCGAAGCCCTGGCGCTGCATCTCGCGGGCGACGTGGCTCATCTCCTCCAGCGACGGAGTGATCAGCCCGGACAGGCCGATCAGATCGGCATTGTGCTCGCGCGCGGCGTCGAGGATCTTCTGCGCCGGCACCATCACCCCCAGATCCACCACCTCGAAGTTGTTGCAGGCCAGGACCACGCCCACGATGTTCTTGCCGATGTCGTGCACATCGCCCTTCACCGTGGCCATGATGATGCGGCCGTTGCTCTTGGCGGTATCGCCGCTGCGCGCCTTTTCAGCTTCGATGTAAGGCAGCAGGTAGGCCACCGCCTTCTTCATCACCCGCGCGGACTTGACCACCTGCGGCAGGAACATCTTGCCGGCGCCGAACAGATCGCCGACTACGTTCATGCCATCCATCAACGGACCTTCGATCACGTCCAGCGGGCGGCTCGATGCCTGCCGTGCCAGCTCGGTGTCTTCTTCGACCCAGGCGTCCAGGCCGTGCACCAGTGCATGTGCCAGGCGCTGCGCGACCGGCTTCTCACGCCAGGCCAGGTCCTCGTTCTTCGCCGCACCCTTCTTGCCCTTGTAGCGCTCGGCAATCTCCAGCAGTCGCTCGGTGGCGTCGCTGCGGCGATTGAGGATCACATCCTCGACGCGTTCGCGCAGCTCCGGCTCCAGCTCGTCGTAGATCGGCATGGCGCCGGCGTTGACGATGCCCATGTCCATGCCGGCAGCGATGGCGTGGTACAGGAACACCGAGTGGATCGCCTGGCGCACGGTCTCGTTGCCACGGAACGAGAACGAGACGTTGGAAACGCCGCCGGATACATGGCAGTGCGGAAGGGTCTGCTTGATGATGCGGGTAGCTTCGATGAAGTCCACCGCATAGTTGTCGTGCTCTTCGATGCCGGTGGCGACAGCGAAGATGTTCGGGTCGAAGATGATGTCCTGCGGCGGGAAACCGATCTCGTCGACCAGCAGGCGGTAGGCGCGGGTGCAGATCTCGACCTTGCGCGCGCAGGTATCGGCCTGGCCGGCCTCGTCGAAGGCCATCACCACCGCGGCCGCGCCATAGCGCAGCACCTTGCGTGCATGTTCGCGGAACAGCGTTTCGCCTTCCTTCAGCGAGATCGAATTGACCACGCTCTTGCCCTGCAGGCACTTCAGGCCGGCCTCGATCACGCTCCACTTCGACGAGTCGACCATCACCGGAATACGCGCGATGTCCGGCTCGGACATGATCAGGTTGAGGTAGCGTGTCATCGCCGCTTCCGAATCGATCAGGCCCTCGTCCATGTTGACGTCGAGAATCTGCGCGCCGCTGGCCACCTGCTGGCGGGCCACGTCCACCGCCTCTTCGTAGCGACCTTCCTTGATCAGCTTGCGGAACTGCGCACTGCCGGTGACGTTGGTGCGCTCACCGACATTGATGAACAGCAGGTCCGGGGTGATGACCAGTGGTTCCAGGCCGGACAGGCGTGTAGGGCGGACAGGCGTCATGGTTGGCGGCGGCTCAACAGCAATAGGGCGGAATATGCGGGACGGTGGCGGCGACGTTCATGCGGCCTGCTCCTGCGTGCCGGGCAGGACGCGCGGTGGCAGACCGGCCACCGCCTGCGCGATGGCGCGGATGTGATCGGGCGTGGAGCCGCAGCAGCCGCCGACCAGGTTCAACAGCCCATCCTCGGCGAAGCCGCGCAGGGTCGTGGCCATTTCTTCAGGTGTTTCGTCGTACTCGCCGAACGCGTTGGGCAGGCCTGCATTGGGATGCGCACTGACATGGCAGTCCGACACCTGCGACAGGGTTTCCACATGCGGGCGCATCGCATCGGCGCCCAGCGCGCAGTTCAGGCCGATCGACAACGGCCGCGCATGCGCCAATGAGGCATGGAAGGCCTCGGCGGTCTGCCCGGACAGGGTGCGTCCCGATGCATCGGTGATGGTGCCGGAGATCATCACCGGCAGCCGCGCACCACGTGCATCGAAAGCTTCCTCCACGGCATACAGGGCGGCCTTGGCATTGAGCGTGTCGAAGATGGTCTCGACCATGATGGTATCTGCACCACCGTCGATCAGGCCGTCGATGGCCTCGCGGTAGGTGCCGCGGAGCTCGTCGAAGCTGGTGTTGCGGAAGCCCGGATCATTCACGTCGGGGCTGATCGAGGCCGTGCGGCTGGTCGGGCCGAGCACGCCGATGACAAAGCGCGGCTTGCCCGGCGTGGTCGCGGCCACGGCATCGCAGCAGGCGCGTGCGACTGCCGCCCCAGCTTTGTTCAATTCGTACACGAGGTGTTCGAGGTGGTAGTCGGCCTGGCTGACCGAGGTGGCATTGAAGGTATTGGTCTCCACCAGGTCGGCGCCAGCGTCCAGGTACGCGGTGTGGATGTCGGCGATGATCTGCGGCCGGGTCAGCAGCAGCAGATCGTTGTTGCCCTTCAGGTCGTGGCCTTCCGGCACTGCGTGGTCGCAGCCGGGGCCATGGGCGTGGTCGAAGCCACCGGCGAAGCGCTCGCCTCGATAGTCGTCCTCCTGCAGCCCATGGCGCTGGATCATCGTGCCCATCGCGCCGTCGATGATCAGGATCCGCTCGCGCAGGGCATCAAGCAGGGCGTTGGCGCGATCGGGATGCAACCAGGGCAGGGTGGGCATGGTGGTCTCGGGCTCAGGGCTTGTTGGCGATCAGCGAAATCACTTCGAAGTGCGGCGGGCGCTTCTCGCGGGTGACGGTCTCCAGGCTCGACACCTGCAGGCCGGCCTTGTCGACGAACTTGCGCAGTTCCTTGTCGCTGAAACCGAGGTTGACGTGGCCGTAGGCCTCCACCGCGGCCTTGTGTTCGTGGCGGGCCAGGCTGCACAGCAGCAGGCGGCCACCGGGGCGCAGCACGCGTGCGGCTTCGGTTACCGCCTGCGCCGGCTTGCTGGCATAGGTCAGCGCGTGCATCAGCACCACCAGGTCGAAACTGCGGTCCTTGAACGGCAGGGCGTGCATGTCGCCTTCGCGCACTTCCACGTTGGGCAGGCGGCGCAGGCGCTCGCTGGCGGCGGCAACCACACGCGCACTGGTGTCGATGCAGATGTAGCGCTTGGCATGCGGGGCCACCAGTTCGGCCAGCACGCCGTCACCGGAGGCGATATCGAGCACGTCACCGGTTTCCAGCAGCGGCAGCGCGGTGCGTGCAAGCGCTTCCCAGGTACGACCCGGAGAGTAGTGGCGCTCCATGTCGCCGGCCACGCTGTCGGCCCAGTTCTGGTCGGAAGCACGGTGGGCCAGCACGGCGGCAACCCGTTCAGCATCCTGGCGCAGCAGCGGGTCGTCGCTTCCGTTGCTCAAGGCATGCCACAATGCGCGCTGCGCCGGGTCCAGCTGGGCCTCATCGAAGCGGTAGTAGGCCGACACGCCGGCACGGCGGTCGCGGACCAGGCCAGCTTCCTTCAGGCGCGCCAAGTGGGTGGACACGCGCGGCTGCGCCAGCCGGGTGATCGCCGACAGTTCGGCCACGGTCAGCTCCTCCTGCTCCAGCAGCGCCAGCAGGCGCACGCGGGTGGCATCGGCGAACACCTTCAGGCGTGTTGACCAGTCTTCCAGATCCATAAATATCTACCTATCGCGATATAGAGATATATTCGCTGAGGTTGCCTGTCGCGGTCAAGTCGCTGGCGTACGGAAGCGCTCGGCCCCGTTACAATCTGGGCACCTGGGCGCGCCGTGTGCGGCCCACATCATCATGTACCCGGGAGGGTGTTGTGGATTTCAGCTTTACTGAAGAGCAGTTGATGCTGCAGGACGTGGCGCGGCGCATCGCGCAGGAGAAGATCGCCCCCAGCGCGGAGCACCATGACCGCACCGGCGAATTCCCGTTGGACAACATCCGCCTGCTGGGCGAGAACGGCCTGATGGGTATCGAAGTGCCGGCCGAGTATGGCGGCGCGGGCATGGACCCGATTGCGTACGTGCTGGCGATGGTGGAGGTCGCCGCAGGTGATGCTGCGCATTCGACCATCATGTCGGTCAACAATTCGCTGTTCTGCAACGGCATCCTCACCCACGGCAATGAAGCGCAGAAGCAGAAGTACGTGCGTGCCATCGCCGAGGGTGAAGCCATTGGCGCGTTCGCGCTGACCGAGCCGCAGTCCGGGTCCGACGCCACTGCCATGCGCTGCCGCGCGGTCAAGCAGGCCGACGGAACCTTCGTCATCAACGGCAAGAAGAGCTGGATCACCTCCGGCCCGGTGGCCAAGTACATTGTGTTGTTTGCGATGAGCGAGCCTGACAAGGGCGCGCGCGGCATCACTGCGTTCATGATCGATACTGACAAGGCGGGCTTCGGGCGCGGCAAGACCGAGCCGAAGCTGGGCATCCGCGCATCGGCGACCTGCGAGATCGAGTTCAACGATTACGTGGCACAGGCCGAAGACGTGCTGGGCCAGGAAGGCGAGGGCTTCAAGATCGCCATGGGCGTGCTCGATGCTGGCCGCATCGGCATTGCTTCGCAGGCCATCGGCATCGCCCGCGCCGCCTATGAAGCGACGATCGAGTATGTGAAGGAGCGCAAGGCATTCGGCGCCGCAATCGGCACCTTCCAGATGACCCAGGCCAAGATCGCCGACATGAAGTGCAAGCTGGACGCAGCGCTGCTGCTGACCCTGCGCGCGGCGTGGGTGAAGGGGCAAGGCAAGCGCTTCAGCAATGAAGCGGCCATTGCCAAGCTGACCGCTTCGGAAGCGGCGATGTGGATCACCCACCAGGCCGTGCAGATCCACGGCGGCATGGGCTACTCCAAGGAAATGCCGCTGGAGCGCTACTTCCGTGATGCCAAGATCACCGAGATCTACGAAGGCACCTCGGAGATCCAGCGCCTGGTGATCGCCCGTAACGAGACCGGGCTGCGCTGATGCCCCCCCGACGGGGCGGCGATTGCCGCCCCGATTTTTCTGCGCGGTCAACGTGGTAGTCGGCAGACGATGTTTCTTCCATCCCATTCGCAGACGATCTGAAGTGATCCTTGTGGCGTGCTTGGAAACATGGTCACCCCATAGAGGCGGGCCGAGTCCACCCATCGTTCGAGTTCGTCTCGATCGTCGAAACGATAGCTACCCACGAACCCACGAGCCAATTCCGGATCGGTGGCTGCACCGTCCGGAATCTTGTTGCCCTTGGCATCAAGACTTTCACCTTGCACATAGCGGGCTCTGTCAACTGACGAGGGCGTGATGACCAGGGTGGTCTTCGAGCCATCGCGCCATGTGATCCGGTAAACAGCGCTGTCAATACCGATGGTCTTGCTGACGAAACTCAGTCCAATCGAGGAGAGGAACGTCGCCATGCTGTTCCAGGCGACCGACGACGTTGTCGCGCCTGTGAAGGCCTTTCCGATGTCACCTTCCAGCCTTGATCGCTCGGTGGCCATCTGCACCACATCGTAGGCGTTGAGATTTTTGTGCTCTTCCGGGAATCGTATGCCATTGGCGGATTGCGGATCGTCTGGATGCACTTCGAACTGCGCGCCTCTACCGACCCTTTGTCGCGCTGCGAACTGTGCTGTCGGCACGTTGTTGTCGAGCATGCCCATGATCCGGTTGAAGGAGGCGCTGATCGGTTCGGGAATTTGTGCTCTCATCGCGCGATAGCGACGCAGCTCACGGTCGTACTCCACGTCGAAACCATGGATCCGCCGTTGCTGGAAGTCTGCGACGATGGTGGGGCCCGTGCCCGAGGCGATGGCCAGTGCGCGTGGATCACGACAGTTGTCGCAGACGAGGACGCCCTTGGCGCGGGCTTCCTGGATACTGCCGGCTGCAAACAACGCGCTGAGCAGCAGAGCAGAGCGGCTGAAGAATCGTAGAGCTTTTCCATCCATGATCGGTCTCCTGGGACGGCATCGGATCGATTGCCGTAGAAACATCTGGATAGCAACGATCAGGACGTACCGGACCTCTGCGTAGCCAGAAATCCAAAGTTGGGGTTGTCTGCGACCCCGGGAGACGCCTTGAGCGCGAGTGTGGCGCGCGATCCCATACGGTGCAGCGGTCCGGTGTTCGCAATGTGGGCCGGATGCGACCTGCCTACGGCACCACCATGAGCACCGTGGTTGCACTGCTGCGCTGACACGTGGCACTGCAAAGCGCCAACCAAGGTTGGTGACTACAGGGTCAGCCGCAGCATTGGTAGGTGCCAACCTTGGTTGGCAAGGCATCTACCAAGCGGGAAGAAAAAGGCCCCGGATCGCTCCGGGGCCTTTTCATTTCAGCTCACCATCGGATCAACGATCCGGACGGTGGGCGGTTTCCGCATCGCGCTGGCGTTCCATGAACTCCTTGGAGGGTTCATCCAGCTTGTCGCCCAGCATGCGGCGCACGACCACGAAGAACACCGGGATCATCAGCAGGCCGAGCAGGGTGGCGAACAGCATGCCGCCGATCACGCCGGTGCCGATGGCGTGGCGGGAGTTGGCGCCGGCACCGCTGGAGATCGCCATCGGGATCACGCCCATGATGAACGCGAACGAGGTCATCAGGATCGGGCGGAAGCGCAGGCGAGCGGCCTCGATGGTGGCATCGCGCAGGTTCTTGCCTGCGGCACGTTGCTCCACCGCGAACTCGACGATCAGGATCGCATTCTTCGCGGCCAGGCCGATCACGGTGATCAGGCCGATCTTGAAGAACAGGTCGTTGGGCAGGCCACGCAGCATCGACAGGCCCAATGCACCCAGCACGCCAAGCGGAACCACCAGCAGCACCGCCACCGGAATCGACCAGCTTTCATACAGCGCGGCCAGGCACAGGAACACCACCACGATGGACAGCACCAGCAGCAGGGTTGCGGCATTGCCGGCCAGGATTTCCTGGTAGGACATGCCCGACCAGTCATAGCCGAAGCCGGCCGGCAGGTCGTCGGCGACGATCGCCTCCATGGTCTGCATTGCCTCACCCGAGCTGGTACCCGGGGCCTGCGAGCCGACGATGTTGATCGCCGAGTAGCCGTTGTAGCGGCTCAGCGACGGCGGTGCCGAGACCCACTCGGACTTGACCACCGTGTTGAGCGGGATCATCGAGTTGGTGCCATCGGCGTTCTTGACCAGGCTGGACGGGCTGTAGAAGCTCTTCAGCGACTCCTGGCCGGTGCGGTACGGGCCATCGGCCTGCATGGTCACGCGCTTGATGCGGCCTTCGTAGAAGAAGTCGTTGACGTACACCGGGGCCAGCATCAGCTGGATGGTGCTGTACACGTCCGACACCGACATGCCCATCGACTGCGCCTGCACGCGGTCGACATGCAGCTGCAGCTGCGGGGCGTTTTCCAGGCCGTTCGGGCGCACGCCGACCAGATGGTCCGGCTTCTGCGCGGCCTGGCCGAGCAGGATGTTGCGCGCCTGGGTCAGCTGCTCGTAGCCGGCACCGCTGCGGTCCTGGAGCCACATGTCGAAGCCGCCGAACTGGCCCAGACCCTGCACGGTGGGCAGGTTGACCACGAAGATCTGCGCTTCCTTGATGCCGTAGAACGCGCCGTTCATGTTCTGGATGAACTCCGGCGCGGTGAACTTGCGTTCCTCCCACGGCTTCAGGCGGATGAAGCCCATGCCCACGTTCTCGCCGGAACCGACGAAGCTGAAGCCGGCCACCTGCAGCATGCCTTCATAGCCATCCTGCTTTTCCAGCACGCCACGCATCTGCGCGAACACTTCGTTGGTCTGGCCCTTGGTTGAACCCGGCGGCAGCTGCACGATCGCCAGCGCATAGCCCTGGTCTTCTTCGGGCAGGAAGCTGCCCGGCATGCGGGTGAACAGGAAGCCGCACAGTGCGGTCAGCACCACGAAAAGGATCATCCAGCGCGGCGCGTGACGCACCGCCGAGGTGATGTGGCCCACATAGGTGTGGCTGATCTTGTCGTAGTACTTGTTGAAGGTGCGGTAGATGATGTTCGGATTGTCGTTGTGCGTCGGCTTGAGGAACGTCGCGCACAACGCCGGGGTGAAGCCCAGCGCGAGGAACGCCGAGAACGCCATCGAGATGGCGATGGTCAGCGCGAACTGCTTGTAGATCTCGCCGGCGGCACCGCCCTGAAGGGCAGACGGGATGAACACCGCGGCCAGCACGACGGTGATCGCCACCACCGCGCCGGTGATCTGGGTCATCGCCTTCTGCGTGGCCGGCTTCGGCGCCAGGCCTTCCTCGGTCATGATGCGCTCGACGTTCTCGATCACCACGATCGCGTCATCGACCACGATGCCGATCGCCAGCACCATCGCGAACAGGGTCAGCTGATTGATCGTGAAACCGATCATCCACATGCCCAGGAAGGTACCGAGCAGGGCCACCGGGATGACCAGGGTCGGGATCAGCGTGGCGCGGAAGTTCTGCAGGAAGATCAGCATCACCAGGAACACCAGCAACACCGCTTCGAACAGGGTCTTGACCACTTCCTGGATCGAGATCTTGACGAAGGTGGTGCTGTCGTACGGCGAGAACCAGGTCACGCCGGATGGGAAGCTGGGCTGCAGCTCGTCCATCTTGGCGCGCACCGCATCGGCCACGTTCAGGGCGTTGGCGCCCGGCAGCAGCTGGATCGCGAAGGCACCGGTCGGCTTGCCGTTGTACTGGGTATCGAAGCCGTAGTTGTTGGCGCCGAAGGCAACGCGGGCGATGTCCTTCAGCAGCACGCGCGAGCCGTCAGGATTGGCCCGCAGGATGATGTCCTCGAACTCCTGCGGCGAGCTGAAGCGGCCCTCGGCCGAGACAGTCGCGGTGAAGTGCTGGCCTTCCGGCGACGGGTCCGAACCCAGCGCACCGGCAGCGAACTGCACGTTCTGCGCGCGCACCGCAGCCAGCACCTGGCTGGCCGACAGGCCGTAGCCCTGCATCTTTTCCGGGTTGAGCCAGATGTTCATGGCGTACTCGGAACCGAACTGCTGGGTGCTGCCGACGCCCGGAATACGCGAGACCTGGTCGAGCACGCGCGAACCGACGATGTCGTTCAGCGCATCACGGTTGATGGTCGGCGTATCGGACTGCAGTGCGATGACCATCAGGAAGCCGGCGTTGGCCTTGGCCACCACCACGCCCTGCTGGGTCACTTCCGAAGGCAGGCGTGGCGTGGCCAGCGACACCTTGTTCTGCACCTGCACCTGGGCGATGTCCGGATCGGTACCGGTCTCGAAGGTGAGGGTGATCGAGGCACGGCCGTTCGATGCGGACGAGGAGCTGAAGTACAGCAGGTGATCGATACCGGTCAGCTGCTGCTCGATCACCTGGGTGACCGATTTTTCGGTGGTATCCGCGCTGGCGCCCGGGTAAGTGGCCGAGACGGTCACCTGCGGCGGGGCGATGTTGGGATAGGACTCGACGCCGAGGTTGAGGATCGCGATCACGCCGCTGAGCGAGATCAGGATCGCAACCACCCAGGCGAAGACTGGATGTTCGATGAAAAATTTAGGCATGACGGAAGGTTCCCGTTACTGCTTGTTCGAATCGGTGGCGGCCGGCTTGGCCGCATCGGCCTGCTCGGGCTTGGCCGCATCGGCCGGTGCCTTGGCTGCGGCCGGCGCCGCGCCCGCCGGAGTGGCGCCGCCTGCGGCGGGCTTGCCGTTGGCGTCTTGCCCCGGGGTCCACGGCTTGGCCACCGCCGGTGCGCCTTCCTTGACCTTCTGCACGCCGGCCACGATCACCTTGTCACCGGCGGCCAGGCCGTCGCTGACCAGCCAGCTGCCGTTCTGTGCGCCATCGGTCTTGACGTTCTTGCGTACGACCTTGCCGTCGGTGCCGACCACCATCACGTAGCCGCCGGTGGTGTCGCGCAGCAGCGCCTGCTGCGGCACCAGGTAGGCGTTGTTGCGCTCGCCCAGGTTGGCCTGGAAGCTGACGAAGGCACCCGGCAGCAGGATCTGCTGCGGGTTCGGCAGCTGCGCACGCAGCGACACCGCGCCGGTGGCCGGGTCGACCGTGGTCGAGGAGAAGTCCAGGGTGCCCGGTTCGCTGTAGGTGCTGCCGTCTGCCAGCTTGACGTTGACCGTGGCCTTGCCGTCGCCGGACAGTGCCAGCGCACCCTTGGCCTGCTGTGCGCGCAGCTGGGTCAGCTCATCCACGCTCAACGAGAAGTTCACATACAGCGGGTCGAGCTGGTCGACGGTGGTCAGCAGGGTCACATCGCCCTGGCCGACCAGCGCACCTTCGGTCACCTGCTGCTTGTTGGCCACGCCACTGATCGGCGCGGTCACTTCGGTGTAGCCCAGGCTGATGCGCGAAGAGGTCACCGCGGCTTCGGCCTGCTTGACCGCGGCCAGCGCGGTGCGTTCGGCCGATTCGGCGTTGTCCAGGTCGGACTTGGACACGAACTGCTGCGGCGCCAGCGAGCGAGCGCGGTCGGCGGCGACCTTGGCGTTCGCGTAGGTCGCGCGGGCCGAGGCCAGCTGCGCCTCGGAGGCATTGAGCGAGGCGCGCAACGGGGCGGGGTCGATCAGGAACAGGGTCTGGCCCTGCTTGACCTGGGAGCCTTCCTGGTAGACGCGCTTGAGCAGCACGCCCGGCACGCGCGCGCGCACGTCGGCGCTGCGGAACGGCGACAGGCGGCCGACCAGCTCACGTTGCAGCGGCAAGGTCTGCGGCTTGGCGTCGATCACGCCCACCTCCGGCGGCGGGGGCGTCTGCTGTTCCGGCTTCTTGCAGGCAGCCAGCGCGACAGCAACGGCGCACGTCAAGGCAAGGGTGCGGAGTGGGGCGGTCATCAGGAGGAACTCCGGGGTTGGTTTGTAGACGGGGCCGGCGACGGCTGTGGCGCAAAGGCGCGCAGGAAGCTGTCGACGGAGAACTCTGCCCAGCGCCGACGCAGTTGCGCGTCATCACGATGGGGGGTATGGAAGCGCTGTTTGTCGAAATCCTGACCGGCGATCATGCTCAGCAGCAGTTCGGCCATGAAGTGCGGGTCGTCATGCCGGAGCTGACCACTTCTGCAAACGGTTTCAATCCATTCAGCAAGATGAAGCGTCAGCGCGCCGGCACCATGCCGGTACAGCGTACGCGCCTCTTCGGGAAACTGGGATGCGTCGGCGGCGATCAGCCGACAGGCCTGTCCTACGTGCGGCTGGTTGAAATGCTCCAGGAAGTCGATGGCGAACTGGAGCAGGCTGGCACGCAGGTCGTCACTGCGGAGTGCACGAACCATGGCGCCGGTGGCGTGGCCGACATGACGCTGCATCACCCGGCGCAGCAGTTCCTGCTTGCTGCCGTAGCGCGAATACAGGGTCTGCTTGGAGCAGCCGGCGTGCTGGGCCACCGCGTCCATGCTCATCTGCATGCCCTGTTGGGCCAGCAGTTCGCGCACGGCGTCGAACACGCGCTCATCGCGCGCGTCGAGGGCAACGGGGAGGTAGGCCGGATTCACGCGGTGGACTATACCGTCCAGTTCAGGATTGTGGAATCGCAGAGTCGTCGCTGCGTGTGTCTTCCCGTAACACGCTTTGCCGATCCTGTCGGTAGTGCTGCATGCCTTGATCACTCCATACCGGAGCGAACTGAATAGGCGTCTAAACCGCAGCAAACCCGAATCTACTTATTCCGTCCTGCAGCAAGGCCTTTTCGTGCGGTAGGGCTACAATTTCATTTTCCCAACTGAGCAAGCGCCCCGCTCTGCCATGAAACCGCAAAAGACCGCAGCCAAGACCGTGAAAAACAAGACCAAACCAGCAGAGTCGGAGGTCGCAGTGACCGCTGGTTTCTCCCTGGAGCCGGTGTACACGGCTTTGCGCAAGCGCTACCCGGCGGCCGCACAGGCCGAAGCAGTGGCCTTCGCCACTGATTTCTACAAGCGCATGGAGGCGGACGAGTTCCCGCACCACAGCGCCGAAGAGTGGGCCGCGCTCGCGGCTGAAACGCTGGAGTTCGCCCGTGCCCGCAAGACCGGCAAGGCCAACGTCCGCGTGTTCAATCCGACTGCCAAGGTCAACGGTTGGGAATCGCCGCACACCGTGCTGCAGATCGTCAACGACGACATGCCGTTCCTGGTCGACACCGTCACCATGTCGCTGGCAGAACAGGGCGTCGGCGTCCACGTGCTGGGCCACCCGGTGCTGCGCTTCACCCGCGACAAGGCCGGCAAGCTGGTCAAGGTCGGCGAGGGCCAGCTGGAATCGGTGATGCTGCTGGAGATCGACCGCCAGCCGGCCGAAGCCATGGCCGCCATCGAGCAGGCGATCAACAAGGCGCTGGATGAGGTGCGTGCGATCGTACGCGACTGGCAGCCGATGCAGGACAAGGCGCTGGCGCTGGCCGACGACCTCGGCAGCCGCCAGCTGCCGGTCGACGATGCCTCGCGCAAGGAAGCGCAGGAATTCCTGCGCTGGGCCGCCGATAACCACTTCACCTTCTTCGGCTACCGCGAGTACCGCGTCGAGAAGCAGGGCAAGGAAGAAGTACTGGCACCGCTGAACGACACCGGCCTGGGCCTGATGCGCGGCAAGGACAAGTCCGCTGCACGTCCGGTCAAGACCCTGGCCGCGCAGGGCCTGAACACCACGTCCGGGCTGAAGGACGCGCTGATCCTGACCAAGACCAATGCCCGTTCGCGCGTCCACCGCGCCGGTTACATGGACTACATCGGCGTGCTGGAATTCGACGCCAAGGGCAAGATCATCGGCGAGCAGCGCTTCCTCGGCCTGTTCACCTCCAGCGCCTACAACCGTCGCCCGTGGGAAATTCCGCTGGTGCGCCAGCGCTACGAACACGTGATGAAGCAGTCCGGCCTGGCCGGCTCGAGCCACAGCGGCAAGGCGCTGCGCCATATCCTGGAAACCCTGCCGCGCGAAGAACTGTTCCAGTCCAGCGAGGACGAACTGTTCCGCACCGCAATGGGCGTGCTGGGCCTGCAGGAGCGCGTGCGCAGCCGCCTGTTCCTGCGCCGTGACAAGTACAGCCGTTTCATCTCCGCGCTGGTCTACCTGCCGCGCGAGCGTTTCAACACCGACGTGCGCCTGCGCATCGAAGCGATGCTCAAGGAAGCGCTGCACGGTGAGTACGTGGACAGCTCGGTGGTGCTGGGCGAATCGCCGCTGGCCCAGGTGCACCTGATCGTGCGCCCGAAGCCGGGCGAAATGCTCGACGTCGATACCGCCGAACTGGAGCAGAAGCTGGCCCAGGTGCTGCGCAACTGGCAGGACGATCTGCGCGAAGCGCTGGTTACCCGCCATGGTGAAGCCGAAGGCCTGCGCATCGCTGCGCGTATCGGCAAGGCGCTGCCGGCCGGTTACATCGAAGACAACAGCACCGCTGTTGCCGCCAATGATGTCAGCCAGCTCGATGCCCTGACCGGCCCGGACGACCTGCGCCTGAGCCTGCAGGCGGTGCCGCGTGAATCCGGTGATGGCCTGCGCCTGAAGCTGTATCGCCAGCTGGATGACATCCCGCTGTCGGACGCGCTGCCGATGATGGAAAACATGGGCCTGCGCGTGATCGCCGAGCGTCCGTACCGTCTGTCGGTGGACAACGCGCCGGTGTACGTGCAGGACTTCGAGGTCGAATCGACCGCCGGTGCGATCGATGCCGCCAGCGTCGATGAAGCCTTCGGCGAGACCTTTGCCCGCGTCTGGCACGGCGATGCCGAGAACGATGCGTTCAACCGCCTGGTGCTGGCTGCCGGCCTGCACTGGCGCCAGGTCGCCATGCTGCGTGGCTACTGCAAGTACCTGCTGCAGACCGGCGTGCCGTTCTCGCAGGCCTACGTGGAAGGCACCTTCACCCGTTACCCGCTGCTGGCACGCCTGCTGGTGGAGCTGTTCGAAGCCCGCTTCGATCCAGCCACCGGCCACGAAAGCAAGGACGACATCGCCGCCGGTCAGGCCCAGCTGAAGGCACACCTGGATGTGCTGGCAGCCGGCGACGAGGCCACGCTGAAGGTGCTCAAGACCGTGGTCGATGCCCGCAAGGGTGACCGTGATGCGCAGATGCAGGCCGCGCGCGATGCGCTGCTGAAGCTGATGGACCGCGTGTCCAGCCTGGACGAGGACCGCATCCTGCGCTCGTTCATGGGCGTGATCGACGCGACCCTGCGTACCAGCTACTACCAGACCGATGCCAACGGCCAGCACGGCCATGTCATCAGCTTCAAGTTCGATTCGGCGCTGGTGCCGGACCTGCCCAAGCCGCGTCCGTACCGCGAAATCTTCGTGTACGGCCCGCGCGTGGAAGGTACCCACCTGCGCTTTGGTGCGGTGGCTCGTGGTGGCCTGCGCTGGTCGGATCGCCGCGAAGACTTCCGTACCGAAGTGCTGGGCCTGGTCAAGGCGCAGATGGTCAAGAACACCGTCATCGTGCCGGTCGGCGCGAAGGGCGGCTTCTTCGCAAAGATGCCGCCGGTGAACGGCGACCGCGATGCGATCTTCGCCAACGGTGTGGCCTGCTACAAGCTGTTCATCCAGGGCCTGCTGGACATCACCGACAACATCGTCAACAACAAGATCGTGCCGCCGGTGGATGTGGTCCGTCATGACATGGACGATCCGTACCTGGTGGTGGCCGCCGACAAGGGCACCGCGACCTTCTCCGACATCGCCAACGGCCTGGCCATCGCGCACGGCTTCTGGATGGGCGATGCCTTCGCCTCCGGTGGTTCGGTCGGTTACGACCACAAGGGCATGGGCATCACCGCACGCGGTGCGTGGGAGTCGGTCAAGCGCCACTTCCGTGCGCTGGGCCGTGACAGCCAGAGCCAGGACTTCACTGCGGTCGGCGTCGGCGACATGTCCGGCGACGTGTTCGGCAACGGCATGCTGCTGTCGCGCCACATCCGCCTGCTGGCCGCGTTCGACCATCGCCACATCTTCCTGGACCCGAACCCGGATGCGGCCACCACGTTCGTCGAGCGTGAGCGCCTGTTCACCGTGCCGCGTTCGAGTTGGGCGGACTACGATGCCAAGCTGATCAGCAAGGGCGGCGGCGTGTACCCGCGCAGCCTGAAGTCGATCGAGATCACCCCGCAGGTGCGTGAAGTGCTGGGCCTGGACGAGAGCGTCAAGGCGCTGTCGCCGAACGATCTGATGAGCGCGATCCTGAAGGCGCCGGTCGACCTGCTGTGGAACGGCGGCATCGGCACCTACGTCAAGGCTGCCAGCGAGCAGCACAGTGACGTGGGCGACCGCGCCAACAACGCCCTGCGCGTGAACGGTGGCGAGCTGCGCTGCAAGGTGGTGGGCGAGGGCGGCAACCTGGGCATGACCCAGCTCGGCCGCATCGAAGCTGCCCAGGCCGGCGTGCTGCTCAACACCGACTTCATCGACAACTCGGCCGGTGTGGATACCTCCGACCATGAAGTCAACATCAAGATCCTGCTCAACGATGTGGTGCGGGCCAAGAAGCTGACCGTTGAACAGCGCAACAAGCTGCTGGCGTCGATGACCGACGAAGTGGCCGCGCTGGTGCTCAACGACAACTACCGCCAGAACCAGGCCCTGAGCCTGATGGAGCGGATGGCGGTCAAGCGCCTGGGTTCCAAGCAGCACTTCATCCGCACCCTGGAACAGCAGGGCCTGCTCGATCGCCAGATCGAATTCCTGCCGTCCGATGCCGAGCTGTCCCAGCGCAAGGCACGCGGCCAGGGCCTGACCCGTCCGGAACTGTCGGTGCTGCTGTCCTATTCCAAGCTGGTGGCGTTCGCCCAGCTGCTGGATTCGGACATCCCGGAAGATCCGTACCTGTCCAAGGAACTGCAGCGCTACTTCCCGACCCCGCTGCAGAAGAAGTACGCCGACGCGATGGAGCGTCACCGCCTGAAGCGCGAAATCATCGCCACGGCCGTGACCAACCAGACCATCAACCGCATGGGCGCCACCTTCCTGATGCGCATGCAGGAAGACACCGGCCGTTCCATCGCCGAGGTCGCCAAGGCGTACACCATCAGCCGCGAGACGCTGGACGCACGCGCGCTGTGGGCACAGATCGATGCCCTCGACGGCACGCTGCCGGAGTCGGTGCAGATCGATGCGCTGGAAGTGATCTGGAAGCTGCAGCGTTCGTTCGTGCGCTGGCTGCTGTCGCGCCCGGGCCCGATGCCGGGCATCACCGAGGCGGTCAACCGCTACCAGGGGCCGTTCAACGACATCCGCGTTGCTTCGGGCGTGCTGCCGGATTCGCAGCGTCCGACCTACGAAGCCCTGGTGGCCGAGTGGAAGGAAAAGGGCCTGCCGTCGGCACTGGCGCAGCAGCTGGCCGAACTGCACTTCCTGGAGCCGGCGTTCGACATCATCGAACTGGCCCGCACCCGCAAGCTGAAGCCGGTGGATGTGTCCAAGATCCACTTCCGTCTGGGTGACGCACTGCAGCTGCCGTGGCTGTTTGAGCAGATTGACGCGCTTGAGGTCAATGGCCGTTGGCACGCGGTGGCACGTGGCGTGCTGCGCGACGAACTGGCTGCGCACCACCGCAGCCTGGCCGGTCAGGTGCTGGCCACCAAGGGCAGCACCGCTGAAGCCAAGGTGGCCGCGTGGATCGGTCGTGACGACAGCAGCCTGCGCTTCACCCTGGCGATGCTGGCCGAACTGGCCGAGCAGAAGACCCTGGACTATCCGACCGTCTCGGTCGCGGTGCAGCGTCTTGGCCAGCTGGCCGCGCACGGCGCGTAAGTGATGTAGTGCCAGGCCACGCCTGGCATGCGTGAACCGGAACGGCCCCGCGAAAGCGGGGCCGTTCTGTTTCTGCCTTTGGCCTTTTGCGACCACCTGACCCGACCCCGGCTGTGAACCTGCAAGGTGGATGACCGGCATATCCGCCGGGACCGTGAGCGCCATGGATGGCGCGATCGAGCCGCCAGGGACGGGTTTACGGCGTGTCCCGGCGGATATGCCGGTCATCCGCCCCGCGCGGTCCAACCCCCGGCGCTCGGTTATGCTCTTCACCAGTTCCCCCCGGATCCACCGATGAGCGACACCCCCCGCATCGCTTTCCTGGCCAGTACCACCGAACCTGCACAGATGGCACGCGCAGCGATGGTCTCGCGCTATGGCGACCACGCCCCGGACCAGGCCGACGTGCTGTGCCCGCTGGGCGGCGATGGCTTCATGCTGCAGACCCTGCATCGGCATGGTCACCTGGGTAAGCCGGTGTTCGGCATGAAACTGGGTACCGTGGGCTTCCTGATGAACCAGTACCGTGGCGACGATGACGTGCAGGCGCGCATCGCCCGTGCCGAACCGGCCAACCTGCGGCCGCTGGAGATGGTGGCGTTGACCGAATCGGGCACCAGCACCGGTTCGCTGGCCTACAACGACGTGTCATTGCTGCGCCAGACCCGGCAGGCCGCGCATATCGGCATCGACCTCAACGGCCAGGAGCGCGTGGCTGAGCTGATCGGTGACGGTGTACTGGTAGCCACCCCGGCTGGCAGCACCGCCTACAACTATTCCGCGCATGGTCCGGTGCTGCCGCTGGGCTCGCATACCATCGCCCTGACGCCCTTGGCACCGTACCGGCCGCGGCGCTGGCGCGGGGCGATCCTCAAGGCCGACACCGAGGTGCGCTTCCGCGTGCTTGATCCGTACAAGCGCCCGGTCAGCGTCACTGCCGACTCGCACGAGACCCGCGACGTGGTCGAAGTCACCATCCGCGAGTCCAAGGACCGCCGGGTGACCCTGCTGTTCGACCCGGAGCACAACCTGGAAGACCGGATCCTGAGCGAACAGTTCGTTTTTTGAGGACAATAGGCCGCCGGCCCCGCCGATCGCTTTGAAGGACCCCCACCGATGGGCGACAACTCCCCCCGTTTGCTGACCGTCGCGGTGACCTCGCGCGCCCTGTTCGACCTCGAGGAAAGCCACGCGCTGTTCGAGAGCGATGGCGTGGCGGCCTATGCCGAATTCCAGCGCCAGCATGAGGACGACATCCTCGGCCCCGGCGTGGCCTTCCCGGTGGTGCGCAAGCTGCTGGCGCTGAACCAGGGCGCCAGCCCCGAGAACCCGCGGGTCGAGGTGATCCTGCTGTCGCGCAACTCGGCCGATACCGGCCTGCGCATCTTCAATTCGATCCAGCACTACGGCCTGGGCATCATCCGTGCGACGTTCACCGCCGGCGAGCCGACCTGGCCGTATGTGAAACCGTTCGGTACTGACCTGTTCCTGTCGGCCAACCCGGAATCGGTGCGCAGCGCGCTGCGCCATGGCATCGCGGCGGCCACCATCCTGCCCAAGCCGCCGGGCGAGACCGCCGCTGCGGCTGCCGACCAGATCGATATCACGCGCCCGGCCGGGCAGCTGCGCATCGCCTTCGATGGCGATGCGGTGATCTTCGGTGACGAGAGTGAGCGCATTTCGCGCGAGCAGGGCGTGGAGGCATTCGGCCGGCACGAGCGCGAACGTGCGCGCGAGCCGCTCAGCGGGGGGCCGTTCCGTGGTTTCCTGTCGGCCCTGCATACGCTGCAGGAAGTGTTCCCGGCGGGGGATAGTGCGCCGATCCGCACCGCGCTGGTGACCGCGCGTTCGGCGCCTGCGCACGAACGGGTGATCCGCACCCTGCGCGAGTGGGGCGTGCGCCTGGACGAGGCCCTGTTCCTCGGTGGCCGCCACAAGGGCCCGTTCCTGCAGGCGTTCGGCGCCGACATCTTCTTCGATGATTCGCAGCACAACATCGACAGTGCCCGCGAGCATGTGGCCGCTGGCCATGTGCCGCATGGCGTTGCCAACGAGGGGTGAAACCATCCCGGGTGGGTGCCAACCGTTGGTTGGCACTGCCATGCATCGGCGCCCACCAAGGTGGGCATCTACCAAAGCGCTGTACCCCCTGTAGTTGCCAACCTTGGTTGGCATCTCGGTTGAACAGCGCCCACCAAGGTGGGCGGCTACCGGTTATTGGGTGCCCGACATCCCCAGCTGCAGGTCAACCACCTTCCAGCGCAGGCCCTGTGGTTCCAGCACCACCTTCAATGGTGGCTGGCCCGGGCCACGATCGACGTCGATGACGAAGCGGTCCAATGCTTCGAAATGGTGCTTGGCATGCTTCAGCGGCCGCGCCGGTTCGGTCGGGCCGAATGCATCGCCACCCTGCAGTTCATTGCGGCCACGCTTCCACAGCACATGGCCCTGCAGCATCGCGCCGATACCGGTCGGGGTCACCATGGTGTCCACCGCTGCACCGCCCAGCTGGTCACCCAGCCCGTAGAGCAGCGCACCGAACGGGCTGGCTGCTACATCCGGGCCTGCCTGGCGCACCAGGTAGTCGTTGAGCTGGGCGCGCACGCTGCTGCGCACCCGCGGGAAGTCGACGTAGCGCTCCAATCGGGCGGTGTCGCGCTGTTCGATGGCCTTGGAGAGGCCATGCACGGTCATGTACGGGCCGCCAAACCACCAGGCGGCCAGCGCCAGGACCAGCAGGACCACGAGTGCACTGAGCTTCTTCATATCGGCCAGACTGCCGCAACTCCGGCAGCAACGGGTGAAGGCTCAGTGACTGGGCGAGCCGCGGCCGTCCCCGAACGCGTCCACCAACTGTTGGCGTTCGGCTGCCGTCAGCGCTTCCAGGCGCGTTGCCAGTACTTCATCCAGGCTCTGCGTGCGGGTGGTGCCGAGGATGCCGCTGGCCACCCCGGGATGGCCCAGGGCGTAGGCAAACGCGGTCTGGGCGGGGTGCTGGCTGCGGATGGCGGCGATGGCGTGGCGCATCCGGCGCGCGCTGCGCATCAGTTGGCGGCTGCTGGGCTTGAGCCAGGCTCTGGCCAGATACCAGGCGTCGGCCGGGCGCGGCAGGCGGGCCCGTGAGGGCAGCAGATGGCCCTGCGCCAGCACGGTACCGGCCAGCACGCCGATGCCTGCTGCCTGCAACTGGTCGATGAGGGGTTCACGGTCCTGCTGCAGGGCGTTGTAGTCAAGAAGCACCACGTCGAACAGCGTGGGATGGTCGATCATCCAGCGCAGGGTCGAGGCCGTGTGCGTATTGATACCGGTGTGCCGGATCAGCCCGCGTTCGCGAAGTCGTTGCAGTGCGGCCAGCAGGTCATCGTTGATGTCGTGCTGGCTGGCACCGTGCAGCTGGTAGATATCGAGGTAATCCAGGCCGAGGTTGCGCAGCGAGGCTTCGCAGCTGGCGGTAATGGCTGCCGGCGAGAAATTGCGCTGCTCGGCGCCGCTGACGCCGGCCTGGCCGGTCAGCGTGCCGCCCTTGCTGGAGATCACCAGCGACTCGCGGGGGTATCGCTTCAGCAACGGGCGCAGGATGCGGCCCAACCGCGGCTCGGCGTGGAAGCCAGAATAGTTGTGGCCGGTATCCAACAGGTTCACGCCCTGTGCCAGTGCATGCTCGACCACGTTCGCGGCTGACTGTTCCGGGAAGCGGCGATGCCCCCAGAAGCCGGAGCAGCCCAGGCCCACCGGCGAAACCGCCAGGCCGGTGCGGCCCAGCGTGCGGCGTTGCCGTGCCAACGGCATCAGAATTCCAGGTCCAGCGCCGCGCACAGATAGTCGACGAACGGGCCGAGCGCGGCCAGATCCTTGCCCAGCGTGGACAGCAGTCGCGGGCCGGTCATGGTGGCGTCGTCCAGCGAGCGCCACATCACCCAGTTGCGGTGCTTGAGGTCTTCGATGAATTCGAAGTCGGCCGGGAAGCCGCGCGGCGGCCGCACCAGTTTTTCGCTCTCCTCGAAGTCGAAGCGCTTGCGCAGAACCGGTGCATGCGCCGCGGCCTTCCAGCTGCCGGGGTTGTCGAGGATGAAGTGGCGCACGCGGCGCTGGGTTTCCGGCTCCGGATGCCACAGGCCGGCACCGACGAAGCTCTCGCCCGGCTGCAGGTGCACATAGAACGATGGCGCGGCCACTTCGCGGCGGCGCTCATGGAACAGGCGTGCACCCTGCCAGGTTTTGTACGGCGACTTGTCGTTGGAAAAGCGCGCATCGCGATGGATGCGGAACAGCGAGCCGCCGACGCCGCGGGTATCGGCGCGGAAGTGCTCGCTGACCTCGGTCAGGGCCGGCTGCAGGTCGCCCAGCAGGCGCAGGAACGGCTGCCGCACGTGGTCTTCATACTGCTGGCGATGATCGTTGAACCACGCCTTGTCGTTGTGCCGCGCCAGGCTGCGCAGGAACTTGAAGCTGGCGTCCGAGAAATAAGTGCTCACAGGGTCTCCTGCAGGTGCTGGCCCCAGTCGCGCAGCGATTGCAGCAGGGCCTGGCGTCGCGCGTCGTCGGGCGCTTCGGCAGCCAGTGCGTCGAGCTGCTGCTGGTACTGGGGCAGGTTGAGTTCGCCCAGGCCGCCATCCCCGAGCAGGCGCTGGCGGCGGTAATCCTGCCAGCGCTGGCGTTCACCCGGTGCGAGGCTGTCGGGATGGTTGCGCGCACGGTAGCGGAACAGCAGCTCCGGCAATCGCGGGTCGCGGAAACGGCCCTCGAGCGCTGCCAGCTGCTCCGGCACGGTGGTGCGCGCCAGTGCGAGCAGTGGCTTGTCGCCGGCCCCGAGAAAGCCGTCGTACAGCGAGGCATCGACGTCGGCCACGCTGTCCACGCGCGGCTGGTTGTAGACCTGTCGTGCCTTCTCCGCCAGCTGGGGGGCGAACGCACGCAGGCGTTCGGCCCTGGCCTCGATCGCGGCCACGTCCAGGCCGAGCCGTGCGTGGTCATCGGCGCGCAGGTGGTTCCAGGCGATCAGCGCCGGCACCTTGTTCAGTTGCACTTCCTTCAGGGGAACCCGCGTCGCGCCCTCGGGTAGCTCGCTGGTGCGCATGTACAGGCGCTGTGCGATCACCTCGGCCGGGAGCTCCAGCAGGTCGTCGATGTCACCCTCCAGGTCGAACACGATCACCCGGTTGTTGATGGTGGGATGCATCGACAGCGGCAGCACCGGTGCCGCGCACAGGCGGCTGGCCGGGTAGCGCATGGAAATGTGCAGCACCGGCTTCATCGCGGCCACGTCCAGCAGGCTGCCGACGAAGCGCTTGTCGCGCAGCTTCAGGGCGTAGTCCCACAGGCGCGGCTGCGACTGCTTGAACAGGCGGGCCATGCCGATGGTGGCGCGCACGTCTGAAAGTGCTTCGTGCGCATCGCCTTCGCGCACGTTGTTGGCCTCGGCCAGGTGCTCGAGCTTGAACGAGGTGGCGCCATCCTCGCGCAGCGGCCATTGGATGCCATCCGGGCGCATCGCGCGCATCAGCCGCAGCATGTCCAGCAGGTCCCAGCGCGAATTGCCGTTGCGCCACTCGCGTTCGTACGGGTCGTGGAAGTTGCGGAACAGCCCGTAGCGGACGAACTCATCATCGAAGCGCAGCGTGTTGTAGCCCAGTGCGCAGGTGCCCGGCCGCGACAGCTGTTCATTGATGCGGTCGAAGGCTTCGGCTTCGCTGATGCCTTCGGCCAGTGCCTGCTGCGGAGTAATGCCGGTCACCAGCGTGGCCATTGGCGAGGGCAGCAGGTCATCGGCCGGGCGCACGAAGAAGCTGACCGGGGTATCGATCTCGTTGAGGTCGGCGTCGGTGCGGATTGCAGCGTACTGCGAGATGCGCGTACGCCGCGGGTCCTGGCCGAAGGTTTCCAGGTCGTAGAACAGGAAGCTGTCGGCCATCAGTGCGCGCCCTCCAGGACCGGGAGCTGCGCATGGATCTGCGCTTCCAGTGTCGCCCAGTCGATGTTGTCCAGTGAATCGTGACCTGCGGTGGCCGCCACCAGCATCCCGCGCTGCAGTTCGGTGCGGTGCAGGGCCTCGGCGTAGGGCGTGTGCAGGAAGGTGACCATGGTGTAGTGCGGCACGAAGCGGGTCGGCCAGCGGCGCTGCAGCTCCTGTTCCAGTTCGCGCTGCAGCAGGAATGCAGGGTCGGCCACGCGGTCGCGCATCTCCAGGTAGTTCTCCAGCGCCATCTGCTGGATGGCACGTGCATTCGGCTTGCGTTCGGCTTCGAACGCGGCGAACGCAGCTTCCAGATCATCGGCCTCCATCAGGTGACGGGCCAGCGCAACACAGTCCTCGAACGCGCAGTTCATGCCCTGGCCGTGGAACGGCACCATCGCATGTGCGGCGTCGCCGATCAGTACGGCACGGCCCTGCTGATGCCAGCGCTCCAGCGTGAGCGTGCCAAGCAGGCCCGGCGGGTGCTGCTCCCAGTCCGCGCGCAGGTTCGTGATCAACGGCAGGGTGTCGGCGAACTCGCGCGCGAACAGCGCCTCGGCCTGTGCGCCGGTGTTGACCGTGGCAAAGCTGGGGTCGCCCTGGTTGGGCAGGAACAGGGTGACGGTGAAGGTGCCTTCGTGGTTGGGCAGGGCGATGCACATGTAGTGGCCGCGCGGCCAGATGTGTAGTGCGTTGCGCTCGATGCGGAAGCTGCCATCGGCGGCCGGCGGAATCTCCAGCTCCTTGTAGGAGTGGTCGAGGAAGGCAATGTCCTCGCCCAGCGGCGCACGGCGGTTCATCGCCGCGCGCAGCGCCGAGCCGGCACCGTCGGCGCCGATCAGGGTGTCGAAGCGGATGTCGTGCGGGCTGTCGTCGCGGTCATCGATGAAACGCGCGTAGCCGGCATCAAAATCGACGGTGTGCAGGCGGCGATGGAAGTGCACGGTGGCGCCGGCCTGTTCGGCCAGTTCCAGCAGCGTGGTGTTCAGGTCGCTGCGGTGGATCGACCAGATCACTTCGCTGTCGTCGCGGCCGTAGCGCTGCAGCTGCGGTTCACCCTCGCGCGGGTGCACCATGCGTCCGCGCATCATCACCGCGCGCGCCATCACCTCGTCTTCCACGCCCGCCTGACGCAGTGCGTTGCGCCCACGCTCGGCCAACGCCAGGTTGATCGAGCGGCCACTCTCGTAGTCGGCCACGCGTGGATCGCCGCGGCGTTCGTACAGGGTGATGCGCCAGCCCTGGCGTGACAGCAGGATGGCCAGCAGGGACCCGGCGAGGCCGGCACCGATAATGCTCAACGAGCGGGAAGCGTGTGCGATCAACGAACTGTCCAGCAGTAGGGGAGGGGCCGGCTTAGAGGCCGGCCCAGGCTTCCACTTCCTCGACGAAGTGGTGCACGTCCAGGTAGCGGTTGTAGAGCGGGGTGGGCGAAATGCGGATCACGTCGGGCTCACGCCAGTCGCCGAGCACGCCGATGCCGCGCAGGTGTTCGAACAGTGCGCGGCCACGTTCGCGGCCACCGATCACACGCAGCGACAGCTGGCAGCCGCGGCGTTGCGGGTCGGCCGGGGTGATGATGTCCAGCACCTGAGGCAGGCGCGCGCGCACCAGCGCTTCGAGCATGCCGGTCAGCGCCAGCGACTTGCTGCGCAGCGATTCCATGCCGGCACGCTCGAACAGCTCCAACGAGGCACGAAGCGGCGCCAGGCCGAGGATCGGCGGATTGCTCAGCTGCCAGCCTTCGGCACCGATGGCCGGGGTGAACTGCGGTGCCATCTGGAAGCGGGTGGACTCTTCATGGCCCCACCAGCCGGCAAAGCGCGGCAGGCTGGTGTCGCGATGGTGGCGCTCGTGCACGAAGGCGCCGGCCACCGCGCCCGGGCCGCTGTTGAGGTACTTGTAGTGGCACCACACGGCAAAGTCCGGCGCCACGTCGTGCAGGCGCAGCGGCAGGTTGCCGACCGAGTGCGCCAGGTCGAAGCCGATGCGCGCGCCCTGCAGGCGCGCGGCACGGGTGATCGCATCGAGGTCGAAGGCCTGACCGGTGCGGTACTGCACGCCCGGCCACAGCACCAGCGCCAGGCGCGGGCCGTGTTCGGCGATGGCACGTTCGATCGCCGCCAGTGAGATCGTGCCGTTGGCCTCGTCCGGCTGTACTTCCACCAGGCACTCGGTGGGGTCGAAGCCATGGAAGCGGATCTGCGCCTCCACCGCATGGCGGTCGGTCGGGAATGCACCCGCCTCCATCAGGATCACCGGGCGCTCGGCCGTGGGTCGGTAGAAACTGACCATCATCAGGTGCAGGTTCACGCTCAGCGTGTTCATCGCCACCACTTCGCTGGGCAGCGCACCAACCACGCGGGCCAGCTGCGCGCTCACCAGGCGGTGGTAGGACAGCCACTGCGTCGGGCCGGTGAAGTGGCCTTCCACCGCCAGCTCGCCCCACTGCTTCATCACTTCCTGTACGGCCGCCTGTGCGCCGCGCGGCTGCAGGCCCAGCGAGTTGCCTACGAAGTAGGTCTGCTCACCGCCACCATGGCGCGGAATCAGGAATTCACTGCGCAGCGGGCGCAGCGGATCGGCGGCGTCCAGGGCGATGGCGTGGGTGCGGCTGAGCAGGTCGGACATGGTCGGGCAACAGGCTGCAACGGGACCGCCAGTGTAGCGCCTGGGGCATGGCCCGGTAGCGGCCAGCCCAACACCAGCACCGCATGATCCGGTAGCCGCCAACCCTGGTTGGCGCACGTACAAGCAAGCGCCCACCAAGGTGGGCAACTACCGTTTGATGGCTCAGCCTGCCGCCGGCGCCGGCAGCGGGTCCACGTGCCCGCACGCACTGCAGGTGCGCAGCTCCAGGCTGGCGTGGTAACGCGCGAACACCTTGGGCAGGTCGGTTTCGATGTTCTGCAGCGGAAAGTACTCTTCGTGCAGCTTGTGGTTGCAGCGTTCGCAATGCCAGATCACGCCGTCCATCTCATGCGGAAGGCGTTTGCGCTCGACCACCAGGCCGATACCACCGGGCGGGCGCCGCGGCGAGTGCGGAACCTTCGCCGGCAGCAGGAAGATCTCGCCGGCACGGATCGGAATGTCGCGCACCGCGCCGTCTTCCTGCACCTTCAGCACCATCTCGCCTTCGAGCTGGTAGAACCACTCCGGGCCTTCGTCGTAGTGGAAGTCGGTACGCGAGTTCGGCCCGCCGACCACCATCACGATGAAGTCGCCGTTGTCGATCATCTTGTTGCCCACTGGCGGCTTCAGCAGGTGGCGGTGTTCTTCGATCCAGGCGTGCAGGTTGATCGGCGAAGCGAGCATGGTGGTCATCCGTAAGGGATCAGTCGCGCTTGCCCTTGCGCGGGACGTAGGACAGGGCCTTTTCGTAGGCCGGCTGCAGTTCTTCCTGCGAACCGACGTCGATGCCCATCTCGCGCACGCGCCCGTCCTTCAGGCTGTAGACCCAGCCGTGCACCATCAGCTTCTGGCCGCGGGCCCAGGCGTCCTGCACGATGGTCGAGCGGCACAGGTTGGCCACCTGCTCGATCACGTTCAGTTCGCACAGGCGGGCGTGCTTGAGCTCGTCGGTCTCGATCGCATCGAGGATGCCGGTGTGCTTCTGCATCACGTCACCGACGTGGCGCAGCCAGTTGTCGGCCAGGCCGACACGGGTATTGTGCAGGCAGGCGTGCACGCCGCCGCAGCCGTAGTGGCCGACGATCAGGATGTGCTTCACCTTCAGCTGGTCCACTGCGTACTGCACCACGCTCAGGCAGTTCAGGTCGGTGTGCGCGACCACGTTGGCGACATTGCGGTGCACGAACACCTCGCCCGGTGCCATGCCGATGATCTGGTTGGCCGGCACGCGCGAGTCGGAACAGCCGATCCACAGGTATTCCGGATGCTGCTGCTTGGCCAGCTGGTGGAAGAACTCCGGATCTTCCTTCTCGATCCGGTCCGCCCAGTCGCGGTTGTTCTGCAGCAGCTTGTGGATGTCTTTCATGTTCGGGTCCCTGGCGTCGGGTGGTGGCGCGCCGCAGCCGTCCGGCTGAGTCGTCGCGGGAATCTGGTGCGTTCAGTCGCTGCGGGCGGCCTGTTCGCGGTGCCAGCGCATCCACTGCGCCAACTCGGTGGAAGAGGGGGTGCCCAGCTGTTCCAGTTCGGCGATCACTGCGCGCTGGTTGGCATCGGGATGGTTCTGGCTCAGCTTGAGCTTCAGCTGCACCTGCTCGACCTGGAAACGGAAGCCGACGATGGCACGCAGCTGCGGGCCGTGTTCGGCACGCGTGGCATCGAACTGCCAGGCCTGGCCGACACTGGCTTCGAAGCGGTCGCTGATCGCACCGACCAGGTCGGCCAGCGCATCAGTATCGTCGAAGGTCTGCAGCTGGCCACGCAGCTCGGCAGCGGCGTAGTTCCAGGTGGGTACCCGCGCAGCAGGCTCCTTGTCCGGATACCAGCTGGCCGAGACATAGCCATGCGGGCCGTCGATCAGGACCTTGGCCGCGCCGGCATGGCGCGACTGCGGATTGGCGCGGGCCCAGTGACCGCGCAGCTCGATGCGCTCGCCGTCACGCCGGTACAGCACCGGTATCCGGGTCAGCTCCGGCAGGCCATCGCTGCCGGGGGTGAGCACGGTGACGAATGGATCTCGCGCCAGCAGGCGGTCCAGCCAGAGCAGGTCAGTCTCGGCGAATGCGCGTGGGGTGAACATGCAAGGGTCAGGCGCGCCCGCCCAGCGATTGGATCATGCGGCCGCGCAGGCCTTCATCGCTGTCGGCCTGCGGTGGCTGCACTTCGTGCAGGCTGAAACCGCGCAGCAGCGCGTCCTCCTCATCCAGGCCGTCAAATTCGACGAACTCGGCGTCGAACAGCTGCGAACGGGCGGTGTCTTCGCTGTCATAGCTCAGCGTGTTGCCGTCGCTGTCGAGAACCTCGGCAGTGCCGGCCGGGCGAACGCGCAGGCGCGCCCAGATCAGGGTGTTGCCGAGGCTGGCCAGCCACCAGCTGTCGCGCGAAGCGGAGAGGTCATTCATGGTTGTGTTACCAGAGCGAGGCCAGCCAGAGCAGGGCAGCCATGCCCAGTCCGGCCAGCAGGGTCAGCAGCGATACCCAGGCCGGCGTCGCCAGCCCGGACAGCGAGCGGTCAGGCTGCTGGCGATAGTCACGGCGCAGCAGCCAAGCCAGGGCATCGGGCTTGAGGAAGGCGCCGCTGCCGAAGCGCTCGGCCAGCGCCGGATGGCGGTCACGCACGTGCACCAGGGTCAGCGGCCAGAAGATCACGAAGGCACTGAACCCGGCCACTGCAACGCCGACGAAACAGAGGGCGAAGAACAGGGTCATGGGAGCAGTACCTCCGTGGTCGAGTAGGGCTTAGAAGTCCGCGCTGCCCGGGGCGCGCGGGTAAGGGATCGCATCGCGGATGTTGGACAGACCGCAGACATACACCACCAGGCGCTCGAAGCCGAGGCCGAAGCCGGCGTGCGGCACCGAACCATAGCGGCGGAAGTCGCGGTACCAGCTGTAGTGCTCACGGTCCAGGCCGAACTGGGCCATGCGCGCGTCCAGCACGTCCAGGCGCTCTTCGCGCTGGCTGCCGCCGATGATCTCGCCGATGCCCGGGGCCAGCACGTCCATCGCGGCAACGGTCTTGCCGTCGTCGTTCAGGCGCATGTAGAAGGCCTTGATGTGCTCCGGATAGTTGGTCACCACCACTGGGCGGCCGACATGTTCCTCGGTCAGCCAGCGCTCGTGCTCGGTCTGCAGGTCCAGGCCCCATTCAACCGGGAAGTCGAACTTCTTGCCGGACTTCTGCAGCAGGCTGACCGCATCGGTGTAGTCGATGCGCTCGAACGGCGCATTGATGAAGTCTTCCAGCTTGGTGATCGCGTTCTTGTCCACGCGCTCGGCGATGAAGGCCAGGTCGTCGCTGCGCTCGTTAAGCACCGCGCGGAACAGGTACTTCAGGAATTCTTCGGCCAGGCGCGCGTCTTCGGCCAGGTCGGCGAAGGCGATTTCCGGCTCGATCATCCAGAACTCCGCCAGATGGCGGGTGGTGTGGCTGTTCTCGGCACGGAAGGTCGGGCCGAAGGTGTAGACCTTGCTCAGCGCCAGGCAGTAGGCCTCGACGTTCAGCTGGCCGGACACGGTCAGGAAGGTTTCCTTGCCGAAGAAGTCGCGGCTGAAATCGATGGCGCCCTTCTCGTCACGCGGCAGGTTCACCATGTCCAGGGTGGACACGCGGAACATCTGGCCGGCGCCTTCGGCGTCGGAGGTGGTGATGATCGGGGTGCTGATCCAGTTGAAGCCGTTCTCGTGGAAGAAACGGTGCACGGCCTGGGCCAGGCAGTTGCGGATGCGGGTGACCGCGCCGAACAGGTTGGTGCGCGGGCGCAGGTGTGCCACTTCGCGCAGGAACTCCGGCGACATCGGCTTGGGCTGGATCGGGTAGGTGAGCGGGTCTTCGACCCAGCCGACCACTTCCAGTGCGTTGGCCTGGATCTCGAACGACTGGCCCTTGCCCTGCGACTTCACCAGGGTGCCGGTGGCGATGACCGAGCAGCCGCTGGTCAGGCGCTTGATCTCATCGAAGTTGGCCAGGCTGTCGCCGGCCACGACCTGGATCGGGGCGAAGCAGGAGCCGTCGCTCACATTCACGAAAGCCAGATTCGCTGAACCGCGCACCGTGCGCACCCATCCGCGTACCGTGACTTCGCCGCCTTCCGGGATCTTCCCGGCAAGCGCATGTTCAACGCTGACCACCGTCATGACTTGAATCCTCTGCTGATCGACTCGATCTGTGAACACGGGAGTTTACCGGTTGCAGCGTTCTGCTTGCGAGGCATTTTTCGTGGCAACGGCTCCTTATAATGTCCCCGTACCTCTGGAGTAGCCCCATGGCCGTCAGCCTGACCCCCATTGCCTTCGAGCGCGTGCAGCGCTTTGTCGCCCAGACCCCCGGCGCGCTGGGCCTGCGTTTCGGCGTGACCAAGACCGGCTGCTCGGGCTGGGGTCACATCACCGACCTGGCCCGCGACGAGCGCGAGGGCGATACCGTGTTCGACCAGGACGGCGTGAAGATCTACGTCGATGCCAAGAGCCTGGCGCTGGTGGACGGCACCGTGATCGACTTCGGCAAGCACGGCCTGAGCGAAACGTTCACGTTCAGCAACCCCAACGCCACCGCCGAGTGTGGCTGCGGCGAAAGCTTCACCACCGACGCCGACAAGGCCTGACGGCCGGTTCTGGCGTCCGCCGCTAGCGGAACCTGCTCTGGTAGATGCCGACCTTGGTCGGCAGGGAAGGGATCCACGGATGGAACGACCGCTTTTCATTTATCACCCCAACGCCTACGCCCTCTCCTTCGAAGAGGTCGACGGGGTCTGTGACTGCTGCGGTCAGGCGCGGACACTTCAGTACCGGGGGCCTTTCTACACGTGCCTGCGACCGGAGTATCTGTGCCCATGGTGTATTGCCGATGGCAGGGCGGCGGCCAGTTACGAGGGTGAATTCACCGGCTGGAGCGATATTGAAGGGGTATCCCCGGATCCAGCCGACCCGCCGCCAGCCATCGCCCGTGAGCTGCTGCTGGAGATCTGCGAGCGCACCCCGGGCTACTCGTCCTGGCAGCAATCGGTCTGGCTGAGCCATTGTGAACGACCCTGCGCCTTCCTCGGCTTTGCCGGCAGCGAGGACCTCCTGCCCATCCTCGACCAGGTCCGGCCGGACGTGGCCGAAGTCAACCCGCGCGACGCCGACTGGGTGCTGGCGCACCTGAGCCGGGACGGGATGATGGTCGGCTGCCTGTTCCAGTGCCTGGAATGCGGCCAGCATCGCCTTCACGTCGACCTGGGGTGAATCCAGGCGGATTCGTGGACTGTGCCGGGCTCCGGTAGCGGCCAACCTTGGTTGGCATGAAGGCTGCCCCCCGGTTCAGGTTGCCCTGTGACCCGCCGGTTGCCCGGCCACCCCATCTGCGCCATAATGCGCGGCTTCCTGCCTCCCTGGCGGGAATCCTTGCCCCACCGCGGTATCAACGGCGGGGGGCTGTCCGGCCGCAAGGCCACATCCGAAAGGTAGAAAAAACATGAGTCGTCATTACGAAATCGTGTTCATGGTCCATCCGGACCAGAGCGAGCAGGTCCCGGCCATGATCGAGCGCTACAAGTCGCTGGTCGAGAACGGCAACGGCACCATCCACCGTCTGGAAGACTGGGGCCGCCGCCAGCTGGCTTACCCGATCCAGAACCTGGTGAAGGCGCACTACGTGCTGCTGAACATCGAAGCCGACCAGGCCGTGCTGAACGAGCTGACCGAAAGCTTCCGCTTCAACGACGCCGTGCTGCGCAACCTGGTCATCAAGCGTGACGAGGCTGACACCGAGCAGTCGCTGATCATGAAGAGCAAGGACGAGAAGGGCGACAAGCCCGAGCGTGGTGAGCGTCGTCGTCGTGATGACGAAGAAGGCGAAACCACCCCCGCCGCTGACAACGATGCCGGCGACGACGCCGCTTCGGCCGCCTAAGGAGCACTGACATGTCCAAGTTCTTCCGTCGCCGCAAGTTCTGCAAGTTCACCGCTGAAGGTGTCAAGGAGATCGATTACAAGGATCTCAACACCCTGCGCCAGTACCTGACCGAGAACGGCAAGATCGTGCCGAGCCGCGTCACCGGTACCAAGTCGAAGTACCAGCGTCAGCTGGCGACCGCCGTCAAGCGCGCTCGCTTCCTGGCCCTGATCCCGTACACCGACAACCACGACGTCTGATGCCGGCGGGGCGGCCCGGTGCCGCCCCCGCTGTGCCAGCTATTCGGACAGCCCTAGTTGCGGGGCCCAGCCTCGCTAACGAATAACTTATCTGGAGCAATACCATGCAGCTGATCCTTCTGCAGAAAGTCACCAACCTCGGCAACCTGGGTGACCTGGTCGACGTGAAGCCGGGCTACGGCCGTAACTTCCTCGTGCCGCAGGGCAAGGCCGTGCCGGCCACCGAGAGCAACAAGGCCGAGTTCGAAGCCAAGCGTGCCGAGTACGAAGCCAAGGCCCAGTCGATCCACGCCGACGCTGAAGCCCGCAAGGCCAAGCTGGAAGGCGCGAGCGTCACCATCGCCGCCAACGCTTCGACCGAAGGCAAGCTGTACGGCTCGGTCGGCGCCCGCGAAATCGCCGATGCCTTCACCGCTGCCGGCCTGCCGGTCAGCAAGAGCGAAGTCATCCTGGGCGAAGGCGCCTTCCGCAACATCGGTGAGTACGACGTCCTGGTGCACCTGCACGCTGACGTTGAAACCACCGTCAAGGTTGTGGTCGAAGCCGAAAAGGCCTGATCCCACGCCGCAAGGCCTGGTATCACCGCAGAACGGGCGCCCGCGAGGGTGCCCGTTTTGTTTTGTGCGGAGGTCCGATCCGTGGCGCTGGACGATGCTCGGCCGGCGCCCCCGGCCGGGCAATGTTCCACGCCCATTCGTAGAACACGGCCACATCGGTATACTCAGGGCGTCACATCCGTTCCACGGCCAGCGATCCCAATCGGATCAATGACTTGGAGGGTAAACGCAGGCCGCTCGCCGGCCCCAGTCCGGAAACCCTATGCGTCTTTCCACGATCAAGCTGTCCGGCTTCAAGTCGTTCGTCGATCCGACCACCCTGCACCTGCCGACCAACATGACCGGCGTGGTAGGGCCCAATGGCTGCGGCAAGTCGAACATCATCGACGCCGTGCGCTGGGTCATGGGCGAAAGTTCGGCCAGCCGCCTGCGTGGTGACTCGCTCACCGACGTGATCTTCTCCGGTTCCAATGCCCGCAAACCGGTATCGCAGGCCACCGTCGAGCTGATCTTCGACAACTCCGACCACACGATCTCCGGCGAGTACGCCTCGTTCAACGAGATCTCGGTCAAGCGTACGGTCAGCCGCGACGGCACCAGCAACTATTACCTCAACGGCACCAAGTGCCGCCGCCGCGACATCACCGATCTGTTCCTCGGCACCGGCCTGGGCCCGCGCAGCTACTCGATCATCGAGCAGGGCATGATCAGCCAGATCATCGAGGCGCGCCCGGAAGACCTGCGCGTGTACCTGGAAGAGGCCGCCGGCATCTCCAAGTACAAGGAGCGCCGCAAGGAGACCGAGACCCGCATCCGCCACACCCGCGAGAACCTGGACCGGCTGGGTGACCTGCGCGACGAGATCGGCAAGCAGCTGGAGCACCTCAAGCGCCAGGCCAGGCAGGCTGAGCAGTACCAGGCTCTGCAGGAAGAGCGCCGGGTCAAGGATGCCGAGTGGAAGGCATTGGAGTTCCGTGGCCTGGATGGACGCTTGTCCAAACTGCGCGAAGGCCTGTCGCAGGAAGAGACCAAACTGCAGCAGCTGATTGCCGACCAGCGCGACGCCGAGGCGCGGATCGAGACTTCCCGCGTGCGCCGCGAGGAGGCTGCCGACGCGCTCAATGCCGCGCAGGCCGAGGTCTACCAGGTGGGCAGCACGCTGGCCCGCCTCGAACAGCAGATCCAGCACCAGCGCGAACTGTCGCAGCGCCTGCACAAGGCGCGCGATGAAACCCGCCAGGCACTGGCCGAGCTTGGCCAGCACATCAGTGGTGACGAAGCCAAGCTGATGGTGCTGCGCGAAGCGGTCGATGCGGCCACCCCGCAGCTGGAAGAACTGCAGGAAGAGAACGAGATCAAGCAGGAAGGCCTGCGTGAGGCCGAAGCGCGGTTGTCCGATTGGCAGCAGCGTTGGGAGCAGCACACCTCGCAGAGCTCGGAAGCCTCGCGCGCTGGCGAGGTCGAGCGCACCCGCGTGGACTACCTGGACAAGCAGGTCCTCGATGCCGACCGTCGTCGCGAGGCGCTGGCGGCCGAACGCGCGGGGCTGGACGTGGACGCGCTGGAAGAAGCATTCGAGCAGCTGCACCTGCAGCACGACACGCAGAAGACCGCGCTGGACGAGTTGAGTGAAGACGTCGAGCTGCGCAAGCAGGGCGTGGCGGCGGTGCAGGAGCAGCAGCGGAATGGCCAGAACGAACTGGCCGAACTGCGCAAGCAGGCCAACGGCCTGCGTGGCCGGCTGGCCTCGCTGGAGACCCTGCAGCAGGCCGCGCTGGGCCAGGAGCAGGGCGCTGCCGTGGCGTGGCTGAAGGCGCGTGGGCTGGATTCGGCGGCGCGTGTCGGCGAACGCCTGGACGTTGATGCCGGCTGGGAAAATGCGGTGGAAAGCGCGCTTGGCCAGTTGATCGAAGGCGTGCTGGTCGACGATCCGTCCAGCCTGGTCGATGCACTGGGTGAGCTAGGCGAAGGCCGCATCGCGCTGGTTGCCAATGACGGTGCGGACCTGAAGGTTGCGCCGACCTCGCTGGCTGCGCGCGTGCGGGGCCCGGCGCCGATCCGGCGCCTGCTTGCGCGCCTGCACGGTGCGCGCGACCTGGCCGAAGCCAATGCACTGCAGGCCAGCCTGCCTGAGGGTGATTCCATCATCACCCAGGGCGGTGAACGCTTGGGCGAAGGCTGGGTGCGCGTATCGCGCTCCGGCGCCGCCCAGCAGGGCGCGCTGCTGCGCGAACGCGAAATCAACGAACTGCGCGAGCAGATCGAGCAGCTGCAATCGCGCGAAGCCGAACTGGAAGAACAGCTGGCCGGTTTCCGCGAACACCTGTTGGCCGCCGAACAGCAGCGCGAGGATGCACAGCGCGCGCTGTACCTGGCGCACCGCGCTGTGTCCGAACTGGCTGGCCAGCTGCAGGGCCAGCAGGGCAAGGTCGAGGCGGCACGCACACGCATCGACCGCATCGAAGGCGAGCTCAGCCAGTTGCTGGAGACCCTGGACATCAATCGCGAGCAGGCGCGTGAAGCGCGTGCGCGGTTGGAGAATGCGGTCAACAGCATGGGCGACCTGGAGTCGAACCGGCAGGGCCTGGAGGGCGAACGCCGTCAGTTGACCGAGGCGCGCGATCTGGCCCGCGACGCCGCCCGTGCGGTACGCGAGCGGTCGCACGCGTTGGCCCTGACCCTGGAATCGCAGCGCGCCCAGGTGGCCTCGTTGAGCCAGGCGCTGGAGCGCATGAGCACCCAGCGTGGCCAGCTGGATTCACGCCTGGGCGAACTGCACTCGCAGCTCGATGAGGGCGATTCGCCGGTCGAATCGCTGCAGGCCGAGCACCAGAACGCGCTGGAAGAGCGCGTGCGTGCCGACCGTGTGCTGACCGAGGCGCGTACGCTGCTGGACGGCATTGATGCCGAACTGCGCAATTACGAGCAGACCCGCCACCAGCGCGACGAACAGGCACTGGCCCAGCGCGAGCGTATTTCCCAGCGCAAGCTGGACCAGCAGGCGCTGGTGCTCAGTGCCGACACGCTGCAGGCTGCGGTGGAGAAGGCCGGTTTCGTGATGCAGGATGTGCTCAACGCGTTGCCCGAAGAAGCCCGCCTGGGCGACTGGGAGCAGGCCGTGCACCAGATCGACGGCCGCATGCGCCGGCTGGAGCCGGTCAACCTGGCTGCCATCCACGAGTACGGAGAGGCCTCGCAGCGATCGGAGTACCTGGACGCGCAGCATGTTGACCTGACCACCGCTCTGGAGACCCTGGAAGATGCCATCCGCAAGATCGATCGCGAGACCCGCGGCCGCTTCAAGGACACCTTCGACCGCGTCAATGCCGGCGTGCAGGCCCTGTACCCGCGCCTGTTCGGTGGCGGCCATGCCTACCTGGAACTGACCGGAGAAGACCTGCTCGACACCGGCGTGACCATCATGGCGCGCCCGCCGGGCAAGCGCGTGTCCAGCATCTCGCTGTTGTCCGGTGGCGAGAAGGCGATGACCGCGGTAGCGCTGGTGTTTGCCATCTTCCAGCTGAACCCCGCGCCGTTCTGCCTGCTGGACGAGGTGGACGCGCCGCTGGACGAGGCCAACGTCGGCCGCCTGGCCAACATGGTCAAGGAAATGAGCGAGAAGGTGCAGTTCCTGTTCGTCAGCCACAACAAGGCGACGATGGAGGCTGCGCACCAGCTGTCGGGCGTGACCATGCGCGAGCCGGGCGTCAGCCGCCTGGTCAGCGTGGACCTGGAAGAAGCCGCACGATTGGCGGGCGCGGCCTGACGTGCCATCCTAGTTACCTGAATGAACTAGCCGGAGAACCTATCGAATGTCCGACACGGCACTGTTGCGCATCGGCATCCTGGCCGCCGGCCTGCTGTTGATCGCCGCGATCTTCCTGTTTGGCCGTCCGAAAAAGAAGCCCCAGGGGCGCCGCGTGGAAGGCGCGGAACCGACCAGCGGTCAACGCCGCGAGCCGGTGCTGGGCGATGACGGCGTCCCCGTGGCCGATGGCCGCATTGAACCGGGAATGGGCGGGGAAGGCGAGCAGGCCGAACTCGGTCTCCCCGACACCGATCTGGGCGCAGCCAGCGACCTCGGCAAGCGCGCCACCCAGGATTTCGACAAGATCGTTTCGCTGCTGGTGGCGGCCCGCGCCGGCGAGCAGCTGCGCGGGGAGGACATCGTAGTGGCCGCCGAGAAGACCGGCCTGGTCTTCGGCCATATGAACGTGTTCCACCGCCTGGTGGAGGGCTATCCCGAGCGCGGACCGATCTTCTCGATGGCCAGCGTCATCAATCCGGGCAGCTTCGACATGGCCAACATCCGCGCCATGGAAACTCCGGCCATCGCCTTCTTCCTGACCCTGCCGGCACCGCTGACCGCGCTGGATGCCTGGGAGAAGATGCTGCCGACCGTGCAGCGCATGGCCGAACTGCTCGACGGCGTGGTGCTGGATGACGGCCGCAATGCCCTGGGTCGTCAGCGCATCGCACACATCCGTGACGAGCTGCGTGCCTATGATCGCCAGCACCAGGCACCGCCGCTGACCAAGACCCCGCGCTGGTAAAAGCGTTTTTTCCGGTGTGCCGACCAGCGGTCGGCACCCACCCCGACCAGCGGCCGGCATCCACCCGGATGGGGTTACGCCGGTACGCCGGCCACCTTCGCGAACGCCTGGCGGAACGCCGCCATTTCCTCTTCGGTACCGACGGTCACCCGCACGCGCTGCGGCCAGATCGGCCAGCTGCGACCGATCACCACGCCGTTCTCCGCCATTGCCTTGGCGAACGCGCCGCCGTCACGCTGGACGTCGACCACGAAGCAGTTCGCCTCCGAAGGCACGCAGTTGAAACCGCGCTTGCCGAGCCACGCGACGGTGGCCTGGCGTGCCTTGGCATTCTGCAGGCGTCGCTGCGGGATCAGCTGCGGATCCCGCAGACTGGACAGCGCCGCCGCCAGTGCCGGTACCGGTAGCGGGTTGTCGCCGAGGCTGGCCAGTTCACGCAGCCGGTCCGGATGTGCAGCGGCCACGCCAAGGCGCAGACCGGCCATGCCGTACAGCTTGGAAAACGTGCGCAGCACGATCAGGTCATCGCGCTGGGCCACCTGGCCGATCAGGCTGGGCTGCTCGCTGTACTGCAGATAGGCCTCGTCGACCAGTACACGGGTGGCCACAGGCTTGTTGGCCAGCAGCCAGGCGAGCTCGACCGGTGGGCTGATCGAGCCGGTGGGGTTGTTCGGATTGCACACGTACAGCAGCCCGGTCGGGTGCGCATGTGCGGCAGCAACCATCGCACGCAGGTCGTGCGCGCCGTCATCGCGCAGCGGCACCTTCTGCACGTGCGCGCCGTGTGCGGCGGCCACTTCGCCCAGCGTTTCGAAGGTCGGGTCGGCAACTACCAGTCCTGCCTGCGGGCCGGTCCACAGCGTGGCCGCACGATTCAGCGGTTCGCTGGAGCCGGGGTAGAGGCGCACATGATCGGCCGGGATGCCGGCCTGCCCGATGAAAGCGTCGCGCACCTGGCCCGCCAGCTCGAAGCGATAGCGGCCGCAGCTTGCGATGCTCTCGCGTGCCGCCTGCTGGGCAGCGGGTGAGGGGCCGTACGGGCACTCATTGAAGTTCAGCATTACCGCGCCCTCGCTGGGAGTCGGCGTTGCGGCCGCAGCAGGCTGGGCCTGGGCCAGGCGGGGCAGGCTGCTGCCGGCCACGGCAAGGCCGGCACCGGCCAGTTGCAGGAAGCGGCGACGGGAGGCAGGCAGGGTCACGGGCGGGGTTCCGAAGGTTGGCTGCTGCACGCTAGCGCTGGTGGGGGCGGGCGGCAAGCTGCTTTTTGTAGAGTCGAGCCGTGCTCGACTACAGATGTGCCAACCAAGGTTGGCACCTACCAGGGCGGGGAATGGTTGGCACCTACCGGAGCGGGGGAGTGGTTGGTATCTGCCAGAGCGGGGGAGCAGTCGAGCAAGCTCGACGCAACAAAGGCGGTGGTGTTACAGGGCCTGACGCCCGGGCGCGGTAGAATTCCCGGCCATCCCAGAACCACCGGATCCCGATGAGCCCCAGCCCCGCCGAACGCGCCGAAGACCTTCGCCGGCAGATCGCCCAGGCCAACCGCGCCTACCACGAGCTGGATGCGCCGGAGATCCCCGACGTCGACTATGACCGGATGGTGCGCGAGCTGGAAGCGCTGGAGCGCGAGCATCCGGAACTGGCCCGTGCCGACAGCCCGACCCAGCAGGTTGGAGCGCGTCCCTCGGGCCGTTTCGCCGAGGTGCGCCACGCGGTGCCGATGTTGTCGTTGTCCAATGCTTTCAGCGATGAGGAAGTGGCCGATTTCGTGCGCCGCATCGATGAGCGCCTGGGCCGCCGCAGCCTGCAGTTCTCGGCCGAGCCGAAGATGGACGGCCTGGCAATCAGCCTGCGCTACGAAGAGGGGCACTTCGTGTTGGGCGCGACCCGCGGCGATGGCAGCACTGGCGAAGACGTGACGGCCAACCTGCGCGAGATCGGCGATATCCCCAAGCGCCTGCACGGCAAGGACTGGCCGGATGTGCTGGAAGTACGCGGCGAGGTCTACATGGCCCGCGCGGACTTCGAGGCCTACAACGAGCGTGCGCGCCTGCAGGGTGGCAAGGTGCTGGCCAATCCGCGCAATGCTGCAGCCGGCTCGCTGCGCCAGCTCGACCCGAAGATCAGCGCGCAGCGCAAGCTGAGTTTCTTCGCCTACGGCACCGGCGAGGTGCAGGGTGGCGAGCTTCCCGATACCCATTCGGGCACGCTGGCACAGCTCGGCAGCTGGGGCTTCCCGGTCAGTGCGCTGTGCAAGGTGGTGGATGGCACCGATGGCCTGCTTGGCTACTACCGTGACATCGGCGAGCGCCGTGATGGCCTGCCGTTCGATATCGACGGCGTGGTCTACAAGCTGGACGACCGCGCCGGGCAGCAGGCGATGGGCTTCGTCTCGCGCGCACCGCGCTGGGCCATCGCACACAAGTTCCCGGCGCAGGAACAGAGCACCACCGTGGAAGCGATCGAGATCCAGATCGGCCGCACCGGTGCCGCCACGCCGGTCGCGCGCCTGGCGCCAGTGGCCGTGGCCGGTGTAATCGTCTCCAACGCCACCCTGCACAACGCCGACCAGATCGCGCGCCTCGATGTGCGCGTCGGCGACAGCGTGATCGTGCGACGTGCGGGTGACGTGATTCCGGAAGTGGTCAGCGTCATCCTCGACCGTCGTCCGCAAGGCACCACGCCGTGGCAGATGCCGACGCAGTGCCCGGTGTGTGGCTCGGAGATCGTGCGCGAGGAGGGAGCGGCGGCGTGGCGTTGTTCGGGCGAGCTGTCCTGCCCGGCGCAGCGCAAGGAAGCCATCGCGCACTTCGCCTCGCGCCGCGCGATGGATATCGACGGCCTGGGCGACAAATACATCGAGACCCTGGTTGACGCCGGCATCGTCAAGAGCGTGGCCGACCTGTACCGGCTCAGCCGTGACCAGCTGCTGCACCTGAAACTGGTGCTGGATGCCGAAGATCCTTCGGCACTGGCTGCCGCATTGAAGCTGCATCTGCCTGCCGAAGGCAGCGGCGCGGTGCTCAATGCCGTGCTCAAGCTGGACGGCAACGATCCAGGCTGGCGCGCGCAGGCACTGGTGCAGCCGGCCAGCTTTGAATGGAACACGAAGAAGATCGCCACCAAGTGGGCTGACAACCTGATCGCGGCGATCGACGCCAGCCGTGCTGCCACGCTGGAGCGGCTGCTGTTCGCACTGGGCATCGAACACGTCGGCGAAAGCACGGCCAAGGCGCTGGCGCAGTGGTTTGGCGATCTGGAGTTGATCCGCCACCTGCCGTGGCCGCTGTTCAAGCGGGTGCCGGACATCGGTGGCGAAGTAGCCCGCTCGCTCGGTCATTTCTTCGAGCAGCAGGGAAACCAGCAGGCCATCGATGATCTGTTGCAGGTCGGCCAGGTACGCATCAGCGATGCACACGCCCCCAGTGCCAAGCTGCGTGAGGGCCTGGACCTGGCGCAGTTGATGGTGGAATCGGAGATTCCCGGCATCACCCGCCTTCGTGCGGAAAAACTGGTCGCTGCGCTGCCCGGCGCGCAGGCAGTGCTCGACGCCGAGCATGGTCAGTTCGTCAATGCAGGCCTGCCCGACGATACTGCGCGTGGCCTGGCCGAGTGGCTCGATACCGAGGGCCACGGCGCGATGCTGCTGGCCGCTGAGAAAGCGATGCGGCAGATCCTGGCCAAGGCCCCTGCGCTTGCGGAGATCGTCGCCGGCCCGCTGGATGGACAGACCGTGGTGCTGACCGGCACCCTGGCCCAGCTCACCCGCGATGCCGCCAAGGAGCGCCTGGAGGCACTGGGTGCGAAGGTCTCCGGCAGTGTGTCGAAGAAGACCAGCTTCGTGGTGGCCGGTACCGAGGCCGGCTCCAAGCTGGACAAGGCGCAGTCGCTGGGCGTGCCGGTGTGGGACGAAGACCGCCTGCTGGCCTATCTCGCCGAGCACGAATGAAGCCTCCGCCGGGCGCTCCTGCGGCCGGCATGAAATACAAAGGAACACCGATGCAGACCGCCCCGCTGGATTTCCGCCTGGCCACCCGTGCCGATGAGGAACTGTTGATCGCGTTGATGCGCGAGTTCTACGCCGAAGACAAGATCGACTTCGACGACGCCCGCGTGCGTCGCGGTGTGGATGCACTGCTGGCCGACCCGCGCAACGGTGAAGTACTGCTGTGGCTGGACGAAGCCGGCGAGGTGGTCGGCTATGCGGTGATCGCGATGGGTTTCAGCCTGGAGCAGGGCGGTCACTTCATGCTGCTGGACGAGCTGTACCTGAGCCATCGCGCGCGCGGTCGTGGTCGCGGCAAACAGGCCCTGGCGATCTGCGAACAGCGCGCACGCGGTCGTGGCGTCAGCCGCCTGCGCCTGGAAGTGAACCACCACAACGAACTGGCCCGACGCCTGTACCTGGCCAGCGGCTACATCGACGACACCCGTGACCTGCTGACCCTGCCGCTGGACCATCCGCGCCCGGAGGGCATCCTGTGAGCGAGGCCCTGCTGCGGGCGCTGCAGCAGCGCGCCGCGCTGAACGCGCTGCTGCGCCGCTTCTTCGCCGAGCGCGATGTGCTGGAAGTGGAAACCCCGATCCTGTCGGTGGCCGGCAACACCGAGCCGAACATCGACAGCTTCCACACCGATTTCACCGGGCATGTTGATGCCGGTGGCCGCCGCCGCTGGTTGCGGACCTCGCCGGAGTATCCGCTCAAGCGCCTGCTCGCTGCAGGCGTCGGCGACTGCTATGAACTGGGCCGCGTATTCCGCAATGGCGAAGCCGGTGGGCGCCACAATCCTGAATTCACCATGCTGGAGTGGTACCGGGTCGGCTGGGACCACCATCGGCTGGTGCAGGAAACCGCCGAGCTGGTCGGGCAGGCGTTGGCGCTGGTCGGGCGCAGTGCCCGCTTGCGCGTGATGAGCTATCGCGAGCTGTTCCAGCAGCATGCAGGCGTGGATCCGTTCGATGCCGACGAAGCCGCGCTGCGTGCCGCACTGGGCGACGTGCATATCGATCCGGTCGGGTTGACCCGCGACGACTGGCTGGACCTGCTGATGACCCACCACATCCAACCGCACTTCGATGACGCGGTCATGACCGTGGTCCATGACTGGCCGGCCAGCCAGGCCGCGCTCGCGCGCATCCGCCCCGGCACACCGCCGTTGGCCGAGCGTTTCGAGCTGTACCTGGGGGCGGTGGAGCTGGCCAACGGCTATCACGAACTGAATGACGCGCAGGAGCAACGTGCGCGCTTCCAGCATGATCTGCAGCGTCGGCACGAGCGTGGGCAGGTACAGCCGGCGCTGGATGAGGCGCTGTTGGCAGCGCTGCCGTCGATGCCGGCCTGTGCCGGCGTGGCGGTGGGCATCGATCGCCTGCTGATGGCGATGAACCGCACGCCGCGCATCGCCGATGTGCTGGCCTACGATTTTGCCCACGCCTGAGTTTTCCGGGTCTTTCTGAAATCTGCAGGCTGAACGGAATCGACGGATTTCGCGCTTGATTCAGCAAGCATGATGATGCTCTCATCATCCCACGTGCCTCACACTGGCATGGCAGTTCATCCAGTCTCGTGGGGAAGCCTTTGGTCAAGTGGTTCGCGGTCGTCGCTGCACCGGTGTACTCCCTCGCAATATGGGGGGTGTTCGCACCGTCGTCGGCGTTGGCCCAGCAGGCCGGCTATGACGGCGAAGTGGTGACCTGCGAATCGCGTGACATGGCCTGGGTGCACTGCGATATCGATGTCAGCAACGGCATCGACCTGGTTCGCCAGCTGTCCAGCAACAGCTGCATCCGCGGCAGTGAGTGGGGGACCGACCGCAGTGGTGTGTGGGTCACTCTTGGCTGCCGTGCCGAGTTCCGTGCACGCCGTGCGCAAGGAGCGGCAGCGCCGGCCAGCACCCAGGGCAAGCGCCTGGTGCGCCGCGTGGTGCGCTGTGAGTCCAATGGTCGCCCGCAGAGTTGCCCGGTGCGGCTCGATGGCGCCCCGGTGCGCCTGCTGCGCCAGTTGTCGGTGCTTCCGTGCCGGGAGGGGCAGGGCTGGGGCTACAAGCGCAATGAAGTCTGGACCACGCGTGGCTGCCAGGGTGATTTCGAAGTGGCTGACGAGGAGGGTCGTTTCGTCGACGTGCCGCGGCGCCTGACCTGCGAGTCGAAGTCGAAGAAGCGCCGCTTCTGCGGTGCCAGCATTTCCGTTGGAGCGGTCGTCACCCAGCAGCTGTCCAGCACGCCGTGCGAAGAGGGCAGCACCTGGGGCTGGAGCCGCAACGGGATCTGGGTGGACGGCGGCTGCCGGGCCGAATTCTCGGTGAATTGAGCCCGGGCAGGCTCCAACCACGTGGGGCCTGGCCCTACAATGGGCCCATGAACACTGCCTCCGACATCGACTACGCCCGTTACGACCACATCCGCCCGATCCTGTGGACAGGCGAAGCCCTGCAACTGCTCGACCAGCGCAAGCTGCCGTTCGTGGTTGAACACGTGGTCTGCCATGACAGCGACGAGGTTGCTGCGGCGATCCATGCGCTGACCGTGCGCGGCGCGCCGGCGATCGGCATTGCCGCTGCCTGGGGCGTGGTGCTGGCTGCGCGGGATGTGCATGCAGCTGATGGCGTGCATGCCCTGCAGCAGCTGGAACCAGCGCTGCAGCGGCTCAATGCTTCGCGCCCGACGGCGGTGAACCTGGCCTGGGCGCTGGCACGCATGCGTCGTTGCCTGAGCGCTGCCGGTGCCGACTGGAAGGCGCTGCTGGAGACTGAAGCGCAAGCGATCGCCGAAGAAGATCTGGCCGCGAACCGCCACATGGGCGCACTCGGTGCCGGCCTGATCGAGGCCGGCAGCGGTGTGCTGACCCACTGCAACACCGGCTCGCTGGCCACCGCTGGCTTCGGCACCGCCCTGGGGGTGATCCGCGCCGGCATGGCCCAGCATCGCATCGCCCGCGTGTTCGCTGGCGAGACCCGGCCGTGGCTGCAGGGCGCGCGCCTGACCGTGTGGGAGCTGCAGCAGGATGGCATCGACGCCACGCTGATCGCCGACTCGGCGGCTTCGCACCTGATGAAGACCGGCGCGGTGCAATGGGTGATCGTCGGCGCTGACCGCATCTGCGCCAATGGCGATACGGCCAACAAGATCGGTACCTATCAGCTGGCCATCGCCGCCCGCCACCATGGGGTGAAGTTCATGGTCGTGGCCCCGTCCTCCACGGTGGACATGGAGACCGTGGATGGCAGCCAGATCGAGATCGAGCAGCGTGACCCGGGCGAGCTGTACGGCGTGGGCGGCACCCGCACCGTGGCCGAGGGCATCGCCGCCTGGAACCCGGTGTTCGACGTAACCCCGGGGGAGCTGATCGACGCCATCGTGACCGAACGTGGCGTGATCCTGAACCCGACCGTCGAGAACATGCGCGCCGCCTTCGGCGGTTGAGGCAGGCAGGGTCGTGGTCGGATCCCTTTCCGCAAGGAAGGGCTCCGACCCCCAGCCCCCGGTAGCGCCGGCCGCTGGCCGGCAACCCCCTAAGTTCCTGATTTGTGCCGGTAAAATCACCGTAAAGGCAGGCGGGAAACGCCCCTTTGTGGTAGAATCCAGCGGTTGAATCGAGGTTCCGGCACGACTCCCTCCCGCAGGGGGCTGCGCCGGACTGGACCGCTACCAGACAACGGAACCCGAATGGCAGAAACCGCCAAGGAAATCATCCAGGTCAACCTGGAAGACGAGATGCGCAAGAGCTACCTCGATTACGCCATGAGCGTGATCGTGGGCCGCGCGCTGCCAGATGCGCGCGATGGCCTCAAGCCGGTGCATCGTCGTGTGCTGTTCGCGATGAACGAGTTGAACGCGCACAGCAACAAGCCCTACTTCAAGTCGGCGCGTATCGTCGGTGACGTCATCGGTAAGTACCACCCGCATGGCGATCAGTCGGTGTACGACACGCTGGTGCGCCTGGCGCAGCCGTTCTCACTGCGTTACATGCTGGTCGATGGCCAGGGTAACTTCGGTTCGGTCGACGGCGATTCCGCTGCGGCGATGCGATACACCGAGGCACGCATGTCGCGCCTTGCGCATGAGCTGATGGCGGACATCGACAAGGAAACCGTCGATTTCCAGCCCAACTACGACGAGAAGGAACTGGAGCCGACGGTCATGCCGACCCGGTTCCCGAACCTGCTGGTCAACGGTTCGGCCGGCATCGCGGTGGGCATGGCCACCAACATCCCGCCGCACAACCTGACCGAGTCGATCAACGCCTGCATCGCGCTGATCGACAACCCGGAAATCGATGTCGACGGCCTGATGGAGTACATCCCGGGCCCGGACTTCCCCACTGCCGGCATCATCAATGGCACCGCCGGCATCATCGCCGGCTACCGCACCGGCCGTGGCCGCGTGCGCATCCGTGCCAAGGCGGACATCGAAGTGGCCGACAACGGCCGCGAATCGATCATCGTCACTGAAATTCCTTACCAGGTGAACAAGGCGCGTCTGATCGAGAAGATCGCCGAGCTGGTCAAGGAAAAGAAGATCGAAGGCATCAGCGAGCTGCGCGATGAGTCCGACAAGGACGGCATGCGCATCTACATCGAGATCAAGCGCGGTGAATCTGCCGAGGTTGTGCTGAACAACCTGTACCAGCAGACCCAGATGGAATCGGTGTTCGGCATCAACATGGTGGCGCTGGTCGATGGCCGCCCGCAGTTGATGAACCTCAAGCAGATGCTGGAGGCGTTCGTCCGCCACCGTCGCGAAGTGGTCACCCGCCGCACCGTGTTCGAGCTGCGCAAGGCGCGCGCCCGTGCCCACGTGCTGGAAGGCCTGACCGTCGCGCTGGCCAACATCGACGAGATGATCGAACTGATCAAGACCTCGCCGAACCCCGCCGAAGCCCGTGAGCGCATGCTCGCGCGCCTGTGGGAACCGGGCCTGGTCGGTTCGATGCTGGGCGCTGCCGGTGCCGAAGCCTCGCGTCCGGATGACCTGCCCAAGGGTGTGGGCCTGATCGAAGGCGGCTACCAGCTGACCGAGATCCAGGCGACCCAGATCCTGGAAATGCGCCTGCACCGCCTGACCGGGCTGGAGCAGGACCGCCTGACCGAGGAATACAAGCAGCTGCTGGAAGTGATCGCCGGGCTGATCCACATCCTGGAAGATCCCGATCGCCTGCTGCAGGTGATCCGCGAAGAGCTGATCAGCGTCAAGGCCGAGTTCGGCGACGAGCGTCGTACCGAAATCCGCCACAGCGAAGAAGACCTGGACATCCTCGACCTGATCGCGCCGGAAGACGTGGTGGTCACCGTCTCCCATGCTGGCTACGTCAAGCGCCAGCCGGTGAGCGTGTACCGCGCGCAGCGCCGGGGTGGCCGTGGCCGCAGTGCAGCGTCCACCAAGGAAGAGGATTTCATCGAACAGCTGTGGCTGGTCAACACGCACGACACGCTGCTGACCTTCACCAGTTCGGGCAAGGTGTTCTGGCTGCCGGTCTACCAGCTGCCCGAAGCCGGTTCCAACGCCCGTGGCCGCCCGATCATCAACTGGATTCCGCTGGAACCGGGTGAGCGCGTGCAGGCCGTACTGCCGGTGCGTGAGTACGCTGATGGCCAGTTCGTGTTCTTCGCCACGAAGAACGGTACGGTCAAGAAGACCCCGCTGGGCGAGTTCGCCTTCCGTCTGGCCCGCGGCAAGATCGCGATCAACCTCGACGAGGGCGATGCCCTGGTCGGCGTCGGCCTGACCGATGGCGAGCGCGACATCCTGCTGTTCGCCTCCAACGGCAAGACCGTGCGCTTCGGTGAGGACAAGGTCCGTTCGATGGGCCGTACCGCTACCGGCGTGCGCGGCATCAAGATGCCGGCCGGCGAGGAAGTGGTCAGCCTGATCGTGGCCGAAAGTGCGGGTGGCAGCGAGGACGAGAACGAGGACGACAACGGTGTCGAGGAAACCGCAGCCAATGGCGATGTGGTGATCGACGGCGCCGATGACGCCAGCGTGCAGTACATCCTTACCGCCACCGAAAACGGCTATGGCAAGCGGACCCCGCTGCCGGACTACCCGCGCAAGGGTCGCGGCACGCAGGGCGTGATCGGTATCCAGACCACCGAGCGCAACGGCAAGCTGGTCGCTGCGGTACTGATGGGTTCGGGCGACGAGGTCCTGTTGATCTCCGATGGTGGCACCCTGGTGCGTACGCGTGGCTCGGAAATCAGCCGCGTCGGCCGCAACACCCAGGGCGTGACCCTGATCCGCCTGTCCAAGGACGAGAAGCTGCAGGCGGTGGAGCGCATGGATGCCTCGATCGACGAGGACGAGGACGAGGTGGCTGTCGCCGCCCCGGCCGCGACCGATGGCGCCCCGGCTGCTGCCAGCAGCGAGGACGCCGCGCAGGAGTGATCCTGCCGCGAGGTTGAGGTACCCGACGACGCCGGCCCTGTGCCGGCGTCGTCGTATCCGGTGCCCGCACTTACGCGCGCGCTTCACATCGGCGGTGGGATAACGGCGCATGCTGCCCCCCGGAGATCGACGATGTCCGCCACGCCGCAGTCTGCTTCCGCGCCTCCGCCCCGCCATCCTCTGGTCACCGTGCTGTCGCTGCTGCTGGTCGTGCTCGGCCTGGTCATCGGCGGACTCGGTGCGTGGCTGCTCAGCCTCGGTGGCTCGGCGTACTACGCCATCGCCGGCCTGGGGCTGCTGGTCAGTGGCATCCTGCTGTTCGGCAACCGCCGCAGTGGCGCGCTGCTGTACGCGCTGGTGTTCGTGGGCACGTTGCTGTGGACCTGGTGGGAATCGGGCAGCGACTACTGGCGCTGGGTGCCACGGCTGGGCCTGGTGACCGCGCTGGGCATCGTGCTGGCGCTGCTGGCGCCGACGCTACGCGAGCCGGTTTCAAAGCGTCTGTCGCGCAGCGTGGCGGGCTCGCTGATGCTGGTGTTCGTGGCCGCCTTCGGCCTGGCTTTCGCCCCGCATGGTGAAGTGGACGGGCACCTGCCGTTCCCGGAAGGCGCCGTCAGCGCCGGACTGGAACCAACGCGCGATACCACTGGCCTGCAGCCGGCTGACCAGCCCGCCGAAGGCGACTGGCCGGCGTGGGGCCGCAGCAATGCGGGCACCCGCTATTCGCCCCTGCAGCAGATCACCCCGGCCAATGTGGCCACGCTGCAGCCGGCCTGGCAGTTCCGCACCGGTGACCTGCCGAAGAAGCGCTGGGGCGCGGAAACCACGCCCCTGAAGGTCGGCGACCGCCTGTACCTGTGCACCGCGCGCAACCGCCTGATCGCGCTCGACGCCAGCAGTGGCAAGGAGCTGTGGCGGTTCGATCCGAAGGTGAAGGACGCCTCGATCCCGTACACCGCCGCCTGCCGTGGCGTGAGCTACTACGAGCAGCCGAGCGCGCCTACGATGGCCGATGCAGCGCTGGCCGATGTCGCGGCCGATCTGGCGCTGCCCGAACCACCGCCCAGCGTCACCCGCAGCGCTCCGCCGGGCAGTCATCCCGCGTGCTGGGCCCGCATCATCGAAGGCACCCTGGACGGCCGCATCATCGCGGTGGACGCAGACAGCGGCCGTCCCTGCGCCAACTTCGGCAACAACGGCCAGGTCGACATCACCCTTGGAATGGGCGAAGTGCCCCCTGGCTACGTGTCGATCAACTCGCCACCGGCGATCGTGCGAGGCGTGATCGTGACCGGTCACCAGGTGTTGGATGGGCAGCGCCGCGACGCGCCCTCGGGCGTGATCCAGGCCTACGACGCGATCACCGGCAAGCTGCGCTGGGCGTGGGACATGGACCAGCCCGAGCGCAACGGCCTGCCGCCGCACGAGCAGACCTACACGCGCGGCACGCCGAACATGTGGACCACCGCGACCGGCGATGAGGCGCTGGGCCTGGTCTACCTGCCACTGGGCAACTCGGCGGGCGACTACTGGAGTGGCTCACGCAGCGAAAACCAGAACCGCTATTCGACCTCGCTGGTGGCGATCGACGTGGCCACCGGCAAGCCGGTCTGGCATTTCCAGGCGGTGCGCAAGGACGTGTGGGACTACGACCTCGGTTCGCAGGCCAGCCTGATCGATTACCCGACGGCGGCCGGCAAGGTGCCGGCGATCCTGCTGCCGACCAAGCAGGGCGACATGTACATCCTCGACCGCCGCAACGGCCAGCTGCTGACCGCCGCCGAGGAGCGCAAGGTACCCGTCGGTGGCGTCGAGCCCGAGCAGCGTTCGCCCACGCAGTTGTTCTCGCTGTACCACACACTGCGCCGCGAGCATGACCTGACCGAGCGCGACATGTGGGGCATCACTCCGATCGACCAGCTGGTCTGCCGCATCCAGTTCCGCAAGGCGTACTACGAAGGCTTCTACACGCCGCCGAGCAGCGATCGGCACTCCATCGAGTACCCCGGCTACAACGGTGGTTCGGACTGGGGAAGCGTGGCGGTGGATACCCGCCGTGGCGTGATCGTGGCCAACTACAACGACATGCCCAACTACAACCGGCTGGTACCGCGCGCGGAGGCCGATCGCATGGGCTGGCTGCCGCGCGAGAAGATCCGCGTCGACAAGGGCGGCGCTGAAGGGGCTGGTGACCCGCAGGTGGGAACGCCCTATGGCATCCAGGTGAACGCAGGTTGGCGGCTGCCGTTCACCGGGCTGCTGTGCAAGCAGCCACCCTATGGCGGCATCCGTGCCATCGATCTGCGCACCGGCAAACTGCTGTGGGACCGCCCATTCGGCAGTGCGCGCGGCAATGGGCCGTTCGGAATCCGCTCCGGCCTGCCGATCGAGATCGGTACGCCGAACAATGGCGGCTCGGTGGTCACCGCCAGCGGCCTGATCTTCATCGCCGCTGCGACCGACGATCTACTGCGCGCCATCGACCTGAAGACCGGCAAGGAACTGTGGCATGCCAAGCTGCCGGCGGGTGGGCAGGCCAACCCGATGGTGTACGAGCAGGGCGGGCGACAGTACGTGGTGATCATGGCCGGCGGCCACCATTTCATGGAAACCCCGAACGGCGATTACGTGATGGCGTTTGCGTTGCCGAGGTAACCGGACTGGGGGCGGCGGGCCGCCCCCAGTGCGTGGCGCTGTCACACCGTCACCACCACCTTGCCGATCTGCTCGTTCGATTCCAGGTAACGGTGTGCCTCCCGGATCTGCGCGAACGGGAACACCTTGGCGATCTTCGGCGCCAGCACGCCCTTGTCCAGGCCATCGACGATGAATGCCTTGGCGCGGGCCAGTACGGCATCGTCGGAGACGATTTCCGAGTACAGATAGCCTTTCAGCGTGAGCGACTTGCCCAGCACGTTGAACAGCGGGAACGGGGTCGGTTCGCTGCTCAGCGCACCGTACTCCAGCAGGATGCCGCCACGCGCCATGGCTTCGGTCAGCGGCACGAACTGCGGGCCACCAATCGGGTCGAACACTACGCGGGCACCGGCACCACCGGTGATGCGCGCCACTTCGGCCGCCAGATCCTGTTCCTGGGTGGCGATGACATGGGCGGCACCGGCATCGAGCAGGGCCTGGCGCTTGCCCGGGCCGCGCGTTACCGCGATCGGCGTGGCACCTACCGCGTTGGCGATCTGGATCGCGGCCAGGCCGACACTGCTGCTGGCAGCGGTGATGATGACGAAATCCCCGGCAGCCAGCTGCGCCTGCTCCAGCAACGCACCCCAAGCGGTGACGTACTGCATCCACACCGCGGCCGCCGTTTCAAAGCCCAGTGCCTGCGGATGCTTGACCACCAGCCGCGCCGGCACGTTGGCCAGTTCGCCGTACGTGCCCCAGCGTGCGATATCCAGCGGCGGGACCACGCTGACGGCATCGCCGACTGCGAACCCGCTCACCGCACTGCCGACGGCTTCGACCACGCCGGCCGCTTCGTAGCCCAGGCGGCTGGGGAACTGCGCTTCCTGCAGGTAGGTGCCGTTGCGGAACATCACCTCGGCGCGGTTCAGGCCGATGGCCTTTACCTGGATCTGGATCTCGTCGGCGGCAGGGGCCGGAACGTCGATGTCGTCGATGCGCAGGACATCGGCGTTGCCGTACTCGTGAATGCGGACAACCTGGGTCATGGGGAGGGCTCCAATGAGAAGCCGGCGAAGGGGGCCGGCAGGAAGGTGAGGTCTACTGTGCGCGTGGTCTGCATCCAGAATAAGGGGTAATCTCGAGTTTCATTGAAAAATAATTTTTTGCAATGGACCTGATCGCTCCCCTGCGGACCTTCGCCAAGGTGGCCGAGGCCGGCTCCTTCGCCGCTGCGGCCGATGCACTGGACCTGTCGCCACAACTGGTCGGCAAGCATATCCAGGCATTGGAACAGCACCTGGGCGTGCGCCTGCTCAACCGCACCACGCGCAAGCAGAGCCTGACCGACTTCGGCCAAGCCTATCTGGCGCGGGCGCGGGTGATCCTGGAAGAAGTGGAGGGCGCCGAGCAGTTGGCCGAAGTGGCGCGCGGGCGGCCGATGGGACGCCTGCGCATCAGCGCGCCGGTCACCTTCGGCGTGCACGCACTGGGTCCGGCGGTGGTCGCCTACATGCAGCAGTACCCGGACGTGCAGGTCGATCTGAACCTGTCCAACAGCCTGGTGGACATCGTCGAAGACGGTTACGACCTGGTGTTCCGTACCGGTGACCTGGCCGACAGCGGGCTGGTGGCGCGACGGCTGGGGCCGTATCCCCTGGTCCTGTGTGCATCGCCGACCTACCTGTCATCGCGCCCGGCCATTGTTCACCCGACCGATCTGAGCCGCCATGAGTGCCTGGGTTTCGCGCATTCGATCATCCGCACCCGCTGGAGCTTCCGCGACGCCGACGGCAGCGTGCTGACCGTGCCGGTGTCCAGCCGTTTCATGGTCAACCAGGCCGAGCCGCTGCTGACCGCCGCCATCGGGGGGCTGGGGCTGATCCTGCAGCCGCACGAAATGCTGGCCGGAGCATTGGCGCGCGGTGAACTGGTGGAGGTGCTGCCGGCGTACGTGCCGGTGTCGACCTGGATCAACCTGGTGTATCCGCGCGATCGCCAGCTGACCCCCAAGCTGCGCAGCTTCCTCGACTTCTGCGTGGCGTGGTTCAACGAACAGACCATGGCGCGGCGATAGCGCGACCATCGGTTAGCATGGTTTCCATCAACCGCGAAGGATCGCATCCTCATGTCGCTTCCATGGCTGCAGCGTGTCGCGCGCTTCCTGCGGCTGGTGCTGCCTGCGTTGCTGTTCAGCTCCGGATTGCAGGCTGCCGAACTTCCAGCGCAGGCGCTGGCGGAGTGGGAAGCGCACGGTCGTGCCGATGGCCTGGCCCGACCTGACACGGTCTGCCAGGACTTCCTGAAGGCAATGGGCCGGAAACCAGAAGGCCTGGAGTACGTGGATTGCAGCCAGAACGATGCCTCCTACATCAAGCCGATCGAAGCCCACTACCGCGTTGCGGGTGCCCAGGCAGCGAAGGTCGAAGCCTTCCTGCACGCAACGTTCGGCTTGCCTGCGTTGCGTTACGTCTGCTGCGGCTGGAGCAACGGTGAACCTCATTACTGGCGCGAAGGTCCGGACGCGGTGAGATACCAGATCGGCATGGGGGTGGAATCGCTGCCGTACGAACGGGACGAATGGCAGCGCATCGAGGCATTCAACGTCACCGTAGAGGTGTTGCGGCAGACTCCCTAGCGTAGATGCGGCGGGTGGTTCCTTCGTCTAGGATGCGCCCAGGGATCCCCGCAAAGGAACTGCCATGAGGGCTGTTGGACGTCTGCTTCTCTGCAATGCGCTGGCATGTTCGGTCTTGATGGCCACGTCGGTTTTTCCAGCAGTTGGCGCAACATCTTCCGAACGTGCACATCCGCGCGCGCAGGATGCCATCGATGACTGGCTTGCGGCGTTCAATGCAGGCAGCCTCGATGCGTTGCAGGCATTCGCCGACAGGTATGCGAAGAAGCAAGGCAGTAGTCCCAAGGACTATCTCGAGTTCCGCGAGAGCACCGGCCCACTGCGCGTGCTGGAAACACTCGAGAGCGCGCCCAGCCAGGCGAAGCTGCTGGTGATGGGCCAGCTGAGCGAGCGCGCAATGTGGGTGACGGCCGTCATGGATCCGGCCAGCCCGGCGCATGTGAAGCAGTTCCAGATCGAAGGCACTGAAACGCCGGACAAGTTCAAGCCGGAGAGGGTTGCTTTGCCTGCGCTGATGGCCGATGCCACAGCAAAACTGGAGGCGCTGCGGGCGCAGGATGCGCTGTCGGGTGCGTTGCAGGTGGCACAGAACGGCAATGTGCTGCTGGACTGGCGCGGTGGCGATGCCGATCGCACCGCTGGTATTCAAGTGGGCGTGGGTACGCAGTTCCGCCTTGCGTCTTCCAACAAGATGTTCACTGCAGTGGCCATCCTGCAGCTGGTGCAGGAGGGCAAGCTCAGCCTTGATGACACGATCGGCAAGCATCTGCCGGACTATCCGAACAAGGCCGTTGCCGGTACCGTGACCGTGCGCCAACTGCTGACCCACACCAGCGGCCTGGGCGATTTCTTCGGCGACGATTTCGAGCATTATTCCGCGTCGTTGAAGACGCTGGATGACTATGTGCAGCGCTTTGCCAGGGATGCACCGCACTTCACGCCGGGCAGCCAGGACAGCTACTCGAACTATGGCTTTATCGTGCTTGGGCGGATCATCGAGGCCGTCTCCGGGCAGTCGTACTACGCGTATTTGGAAGAGCACATCCTGCGCCCGGCTGGAATGACCGGCACCGGCTTCGAGCCGGAAACAGTGAGCGTCCCGCAGCGTGCCGTCGCCTATACGAAGAAGGATGGGCAATGGGTCCGTGAAACGAAGTCGCTGCCCTGGCGCGGCATGTCAGCCGGTGGTGGCTACAGCACGGTGGCCGACATGGTGAAATTCGCCGAGGCATTGCGCAGTGGAAGGCTGGTCTCACCTGCATTGCTGCAGCAGGCCACCACGGCGCAGAACCACAAGGGCTGGTACGGATTCGGCTTCGTGGTGCAGGGCGAGGGCAGGGAGCACCAGTACGGCCACGAAGGCGGTGCGCCCGGCTCCAACAGCGCCATCGTGGTGCTGCCCGCACAGGGCTATGTGATCGTTGGGCTGGCCAATGTCGATCCGGATGCGATCGGCAATGTGGTCAATTACATCGCGCGACGTGTGCCGCTTTGATCGCGACGTGTGCCGGTCATTCCGGCACCCGCACCATCTTCGTCATCAGATGTTCCACCACACCTGTCGGGTCCGCAGTGCGGCCGACGTGCGTGCTCGACATCTGCACCACCGAACTGCGCTTGGCAGTGAGGAAATGGAAGCGCGCACGCGCGGGCAGCTGCGCGATTGGTCCGGCGGTCGCGTCGCCGCGGCAGATGGCCACGATCGCATCCAGCCACGGCTGCAGTGCCTCCTGGTCCAGCGCTGGGGCGAAGGCTTGCAGGCGTGCCGGATCGATCTCGATGGCCGCTTCCAGATGACGCGCGCCGGGACAGGAGACGATCACCCCGACGTTGATGAATTCCTCGCGCTCCACCCGCGGTACCACGCGGATGACGGCGTAGTCATACGTGTGCAGCGTGGGCACGGATGGCCTCCTGCACGAACACCGCACGCACTTTCAGGCGGTGCTTGAGATAACTGATGTAGCCTTGGCGGTAGGCCTGCGGGCTGTCGAACGCGGGCTCATTCACCAGCCAGCTGTCCGGCACCAGGCCGACGATACGCTCGATCTCGGCATCGGTCAGGCGCGCGGCCAGCTCGGCATCCACCGCGGCGATGCGGCTGGCGAACGACAGCAGCACATGGTCGCGGATCAGAACGAACGGCTTCTCGCAGGCATCGCCAGCATTGGCCCAATCGTGGTGGAAGTACATCGCCGCGCCGTGATCGATCAGGTACAGCCTGCGGTGCCACACCATCAGGTTGGGGTTGCGCGTGGTGCGGTCGACATTGCTGGTGAACGCATCGAACCAGACGATGCGCGAGGCCAGATCGGCATCCACCGGCATTGCCGCCGGGTCGTAGTTGATCGCACCGGGCAGGTAGTCCAGGCCCAGGTTCAAACCTTCGCTGGCGCGGATCAGTTCCTGGATCTCCGGATCCGGCTCGGTGCGGGCGAACTCGCGGTCCAGCTCCACGAACAGGATCTCCGGAATCGGCAGGCCCAGCGTGCGCGCCATCTCACCGGCGATCAGTTCGGCGATCAGTGCCTTCGGTCCCTGGCCGGCGCCACGGAACTTCAGCACGGCCATGCCGTCGTCGTCGGTCTCGACCACGGCCGGCAGGGAGCCACCTTCCCGCAAGGGAGTGATGTAGCGGAGGGCATGTACGGTGCGCATGCGCGCATTCTAGCGTGGGTGCCGCCAAGGGAGCGCCGGGAGCGCCCCGGCGACTCCATGTCGTTCACCGTCAGTGAGCCAGCGCACCGCGCTGCTGTTCCAGCACCTGCGCGCGGGTCTGTTCCTGCGAGGCCTGGTCGGCCTGCCGGTTGACCACGGCCAGCGTGTCCAGGCTTTCCTGCACGGGGCGTTGTGCGGCCTCGGCAGTGGGCGAGGAGGCGCGCAGCGAGGCTGGATCATCCAGCGGCCCCTTCACCACGAAGATGTTCTGCGCCGCGCCCGTACCATCGGTCTGGCGGCTGAGCACCACATGGTCGACCCGGTCCAGCCCGTTTTCGCGGGCCAGCACCAGAAGGCTGGCGCTCAGGCGCTCGCTGGACGCATCGAAGCTGCGTCCATTGGCGGCATCCAGCTCAGCCACCTTGCCGCGGATCTGTTCGTGCAGGGAGCGGTCACGCCCTTCCGCAAGCGGCGTCGGTATGCCATCGCCCTCCGTCGCATGCCGTGCGGTGATCGGCACATGCGTATGCGTGCCCTCAGTGTGGTCGAAGTAACGCAGCGTCGACGGCGAGGTACTGGTATCGAAGTAGGGCTGGCGCGGGGGCGAGCCCTCGCCGAGGTTGAGCCCGTTCTGCTCCAGCAGGCGCTCGTCCAGGCCCAGCTTCTTCATGTTCACTTCCATCCGGCTGACGCCGTCGGGCGCTGGATTCGCGGCCTCGTATCCGCTGGCCAGTTCGATCGCTTGGACGCCGTAGAAATTCTGGTAGTCCGAATTCCCATGATGGCCCAGGCCGGTGCTGACGCCCTGATCGTAATAGTGCTTGGCCATTCCCTCGATGTTGGCTGCGGTGGGGGAGATGGTCAGGTCCGCATTGAGGGTCAGCTCCGGGTGCGGCGCATAGGTGATCGGCGGGCCGGGTCGCGACTGGATGACGTCTGTCGAGCGGGTGCTGGCTTCATACAGGTCGCGCAGGGTAGCGTCCGGGTTGCTGGCACGTACCTGGCTGACCAGCGCATTCCAGCCTGCGATGTTCGAAGAGGCCTCATCGCGGCGGTTGGCCGCGAGCAGGGTGCCGATCGCCTCGGTGTAATCATGGCTGGTGGTACGGCCTGCGATCTGCTCCACGTCGGCATCGAACTGCACGTAGGCACGCTCGACATCAGCATCGTTGAAGCCATGCTGGATCTCGTGACCGAGCACAAAGGTGACCTCGGCTGCGTTGAACCTGTCCGGTGCCGCCGGGGTCGACAAGCTGCTGGCGGGCAGGTTGATGGATTTCGTGCCGGTCTCGTAGGTACCACCCGCATTGCTTGTGGCGGGCAACAGTTCGAAGCGTTCCAGATAGCCTGCCGCGATGGCTGCGTCCACCTGCTTTGCCAGCACGGGCGAACCCGCGATGACGCTGCGCAGGTTGCCGACCTGGTCGCTGGTGACGTCGGTCTTGCCGGCGAACTCGCCCAGCAGGCGTTCCGTTTCTGCGGAAAGGATCGTCATTGATGGCTCCCCTTACTGCACGGTGACAAGACGCACGCAGGCATGCGTGGCGTCGCCGAGGGCGTGGGGGTTCTCGGGCATCGTGTCGACCTTGATGCTCAGCTGCGGTCGATCGAAGCGGTCGTAGATCACCCGGCCGTGTTCGCCGCGCACCGTCTCGCGCTTGAAGCCAGCGGCATCCAGTGCCGAAGCGAAGTGGTTGAAGTCGACCTGGCAGATCGCCGCAGCCGAGGCCTTGCGATCGCTGCTGGTGTCCATGAAGTTCAGGTCCAGCCGCGCGTCGGCAGTGCCGGCCCGCTGCACTTCCAGGCCATAGCCCCATTCCGGTGTCAGCGTGCCGCCATAGCCGAAGTGGCCGGGGCCGAAGACCTGCGCCGGCGCCTGCATCGCCGCGGACAGGCGCTCGGCGGTGAGCTCGCGGGTGGAGGTCGTCGTCTTGATAAGGTCCAGCAGGCGCAACAGCAACTGCTCGGCGTTGAGCGGAGAGGGCGGGGAAGTCTCGGCTACAGATGGGGCCATGGTGTCGGTTCCTTGAGAAGTCGGCGTGCGGTCGGCGGCATGTGCGCAGGCGCAGAGCGTGGCCGCTGAAAGTGCGAGCGTCCACGGTCGTATGAATGCGTACCGGGGCATGTGCGTTCCTTGCAGATTGAAGGCTGACCCTAGGTGCAGCCGGGTGAAGCAGAGGTTAAGCGTAATCGAGGCACCCGAATGCGATACAAAAGGTGAACGGGTGCGCATTCTTCACTTGACCATTCCGCGCGCGATGTCAGCATCGGGTCCATGGAGCATCAACTTCGCGTGTGACCTTCAACAGGAGGCCGTCATGCAACAACTGCGCAGCTGTCACGCTTTACCCTGCATGCAATGCAACGCGTGGTGTTGACCCTGGTCTGATACGGCCACTTTGCCGGCACGGATGGCCGCCACCCACAGCATCCGCCACTGTTCACCCGACGCGGTCCCGGCCTTGACGTGCCGGCCCTGCAATACAGACATACGCCCGTCAGATTGTCCCTGCGTTGCCCGATGGCCTTCGCAGCGCGAAGGCTGGCTTGTCCATGATGATCCTGCAGGCTTTGGAGGTGCACCGATGAGCGACCAATACGAACGAATGCTGCCGGCCCTGGACGATGCCAAGGTCGAAGAAATGATCGGAAAACTGGTGCTGGTCGGGGTGACCCGCTACGGCGGCGACGGCCAGGTGCAGGGACTGGAGCAGTATGCGGGAACAGTGCTGCGCATCAGTGCCGATGAAGGTGTGGTGCTGGCCGACGAGAACGATGGCCACGAGCGTTACCTGCCGCCGATGCTCGACCAGTACCTGCCGGCCCAGCCGGGCGAGTACCGGATGAGCAACAGCGGCATGATCGTGGTCGACCCGGACTATCTGACCGCCTGGGACCTGCACGCCCAGCAGTAGTGCCAGGCCATGCCTCGCAATGGCCGTCCGGCCACCTGCACTCCACTTTGCCCCATCCGGCCACTAGCCCTTCCGGCCCATTCACGACAACCCCTGCGGTGCTAGATTCGGGGCCATGCCCGATTCCGGGTACCCATTCACACCCCAGGGGATAAGGATGCTGATCCGTCGAACCTCTCTGGCGGCGGCTGTTGCCGTTGCCACTGTCGGCCTGCTGGCCGCTGGCCCGGCGCTTGCCGATTACGCGAAGCCGCCGGAACACCTGCTCAAGGTGCTGAAGGCGCCGCCGCCGCCGGCACCGAACGTGGCCCCGGGCGGCCAGCGCCTGCTGCTGACCACCGCACAGACCTATCCGTCGATCAGCCGCGTCGCCCAGCCGTACCTGAAGCTGGCCGGTGTGCGTCTGGAGCCGAAGAACCGCAGTCGCCATGACACTCCCGGCGGCTACGGTATTCCGGCCTGCGTGGCCGACTTCACCCTGGTCGATATCGGCAGCGGCAAGGAAACCAAGGTCAACCTGCCGCAGGGCTGCGCCACCGGCGCGCTGTGGTCGGCTGACGGCAGCCATTTCGCCTTCCAGAATGCGGTTGATACCAGCGTGCAGCTGTGGGTCGGCGATGCTGCGACCGGCCAGGTGAAGCAGGTGCCGAACGTGCAGCTGAACCCGATCTTCGGCTACACCGTGCAGTGGCTGGGCGGCAGCCAGAACCTGCTGGTGAAGCTGGTACCGGCCAATCAGGGTCCGGCGCCGTCCAACGGTGGCGTGCCGACTGGTCCGGATGCGCAGGAGTCGCTGGGCAGCAGTGGCGAGAGCAGCACCTACGAAGCCCGCGACACGCTGACCAGCGTGCATGACGAGAAGCTGTTCGCTTACTACGGCGCTTCGCAGCTGGCCGTGGTCGATACTGCCGCCAACAGCGTGCGCCCGGTCGGGCAGCCGGCGCTGTTCAATGAAGTCAGCGCCGCGCCCGATGGCGTGCATGTGCTGACCGAATCGATCAAGGCCCCGTACTCGCATGCCGTGACCTACCAGCGCTTCGCCAACGATGTGGCAGTGCTGGATGTCAGCAACGGGCGCAGCACGCCGATCGCCAGCCTGCCGCTGGCGGATCGCGTGCCGGTGCACGGCGTGCCAGAGGGCCCGCGCGGTTTCGACTGGCGAGCCACCGATCCGGCCACTCTGGTCTATGCCGAAGCGCTGGACAAGGGCGACTGGAAAATCAGCGTGCCGCACCGTGACCGCGTGCTGATGCTGAAGGCCCCGTTCAACGGCAAGCCGACCGAGATCACCCGTACCGCGCAGCGCTTCGAGGGCTTCGCGTGGACCGCCGATCCGGCCGTGGCATTCCAGTACGAGAACGACGAGAACCGCCACTGGATGCAGACCCGCATCGTCGATGTGGACCAGCCGAAGAAGGAAGGCCGCCTGCTGTGGGACATGTCCAGCGATGAGCTGTACGGCAATCCCGGCAACCTCGTGTTCACCCGCCTGCCGAATGGCGCGCAGGTCGTGCGCCGTGAGGGCAACCACGTGTTCCTCAGCGGCCGTGGCGCCTCGCCGCAGGGCGACCGTCCGTTCCTGGACCGCCTGGATCTGGACACGCTGAAGAGCGAGCGCCTGTTCCGCAGCAGTGCCGACGCCTACGAACAGTTCCTCGGCTTCAGCAACACGTCGGGGCGCTACCTGACCTGGCACCAGTCGGTGATCGATCCGCCGAATGCCTTCATCCGCCAGCAGGGTGAAGCGGTGGCCGGCGCGAAGACCGGCGAAGCGCAGTTCGCCTCTACCGCTACCGCGCTGACCAGGCTGGTCGACCCGACCCCGGAAGTGCGCCAGATCAAGAAGCAGCTGGTGACCTACAAGCGCGCCGACGGCGTGGACCTGTCGTTCACTCTGTACACGCCGCCGGGCTACAAGGAAGGCCAGCGCGTGCCGGCGATCCTGTACGCGTATCCCGCCGATTTCGCCAATGCAGCGCAGGCCGGCCAGGTGTCCGGTTCGCAGCAGACCTTCACCCGTCTGCAGCCGTACCGCCTGATGCTGCTGGCCGGCTACGCGATCATCGACAACGCCTCGTTCCCGATCGTGGGTGACCCGAAGAACGCCTACGACACCTACCTGGAGCAGCTGGAAGCCGACGCCAAGGCTGCGGTGGACAAGGCCGTGGACATGGGCGTGGTCGACCGCAACCGCATCGGCGTGACCGGTCACAGCCACGGTGGCCTGATGACCGCCAACCTGATCGCCCACACCAACCTGTTCAAGGCCGGGGTGGCGACCAGCGGTTCGTACAACAAGACCTTCACCCCGTTCGGCTTCCAGAACGAGCGTCGTTCGGTATGGCAGGCGCAGCAGGTGTACCTGAAGGCCTCGCCGTTCTTCTACGCCGACAAGATCAAGCTGCCGCTGCTGCTGGTTCACGGCGAGGACGACGCCAACCCGGGCACCGAACCGTTCCAGTCGCGCAAGCTGTACCAGGCGATCCGCGGCAACGGTGGCACAACCCGCCTGGTGATGCTGCCGAACGAACCGCACTGGTACACCGCGCTGGAATCGAACGAACAGCTGGTGGCGGAAATGCTTAACTGGTTCGACACTTACGTGAAGAACGCAAAGTAGCGTCGAGCTTGCTCGACTGCCGTGGAAAGGCCGCCTCCCGGCGGCCTTTCTGCATCCTGTAGAGCCGAGCCCATGCTCGGCTGCTGTCCACATGTAAATGATGCCGACGGCTTTGCAATCAACTGTGGAGACTCGGTAACGACGTGTTACCGGCACATTCGCATGCCATGCAGATGGGCTAGGCTGACCCTGTGAGTTCGCCCCGGGTCGGTGCAATGAAAGCCATCCTTCTTGCTGCAACGTTGTACTTGGTCCTGGTCTCAACTGCAGGTGCGCAGCCACTGCCCACCGAACTGGCGCAGCTGGGGATCATCGCCGGCATGCCCTACGCCAAGGCCAAGCGCCTGCTGGACGCCGCAGGCTGGCATGCGAAGCCTGCGCAGGGCGCGCCGGAATCGCTGGACGGCTTTCCGGAAGTCGGATGCCAGAAGGACGGAAAGCAGTGTGCGACGACCTTCGAAAAGGACGGTCAACAGATCGCGGTGCGGCTGGGCACTACCCTGGCAGGGCAGCCGTTCGTGCAGAGCGCTGACTGAGCGTCCGCCACGCTCACGCCAGCGGTAGACGATCCTGCGCGTGCGACAGCCGGTCATGCAGATCGCGCACGTGCTCGGCCTTGGCATGCACCCGGGTGGTATCGCCGAAACTGCGTAGATAAGCGCAGGCCGCGAAGCCGGCGCTCTTCTTTTCGTATTCGGCAATCCAGGCCAGTCGATCCGGATTGTTGGCCTGTTCGGCTGACCATGCGGCCACCGGTGGCCGGATGCGGTACTTCAGGCCAACGCGCCACGGCTTCGGTGTCAGTCGCGCACGGAAGCAATGCTGCAGCCGGCACATGCGCGCGTACAGGGTGTCGGTGCCCAGTGCCTTGAAGAGCGACTGCAGCTGCTCGTCCTCGGGCGAGAACGTGGCATGCATGGCCAGCACGCGCAGTCCGGCCGGCGTGCGGTAGGCGCGCAGATGCCAATCCGGATGCTGTTCGATGAAGGTCGCGACGCGCTGCAGGGCTACACCTTCGGCGCCACCGGCGGCGGCCAGGCGCCGCTTGCGCTGCATCAGCATCGCGGCGTTCACCAGCACCACGGCCGCCACACCCAGTACCAGTCCCACCAGCCAGTGCCAGAGCAGGGTGCCGATGATGGCACCGGCGAACAGCAGCGCTGCGGCGATGAGGGCGGGCATCACGCAACCTGCCGGTGGTTGCGCATGGTCGATGTCGGCGAACAGCACGTCCGGGGTGTTCAGGCACAGCGCGCCATAGCTGTTGCGGGTGATGATGACATCGCTGTCGCGCTGCACGATCTGCTCGCGGATCGGTACCCCTTCCACGCCGTAGTTGCTGCGCACTTCGCGGCGCGGGAGCGCCTGCCCGGCAAGGATGGCGTTGAGCGCTTCGTTGGCACGGCGGTCGGCATGTCCCTGGGCCTCGGCAGGGCCTTCATCGGACCAGCCGAAGCGGCGCACGACCACCGGCCGGCCGCGGAAACGTGCCTGCAGGCGGGCTTCGGCCCAGTACGCGGGAACGATCATCATCGTGCGGTGCTCCATCTTCCGTGGCAGGTGCCGAAGCGAGTCTGGCACAGCGCCGGGGTGCCCGCATCCGCCTGCTGCGGTTGGCCGTGCGGAGTGATAGATTGCGCGCTTCGCATGCACTCCACCAAGGACGGAGCGATGTCCATGATCCTGCGCGGCCTGTTGGCCCTGGCCTGTGCCGGGGCGACGGGCGTGGCCACGGCGGCAGCTCCGGCGGGGCCGCAGATCCTCACCGAGGATGTCAGTCGTTTCTATGCGCTTTACGATAGTGCTGGCGGTAAACCCAGCGTTACGCAGCTGCGTGGATACTTGGCCGAAGGCTCGACGGGCCTGGCGGAGCTGGCCAAGGCGCGTCGGGTCACTCCCGAACGGATGGCCGAGTCCATTGCCAGCCAGCCCGAGCTGTATGCGCAGGGGCGAAGCTGCCTGGGCGAGCTGCCGGCGGTCAAGCAGCGCCTGGTACAGGTGTTCGCCAGCCTGCAGGCGATCTATCCGCAGACCCGGTTCCCGCCGGTGACGATCGCAGTGGGCCGTGGCCGGCCTGTGGGGCTGACCTCGAAGAGTGGGGTGATCATCGGCCTGGAAGCGCTGTGCGCGGCCGACTTCATGAATCCTAATGTGCAGGACCGCTTCGTGCACGTGATCGCACACGAGTACGTGCACATCCAGCAGACCGGCCTGAGCGACTTCGAGCCGGGAGATCCGCGCGCGACCGTGCTGCGCGTGTCGCTGGGCGAAGGCATCGCCGAGTTCATCACCGAACTGATTTCCGGCAACGTCGGCAATGGGCGCCATGCGGCGTGGACGCGCGGCCGGGAAGTGCATATCGAGAGCGCATTCGCACTGGATCTGGACAGCACCGATCTTTCGCCGTGGCTGTACAACTACAAGCCGGGCTCGCAGGAGCCCTATGACCTGGGTTACTGGGTGGGGTACCGCATCGCCAAGGCCTATTACCTGCAGGCCAAGGACAAGCGGGGCGCGGTGCGCGCGCTGATCCAGCAGGACAACCCGAAGGCGATCCTGGCTGCCAGTGGCTGGACGCCGGGCATGTGGATGCCGGCGAAGGTGACCGGTGTCGCGGCGCGCACGGCTGCACGCTGAGCGCCGGGCAGGGCGCTAGACTGGTCCCGTGTCTTGGGAGAGCCCCATGCGTATTCCTGTTGTGCTTGCCAGCGTTGCCGCCATGGTCCTTGGGATCGCCTTGACTGCTGCGGCCGTGGACGCTGAAACGAGTGCGGTCAATCCGCTGCTGCGGACGCCCATTGACCAGCTTCGTCCCGACGAAGTGCGCTTCATGCAGCAGCGCCTGGCCGATTGGCCGGAGCTGCAACGCTATCGTGATGCCAACGCGCAACTGCCTGCGGCAGTGCCGGGCCAGCCGCGCGTGGTGTTCTTCGGCGACTCCATCACCGAAGGCTGGGGAAGGGAAGGCAGTGCCGGTTTCTTCCCCGGCAAGGGCTGGCTCAATCGTGGCATCAGCGGCCAGACCACGGCGCAGATGCTGGTGCGCTTCCCGCAGGACGTGCTGGCGCTGAAGCCACAGGTGGTGGTGATCCTGGCCGGCACCAACGACATCGCCGGCAACACCGGCCCGTCCACGCAGGCGATGATCGAAGACAACCTGTACGCGATGGTGGACCTCGCCCGTGCACGCGGCATCGCCGTGGTGCTGGCATCAGTGCTGCCGGTCAGCGACTACCCGTGGCTGCCGGGCACGGCACCTGCGCCGAAGGTGCGTGCATTGAACACGGCATTGAAGCGCTATGCCGATGCACAACAGATGGTCTATCTGGACTACTACACGCCAATGGCCAATAAGGCCGGTGGACTGGATCAGCAGCTGGCCGACGACGGCGTGCATCCCACCGCGAAGGGCTATGCGGTGATGGCGCCGCTGGCCGAAGCGGCGGTCAAACACGCACTGCAGCAGAAGTAGCTCCCGCGGGCAGACTCGCCAGCAACCACTCGCAGAAACTGATCACCAGCGGATCTGCCGTGCTGTCCTGGTGCACCAGCCAGCTCCAGCGCGGGCCGCGCACGCGTGCCTCATCCAGGGCTTGCAGCAGGCCTTGTTCGCAGGCGCGGGCTGCCAGCAGCTCGCTGACCAAGGCGATACCCAGCCCTTGGCACGCGGCATCCAGTAGTTGCCCGGGCTCGGAGAAATTCATGCCCTCGCGGCGCTGGCCGACATCGGCGCCGCCCTGCACCTGCCATTGGCTCCAGTCCATTTCGCGCTCGCCATGCAGGGTCAGTCGTTCGTGCACGGGCGTCGCCAGCAGCTTGGGATGGCAGGCCGGAAAGAGGCGGTCCTGCAGCAGCACGCGATGCTGGCATTGCGCCTGTGAGTCGAGGTCATCGCGTACCGCTACGTCCAGCGTCTGCGTGGTCATGTCCGGCGCTTCCTCGCTGGTCAGCAGCCAGAGATCGGCGTCGGGATGCAGGCGGTGGAAGCTGGCCAGGCGCGGCACCAGCCAATGCCGGGCAAAGGCCGGGCTGGTGTTGACGATCAGTTGATTGGGCTTGCGGTACTGATCGAGCCGGCGGATGCCGCTGGCCAGCTGCCGCAGCAGGGATTGAGTGGTTTCCAGCAGGTCGATGCCGGCGTCGGTGAGGGTGACGCTGCGGCCTTGCCGGAAGAACAACGGCTGCTGCAGCGACGCTTCCAGGCCCCGGATCTGCTGGCTGATGGCCGACTGGGTCAGGTGCAGTTCCTCGGCCGCGCGATGGAAGCTGCCCAGCCGGGCGGCAGCCTCGAAACCCCGTAGGGCGTTCAGCGGTGGCCAGTGCTTGAGCATTTCAGTTAAGTAAAACTGTTCAAGTGATGGCTGAATCTATCGTTTGTTCTTATGTGTCGGCAAGCGCAGCATAGCGCCCATCCCACACCGGGCCTGGAGCCTGTCATGAGCAATCGTCGTCACTTCCTCACCCAACTGGCGGGCGCCGCTGGTCTTGGTGGCCTGGCCGCTCTGGGTATGGCCGGCCTGCCGGGGCGCGTGGCTGCGGCTGCGCCGGGCGCAGGCATCTGGCGCATGCCCGATGAACATGGTCCGCAGGAACGCGTGTTCCTGGCCTTTGCTGCGCAGCCGCGGGTGTGGGGCGCGCAGGCCGATGCGGTGAACACGACCGTGGCGCGGCTGGCCCGCACCATCGCACGCCACCAGCCGGTCAGCGTGCTGTGCCGCCCAGCGCAACTCAAGCAGGCAAAGGACCGCTGCGGCCGCGAAAACATCGAGTTCCTGGAAGTGCCCTTGGATGACATCTGGGTGCGCGATTACGGTGGTTGCTTTGTCACCAACGACACGGGCGGCCTCGGCCTGGTCGATTTCAACTTCAACGGTTGGGGTGGCAAGCAGAGCGCGCGCAACGATGGCGCGGTGGCACCATGGTTGGCGCAGGTGACCGGCGCTACGCTGCTGGAAAGCGATCTGGTGGGCGAGGGCGGTGGTATCGAAGTGGACGGCCATGGCACGGCGATCCTCACCGAGAGCTGCTGGGTCAACCGCAACCGCAATCCGGACTGGTCGCGCGCGGATATCGAGGCCGAGCTGAAACATCGCCTGGGCGTGCGCAAGGTGATCTGGCTGCCCGGTATCGCCGGCAAGGACATCACCGATGCGCACGTGGATTTCTATGCGCGCTTCGTACGCCCGGGCGTGGTGATCGCCAATCTGGACAACGATCCGGAGTCCTACGACTACGACTTGACGCGCGAACACCTGCAGATCCTGCGTAGGGCCACCGATGCCGATGGCCGTCGCCTGCAGGTGCATACCTTGCCGCCGCCGCTTGACGGACGCGACAACGTGCATACCCGCGACAACGACGATCTGGCGATGGGCTATATCAACTACCTGCCGATCAACGGCGCGGTGGTCGCGCCGCAGTTCGGTGACGACGCAGCCGATGGATTCTGCCGTGAACTACTGGAAGGCATGTATCCCGGCCGCGCGATCGAGCAGGTGGACATCGACGCGATCGCCGGCGGTGGCGGTGGCATCCATTGCGTGACCAAGAACATGCCAAAGGTGGGCTGAGTTGCCTCAGGCATCGTCCTGCTTCAACGCGGCATCAGCCGCCAGCAGCGCTTCGGCGGCTGCACTGAGCGGCGGCGACGGTGGGGCGACCACGCCGATTGCTTCCATCATCTTCGGCATGCCCAGGAACTGCCGCGCGCGACGGTCGTAGATGCCGGTGACCAGCAGCGCACGGGTGGCGATCTTCTGCTCGGTCCCGATCATTACGCGCTGCTCCATGATGCCGCGCGAACCGACCCAGCCCACCAGCCGCGTTTCCAAGGTGAAGCGCTGGAACGGCTTCAGCTCGCGGCGGAACTGGATGGTGCCCGCGCCGACGATCGGCGCCCACTTCTCGCGCAGCGCCACCTGGCCCAGGCCCATGCGCAGAATCAGATCCAGCCGGCCCAGATCGAAGATGTTCCAGTAGCGGCCGTTGGTCATGTGCAGGTTGCTGTCCAGGTCGTTGGGCAGCACCCGGAACTGCAGGCGCGAGACCCCGAACGGGGCCTCCAGCTTGGGCCGGAACAGGCTGCACAGCAGCAGGTGGAGCAGGCGGAACCAGAGATTCATGGTTATGACGACTGTTATAGAATCGCCGGTACGCTAATCTATGACGACTGTCCTGGCAAGGAGCCTGCCGTGAGCCCGCGCCCCTCTGATGCGCCTCAACGCGTGATTGATGCTGCGGCACAGATGCTGGCGCGCGTGGGTCTCAATGCCACCAGCATCCGTGAGGTGACCAAACTGGCCGAGGCGCCGCTGGGTTCCACCTATCACCACTTTCCTGGCGGCAAGCAGGAGCTGCTGGCGCGCGCCACTCACATGGCCGGCGATAAGGTGGAAGCGCTGCTGGTGGAGCTGCTGAAGGGCGGGGCGGTGCAGGGCCTGCAGCAGTTCCTGGCAATGTGGCGCGAGCGCCTGCTGCGCTCCGGGTTCCGCGCTGGTTGCCCGGTACTGGCCGCTGCAGTGGAGGAGCCGGTGGAGGCAGTGCCGAGCCAGCCCCGTGCGGCAGCTGCTGAAGTGTTCGCACGTTGGCAGAGCCATCTGGCCGCGGCGTTCGTCGCCGACGGCCACGGGTCGGCCGCCGCGGGTGGACTGGCCAGCCTGGTGATTGCCAGCGTTGAAGGTGCGGTGGCGATGAGCCGCGCACTGCAGGACATCGCCCCGTTCGACCAGGTGGCCGCGCAGTTGTTGAAGGCTGCCGCGCCTCCTTGATCCGACCGAACCGGCGCGGATCAAGGCCGTGAGCCCCTTTTCGTTCCTGTCTGGCCGTGCGCTATGATCCGTGCCAGGGCCAAGGTATGTGGCCCGGCTGTCAACCACCACTGACGAGGAAGAGCGCATGGAAGTCGCTACACACAGCAACAGGACGTTGTTTCGTTGGACCATGATGGTGCTGCTGGCAGTGTTGATGCCGTTTGCAGCGCTGGCGCAGTCGGCACCCGCAGCGGCTGGGCAGGCAGATAGCACCGAAGCTGCCGTCGCAGCTGAAGAGACAGACTGCCGCGCCTGTACTTATGAGCGCATCGGGCACAAGGTCGATATCGGCCTGGTGGCCCTGATTTCGCTGCTGGTGGTGGGCCTGCTGGTGGCAGTATCCCGCGAATGGGGCACCACGTCGCAGCGCTGGACCTGCCGCACGCTGGCTCTGCTGCTGGTGGGTGTCGGTGTGGCGTTGCTGTGGTGGGCTGGCAGCGTCGTCTACCTGGGCTATAACCCGTGGCAGGAAATGGCCGCCCCCGTCGATGGCTCGCTCACCTCGACACTGCTCAATACCTCACCGAAGTGGCTGGCGGCGATGGTGCTGATCGGCTTCGCGCCTTCCATCTGGAAGCGCAGCGAGCGCTTGCCCGCGTGGCGCATCAGCTGATCTGTATCGGCGGCGCCGGATCACACCCGGCGCCGCCTGAGGCAATCAATCAAAGCGCAAGCGCAAGCCTGCGTAGACGCCGCGGCCTTCGCCCGGCGTCGAGCGAGCCGCATCCTTGCCGGCATCGTCGTAGCCCGGCGTGACCGTGGCGGCGTAGTGGCGGTTGCCGATGTTGCGCATCTCCGCCCAGGCCTGCCAGCGTCCGTTGGGTGCGTCGTAGCCGATGCGGCTGCCGAAGATCACATGGCTGTCGGCCCAGTAGCTGTTGGCGTAGTCCACCGCGATGCGCGAGGCGTATTCGGTGTTGAGGGCGGCGTACAGGCCGGATGCGTGATCGAAGCGCAGCTCGGCCTGGTAGGCGTGGCGCGGCAGGCCGGGCAGGCGGTTGCTGCCGAAACGCGCATCGTGGCGGTAACGGAAGTCGCTGAAGGTATACGCCTGGCGCAGCGACAGGCGGCCGGGCGCTGCCTGCCACAGCGTGCTGTCCAACCCGGCTTCGATGCCACGGTGTACGGTGGGGCTGGCGTTGTTCTCGGCGATGAACAGGTTCGGCACCGGTTGCAGCTCGACGCTCAGCAGTTCGTGGTTCACGTGCGCGTAGTAGCCGGTCAGTTCCCAGCGACCCAGCGCCGCGTCACCGCGCGCGCCCAGTTCCAGCGTGGTGGCGGTCTGGTTCTGCATCGGCACCGGCGCGCGCTGGCGCCCGGTGGACGGGCCATTGCCCGGCCCGAAGTACTGGTTGGAGCCCCAGATCATCGACCACGGATGCGGCGCCTCCACCGAGCGGCTGAGGTTGCCGAACCACTGGGTCTGCGTGCTGTGCTGCCAGGTGAAGCCCAGTCGCGGTGCGTAGTCCCAGTCGTGGTCGCGCAGGCGGCCGCCGCTGCTTGGCCAGGTCACCTGCACATCGCGGCGGGTGTTGATCAGCGCCAGCCCGGTCTGCATGCGCAGACGGTCGTTCAACGCCAGGGTGTTGCTGACGTGCAGCGTGCTGTCGGTGCCGTGGTGGCGGAAATCACGCGTTCGCGTGCCGGCGGCATAGCCGTTGCTGGCAAAACGCAACGACTCGCGCACATCGGCGTCCAGATCGTGGGTGACGCGCAGACCGACCGTGGTTTCGCTGTCCAGGCCGAACAGCTGGTGGCGGCGGCGGTAGTCCAGCGTGGCGTTGAGGTTGGCGTAGTCCAGCTGCTGGCGGTACAGGCTCTCGTTCAAGTCCATCGGGTACTTGTGGTAGACCAGCCCGGCCTGCAGCGAGGAATCCTCATCGATCTGCAACGTTGTGACGTTGCCGACCCAGGTGCTGCCCGGCTGCGGGCGGCGCGCATCGATGGCCAGGTTGGCCGCATTCGCGGCACGTGGGTCGTTGCGGATCTGATCGCGGGTCAGGCGACCGGGCGTTTCGTGACTGGTCTCGCGGTAGCGCACGAAGAAGCGCGTCTGCAGATCGGGCGTGATCTGCCAGCCGATGTTGGCCATCGCGCCCTTGCCGTCGCCGCGCGCCTGGCGCTGATAACCGTCGAATTCGGTATCGGTGTAGGCCAGGAAGTAATCGACACCGCCACTGACGCCGCCCCAGCTGAGGCCACGCTTCTGGTAGCCACGGCTGCCGGCTTCGTAGTGCAGTTGCACGCCCGCCGAATCACGCCCGCTGCGGCTGACGTAGTCGATGGCACCGCCCAGCGCCAGCGCGCCGCGCTCGAAGCCGTTGGTGCCGCGCAGGACTTCGACGCGCGACAGCCACAGCGGTTCCAGCAGCTCATAGGGCGTACCACCCGGGCCGGTCAGCGGCAGACCGTCGATCGACACCGCAATTCCTGAGGCGTGCGCGCCCGGGCTCCGGTTGATGCCCGAGCCACGGATCGAGATCTTGGTGCCTTCGTTGCCCGGCGATTGCGCGCTGATGCCCGGTTGGTAGGCCAGCACATCGGCGCTGCTGGACAGGCGGCTGTCGGCCTTTGCCACGTCGATGACGTTGCCGGCGCCGGGTACGCGCTTCAGCGCCTCGCTCGCCTGCGCGCTGGCATCGGCAGCAGCGGTGACCTGCACGGCATCCAGAGTGGTGGCCTGCGGAGCGGCTGCGGCAGTGGAGGTAAGGCCAAGGGAAACGGCCAGGAACAACAGCGACGGGGTGGGACGGTACGACGAGAGCGACATGCGGGAATGCTGTAAACCACGAAAGTGGCGCGCAAGTTAACAGGTCGGGGGCGCCACGTCACCCATCGGCGGCGTATGGGCCATCCGCAGCATCCATGTAGAGCCGAGCCCATGCTCGGCTATCGCGCGCAGCGCGGGTCTTCTTTGATTGCAACGAAGAGCAGCCGAGCATGGGCTCGGCTCTACAGCAGGGTTCATGGCGAGGGCTTCGCCAGCACCTTGGCCTTTGCATACAGCCGATCAGCCGTTTCCTTCTCGCCCAGTGCCGCGTGGCATTCGGCCAGGCTGTCCCACGCGTTGGCCGAATCCGGATACAGCTCGGTATTCAGAGCGAACACCTTCAACGCATTGCCTGCACCGAGACTTTCGCGGACGGCGTAGCCATCGGCATTGATCGCACGCTCCAGTTCGCTGGCAGGAACCTTATTGCTGTCGCGCAGCCAGCCACGCATCAGCAGTGTCGCATCGGCGGAGTCATCCAGTGCGTATGCAATCAGTCGTTCGGACAGCAGCGCATGCGGGAATTCCTCAGGCGCGGCGACCGCCATGGTGCTTTCCACCAGCGTGCTGGACCAGACATTGCGGGCGCTGCCGTTGGTCAGGTACACGAACACCCAGTAACCGCTGGCCAGCGAGCCCTTGTAGGCCAGCCGCGCACGCACGCGGGTGCCGCCATCGTGGCCGACCTGGGTGTAGCCGTCGTTGCGGATGGTGTCCCAGCCGGTGGAGAAGAAATTGCTGCCGCCGCCGCTCAGTTTCTGCGGTTGCCAGAGTTTTTCCAGCGTGGACGTGCGTACCAGCTTGCCGGTCGCCAACGCCTGCAGGAAACGGTTCATGTCGCCCACGGTGGTCTGCAGGTCGGCGTGGCCCCAACCGTAGTCCGGCCAAGGGACTTCGTTTGCTGGCTGCAGCTGGCCTTCCTTGCCGATGTATGGCACCGCCGCGCGCTGCGCCGGCACGCTGGCTACGCCCCACGAGGTGCTGGCCATCTTCAATGGCTGCAGGATGCGTTCGCGTGCGATGGCCGGGTAGGGCTTGCGATAGTGCGCTTGCAGCAACGCCGTCAGCACCAGGTAGTTGGCCTGCGTGTACTGCACGCGGCTGCCGGTGGCGAACTGCATCGGCGCTGCAGCGGCGACTTTCAATGCAGCGGCAAGATCGGGCGCCACACCGCTGTAGCCCTTGCTCACCCAGCGGTTGTCCACCCGGTCGTAGTACTCGGCGATGCCGGAGCTATGGTTGAGGAAATCGCGCACGTGGATCGCCTGCCAGGCTGCGGGCAGGTCAGGCACGTAGCGGCCGGCGGGTGCATCCAGATCCACCTTCCCCTGGTCTACCAGCTGCATCACCAGCGAGCTGGTCAGCAGCTTGGCCATCGACTGCGCGGCGAAGATGGTATCGACGGTGGCGGGTGCATGGGCAGCGGGATCGCGTTCGCCGCTGGCGCCTTGGTAAAGCACCTTGCCGTTGTGTGCGACCAGCACTGCCTGGCCGGCGATACCGTAGCGCCCGCGGTTGCTCTGAAGTTGGGCGTCGAGCTGAGTAGAGAGAGCGGTGGGGACGTCACGTGCCGAGGCGGGCAGGGCGATGGCCAGGGCACAGAGCAATGCAGCTGCAAGGGTGCGGTACATCGCGGTGATCCGTCAGCGGTGATGGCGCATGTTGGTCACGGCGGAAGGCCGGGTCAAGGGCACCGATTCCCGCATCAGGGAGAGCCGGCCGCTGGCCGGCAACGCCGCGATCAGCCGAGAATCCCCGGCAGATCCAGTCCCTTTTCCTTCGCGCAGTCGATTGCGATCTCATAGCCCGCGTCAGCATGGCGCATCACGCCGGTGGCCGGGTCGTTCCACAGCACACGCCCAATACGCTTCGCAGCCGCTTCGGTGCCGTCGCAGACGATCACCATGCCGGCGTGCTGCGAGAAGCCCATGCCGACGCCGCCACCGTGGTGCAGCGACACCCAGGTCGCGCCGCTGGCGGTGTTGAGCAGGGCGTTCAGCAGCGGCCAGTCAGAGACCGCATCGGAGCCGTCGGCCATTGCCTCGGTCTCGCGGTTCGGCGACGCCACGCTGCCGCTGTCCAGGTGGTCACGGCCGATCACCACCGGCGCCTTCAGTTCGCCGTTGGCCACCATCTCGTTGAAGGCCAGGCCAAGTCGATCACGGTCACCCAGGCCGACCCAGCAGATGCGTGCCGGCAGGCCCTGGAACTTGATCTTCTCGGCGGCCATGTCCAGCCAGCGGTGCAGGTGCGGATTGTCCGGAATCAGTTCCTTCACCTTGGCGTCGGTCTTGGCGATGTCTTCCGGATCGCCGCTCAGTGCCGCCCAACGGAACGGGCCGATGCCACGGCAGAACAGCGGGCGGATGTAGGCCGGCACGAAACCGGGAAAGTCGAAGGCATTGGTCACGCCTTCTTCCAGCGCCATCTGCCGCAGGTTGTTGCCGTAGTCCACGGTCGGCACGCCCAGCGCGTGGAAGCCGAGCATGGCGCGGATATGGTTGGCCATCGACGCGCGCGCGGCCTTTTCCACTTCCTTGGGGGCGGAAACGCGCTTCTCATCCCACTGCTCGACCGTCCAGCCCTGCGGCAGGTAGCCGTTCACCGGGTCGTGCGCGGAGGTCTGGTCGGTCAGCAGGTCCGGCTTCACGCCGCGCTTGAGCAGTTCGGCCAGCACGTCGGCCACATTGCCCAGCAATCCCACCGACTTCGGCGTGCCAGCCTTGCACGACTCGTCGATCAGGCGCAGCGCTTCGTCCAGATTGTCGGTCCAGGTATCCAGGTAGCCGGTGCGCAGTCGCATGTCGATGCTGCTCTTGCGGCATTCGACGGCCAGGCAGGAGGCGCCAGCCATCACTGCAGCCAGCGGCTGTGCGCCGCCCATGCCGCCGAGGCCGCCGGTGAACAGCCACTTGCCGGTCAGGTCGCCACCGAAGTGCTGGCGGCCCATTTCCACGAAGGTCTCGTAGGTGCCCTGCACGATGCCCTGCGCGCCGATGTAGATCCAGCTGCCGGCAGTCATCTGGCCGTACATGGCCAAGCCCTTTTTATCCAGCTCGTTGAAGTGGTCCCAGTTGGCCCAGCGCGGCACCAGGTTGGAATTGGCGATCAGCACGCGCGGCGCATCGGCGTGGGTGCGGAACACGCCCACCGGCTTGCCTGACTGCACCAGCAGGGTCTGGTCATCGTCCAGGCGCTTGAGCGTTTCGACGATGGCATCAAAGCTCTCCCAGTCGCGCGCCGCGCGGCCGATACCGCCGTACACCACCAGTTCCTGCGGGCGCTCGGCCACGTCCGGGTGCAGGTTGTTCATGAGCATGCGCAACGGTGCTTCGGTCAGCCAGCTCTTGGCGTTGAGCGTGGTGCCGGTCGGCGCGGCGATGGTGCGGGACGGGTCGTTGCGGGTCATGCGGCGCTCCGGTTCGTAGCGAATTCAAGGCAGGCGTTGAGCACCTGCGCCAGGGTGTGGCGCAGCGGTGCAGCGTGGTCGGGGTCGAGCGGGGTGGGCCAGCTGTGCTCGTCCACCTGGTCGGGCAGGGGTTCGTGCATGTAGCCACGGCAGGCCAGCTCCATCTGCAGGCTGTGCACACCGCCGGCGATGTTGCTGTAGTGGCGGGTGATCCAGCCACCCTTGAAGCGGCCGTTGCGCACCTGGCTCATGCCACTGATCTTCAGCAGGTTTTCCACTACGTCGCTCAGAGCGTTGTCGCAAGACGTATCCGGAGCACCGGAGGGACCAGCGGTGCCGAGATTGAACTGCGGCAGCTCACCCTCGAACAGGTGCGGGATATGCGAGCGGATCGAGTGCGCGTCGTACACCACCACGGTGCCATGGCGAGCACGCAGGCGCATAATCTGCGTGGCCAATGCATCGTGGTAGGGCAGGAAATAGGTATCACGACGGCGAGTAATTTCTGCTTCGTCCGGCTCGCGGCCGGCGTGATACAGCGGCTGGTTGTCGAAGGTGGTCAGCGGGCACAGGCCGGTGGTGTTCTGGCCGGGGTACAGCGACACGCCGCTGGGATCGCGGTTGAGATCGATCACCGAACGTGAGATCGCCGAGCGCACCGTGGTCGCGCCCATGCCACGCACGAAGTCGTACAGTTCGTGCACCCACCAGTCGGCATCGCGGCGGGCCAGCCACGGTGAGTGGTAGTCGCCGATCAGGTCGTGCGGCAGTTCGCTGCCGGTATGCGGGAAGCTGACGATCAACGGGGCATCACCTTCGTGCACCGTCAGCCATTCAGGGCGGGCATTCATGCCTGGGGCTCCACGGTTGGCAACAGATCGGACAAGCCCTGCGCCAGCGCGCCGCTGCGCACCAGGTTGGTGGCGGTCACCATGTCAGGATGGAAGTAGCGGTCTTCTTCCAGCGTCGGGACCTGCGCACGCAGGGTGGCGCGCACGGTTTCCAGCGCGGCGCTGGAGCGCAGCGGTGCGTGGAAGTCGCAGCCCTGCGCGGCGGCCAGCAGCTCGATGCCGATAACGTTGGCGGCATTTTCGGCCATCTGCATCAGGCGGCGTGCGCCATGCGCGGCCATCGACACGTGGTCTTCCTGGTTGGCCGAGGTCGGAATCGAGTCGACGCTGGCCGGATAGGCGCGCTGCTTGTTCTCCGAGACCAGCGCGGCAGCGGTAACCTGCGGGATCATGAAGCCGGAATTCAGGCCGGGGCGCGGGGTCAGGAACGCAGGCAGGCCCGACAGCGCCGGGTCGACCAGCATCGCCAGGCGGCGCTCGCTGATCGAGCCGATCTCGCATACCGCCATCGCCAGCATGTCGGCGGCGAAGGCCACCGGCTCGGCGTGGAAATTACCACCGGACAGCGCTTCACCGGTCTCGGTGAATACCAGCGGATTGTCGGAGACGCCGTTGGCTTCGATTTCCAGCGTGGTCGCTGCCTGGCGCAGGATGTCCAGTGCCGCGCCCATCACCTGTGGCTGGCAGCGCAGGCAGTACGGGTCCTGCACGCGCACGTCGTTGTCGCGGTGCGATTCGCGGATGCCCGAGTCCAGCATCAAGCTGCGCAGGGTGGCAGCGGTTGCGATCTGACCGCGCTGCCCACGCAGGGCATGGATGCGCGGATCGAACGGCGTATCCGAGCCCTTCGCGGCTTCCACCGACAGCGCACCGGTGACCAGTGCGGCCTGGAATACAGTCTCGATCTCGAACAGACCGGCCAGCGCATAGGCGGTGGAGAACTGGGTGCCGTTGAGCAGTGCGAGACCTTCCTTCGCACCCAGCTCGATGGGCTGCAGGCCAGCACGTGACAGTGCATCGATCGCCGGCAGGCGTTCGTCTCCGATGAAGGCTTCGCCCACGCCCAGCATCACGCTGGCCAGGTGCGAGAGCGGCGCCAGATCGCCGGAGGCACCGACCGAGCCCTGTGCGGGCACTACCGGCAGCACGTCCTTGACCAGCATCGCTTCCAGCAACAGCAGGGTCTCCTCGCGGATGCCCGAAGCGCCCTGGGCCAGGCTCACCAGCTTCAGCGCCATCATCAGCCGCACCACGTTGGCCGGCATCGGCTCGCCCACGCCGGCGGCATGCGAGAGCACGATGTTCCGCTGCAGGGTGGCCAGGTCTTCGCGCTCGATGCGCACGCTGGCCAGCTTGCCGAAACCGGTGTTGATGCCGTACACCGGCGCGCCCTTGGCGACGATGGCAGCCACGGTCGCGGCACTGGCACGCACGGCCGGCAGCGCGGCCGGGTCCAGTGCAAGCGGTGCACCGCGATAGGCCTGCCGCCACTGGGCGAGGGTGACATGGCCGGGGCGAAGAACCAGGGTGTTGCTCATGTGTTGCTCCAGGAGGCAGGCAGGTCGGGCTGTCCGCGCACCACGCGCGCGTGCAGCGGGTTGAATCCAATGCGATAGACCAGGTCGGCGGGGGCGTCGATGTCCCAGATCGCCAGGTCGCAGTCCATGCCGATGGCGAGGCGACCGATGCGATCGCCACGGCCCAGTGCGCGCGCTGCTTCACGGGTGAAGCCGGCGATGCATTCGTCCACGGTCAGGCGGAACAGGGTGGCGCCCATGTTCATCGTCAGCAGCGGACTGGTCAGCGGCGAGGTGCCCGGGTTGCTGTCGGTGGCCAGCGCCAGCGGCACGCCGGCCGCACGCAGCGCGGCGATCGGCGGCAGGGTGGTGTCGCGGGTGAAGTAGAACGCGCCCGGCAGCAGTACGGCGACGGTACCGGCGGCGGCCATCGCGGCAATGCCGGCGTCGTCCAGGTGTTCGATATGGTCGGCCGACAGCGCACCGAAACCGGCCGCCAGTTCGGCGCCATGCTGGTTGCTCAGCTGTTCGGCATGGATCTTGATCGCCAGCCCATGCGCACGCGCAGCGTCGAATACCTGACGGGCCTGCGCCGGCGAGAACGCGATGTTCTCGCAGAAGATGTCCACGGCCTCGGCCAGGCCTTCTGCAGCGATGGCCGGAATCATCACCTCGCATACTTCATCGATGTATTCCTGCGCCTCGCGACCGGGCGGCACCGCGTGCGCACCGAGGAAGGTCGGCACCACGTTCACCCGGCATTCCTCGCCCAGCGCTCGTGCCACCTGCAACTGCTTGCGCTCGTCCTGCAGGGTCAGGCCGTAGCCGGACTTGATCTCGATGGTGGTTACGCCTTCGGCGCGCATCGCCAGCAGGCGCGGCCGGCTCTCGCGTGCCAACTGCTCTGGCGAGGCAGCACGGGTGGCGCGCACCGTAGAGACGATACCGCCACCAGCACGGGCGATCTCGGCATAGCTGACGCCCTGCAGGCGCTGCTCGAATTCGTTGGCGCGGTTGCCGGCGTAGACCAGGTGGGTGTGGCAATCGATCAGACCAGGCGAGATCCATCGGCCTTCGCCGTCGATGCGGGTGGTCGGCTGCAGATGGGCATCGCTGCCGGCGGGGCCGACGTGCACGATGCGGCCATCGGTGGCGGCCAGTACGGCATCGCGCAGGACACCCAGGCCCTCGCCATCGAGGGTCATCAGGTGGACGTTGGACCAGAGGGTATCGACGTGCATGGCATCCACAACGCGGCTGTGCTTATATGTCTATACAATATAGGCGTCCAATTCGGGTTGTCCAGCCATGTCCGATTCGCGTTCCGCGCACTCCTTCCATGCCGCCCACGCCCTGCTGGCCGACGGCTGGGCCGCCGACGTCCGCCTGCAGGTGCAGGACGGGCGCATCGCCGAGGTCACGCGTGGGCAGGCTGCGCAGCAAGGCGATACCCGCGTGGGCATCCTGGTGCCGGGCCTGCCGAACCTGCACAGCCACGCCTTCCAGCGCGGCATGGCCGGCCTGACCGAGATCGGTGGCGGCGACGGCGACAGTTTCTGGAGCTGGCGCGAACTGATGTACCGCTTCCTGGCCCATCTGCGCCCGGACGCAGTGCAGGCCATCGCCGCCCAGGCCTACATGGAAATGCTGGAAAGCGGCTTCACCCGTGTCGGCGAATTCCACTACCTGCACCACGATGCCGATGGCCGCCCCTACGCCGATCGCGCCGAGATGAGCGCGCAGATTGCAGCTGCAGCCGCGCAGACCGGCATCGGCCTGACCCTGCTGCCGGTGTTCTATGCACACGCCGATTTCGGTGGGGCGCCGCCGAACCCGGCACAGCGCCGCCTCATCCATGACGTCGAAGGGTTCGCGCAGCTGCTCGATGGCGCCCGCACCGCGCTGGCCACGCTGCCCGATGCGGTGCTGGGCATCGCCCCGCACAGCCTGCGCGCGGTGACGGGCGAGGAGCTGAGCGCACTGCTGCCGCTGACCGATGGCCCGATACACATCCATATTGCCGAGCAGGTACGCGAGGTCGAGGCATGCCTGGCATGGAGTGGCCGGCGACCGGTGCAGTGGCTGTACGAGCATGCCCCAGTCGATGCGCGCTGGTGCCTGGTGCACGCCACCCACATCACCGACGACGAGCGCGCGCAAATGGTCGCCAGCAACGCCGTGGCCGGGCTGTGCCCGATCACCGAGGCCAACCTGGGCGACGGCCTGTTCCCGATGCAGGCCTTCGCGCGCGAGGGCGGGCGCTTCGGCGTGGGCTCCGATTCCAACGTGCTGATCGATGCCGCAGAAGAGTTGCGCCTGCTGGAATACGGCCAGCGCCTGACCCTGCGGGGTCGCAACGTGTTGGCCCCGGATGCCGGCCGCAGCACCGCGCGCTTCCTGTTTGAAGGGGCATTGCAGGGCGGTGCACAGGCGCTTGGCGTGGCTGCCGGCCTGCAGGTGGGTGCCAGCGCAGACATGGTTGAACTGGATGCCGCGCACCCCGCGTTGCAGGCGCGACACGGTGACGCATGGCTTGACAGCTGGGTGTTCGCCGCACGTAATGGCGCGCTGCGATCGGTCTGGCGCCATGGCCGCCAGTGCGTGGCCGAGGGCCGCCACCTGCAGCGCGAGGCCATCACCACCGCCTTCGCCGCTGCCCTGCGTGGCGTGCTGGGCTGATCGCCTCCCACCATCGAGACCCCACTACGTGAAGGCCAGCAAGTCCGCCACGCTCAACCAGCGCATCCGCAGCGACCTGGAAAGCCGCATCCTCAGCGGGGAGTGGGCGCCGGGCTTCCGTATTCCGTACGAGCACGAACTGATGGAGCAGTACGGGTGCTCGCGGATGACAGTGAACAAGGTGCTGACAGCGCTGGCCGAGAGCGGCATGATCGAGCGCCGCCGTCGCGCTGGCTCGTTCGTGGCGCGGCAGCCCCCGCACCTGGAGCAGGTGGCGCTGGAGATTCCGGATATCGCGATGGAAGTGGGTTCGCGTGGCCACCAGTACGGCTACCACCTGCTGCAGCGCGAGTTGCGCTTGGCCGATGCCGGCAATGTTGGCGAAGTGGAGCTGGCCGGCAGCGAACAGCTGCTGGCGATGCGCTGCCTGCATCTGGCCGATGGCCGGCCGCTGGCACTGGAGCACCGGCTGATCAGTCCGATGGGTGTGCCAGAGGTGCTGGACGTCGATTTCAACACCACCGCGCCGGGTAGCTGGCTGTTGCAGAACGTGTCGTGGACCCGCGCCCAGCACCGCATCAGCGCCTGGGGCGCGGACACCGCCACCGCCAAGCTGCTGGACGTGAAGCCCGGCACCGCCTGTCTGGTGATCGAGCGCCTTACCTGGCGCGGCGAACAGCCGATCACCCGTGTGCGCCAGGTGTTCCTCGGGGATGCCTGGGACCTGGTTGCGCGCTTCGCGCCTGGGGCGCGCTAGGGTCGACCCCGCTCGCGCATCTCGCAGCATTGGGCTGAACAGGCGCCATGTAGAGCCGAGCCAATGCTCGGCTGCTGTTCGCGCGATGCGATTGAGTCGAGCGTGGCTCGACTCCACAAGGGCGTCCACGCATGGCGTTGATCTACGGACACCCCAATCAATACGTAGCGCACTGCCGCCAGCGTACGGGCTCATCCACGCCTGGGCGGGCGTTGAGCTGGATGCGCACGTTGCGCAGGGCGGGGTAGTGCAGCACTTCCTCGCAGACCCGCGGCCACACCGCGTCCAGCTCGCCGGTGCGGTTGATCGCCAGCGTCTGCCGGGTCAGCCAGACACCGCTGGCAATACCGGGCTTGCCGGCCAAGGCACGGGACAGATCGGCCTGGAAGCGCTCCAGCGTGGCGGCATCCGGGTTGGGGTTGCTGCGCGCGTCGGTTGAGGACGTGGCCGGTGCAGGCGCAGCGGCCGGTGGCCTGGTAGCGGGGGCCGGTTCGGGCGCCGCTTCAACCGCAGGCGCAACGGGCGCGGGGGCGACCGGCACCTCCGCAACGAGCGGGGCGTCCTGCACATGCAGGCCCTGCAGGCTCAGTCCCACCAGCAGGCCCAGCGTCACTGAACCCAATGCGGCAATGGCAATGCGACGCAGCGCCTCATGACGGGCACTGGCACGCACACGGGCTTCGATATCAACCGGCAGATAGGGCTGCAGCAGCGGCCACAGACGCGGGCCGTCCAGCACCTCGACCGCCTGCTTCTCGGCGGCGCTGCGGCCGTCGCGTTCCATCCGGCCTTCGGTCAGCAGCACACCGCCGCGGGCGCCGGCCAGGCGGGCCGCCGCACCCAGTTCGTTCACTGCGGCGGTGCCGATGCGATAGGCCAGGCCGTGCTTGCACGAGACCAGCCAACTGTTGGGGCCGTCGCTCAGCAGGAAATCACTGCTGGGTTCGCGTGACTCCTCGGCGGGGTCGTTCAGTTCTCGCAGGCCGCGCTGCTCGCGCAGCATGCGTTTGACCAGTACGGAGAACTCGCGCCAATGCATCCCGGCCAGGGCCTGCAGGCCCAGTTGCATCTCCTTTTGTCGCCGCTTGATCCACCACAGATAGACAACGGCCAGGGAACAGGTAAGCAGGGCCGACAGCAGGGCCAGGATCCAAGGGAGCATGCAGGAGGTGCGCGGAAGGGGCGAATGCGGAGAACGACAGTGTAAAGGTCGCACCGTGCCGCTGGGTCAGGAGGATCCTGACAGGAAGCGTGATGGAACGCGCAGATCGGCGTAGAGCGGGCATGAAAAACCCGCCAATCCTGAAGCCGTGAGGGGAGGGAACAAACGGCAGCCGAAGCGATTGGCGGGTTGCTCGCGATTGTCGATCAAATTTTATTGCATTGCAACAATTACTGTCAGGGCACGCTGCCAGGGGATTGATGGCTGCCCGGCGCCGGTGTATCGATGTCTGAGGCGGCGCGGTTTTCCAGCTTGGCCAAGCGCGCCTGCAACGCGTCGATGCGGGCCTCCAGCGCGGTCACTTCGTCGGCGGTGGGGACATGCAGGCGCTTGAGCACGCCCTGCACCTGGTCATCGAAGGCCTTCTCGACCTTGGTCCACGTGCCGGAGGCCTTTTCGCGGGCCTCGTCCAGCGACGATTCGACATTGTCACGCCAACCGGGAGGCTGTTCGCCATTGCGTTCACGGCGGCGGGCCTCCCAAGCTTCGCCTTCCTTGACCAGGCCATCGAAGAATCGGCCGCCTTCGGCCTGGGCGCGGCCCAGGGCACCCAGGCCGGCCAGCCATACCTGTTGTGCCGAGTCGCTCAACTTGCGCGAGAAGCGCTCAGCCTGGTCACCGAAAGAGGCGTCGTCGTCGCGGCGGTCGTCATTTTCGTAGCGGTTCATCGCACTTCCCGTGGGAGTTGGGCCTGACCCGAGAGTAGCGCGTGACGGCGTTGCACGGTCGTGACGGTCGCCGCCGGGGTTCAGCCCAGCTTTTCCTTCAGCACGCGCTGGATCTCGCCTTCGACCATGCCTTTCATCGCCGACAGCAGGAAGCCCAGCTTGGCGGTCACGCGCACGGCGCCCGGTTGCAGTTCGATCGCGCCGTCCACACCGCTGCCGGAAAAGTTCAGCACGTCGGCGGTCCAGGACGACTTCAGGCCGAAGCGCTCGGACAGTTTGGCGGCAACCTGTTCGATCGCAGCGCGCGCCTGTGCGTCGGGCAGGGCGTGGGCGTGGCGGACATCGATGGTGGACATGCAGGCTCCTGGCGCAAAGCGGGGATGATCAATGAGGGCGAGCATTGTGCGCATCGAGGGCCTTCGCGCCAAGCGCTCATCGTGGGTTCTTCTTCGGGGGCGACCAACCTGCTAGGCTGCGCCGCGTGCAGAACCTGCTTGTTCACTTCAGCCAACAACAACAGCCCGACCAGCCGCTGCGGCCCGGGGTGCAACGCATCGTGCGCCAGGCAAACGGCAGCGTGCGGCTGGGCGATGCCGGCAACGGTGCCCTGCTGCTGGCCCAGTTCTGCATGGACGATCGCGGCCTTTGGCTGCAGGTCGGCAACGGCATCCGCGGCATCCATGTGAACGGTCGCCCGGTGCGGCGCATGGCCCTGTTGCGTGCAGGCGATGCGGTGTACGTGGATGGCGTGGAAATGGTCCTGCAGGGCGAGGTCGAGAGCCTGCTGCAGGCGCCCGCGCCCAACAGCGATGGTGGTAACGACGAGCAGCAGCGCCTGCTGCGCGGCGTCGGCGGCCTGCATCATGGCCGCAGCTTCACGTTGTCGCGAACCCGCCTGGTCGGTCGCGGCGGTGACGCCGACATCGAGATCAATGAACCGGCCTTCGCCGAACAGCACGCCCGTGTGGAAGTGCATGGCGAGCGCGTGCTGCTGCGCGACCTGGGCAGCGCCGAGGGCACCCGGGTCAACGGTGTGGCCGTGCGCCACTGCTGGCTGCAGGCGGGCGACCAGGTAGTGTTCGATGGCCAGCATCGGTTCGTGCTGGAAGTGCCGCACGACCCGCGGCGGCGCCCGCTGCCGGACGAGAACGACTCCAGCCAGGACACCGAGCAGGCGCCGGTGTTGCCGGCCGCCCCGCGCAAGGTCCGGCGCTGGCCGTGGCTGCTGGTCAGTGCGCTGCTGCTGGCGGCGGTGCTCAGCCTGCTGCTCTGGTTCGGCGCGCGCTGATCCTGCATTCGCCGGGCATGGCCCGGCGCTATCGGGACGGTGCTCATCTCCCCGCTCCTGGTAGGTGCCGACCTTGGTCGGCACGTTCCTTCGGTGGGCATGACGCCTGACAGCACACTGCTTTGGTAGGTGCCGACCTTGGTCGGCACGCTCTCTAGGTGGGGATGACGCCTGACAGCACACTGCTTTGGTAGGTGCCGACCTTGGTCGGCACGCTCTCTAGGTGGGGATGACGCCTGACAGCACACTGCTTTGGTAGGTGCCGACCTTGGTCGGCACGCTCTCTAGGTGGGGATGACGCCTGACAGCACACTGCTTTGGTAGGTGCCGACCTTGGTCGGCACGCTCTCTAGGTGGGGATGACGCCTGACGGCGTACGCCAACCAAGGTCGGCGACTACCGGCGCCATGCTGGCGGTCAATGGATTCCAATGAAACCAAATTTCCCTTGCCGCACAAGGCCGCAAGGCTGGTGCACTGCGGCATACTAGGGGTCTTGCCCCACAGGTGTGACATGACGCGCGCGTTCAACTTCAGTGCCGGCCCTGCAACCTTGCCGGAATCGGTCCTGCGCCAGGCGCAGGCGGAAATGCTGGACTGGCACGGTAGCGGTGCCTCCATCGTCGAAATGAGCCATCGCGGCGCGGAATTCATGTCCGTGGCCGCCGAAGCCGAGGCCGACCTGCGGCGCCTGCTCGACATCCCCGAAGACTATGCGGTGCTGTTCCTGTCCGGTGGAGCCACCACCCAGCAGGCGCTGATCCCGCTTAACTTCGCCGCCCCCGGCCAGCGGGCCGACTATGTGGTCAGTGGCCACTGGGGCAAGACCGCAGTCAAGCAGGCCGGTGTCTACGTCGACGTCAATATTGCCGCCAGCAGCGAGGCCAACGGCTACCGCACGCTGCCGCCGCGCGCCGACTGGCAGCTCTCGCCTGATGCCGCCTACGTGCACCTCACCGCCAACGAGACCATCCACGGCGTCGAGTTCCGTGACGTGCCTGATACCGGCGACGTGCCGCTGGTGGCCGACTTCAGCTCGTCCATCGCCAGTGAGCCGTTGGACGTGCGCCGCTATGGCGTGATCTACGCTGGAGCGCAGAAGAACCTCGGCCCGGTCGGCATCGCGGTGATGATCATCCGCCGCGATCTGCTGGAGCGCAGCGGCCAGCCGCGGGCGGACATCTTCGATTACCGCTCGCACGTTGCCCGCGATTCGATGCTCAACACGCCTCCCACCTGGAACTGGTACCTGGCCGGCCTGGTGTTCAAGTGGATGCTGGCCGAAGGTGGCGTGGCCGAGTTCGCCAAGCGCAACGCCGCCAAGGCCGCGTTGGTGTACGGAGCCATCGACGGTTCCGGTAGCTTCTACCGCAACGAGGTCGCGCATGCGGCACGTTCGCGGATGAACATCCCGTTCTTCCTGCCCGATGCCGAGCTCGATGCCCGCTTCGTCGCCGAAGCCAAGGCCGCTGGCCTGCTGGCGCTGAAGGGACACAAGGTGGTCGGGGGCATCCGCGCCTCGCTGTACAACGCCATGCCGCTGGCCGGGGCCGAGGCGCTGGTCGCCTTCATGGCCGATTTCCAGCAGCGTCACGGCTGAGCAATGAACGGCGCGCACCGTTGGGTGCGGGCCCCGTAACAAGGAACTCCGATGGCAAGCAGCAAATCCAGCAAGAAGGCGCCGAAGAAGGCCGAACCGGCCAAGGACAGCGCGTCCACCAAGGCGAAGAGCAAGGCCAACGCCGCCTCGAATCCGGCGCCCACCCTGGCGCCGCTGGCGCTGGCCGATGTGCGCTCGAAGATCGACCAGATCGACCGCGACATCCAGAACCTGATCGCCGAGCGCGCACGCTTTGCCCACCAGGTCGGCAAGGCCAAGGGCAAGCTCGCCGCCGCCGTCGACTACTACCGCCCCGAGCGCGAAGCGCAGGTGCTGCGCATGGTGGTGGACCGCAACGAAGGCCCGCTCAGCGATGAGCTGCTGGTGCATGTCTACCGCGAGATCATGTCGGCCTGCCTGGCCCAGCAGGAGCCGCTGAAGATCGGCTACCTTGGCCCGGAAGGCACCTTCAGCCAGCAGGCCGTGCTCAAGCACTTCGGCCGCTCGGCGCTGGGCCTGCCGATGGCCAGCATCGAAGAAGTGTTCCAGGAAGTGGAAGCGGGCAACGCCGATTTCGGCGTGGTGCCGGTGGAGAATTCCGGGCAGGGCACCATCCAGATCACCCTGGACATGTTCCTGACCTCCAACCTGAAGATCTGTGGCGAAGTGGAACTGCGCGTGCAGCAGTACCTGATGTCGCGCAGCGGCCGCATCGAGGACATCGAGCGCATCTACGCGCACCCGCAGTCGTTCATGCAGACCTCGGCCTGGCTGCGCGCCAACCTGCCGAAGGCCGAGAAGATTCCGGTCTCGAGCAATGCCGAAGGTGCGCGCCGTGCGCGCAACGCCGACGATGCGGCGGCCATCGGTGGCGAGAGCGCCGGCCACGTATATGGCCTGAAGAAGGTGGTCACCAAGCCGATCCAGAACGATGCCGACAACACCACCCGCTTCCTGGTAGTGGGCCGCAACATCTTCCCGACCTCCGGCCACGACCGCACCTCGGTACTGGTGTTCATCCATGACAAGCCTGGTGCGCTGTTCGACGTGCTCAGCCCGTTCGCCCGCCACGGCATCAGCATGAACCGCATCGAGTCGCGCCCGTCGCACCACGGCAAGTGGGAATACGGCTTCTTCATCGACCTGGCTGGCCACATCGACGACGCGCCGATGCAGGCCGCTCTGGCCGAACTGGAAGCGCACTCGGCGCAGATCAAGGTGCTCGGCTCCTATCCGGTGGCCGTGCCCTGATTGCTGCTGCTGCGGTGGCTGCGGCTGCCGCTCCCTGATGCATCGCCGGTGCTGCCGGCGTTTACGGAACGATCGAACGATGAGCAACGCGCAACACTGGATTGCCCGCAAGGGCCAGCCGCTGCAGGGCAGCCTGACCATTCCCGGCGACAAGTCGGTCTCGCACCGCTCGGTGATGTTCGCCGCGCTGGCCGATGGCACCTCGCATATCGAGGGTTTCCTGGAAGGCGAAGATACTCGCGCCACTGCGCGCATCTTCAGCCAGCTGGGCGTGCGCATCGAGACCCCAAGCCCGTCGCAGCGCATCGTGCACGGCGTCGGTATCGACGGCCTGAAAGCACCGGATGCACCGCTGGACTGCGGCAACGCCGGTACCGGCATGCGCCTGCTGGCCGGCCTGCTGGCGGGCCAGCCATTTGACTGCACGCTGATCGGTGATGAATCGCTGTCCGGACGCCCGATGCGCCGCGTCACCGGTCCGCTGTCGCAGATGGGCGCGAAGATCGACACCCAGGAAGACGGCACGCCGCCGCTGCACGTGCATGGCGGGCAATCGCTGCACGGCATCGACTTTGCCTCGCCCGTGGCCAGTGCGCAGATCAAGTCCGCCGTGCTGCTGGCCGGCCTGTATGCGCAGGGCGAAACCAGCGTGGTGGAACCGCACCCGACCCGCGACTACACCGAGCGCATGCTCTCTGCATTCGGGGTGGAGATCGAATTCTCGCCAGGCAAGGCCCGCCTGCGTGGCGGCCAGCGCCTGCGTGCCACCGACATCGTGGTGCCCGCCGATTTCTCCTCGGCCGCGTTCTATCTGGTGGCTGCCAGCATCATTCCCGGCTCCGAACTGCGCCTGAAGCAGGTCGGCCTGAATCCGCGTCGCACCGGGTTGCTGCACGCGCTGCGCCTGATGGGTGCGGATATCACCGAAGAGAACCTGGCCGAGCAGGGCGGTGAACCGGTGGCAGACCTGGTGGTGCGCTACGCGCCGCTGAAGGGTGCGCGCATTCCGGAGGAGTTGGTGCCGGACATGATCGACGAGTTCCCGGCGCTGTTCGTGGCCGCTGCGGCCGCCGAAGGGCAGACCGTGGTGAGTGGTGCTGCCGAACTGCGAGTGAAGGAATCCGATCGTCTTGCCGCAATGGCGACTGGCCTACGCGCGCTGGGCATGCAGGTGGACGAAACTGAAGATGGCGCAACCCTGCACGGCGGTGTACGCCTGGGTAGTGGCACCATCGAAAGTCACGGCGACCATCGCATCGCCATGGCGTTTGCCATTGCCGGCCAGATCAGTGACGGCGAAGTGCGCATCAACGACATCGCCAACGTCGCCACCTCCTTCCCGGATTTCGACGGACTGGCGCGCGGGGCCGGGTTCAATCTAGGCTGAGAGGTACCGAATCCGCCGGGCCATGCCCGGCGGATTGCGCGCCCCGGTAGCTGCCGACCTTGGTCGGCACGCTTCCATCACCCGGTGGGTGCCAACCCTGGTTGGCACGCTCACATCGCCCGGTAGGTGCCAACCTTGGTTGGCAGACGTCTCCGCATAAAAGGACGGAGGGCGAAGCCTCCGTCGAAACATCACGAACCCCTCGTCCGCGATCAACGCTGCTCGGTACGGAAATCCACCGGAACCCGCACCACGCTTGCTACGGCACGGCCTTCATGCATTGCCGGCTGGAACTTCCAGTTCTGCACGGTGTTGAGCACCGCACGATCCAGGTCACGGCTGCGCTCGCCGCTGCGCGAGACGATCGCAGCGTTGGCTACATTGCCGCGGGTATCGACATTCAGGCTTGCGATCACGCTGCCCTGCACGCCACTGCGCAGTGCGGCAGCGGGGTAGGTAGGCATGCGATTGCTGGCCAGCGGGCGTGCTTCACGATTACGCACCACTGGCGCAGCCTTGCGCTGGCTTGAGGCCGGGGCGGCCTGGCGCGTTGCAGGTGCCGCCGCATCGATCGCCGCAGCCTGCTCAGGGGCCGGCAACATGCGCTCACCGACCGGTGCCGGCGCCACATCTTCCTGGTTGGAGTAACGCAACCAGAGCAGGGCGGCAGCAAACATCGCCACGATCAGCGCAATCCACATCCAGGGCGAGGTGGGCGTGTGCTGTGCGCTGGAATCCTGCGGCAGATGCGGCGAGTGGAGGTTCTCGTGGGTGGTGGCAGTCATCGCAAACTCCTTCCGTCACTTGGCGACGTGGGAAGTGTTGCCCGAGCCACGGACGAGGAGTGTCAGCGTTGCGTCAACGCCACCGGCAGGGTTCAGTTTGCCTGCCGGAAAGCGTTCAGTTACTGCGTCTTGAAGTCGAACGGCACCTCAATGCTGCCCGGTACGGCCTGGCCGTTGCTCTGTGCCGGAGTGAAGCGCCAGCGCCGCACGGCGTCGGTGGCGGCACGGTCGAGCTCGCGTGAGCCGCTGCGCTGGATCAGCGTGGTGTTGTTCGGGTAGCCGGTGGCATCCACGTCCACGCGCACCACCACGGTACCTGTCTCGCCGGCACGCAGGGCGGCGGCAGGGTAGGAGGGAGGCGGCGACTGGCCGGCAATCGGCATCGGCTGGCTGTTGCCGGTCGCGGCCGGCGCCGCGCCCGGGGCGGCCGGGGCCGGCTCGGCGATCGGGGCGGGCGGCGGCGGAGCGGTTTCGACCAGCTTCGGCGCTTCTTCCTCCACCGGTGCCGGCTTGGCGTCAGGCATGTCGCTGGAACCGGCCGCAGCGGCCAACGGTTCCGGCAGGGGCTCGACCTGGGCGGTTTCCTGCGGGGTCTGCGCGGCCGGGTCGGCGCGGAAGAACTCCTTGTCACGACCGGTCAACCAGACCAGCACGAACAGCAGCACGCCCACACCGAAGGCGATGCCGGCGATCTTCAGGGCGTTGCGCGGGATATGCACAGTGAACGACTTGGCGGGCGACGAGCGAGGTGCAGACATGGACCAGACCAGTACGGAATGGCTCGATTCTGCCACGGCGGGAATGAACCGGGCGGCAGAAATCCGTATAACAGGCGATAATCCCGTTCCTGATACCCACCACGACACCTGCCATGCTTGATCCAGCCCTGCTCCGCCACCAGCCCGCCGACCTCGCCGAACGCCTGCGCACCAGCCGCGGCTTCGAGCTCGACGTGTCTGCCCTGGAGTCCCTGGAGGCAGATCGCAAGCGCATCCAGGTGCGGACCCAGGAGCTGCAGAGCCTGCGTAACAGCCGTTCCAAGGCCATCGGCCAGGCCAAGGCCAAGGGCGAGGATGTCTCGGCCTTCATGGCTGAAGTCGCCGCGTTCGCCGACGAGCTGAAGGCTTCGGAAGTGGCGCTGGACGAGCTGCGCGAGAAGATCGACGCCATCTCGATGGGTATCCCGAACCTTCCGGCTGATGACGTGCCGGCCGGTGCCGATGAAAGCGAGAACGTCGAGCAGTCGCGCTGGGGCACCCCGCGCCAGTTCGACTTCAAGGTGCTGGACCACGTTGAGCTGGGCGCACGCAACGGTTGGCTGGACGGCGAAACCGCGGCCAAGCTGTCCGGTTCGCGCTTCACCGTGCTGCGCGGCCCGATCGCGCGCCTGCACCGTGCCCTGGCCCAGTTCATGGTCGACCTGCACACCGGTGAGCACGGCTACGAGGAAACCAACGTACCGCTGCTGGTCAATGCCGATTCGCTGCGCGGCACCAGCCAGCTGCCGAAGTTCGAGGACGACCTGTTCAAGACTGCCGTGGGCGACTCCACGCGCTACCTGATCCCGACCTCGGAAGTGCCGCTGACCAACATCGTGCGCGACGAGATCGTCGATGCCGAACGCCTGCCGCTGCGCATGACCGCCCACTCGATGTGCTTCCGTGCCGAGGCCGGCAGTGGTGGCCGCGACGTGCGCGGCATGATTCGCCAGCACCAGTTCGAGAAGGTCGAGCTGGTTTCGATCAGCCGCCCGGAAGAAAGCGACGCTGAACATCAGCGCATGACCCGCTGCGCCGAGGTGGTGCTGGAAAAGCTGGGCCTGCCGTACCGCAAGGTGCTGCTGTGCACCGGCGACATGGGCTTCTCGGCGGTGAAGACCTATGACCTGGAAGTCTGGCTGCCGTCGCAGGAGACCTACCGCGAGATCTCCTCGTGCTCGAACTGTGGTGACTTCCAGGCCCGCCGCATGCAGGCCCGCTGGCGCAACCCCGCCACGGGCAAGCCGGAACTGGCGCACACGCTGAACGGCTCGGGCGTGGCCGTCGGCCGCGCGATGATCGCGGTGATGGAGAATTACCAGAACGCCGACGGCAGCATCACCGTGCCGGAGGCCCTGCGCCCGTACATGGGTGGCCTGGAAACCATCGGCTGATTCCCTGATCGGGTGGGTGCCATGCTTGCATGGCACCGTATCCACGCATGGCGTGGATCTACAATGCGGGCTACATCCTCGCCATGCGTGGATGAACCACCGCGATCACTCCACGGCGCGCACCTTCTCCAACGGCACCCATCCGGGTTCGCCCGTCTCCGGCACGCACCACGCCCAGCCATTGAGCGTGTGTTGCCCGCGCAGCATCTGCCCTGGATCCACATCCAGTTCGCGCGCACAGTAGTCCACCGTGGCAAACGCGCCACCCTGCGCATCGCGGCCGATCACCGGCGCCGGCACGAATCCGGGCTGCTGGCCCTCGGCTTCGCACAGGAACCAGTCTTCCCAGCCCTCCGGGCCCTCATAACGTTCGCCGACCACCAGTGCCTGGCCACGGCGCAGGGTGATCGGGTGCGGAAATTCGCTGCGATGTGCAGTGGTCACGATGTAGTCCATGAACCACTGTACCGCTTCCGCCGGGCATGGCCCGGCGCTACCAGAGCCGGCCGGACCATGCCGGCACCTGCACGGGCAGCGCCGGGCCATGCCCGGCGGGCAAGAATCGGCATGCAAAAAAAGCGGCCCCGCAATGCGGGGCCGCCAGGGTGGGCCGGGATGGGGGAGGGGATCCCGGCCCGCGTTCAGCGCCCAGACGAGGAGAGAGCGGCGCCGAACGCTGGAACGCTGGAACGTGTTACGCCGCGGCGGCTTCAGCCGCTTCGTGAGACGGCAGCGCGGCCAGTGCGCCGGCAATGGCGTCTTCGCGGTGCTGCGGCGAGTAGGCAATGCCCTCCGCACGCACGAACTCGATGTCGTTGATGCCCCAGAAGGCGAACGTCTGACGCAGGAAGGGTTCCTGGAAGTCGGCCGGCGAATCGGTATAGATGCCGCCACGGCTGCTGACCACGATCACCCGCTTGCCACCGGCCAGGCCCACCGGGCCGTTCTCGGTGTACTTGAAGGTGCGGCCGGCCACGGCGACGCGGTCGATCCAGGCCTTCAGGGTGGAGGGGATGCTGAAGTTGTACATCGGCGCGCCGATCACCACGATGTCAGCTGCCAGGAACTGCTCGAGCACCTGTTCAGCCTCGGCGGCTTCGGCCACGTCGGTCTTAGCCAGCGAACCACTGCGCAGGTGCGGTACCGGATTGGCGTCAAGATCGCGATAATCGACCTGCAGGCCTTCGACCTGCTGCTTGAACCGGGCCACCACGGCGGCGGTCAGGTGGCGGGAGACGGAGTTCTCGCCAAGCACGCTGGCGTCGAGATGCAGAAGCTTCATGGCAGTCACCTATGTTCTGGAGGGAAGGGCGGGTGGCCCCGCCGACGGAGAGAACGATAGGTTGTTGCAAAGGCGGGATAAAGGTGGTTGAATGCCACGTATTGTTCTAGATATGGAACTCGGGCATGCATGACCTGAATGACCTGTACTACTTTGCGATGGTGGTCGACCACGGTGGATTCGCCGCCGCCGAGCGCGCTCTGGGTATCCCCAAGTCGCGCCTGAGCCGCCGCATCAGCCAGCTGGAAACCGACCTGGGCGTGCGACTCCTGCAGCGCTCCACGCGCCGTTTCGCGGTGACCGACGTTGGTACCAGCGTGCATCGCCACGCGCAGACGATGCTGGCCGAGGCGCAGGCCGCACGCGAGGTGGTGGACCGCCTCAGTGCGGAACCGCGCGGCCTCGTGCGTGCCAGCGTGCCGGTATCGCTGGCGCAGATGCAGCTGCCCAAGCTGCTGCCCAAGTTCCTTGAGCAGTACCCGAAGGTGCGGCTGCAGCTGAACATCAGCAACCGCCGCGTGGACATCATCAATGAAGGCTACGACGTGGCCCTGCGCGTGCGTTCGCGCCTGGACGACGACGGCAGCCTGGTGATGCGCAGCTTCGGCCAGGTGCAGGAACTGCTGGTGGCCAGCCCGAAGTACCTGGACCGTGCGGGACGCCCGAAGGATCCTGAAGAGCTGACCCAGCACGTCACCCTCAGCATCAGCGAAGACGAAGCCCGCCAGCGCTGGGAGCTGCATGGCCCGGAAGGCGAAGTGCGCCGGGTCGACCTGCAGCCGCGCGTGGCCGGTTTCGACTTCCCGCTGCTGCAGAGCATGGTGAAGGACGGTTTCGGTATCACCATGCTGCCGGAAACCGTGTGCGCCGATGCGGTGCGCAACGGCGAATTGGAAGTAGTGCTGCCGGACTGGTCGCTGCCGCAGGGCGTGTGCCATGCCGTGTTCGCCTCGCGCCGCGGCCTGCTGCCGGCGGTGCGCGTGTTCATCGACTTCCTGGCCGAGCACCTGCCGCCGCAGCTGGAGGCCTCGCGCCTGGATTGCGGTGGCGCCTGTGAAAAGGCCAAGGAGCGGATCAAGGCCAGTGCACTGGGTGCGCTGGCAGTGGATGCCGGCTGAGAGAGTTGAACGGTAGCGCCGGGCCATGCCCGGCGTTGTCGCTTCCGATCGCGATCAATTCCGCCCTAACAACCGATCCCAGAAGCCGCGTCGCGGCTGGGCCGTTGGCTGGGGAGCAACGACCGGCGCTTCCAGCACCGCCATCAGTTCCGCGCTGCGTGGCTTCTTCAGGAAGTGGGCGTAGTCCATGTAGCTGGTCACCTTGCTCATGTGCAGGCGCTCGGGCATCGCCGGCAACGCGCCGCCCTGCAGCAGCACCCGCAACGCTTGCGGGCGGTCCAGGCGGACCGCCTCGAACAGCGCGGTGCCGCCACAGCCCGGCTCGATCTGGTTGGCGCGCCGCGGTGCATCCTTGAGCAGGGCTTGCAGCGCCTCTGCGTCATCGCGCTCTACGGCAGCCACCAGCAGCGCCAGTGCCTCCGCTTCTTCTGGCGGCAGACTGTCGCGATAGGCCTGGTCGGCAATCTCGCGCTCGTCGCGCCCGTCACCGCCCTGGATGCACAGGAAGTCGGTGACCAGGGCGACCGGAATGCCGGAGGTATCCAGTGCCCAGTAGCTGGGATACACGCCGTCGCCCCAGCCGCTGGTGAACACGACCAGGCCGTGCGGCGAGTCTTCGCCCCAAGGGCGGTACTCGGCGCCTTCGTCCAGTCCGTCGTGGTCGATCAGCGTATCTGACCATTCGCCGTCATCGTCGCCGTCAGCCTGCTCGATCAAGGCGAGCAGCGCCTGCTGGGTATCGGTATCCATGAAGCAGCCGATGCTGGCGTCGACCGGATAGCCGATGAAGCTGTCCTCGTCCAGGCCGGTCAGGTCCTGCGTGGTCCAGCGCGCCATCTGCCAGTGCAGGGCGGATGCGGTGAGCGACTGGCGCGGCTTGAACCAGACCACGGCCAGCGCCGGGCGGCCGCTGTGCACGATGATCTCCACTGGATGCCGGCCCAGCGGGGCGGTGTAATCGGCCAGCGCAGGCGCCTCGGCCTGGACCAGCGGATCGCAGACCACCAGATGCCCGCTGCTGACCGGGAGGTGCCCGGCGAAAGTACGGTGCAGGGCCACTGCGGCCAGCTGGGTGTCGTCCAGCAGGGTGGTGCGCAGGTTGGCCAGGTCGAGGTGGGCCATGGGGGCTCCGATTGCAGTGAAGGCCCCACCGTGCCGCATGCGAAGGGAGGGGGCAAGGGTGGTCTTGGGCAAATGGCCTTCACGTGCGAGAATACGGCGCTGCCCGGGCGACCGGGACCCGATTGGAGAGATGGCCGAGCGGTTTAAGGCACCGGTCTTGAAAACCGGCGAAGGGTCAAACCTTCCGTGGGTTCGAATCCCACTCTCTCCGCCAGGATTCCAGAAGGCCCCTAGTGATAGGGGCCTTTTTGTTTTCTCAGGCTTCCCTACCTGCGCAGCTGTCCTCAGCTGAGGACAGGGATGGATGCAAAGAAAACCGGCAGAGAATCAAGAAATCGATTCAGACCGTTGCTGCAGTGGAAGTGATCGCGCTGTTTCACGCGGAGTCTGATTTCGACGGCGCTGCTGCGGCTCAAGCAGGAAGTGGTGCGCGGTACCCCTGTGTTCTTGCTGAGTCGGCGGATAAGAAGCGCTCCCACTGGATCGGTGGGATGCTCCGAGAGACACCAGCACAAAACGCCGTTTACTGAGCTAGTATTCAGGTTTCACGGACAGGACTAATCATGAGTGAAATGGATGCGGTGGACCCGGCTTCGGCAGAACAGTCACGAGTAGAGAGTGAGACGCTGCCGCTTGTCATTCAGACGGTCGGAGGTTTGTCGGCCGCGGTTGGCGTCATCAGCATCGTGTTGGCGCTTACTGGCATTGTTCCCTGGCTTTTGGGATCAGGCGTCTCCGCGCTTCTTGCTGCGCCTTTCCTTTATGGCTTTGCGGACATCGTGCTCAGCTTGAGAAAGCTGTGCTCAAAGCGTTGATGCAGGTGCTGGAAAAGGATCCATAAGCCGGCCCAGTGCCGGCTTTCTCTTTGTGGGAAAGTGGGAGTCGGTGGCCCTGCCGCCGTTACAGTCGATATCCCACCGCTGAGGTTTAGTGTCGGCGTGTTCGAACGGGTGGCAGATCCTGGACGGCTACCCGCGGCGCCCACCCTTCGGCTTGTTATGGCACAACGGGTAACTGGAGCACGACCGGAAGGCCCCATGCGGCCCATTCCGGTCGACGAACACGCCGACCTTGCACACCGGGCAGCGCTCTTCGTGGATGGCTGCGCCTGAAATCGCGGTCACTTCCACTGCTCCGTCCTTCACCAGCTCGTCCAGGAACGGCGAACGCTTCCCCTGTAGGGTGAACATGGCCACCGAGCGTCGCGCACGCGTCAGCGCCACATAGAACAACCGCCGCTCTTCGCTCAATGGGTAGGTATCCCCATCCGGCATCGCCAGCGAAAGCACCGGGTCATCCGCGCGCAGGCTCGGAAAGCTGCGGTTGACCATGCCCGGCAGAACAACGTAGTCCGCCTCGCGTCCCTTCGACCGATGGACCGTGAGGAACTCCACGTCCATCGTGCTGCCGAAGGCGGTCTTCCAATCCGAAGGCATCGCGCTGCGATCGGCGCGGTAGCGCCCCAGGATGAAGACCGTCACGCGTCCGTTGCGCCCTTGTGGCACCGCCCCGGACAACAACTGCTGATGCAGCGTGGCGAGGTACTGGCGAACGCCATCCTGCACCTCCTCACGCCGATTCATCTGGAACGCCTGCAGCACTGGGCCAATGGCCGGTGCTGCAGAACGAACCTCCTTGCCAATCTGCGCCGGGTTCCTGCTGACGAAGTGGCTGGAGGCATCGCAGAGCGCTTGAGGGCAGCGGAATGTCTGCTCGAGCATCAGCACCTGGCCGTGTCCCATCCACTCGCGGAATCCGGTCATCACCGAAACGTCGGCACCGGCGAAGCGGTTGATCGACTGCCAGTCGTCGCCCACTGCAAACAGATAGCGGCCGGGGCGGCTGACCAATGCACGGCAGAGTCGGGCACGGGCGCGTGAGGCGTCCTGGAATTCGTCGGCCATCACCAGTTCGTAGGGTGATTCATAGTGGCCCTGTTCAAGCAGGCCGGCCGCCATGTTGAGCATGTCCTCGAAGTCGATGCTGCGCTCGTCAGCCAGCGCACTGTCCCAGGCCTGGAAAACCGGCCCGGCGATCTCCAGGAAGCGCCGGTAGCGTTCCTTGAACTGATCCTCGGGCATCCGCCGCAGGCGCGCCGCCATATCGTCCAGCGTCAGGCAGTTACTCTTGGCATGCGCAATGAAGGTTCGCATCAGGCCGATCAGGTCCGCATCGGGCATCGGCTTGGCGCCCTGGTCGGGCAGCTCGCGGTCCGGGTTCGGGTCGAGTTCGATGTCAGACTCGCCGAGCTTCTCTGCGAGGTCCAGCAGGGCATGTCCGCTGCGCAGGCCAAAGGAGGTCGTCTCGACAAGGGCCGTGCCGCGCGCTGCATGCTGCTGGCGCTTCCAGCGCATGCCTTCGAGATAGTCGGAAACGTGCTCCGGCGGCTGGCCATCAGCATCCAGCGCAAAGTGCTCGTGATACAGCCGTGCGTCCGGGTAATGGAAGGCGGGGCGATACTGGCGATGGGTGTCGGTCGCCGCATCAAATTCGTAGCGTCGCTCGTAGTCGTACGTCACGCCGTTGTAGAAGAGCCAGTCGGCGATCACGCACTCTTCCAGGCTCTTCACCCGTTCCCCCTGCAGGGTACGGATGTAGGGCGTGCCATCGCGGTCGTAGCCGTCGGCCTCCATTTCCGCGCCGAATGGCGGCAGGTCGCGCCCGAACACCAGACGGAACATGTCCCATTGGGTGCGGAAGTGGGTCGAGCGATCCTTCAGGTCGTCCACCAGTTCGGCCAGCTTGTTGAAGCCCAGCGTTGCGTCGATCGCCCATTCGGGGATATCAGGCTTGCGTCCGGTGGCCTTGGCGACGATGGCCAGGCCGAGTGCATGGAAGGTCCGTGCCTCGATTGCGATATCGCCCATGCCCAACCGGTCGAAGGAACGCTGTGCGCGCTCTTCAAGCTCCCTGGCGGCATCCTTGTTGAAGGCGAGCATCACGATCCGCTCGGGTTCGACAAAGCCGCGATCAATGGCGTAAGCGGCCTTGGCGACCATCGTGGAGGTCTTGCCGGAGCCGGCTGCGGCCACGACCTGCACGCGGTTGTCGAAGCAGATGACGGCGCGGGCCTGTTCCTCGGTCAGTGGTTTGCTCTCGACCCTGTCCAGGAAGTCCTTGGCCAGCACCAACTCACGCGTTGCCATGGTTGCGTTGGCCTCGGCCCACACGGCAGGCCAATCCAGCTGCCAGTCGTGCAGGGCGTCCAGCACTGCACGGTGGCTGGGCGAATGCAGGTCCTGGTGCACATCCTCATCGAGGAACAGTTGTTCCAGCTCGCGTGGCGGGAGCGGCAGGGCGGGGCGACCGGCCAGCAGTGCCTGCTGTTGTTCGTGCGTGATCCAGCGGCGGCCGGTGCTGCTCCGGTCGATGAGGGCGTCTGCTTCGGCGAGCCATGACTGGATCTGCTCCAGGAGGGTCTCAAAGAGGGCCTTGCGCCCGCGCGTCGTGCGCGCGAAACGCACATGCTGCAAGGCAGCCGCGAGCCGGGAGGCCTGGCCGTTGGGCAGTCCATACATGGTCAGAACGCCGCCGCCCTGGGTCTGCAGCACGACCCTGGCCCAGAAGAGTCCGGGAATGACCTGCACGCGCTCGTCGTCAGCCGCGTGCTGCCGGTACTGCTTGCCGCCGACCGTGAGCTCGACGTGCTCACCATCAAGCTTCAGCCGCCAATCTGGTGAGCGGGTAAGAAGTCGACCCCAGCCCGAGGGGTGCCAATCCATAGACATCCAGTTACTGCCTTGCGTACGTCAATTGGGCTTGCAGAGCCCTTACGCCCCCATGATAAGGGGCGTTGACGACGCATGTGGCCTTTCGCTTCATGGCCGGCCATGCGACCGGTTTCATTGACGTTCGTGAAGGCGGTTGCCAGCATGACGCCTGTGGATATGGGCGCCGATCATGGAAATCGACTGGAACAGCGTGGGTACCTTGAAGCACTCCGTCGGCGGCTACGATATCCGCACGGATGCACTGAAGATTCTGGTGACCGCTGCAATGCAGGGGCACGAGGGTGATGTCTCGCAGATGCGCATCGAGATGGAAGATGGCATCGTCCTTCCGCCAGACGAGATCAGGCGGCTGGCACTGGCGCGGAGTCGCATCCGCTAGCCGCGCCGATCGGCACTGGACCTGGCCCCTCTGCGGCAGCTCCAGGTGCCAGCACCTGCCAGCATGGAATCACTCGTAGACGCGGTCCTGCCTCGTTGGAGGCACCTCAACCAGGTCTCCCCGCCGGATCAGCTCATCCAGATCCACTGCCGATGCTGCCAATGCCTCCTGCGCATCGAAATCCCATTTGTTCCTGTACTCACGCGCCAGAAGATCGCATACCGCCTTGGCTCGCTGGTAAGCATCGTTCTTCGCGTCATCCTGCATCAGCTCATCGCGATGGATCTGGCAGAGCATCAGCTGGTGCGCGTCTTCACCGCGCTCGCGCTCCCAGGCAATGTCGGCCAGGCCGGAAAGGGCGGTGGCAAGTGCAAGTGCAGTCATTGACATGGCGGTGTCCACAGTCGGCGGAAACCTGAGCGTATGCGAGCAGCAGTGGCAAGCGGCCACTGACGCTCGCATGGTTTCACGGCGTGTTCACCATTCGTTGCCGGATGGGCTCCGCTGGGGAGGCTTCCTCAGGCATTCACATCCACGACAATCCGCCCACGCACCTTGCCCGGAATGATCTGCTCGTAGACCTCAAGCACGTCGGCAAGCCCAATCAGCTGCACCGTGCTTTCAAGCTTCTGCGGATCCAGGTCGGTGGCAAGCCGGTCCCAGGCACGCTGGCGAATGTCCTGCGGCGCATTCACCGAATCCACGCCCGCAAGGGTTACGTTGCGGAGAATGAAGGGCAGCACCGAACCGTGCAGTGCATCGCTCTGCGCCAGACCACAGGCGGCGACGGCACCGCGATATTTCGTCTCGGCGATGGCGTTGACGAGGGTAGGGCCACCGGCTACATCCACCACGCCGGCCCATCGTTCGGCGCTCACCGGACGGTCGCGCGGTTCTGAAAGCTGCGCGCGATCGATGATCTCGGCGGCGCCCAGGCTGTGCAGATACTCGGCGTGTTCCGGGCGCCCGGTGGCGGCCACAACGCGATAGCCCAGCTTTGAAAGGATCGCCACCGCGATCGAGCCGACACCACCGTTGGCGCCGGTCACCAGCACATCGCCCTTGTCGGGCGTCACGCCGGCTTGTTCCAGGGCCAGTACGCACAGCATGGCGGTATAGCCAGCGGTGCCGATGGCCATGGCGTCGCGGGTGGTCAGGTTGTCGGGAATCCTGTTGAGCCATTCGCCACGCACGCGGGCACGCTGTGCCAGGCCGCCATGGTGGCCCATGCTCAGGTCCCAGCCATTCAACACGACACGGTCACCGGGCTGGAAATCGGCATTGCTCGACTCGAGCACCACGCCGGAAAGGTCGATGCCGGGAATCAACGGGAAGGTGCGGATGACCGGGCGCGTATTGGTGAGGGCCAGTGCGTCCTTGTAGTTCAGCGTTGAATATTCAACCTGCACCAGCACGTCGCCGTCCATCAGGTTGGCGTCATCGAAATCGACCAGTTCCGTGGATACGCCGTCGTTCGTTTTGCGGGTCAGCAGTGCCTTGAAACTCATGGTGGGGGCTCACGTTCAGTGGATGAGTCCATGCTAGGCTCGCACCGTTATTGCAACAAGAACGATGATTTTCCGTAGGTACTATGGTTTTCCGGAGTATTCATGCGTAGCAAGCGTTGGGATGGCAAGAGCGGTTGCGCCGTGGAGGTCACGCTGTCGGTGATGGGTGGCGTGTGGAAGCCTGTCATCCTCTTTCACCTGATGTCCGGCAAGCGTCGCTTCATGGAGCTGACGCGGCGGGTGCCCAATGCCACCCAGTCCATGCTCACCAGCCAGCTTCGTGAACTGGAAGCCGATGGGGTGGTGATCCGCCACGTGTACGCGGAAGTGCCGCCGAAGGTGGAGTACGAGCTTTCCGAGTTCGGGCGCACGCTGGTGCCGGTGCTGCTGGCGATGCGCGAGTGGGGTGAAACCTATCGCGGCCATAGAAGCCCGGACAGCGACGGCTGAGACCTGAGGCGGAGCGCCGAGCGTCGTCGACATGGCCCGTGCTCCCCGCAGTGCCCTGGAGACCACGGCAATAGCCGCAGTACTACAGGCAGCGCATGTGGAGCGCCGCCTCACTCGGTGAAGGGCTTCGAAGCGGTTCCTGTTCCATTGACGCCCGGTTGCCTATAGTGGCGCCGGAACCCTGCAATGGAATGCCCATGCACGTGATATCCCCCGGCCGTTGCCTGACGCTCGCGCTTGCCGTCGTAGTGAGTGCCGGCGCGTGTGCACGTCCGCCGTCCACCGAACACGAAAGGAATCCGGCCATGTCCGGCGCAACCCAGACCGGCCGCACGATCAACGGCCACACCTATACCGATGCCCCCGTGGACGTGAAGCTGGGGCCGAACACCTTCCGCATTCCGGCCAACTACCTGGACAGCCAGATCGCACCGTGGCCCGGGGAGGGCGTGACGCTGGTCATCGAGTGGCCGGACATGAAGCCGACACCGCCGGGTGCCCGGGCCAATCCGCGTACGAATGATTTCCGGAAGGAGATTGCTGTGGCGATCGATTACATCGATCGTGCGCCAATCGAAACATCATTGGAGCGATTGTCCTCCAACCAGGCATCCACCGAGGAAGGATCGGTGGAGCGAGGGGATCCTCGGGATCGGCTCGATCTGCGGATTGCGCGGCCCGACGTCATGGGCCTGACGCCTTACGCTATCGATGAAACAAAGATGGTCGTTTTCTCGAAGGAATACCAAGCGCGATATGGAAAGCCGCCCACCCGCAATCCTGCCTATGAAGATGACTGGTACATCGCGCGCGCTCCCAACGGCAGCCTGACCACATTCATCAAATGCGAAAGCACGGCGTTCAGGGGGGATGGCGTTCGCCTGCAGGGCGATCAGGTCATCAGTGAGCAAGGACAAGCCGCCGCGGGGTGCTTCCACTATTTCTCGGATGTGGAGAACAAGCTTTCCATCTCGCTGAACTACAAGCGGGCCTTCCTGGGTGACTGGAAGCGGATGGAAGATGCGGTGCGGGATGTTCTCGCGCGCTCCCGAGTCCGGTAGTGAGTGCATTCAGGAGCAGGCAATGGGCGGATTGACGCAAGAGAATCTCAGGATTCTGGCCAGCTATGCCAAGGCCGGAAACCGCGAGTTGTACTGGAACTATCTGTCGCAGCTGCCAGATGCGGATGGCTATGGGACGCTTGCGCTGGGTGTTGTTCGCAACGACAGCCTGCCAGGCCGCGTTGCAAACAGCTACGCACAGGACTATGCCCGGCACCAGGAGGGCAAGGGCTCCGGCTTTCCCGACACGCAGCTGAGCGAGCGCCAATGGGAGATGTTTGGGCAGACGCTTCTGCGCCAGGACCTGGAGCGACGCTTGTACTGGATGGAGCAGGGGCGTCCCGAATTGGCACTGAATCTTCCCGGCAAGGATGTGATGCTGGCTCACGACCGGGCATTTGAACGGCATGAGCTTGATCCCAACTGCTGGACGCCGCGCGTGCTGCTGCAGGCGGCCGAGCAGAAGAGCGGCCCCGAGAAGTTGGAGCAGATCTGGACCAACATGCTCAACAATGACTACGCCGGGGGCCCGCGCGTAGGCAACACCAGTGTCGATGCCATCAGCCAGATGGGATGGACGAAAGGCGGCCAGTACCTGACCCGGTTGAGCGTGCTGGAAGCCACCCAGGCACTGGAAGGGCGCTCGGCGGTCGATCCGAACGTCATCGGTGGCAACAGCTACTACGCGATGTACTTCGAAGCGGACAGGAAGTGGGCCAGTGTCAGTGCGGGCGGCGGCCACATGTCGATGCGCGAGATCATCGATCCGGCCCGTATAGCCGAACTCAACGACGCGCGCGAGGTTCGTCTGGAACGGCAGGAAAAACGTACCCAGTTCCACCCGGACGACCCATACCGGACTATTACCCGCAGCCCGCTTACCGCAGCCGTGGACGACGTGCCGGATCCCTCGCAGGCACCGACCCGTCTGGCCGACATTGGTCCTGGCCACCGTGAGTACGCATTGATGCAGCAGGTGCGCGAAGGCGTGGCCGCGATCGATGCCAGCGCCGGGCGTACCCATGATGAGAACAGTGAGCGCCTTGTGGCGAGCGTCATGGCATTGGCGCGCCACAACCAGCTCGAACGTGCCGACCATGTGCTGCTGAGCACCCAGACCGCCGATTACGCGGCCGGCCGCAATGTGTTTGTGGTGCAGGGCGAGTTGAATGATCCGGCGCATCTGCGGGCCTCCATGCCCACGGACAGGGCAGTGCAGACACCGGTCGAGCAGTCACTGCAGGCCCTGCAGGCCGTCGGTGCGGATCGTGGACAGGCACATGCGCAGCGCCAGCAGCAGGAGATCGATGTGCAGGCGCGCGACACGCCTGCCATGCGTATGGGCTAGGTTTCCGGCCTGCCCCAGCCCACCTCACGCGGTCTTTGCAACTCGGTGCGCGGGCATTGCTAAGTTCGCTTGGCATCCATCACAGGAACCTGCAATGACCCGGACTGCCCCACTTGTCCTGCTTGGCCTCTGCCTTGCCCCGGCCCTGGCCTTCGCCCAATCCGACCGCCAGGTGGCCGAGGACATGGTGACCCGCGCGGCCAACGTCTGCCCTGGCCACAGCACCGAGCGCACTGCGCCTACGGTGAAGAAGGTGCCAGTGGGCGCGCTGCGCGTCATGCTCGACCGCGGCCTGGTGATGTGCCCGGACCGTCGCCTCGATGCCTCTGCGCCGGCCGTGTTCTACGGCCGGGTAGGTGTGTTTGGCTGGAATCCGGAAGTGCCAGCGGCAGCGACCGTGGTCGTGGCGAAGATCGACCAGATGACCCGCAAGGATGAGTACCCGGTGGAGACGATGGTGTGGGACGCGAAGGGCACGGCGCTTACCCAGCAGACGGTGCCCTCGTTTGAGCCGCGCCCGGGTGCGGCGGTGCTGTACAAGGTGCGCTGAGCGCTGAGCGCTGCGTGCTAGCTGGTAGATGCCCACCTTGGTGGGCGTTCTGGCCCTCGCGCGTGGTGACGGAGCCGTGCCCACCACGGTGGGCACCCACCAAAGCGATGCGACGTGGCATCCGGTAATGGCGCGCGATCAGGCGTTTTGCCCACCAGGGTGGGCAACTATCAATACCGAAGCGCTACTTGGCCGGTGCGTCTGCCGTCTGCGCGGCCACCATGGCCTGCTGCATTTCCTTCAGCGACAGATAGCCATCGCCATCAGTATCCAGCCCCGCGAAATACTTCGCGATTTCCGGCACCACAGCGGCTTCCTTCCTGCTGATCTTTCCGTCTTTGTCGGCATCCATTTCCTTGAACGCGGCGTCGATGGAGTCGGCCTGCTTGCTGAAGCGTGCCTGCTGGTACTTCGCGTACTCGGCCTTGTCGATGTGGCCATCGCCGTTGCTGTCCATGACGGCGAAGCTGGAGTCGATATAGGCCTGCTTCGGGTCGCCGCTGGCGGCGTGGCCGATCAGCGGTGTGGCACACAGGGCGATGATGAGAAGCGTCTTGTTCATGCGGTCGGTTCCTTCGGAATGCAGGGCAGGTCAGCGGCAGGGATAGCTGTAGCCATCCGAACCTCGGTAGGTGTCGCTGCGGCGGTCGTAGTTGCCGTAGCGGTTCATGCAGTAGTCGGCGCGCTCGCGGATCTCACGCTCGCGCTTGGCCGCAGCGGCGATCACGCCGGCCACCACCGCCGCGCCGACCACGCCCACCACCACGCGCTTGGCTTTGGCATCGTCGCGCCGGTCACGCTCACGTTCGCGTTCGCGGCGCTCCCATTCGTCGCGCTGGCGGTCCTGGTAGCCCCGGTCCCAGCCTGAGCGGTAGCCATCCCGGTTCTGTGCGTGAGCCTGGCCCGCATAGGGCAGCAGTACCAGCACTTGCAGTGCGGCACCCAGCAGCAACGCTGTCCGTCCTGTCTTCTGAAACATCGTTCCGCTCCTGTGCGGCTGTGTCGGTGGTGCAAGTACAGCGCGCGGACATTGCGCGAACCTGTAGCCGTCTCCGCTGGACGCCCTTCGTTCAGCGCACCAGCGCCTCCACCGGGTCCAGCTGTGCCGCACGGCGTGCCGGCAGGAAGCCGAAACCAATGCCGATCAGGCTGCTGCAGGCAAACGCGGCCAGAATCGAGGTTGTCGAGAACACGAGCGAGAAGCCGATGTCGGCCAGTGCCAGAACTCCCCCCAGCGCGAGTGCCACGCCGATACCCAGCACGCCACCGAGCAGGCAGACCAGCACCGATTCGATCAGGAACTGCTGCAGGATGTCGCTGCGGCGCGCGCCCACCGCCATGCGCACGCCGATCTCGCGGGTGCGCTCGGTCACTGAGACCAGCATGATGTTCATTACCCCGATACCGCCCACCACCAGTGCGATGGCGGCAATGGAGCTGATCATCAGCGTGAGGATACGGGTGGTCTGCTCGATCGAAGTGCGGATCTGTGCGTTGTTGCTCATGTAGAAGTCCTGCCGCCCGTGGCGGCGCTCCAGCAGCCGGCGGATGGAGGCTTCTGCGGCCTGCATGCCCACGGTATCGGACACGCGCACGGTGATGCTGGACACATGGCTCTGCCCCAACATGCGCGCCATGGCGGTGGTGTAGGGCACCCAGACCTGCAGCAACGAGGCATCGCCCACGGCGCCGGCCTCTTTCTTCACCACGCCCATCACCCGCACCGGAACATTGCCGAGCAGCAAGGTCTGGCCGATCGGGTCTTCCTGTGCGGTGAAGAACCGTTCGCGCGTATTGGCGTCGATCACCGCCACCTGCTGGTAGCCGGCGACGGCGGGCTGGCCAAAGAAGCGCCCTTGTCCCAGCTTCAGGCCGTGCACGCGGAAGTACTGCTCACTCACACCCTGCATCTGCACGTTGGCCGAGCGGTTGCCGCGCTGTGCGGTGCCGCTGCTGGCGACGCCGGGCGTGGCGCTGTCCACGAACGGTTGCCCGGCCAGCGCCGTGCTGTCGCCGGGCGTCAAGGTCTCGACCTGTGCGGCGTGCACATCGCCGAAGCCGGAGCCGGGATAGACCTCGATGGTGGTGGTGCCCAGCGAAGCGATGTTGGACAGGATCGCCTGACGTGCGCCCGTGCCCAGGGCGACCACCGACACCACCGAGGCAATGCCGATGATGATGCCGAGCATGGTCAGGAAGGTGCGCATGCGGTGTGCGTTCATCGCGCGCAGGGCCATGCGGAAGGCTTCGCTGAAGCGGTCGCGCAGGGCCTGCCAGCCGGTGCCTTCGCTGCCTGCCTGCAGGCTGGCCGCGATGCTGCTGGCGGTGCCTGTCGCGGCAGCGGTGGGGCGATCGTCGACGATACGCCCATCGCGGATCTCGATGATGCGCTGCGCATGCCCGGCCACGGCCATGTCATGGGTGACCAGCACCACCGTATGGCCTTCGGCGTGCAGTTCGCCCAAGATCTTCATCACCTCCTTGCCGGACTGGGTGTCCAATGCGCCGGTGGGCTCATCGGCGAAGATCACTGCGCCGCCGTTCATCAGCGCGCGCGCGATCGACACGCGCTGCTGCTGCCCGCCGGAAAGCTCGCCGGGCAGATGCAGCATGCGTTCGCCCAGGCCCAGTCGCTGAAGCAGGGCCTGGGCGCGGGCATGGCGGTCGGCGCTGGGTTGGCCGGCGTAGATGGCCGGCACCTCCACGTTACCCAGCGCGGTCAGGTCGGTCAGCAGGTGGTAGCGCTGGAATATGAAACCAAAGTGCTCGCGGCGCAGCTCGGCCAATTCGTCCGGTGCCATCTGCGCGGTCTCGCGACCGGCGATCTGATACGCGCCGGACGAGGGTCGGTCCAGGCAGCCCAGAATGTTCATCAGGGTGGATTTGCCCGAACCGGACTGGCCGACGATGGCCACCAGCTCACCGGCGCGGATATCCAGATCGATGCCATCGAGCACGACCAGGGTCTGTTCGCCGGCCGCGAATTCGCGGCGGATGCCGCGCACGCGCAGCAGCGGTGCGTCCTTCTCTGCATCCATCATGGCTGTGCAGCGGCTGCGCCGGCAGCATCGCCGGACTGGACCAGTACTACCTGCTCACCTTGCTGCAGGCCACTGCGCACTTCCACGTTGATCTGGTCGTCCAGCCCGGTGGTGATGCGCCGCGGCGCAGGCTGGCCATCCGCGCCGCGTACCTGCACGCTGTAGCTGCCATCGGCGGCACGCGCACCCAGTGCGGCCGAGGGAATGGTCAGCACGCCCTTGGCACGCCCCAGAACGATGCGCACCTGTGCCGTCATGTAGCTGCGCAGACGGCCATCAGCGTTGTCCACGTCGAACTGACCGTTGAAGTACATGGCCGTGCGGCTGGCGCCCACCGAAGCGCTGGCGGGCGCGAACCCGGAGGTGTCTTCGTTGGTGATCGAGTCGGGTGCCGGTGCGATGTCGCGCAGCGTGCTGCTGTAGCGGCGGTCGCTGTCGCCCAGGATGGTGAAGAACGCCTCCTGTCCCAGTGCGGTGTGGACCACGTCGGCCTCGGAGATTTCGGCGTAGACCGTCATCACGTCCTGGTTGCCGAGCATCACGATGGTCGGTGCGCTCTGTACCGCATTGACTGTCTGGCCCTGTCGCGCGACCACGGCCAGCACGGTGCCATCGGTGGGCGCAGTGATGCGGGTGTAGCCCAGGTTGGTCTGTGCCACATCCACATCGGTCTGGCGCTGCACCACCTCGCCATCGAGTGCGGCGATCTGTTCACGGGTAGCATCGACCTTGGCCTTGGCCGCATCGTAGTCTGCGCGCGCGACCAGTTGCCTTGACACCAGAGCCTGCTGGCGTTGAAGGGTCAGCTGGTACTGGCGCAGGTCGGTGGCCAGCGCGTCGCGGTTGGCACGCGCGGTGCGCTGTGCCGCCTGCGCACTCAACAACGCGTTGCGCTGGGTGCGTGAATCGATATCGGCAATCGGATCGCCCGCTTTCACCTTGTCGCCCAGCTTCACATGCAAGGTCTCGATGCGGCCGGAGACCTGCGCGCCCACGCTCACCAGTCGCGAAGGCTTCAGTGTTCCGGTGGCTTCCACAACCTGCTCGATGTTGCCGCGGGCGACCGGTGCCACCTGCAGTTGCGGTGGTGGTGCGGGCCAGAGCCACGCGAAGAGCACCAACAGGGTGCAGAGGACTGCAGCAGCAATGATCAGCGCGCGGCGGCGGCTGTGCGGTGCGGCGCTCATCGGTACAGCATCCAGAAAAGACAGTGCATCGTGTGTCCTCGCGACAGATGGGATTGCACGCCGGCATGGCAGGCGTGGATGGTCGTCGAGTCTCGATGCGCTGGATTGCGTGAACCTTGCGGTGGTGCGCCCGTTTCAGGAGGCAACGCCGAGCGTGAGCAGTGCCATCGCGATGAACTGGAGCACGCTGCCGAGCGCCAGCAGCGCATGGTGCAGGCGTTGTACTGCTGTGTGCAGGCTCGAAAGCTGGCATAGCGCGCCGACGACCAGCACGGCACATGCAGTAGCGGGCAGCCTCGCGGCAGCTGCGCTGATCGCGATGATCAGCAATGTTGCAGCAAACATCACGGCAGCCGCATATGCATGCAGGGTCTGCAGGAACTGAGGAACGGGGCGCGATGCAGCTCCCCGCCACACTGCCAGCATGTGCAGTGCGGCATGCACGACGACGAACACCACCACGGCGGTGGTCGTTGGGTGCGCGTGCCGATAGGCTGAGGCCACCAGCGCAAGGCCTGGGAGCAGCAGGAACAGGGCGGCGAACAGGCGGATCAGCACGCCTGCCCGCTCGCGTTCGGGAATCATCCGCAGCCAGTGCGGCCAGTGTTCAAGCCCACGCGCGCGGCCTGCATGCGCGCGGCAGTTCCACGCTGCGGCGGTCAGGCTGGGCGCATTCCGAGGAGGCGTCGTTGGTGTGGAGGAGGGCGGTGGAGAAGCTCCCTGTGTCACATGCAGGCTTCCTGTCAGATCCGGACGCAGCACCTTCAGCGGTGCAACTCACCTGGATGCTGGGCAGAGAACATTGCCGCAACCTTGCGCATCAACCGCGGCGGATGCGCGTGGACAGCCGGTAGTCATACACGTGGGGGAAGCGCTCAGTGCGCCGGCGTCGATGCGCTGGTGACGCCTGGATGCAGGGGGAACTCGACGCGGATCAGGGCGCCGCCACTGGGTGCATCCAGAATCGTGACGTGGCCACCGTGGCGGTCGATCACCTGCCGCACCAGGTTCAAGCCCAATCCGGCGCCAGTCTGCCGGGGGCGCAGGCGCTGGAAGGGTTCGAACACGCGTTCGCGCTGGTCGACCGGAATGCCGGGGCCATCGTCTTCCACCTCAAGGCAGCTGCCCTGCACGCGCACGATGATGTGGCGTCCACCGTGCTCGGCGGCATTCAGCACCAGGTTGGAGAGCACCCGTTCGATGGCACCGGACTCGCCCAGCACCGGGAAGTTCGGTTCCACGGCCACGGCGACTGTCTTGTCGGACTGGATCAACAGGGGGGCCAGATCAGCGACGACCCGCTTGGCCACGCGGGCCAGGTTGAGGGAGTCCTTCGGCCCATCTGCTTCCATGCGGTGCAGGTCCAGCAGCTGCTCGGCCAGTGTTGCCAGCCGAGCGACCTCCACGGTCAGGCTACGCGAGGTGGAGTCGTCGGCCGCATCGATCTTCACCCGCAGGATGGCGATGGGCGTACGTAGCTCATGGGCGGCAGCGGCGATGAAGCGACGTTGCCGTTCGTGCCCTTCGTCCAGACGGTCAAGCGCTTCGTTCACCGCTGCAACCAGGGGGGCGATCTCGACCGGTACTGCGGTCTCCGTCAGGCGGATACCGCGGCGGCTGGCAGAGATGTTGCGGGCTTCCTGCGCGATGCGTTCCACACCGGCCAGCGCGCGGCGCACGATGATCGGGGTCAGGATGATAGTGGCCAGGCCCAGCAGCAGGAAGATCGGCAGGGTGATGATGTGTGCGGCCAGCGCCATCTGCCAGGTCAGCGAATCGGTTTCGCCATGGGCCATGATGGTCAGCTTGCCGGCCGGGCCGCTTTGCTGGCGTATCACCACGGCCAGGCCGTCGTTGCGGCCGCGTCCGCGCAGGTCGCCATAGGGAATTCCGTCCAGGGCGCCAACCAGCGACGCGTACGCTGGCGGGACATGGCCGAATGTCACATGGTGGCCCTGCTCATCCTCGGCGATGAACCACGCGCCGGGGACGATCTTCAGCAGCTCGGCCAGCTCCGGCGTGTGTTCCACATACAGTTCGCCCTTGCTGTCGCGGTGAACGGCCTCTGCCGCCACCGGGGCGAAGGTCTGGATGGTGTAGTAGCCGCCACTGTCAACACGCACCAGCACCATCAGCAGGGCGAAGAACGCCACCAGTAGCGCAAGCAGCTGGTAGATCAGTGTCTTGACGATCAGCGGGCGCTTGAGTGAGGGACGACGCGCCATTACTTCGTTTCCCGCATCAGATAGCCGACGCCGCGGATGGCATGGATTTCCACCCCCGCATCAGCGTCGGCCAGCTTGCGCCGCAAGCGTGAGACATGCGAGTCCAGCGTATTTGAATGGATGCCGTCGTCGAAGCCGTACACTGCCATTTCAATGGACTCGCGCAGCACCGTGCGGCCCAGTCGACGGGTGAGGGCCGCCAGCACGCGGATCTCGCGCCGCGGAAGCTCCAGTCGCTGTCCGCCAACGCTGGCCTCGCCCGAGGCGGGATCGAACAGGAGCCGGCCGATGCTCACCGGCTCGACCTGCATGCCACTCGGCCGGCGCGCGGCCGCACGGATCCGCGCGAACAGCTCCTCCAGCGCGAACGGCTTGGCCAGGTAATCGTCGGCTCCCTCATCCAGGCCGGTGATGCGGTCCGGCAACTGTCCCAGCGCACTCAGTACGATGATCGGCACTCCGGGGTTGCGCCCACGAAGCACCGGAATCAGGCCCAGCCCGTCACCATCGGGCAGAGTGCGGTCCAGCAGCACCAGGTCGTGTGGCCCGGAAAGTGCGGCTTCGCGAGCCAGTGCCAGGGTATTGGCCAGGTCCACCACATAGCGCTCGCGCTGCAAGGCAGACTTCAAGGTGGCAGCCAGTTCGGCTTCGTCTTCGATCAGCAGGATGTGCATCGGCGGGAATCGGGCGGGAAGGAGGGCGCAGGAGGGGGCTTCGGCACGCGCCGGCACCGTATTACAGGAACATTGCGTGAACATGGCGTGCCTTCAGGGCCTGCCGATGACGTCGAAACGCCGTTGCGGCGCGGGCCGCCGGACGCAAGGTTCGCGCAATCCGGGCACTCCAGCCTTGGCGCCCATTTGCTGATTCCCAACCCCTGGAGTACCCATGAAGTTGTTCATCCCGCTTTTGTTCGTTGCCGTTCTGGGCGGCTGCACCACCGCCAAGATGACCGTTACCCCCGACGGCCGGCGTGGCGTTTCCATCGACTGCAGCGGCTCCAGTTCCTGGAGTGGCTGCTACGAAAAGGCCGGGCAGATGTGCCCGGGTGGCTATGTTGTCTTCAGCAAGGATGGCGATGAAGGGAACGCCATCGCCGTGGGCAACAGGAACGGCTTCACCTCCACCCAGATGGCCACCCGCTCGATGCTGGTGTCCTGCTCGCACTGATGCCGGCAGGGGAGGTGGGTTGCCACCTCCCTGGTGTCCAATGCAACGATGCCCCTCGGAAGGGGCATCGTTGGGGTTTACGGCGTTGTCTTCGCTTGACGCGGATCGGCAATGATGCGCGAGGGCGATCCATACAGAACCAGGACCCGCATGCCGGCACTGAACATCGGATCGGGGCCTTGCACGACGGTCATCAGATTGCCGTTCTCGGTCTGCACCACGTATTCCAGGCCCTTGGCCTGCGAAAGCGCGCGTTCGGAAGCCGCACCGGCAATCGCGCCCACCACCAGGCCGCCGATGGCACCGATGGCCGCAGCCTGATCGCTGCCACCGATGGTGGAGCCAGCCACACCGCCGGCGGCAGCTCCAGCAACGGCTCCACCTCCCTGCGAACCGTCAATACTGACGGCGCGAACGCTGATGACGGTACCGCTGACAGTCCGATTGACCTGTCCAACCGAGCCGATGGAATAGCTGTCGGTACGTACGTTGGGCGCGCAGGCCGTCAGCATCGCGGTAACCGATGCCGCCAGCAGCAGACGCTTCACGGTGCTTCCTGCTTGTTCGGGAACATCGGCTTGGACACGTCCACGGTTTCCAGGGCCTGCAGGAACTGGGCGATGTTGTTCTGTGCCGAGCGGCTGATCGACTCACGCGCCCGGACCACACCAGCGAAGGCATAGTTGAACGGCACTTCCCCCGATGCGCTGACATCCTGCGTATAGACGATGCCACCGGTTGCGCGGTCGATCAGCTCGTAGCGGGCGACCGTCTTGGTGGTCATCGAGGCGCCGAAGCTCGGAATGTCGATCGCCAGGATCTTCACCGACAGGCTCAGCTTCACCGGCGCGTCGTCGCGGAAGACGGCCATCTTGTTCAGCGCTTCGGTCAGCGCGTTCTGCCACATCTGCGGGACTTCGTGCTGGGCCTGGGCGGGAATCTTGCCCTTGGCCTCATCCGGACGTGCCAGCGTGACCGTCAGTGACTTCAGCTCGCCGTCGATCTTCTTGCTGCTGACCCCGACGTTCGGGACCGAGAAATTGAGCGGCGGATTGGTGGTGCAACCCACCAGCGACGCAGCGATGATCGCTGCGAACAGGAACTTCTTCATCCATTTTCCCCTGTGATTGCGTTGGATCATCCATGGTGAATCGTGTGCTGGCCCGCAACGCTCCTGCTGCACCGCAATTACCGCCGATGGTCGGCTGCGAGCGTGGCTGACTGCGCGCAAGAATACCCGAATCATAGCGGATCGCGGCCTTGCTGCTCCGCACCAAAAGAGGCGTGCCAAAGGCGAGGCAACAGGGCTGCGGAGGCCCCCTTCTCAGAAACTGTAAGCCGCCTGCAGATACACCCGTCGCGGCTCACCCGGGAAATGCCCGTTGCGCTCGATGAAGCCGCTGGCTGCATATACCTTGTCGAACAGGTTCTTGACGTTGGCCTGGAACTGCCATTGCTTCCAGCTGGTCTTCCAGCTCATGTCGAACACGGTGTAAGCCTTCACCGTCTGCCCGTCCAGACTGACGCGCTCACCCACATGGTCAGCACCAAAGCCGATGGCCGAATTGAGCGCCGGCAGGTCGTAGCGCGTCCACAGACCTAATTTGTTGCGCGGCGCATTGGCGAAGCGGTTGCCGGAGGCATTGGTGATGCCGCTCGGGCCTGCGTCCTTCACCCGCGCGTCGTTGTAGGCGTAGGTCAGGTTCAATACCCAGTGATCGGTGACGTCGGCCAGCAGATCCAGCTCCATGCCGGTGCTGCGCACCAGGCCCAGTGCGGCCAGCTGGTTCACGCCGCCAATCACTTCACCCGTGGCCTGCACGATGTTGCTGCGGTCAATCCGGTAGGCCGCCAAGTTCAAGGTCACGCGGTCGGCCAGCAGGGATTTCATGCCCACCTCCCACTGCTTGCTGCGCTCGGCATCGAACGGGCCACCGGCGGCGGGATTCTGGTTGGCCGCGCTCTGCGGTACGAAGCCGCTGGCCACGTTGGCGTAGACATTCAGGCCTTCGCGGACGGTGAACGTGCTGCCCAGCCGCCAGCTGAGGTCGTTGCCATCCACGCTGCTGCCGGCAATGCGGTCGTCGTCCTTGAAGCCATCCCAGCGCAGCCCGGCCAGCAGGTGCCAGCGAGCGGTCAGCGCCAGTTCGTCCTGCAGGTAAGCGCCGTAGCGCTTGCTGCGGGTGGACGTGCTACGCCACGGCAGGGCAGCCAGGTTGTAGTCGTGCCAGGTGCTGGCCCCGTACACGGGATTGAACAGGTCGATGCCTCGCACCGGCCCGGCGCCACGTGCAAGGTCGGCGCTGTTGGCGGTCTGTGCAGTGAAAACCGCATCCAGCTGATACACGTCCGCGCCGAACAGCACCTTGTGCTCGACGGCGCCGGTATTCACCCGCCAGACCGCGTTGCCATTGGCAGTGAATGCCTCGTTGTCGCGGATCTGGTTGCGCAGCTGACGGGTCATCCACTCGGCCACGCCATCGCGGTCACGGTCGATCAGCCCCATCGGCTCGTGATACATCTGGTGCTCGTTGTTGCTGAACCAGCGTGCGGCGAAATCGACGTCCAGTTTGTCGCGCGGTGCGAAGCGGTACTGCGCCAGCGCCACCTTGGCGCGCATGTCGAGAAAGTCACTGGTCTCGTTGTGGTTCCAGCGGCGGTCGGTCAGGAAGGTGCCCGCATCATTCACCGGCACGCCGCGCAAGCGGTTGCCGCCCAGGTTCTGGGTGATGTCGGTGAACTGCAGCACCAGCTCGCCGGTCTGGCCAACATCGAAGGCCAATGAGGCATCACCGATCACACTCTCGCTGTCGGCATTCCAGCGCACACCCTGCTCGGTGTCGGCGTACAGGCCGGCGCGGTAGCGCACGCTGCCAGCGGCATTCAATGGACCCGTGCCTTCGATCGAGCCGGCGCGGAAATCCCGGTTGCCCATCTGCACTTCGATGCGGCGCTCAGCGACCGCCCTGGGCTTGCGCGTGACATAGTTGATGACGCCGCCGGCGTCGCCACCACCGTAGAGTGCGCCGGCCGGTCCCTTCAGCACTTCCACGCGTTCGATGTTGAACAGCTGTGGTACCGAGAAGCCCGCGTACGGGTCGCCGCGCAGGCCGTCATACAGCACGTTCTCCTGGCGGAAGCCGCGCAGGGTCACGCCGGCATAGCTGAAATGGCTGACGCCGCTGATGCTGCGATAGAGGTCGGTCACCTGACGCGCGGCCTGATCGTCGATCAGCTCGCGCGGGATCACCTGGATCGACTGTGGGACCAACTCGAGGGGTGTATCGGTGCGGGTGCCGACCGCAGCGTCGTCCACCCGGTACAGCGTCTGTGCGCGGCCGCGCACTTCGACGGAATCCAGCTCCTTCGGCGGGCCATCCGCCGCATGGGCGGGGAGGGGTGTCAGGGCAATGGCCAGAGCGGCGCAAAGGGGATACCTACAGAGCGATGGGAGGGCCATGGGGCGACAGTATGGATTTCAAATGAGAAAGACTATCATTTGCATTGTCATAGTGCCGCTTCGCCGATCAGGCGCTGCCTGCCCGGTCAGGGTGGGCAGCGCCGGGAGCGTGCATCTCACGTCGGTGTCAGCAACTCGCTGATGGCATCGTGCTGCTTTCCAAGTTGCTGTTGCAGCACGAAATCGTGCAGCAGGGCCGCAGCGGCCTTGCGTTGCCCATCGATGTCCTGTAGCGAGGCATAGCGCACGGTCGGGTCGTTCGGACTCGGTCGCCCAGGCGCCTCCATCTCGGTGGCGGAGGTGAGCGTGATGAAGGCCAGCGCGCGCTTGTTCTCCTTCAGTTCCGCGTTGGTGGTCAGCACTACCAGAGTGACCTCATAACTGAGGCTGCCGCCGCGCCGGGTGTTGTAGGCGTGGCTGCGCACGCTGACCTTGGTTCCCTTGGGCAGTACGGCCTGCAGCTTCCGGGCGAAATCCCATTTATCGAATGCCATCTGTGTCTTCTGGTCGACGCGCACCATGAACGCAACATCGACACCGGTAAACGGAACCTGTGGCACGTCCAGATAGGGGCTCTGTTTCAGGCTCTGCACCAGGACCAGATCGTCACTGAACATGGCAGAGGGGTCGACGGGGGCGGTGAAGGACTGTTTGAGCAGCTCGAAGATGGTCAGTGCGCGTTGGCGTCCCTGGGCAATCCGCTGAAGTACCGCCGGTGCTGGATTGTTCTGCACATAGCTGGCGTTGGCGTCCTGCATGCGTCGCTGCACTACCGCTGTCAGTCCATTGATCTGCTGGTCGGCAGACGCATTGGCGTTGGCGGAGGCCTCTTCACCGGCCATGCTGTCGACTACCTTCTTGAACTGTGCCAGACGGTCCTGGCCCGCGTAGAGGGTGTAGATCTCGTTTACGCGCGCCACCCGCTTGTGTCGCTTGCGCGCGCTGGGGCGGTTGGGGTCGACGGCGATCTCACACAGCATCACCAGGTTCTCGCGCAGGTGGTAGTCCATGTCCGGTAGTGGCAGACGGACCGGATCCTGGGCCCCACCATCGGTGCCGATCACCAGTTTTCCGCGGTCGATTTCCGACCAGACAGTGACCGCCTCGATCGAGTTCCGGCGCGGCAGGCTGACGTCGATCAGTTCCATCAGGATCGGTCGGGGCGTAGCGGGTGCCGTCTGAGGTGGATTCGGCGGCGCGGTGATCAGCTCGGCATGCCAGGTGTAACCCATCCGGTAAAGGATGAAGGGCCGGATGGCGTCGTTGAGGATGATGCCCGGCGGAGCTGCACGTCCCGGCGATGTGAGGTCACGGCGGGTGTCAAGGGTGAGCCCGCTGGTGTCGCGGCTGTAGACACGGCGCAGTGCCTGGGTGGGATCGCAGGTGGCACGCCAGGTGACGTTCGCGGGCTGGCCTGGAGGGAGGGGCAATGGCTGAGGCGTCGGTTCCAGCGGCGATGCGGCGGGCTGCGGCGGTCTGGGAAGGGGCTGCAGCGGATACGCCGCATTCTGTGCTGCGAGCTGATCAATCAGGAGTGCGACGTTCTGGCCGGCAATGGTGAGTTCTTCCACCACCAGATCTTCGATCAAGGCATGCAGTTCGTTTTGCACCGCGCCTGGCAGCCAGGGATCGATCACAATCTGCGTATCCCAGTCCGAGTCACCCGAGGTGAAAAGGTGTTCGTTGTGGTTCTGCAACATGTCCATTCGTGCGGCGAAGGCATTGCCGCCCTTGATGTAGAAATGCACCAACGACATGTCCTGGCGGAGCAGGTACTTGGTGCGCACGCCGTCAGACAGGGCATGCAGTTTCCCGTCGATGTCGGCCAGCGCTCTGATGACGGCGTTGCGGATGTCCGGGTACGTCTGCGCGCTGTTGATCTTCTTGGTCAGGTCGCCGCTGATCTGGCGGCGCCAGTCGGCTTGCTCAGGTGTCTCTTTCATGGCTTGGCCTCTGCGGGAAGACAGGGTGCTGCGCGAGGTGGGGCCTGACGCAACAGTGGCTTCACCGTAGATGCCGGCAAGCGCAAATGATCGGGGCAATCGATGCTGGTCGTGACCGCCGATGCGGTGGATTCAATGATCGTTGCGGGCTGGTTACTGGTCGCGTGCTGTGTAGGCGGTCCCGCTGAGCGCAGCGCGCACGCCGATGCTGCCGCGCTGCCAGGTTGCAGTGAATGCCGGCGTGGAATCGTTGCCTTTGTTGAAGGCACGCAGTGCATCGGCATAGGCCACCACCAGCGCTGCGATCAGCATCGATGCACCCAGTTGTGCCGGTGCGTCGGAGGGGTCGGCCCCGGTGGCATCTGCCATCAAGCATGCAAGGTCTGCGATGAGCAGGGCCTGCAGCTCCCGTGCGCGGCCTGCAAGTACGGGGCTTTCGGCTACGGTCAGCCAGAAGGCCGCCGCGCCTGTGTTGATCCGCAGCAGGGGGTGGCCGCTCTCCAGAAGTTCCTGCACCAGCGACTGGAAGGCCACCAGCGGGGGCATGCTGCGGCGCGCCAGCATGCCCTCGCGCAGTAGATCCCGGGCCTCCTCGTCGCGGTCAAACACCAGGTCTTCCTTGCTCGCGAAGTAGTTGAAGACCGTTTTGCGTGAGACACCTGCGGCCTCGGCGATCTCGGACATCGATACGGCTTCGAAGCCGCGCCGGATGATCAGCTCGGTGGCGACGTCCGAAATCGCTTGCCGGGTCTCGGCCTTGCGTTGTTCGCGACGGCCTGGGGGCGGGGTCATGGGCGGCTCACTTGTGAAAAATTACACCGAGTGTAACATTCGCTTCGCCAGAGTGCCGGCCCGGTGCTCACAAGGAATTCCGATGCTGTACGACGTCGTCATTGCCGGGGCTGGCCCGGTCGGCCTGTTCCTGTCCTGCGAGCTGGCCCTGGCCGGCTGTTCGGTGTTGGTGCTGGAGCAGGCCGAGTCCCCTGAATCACCCCTCAAGCGCCTGCCCTTTGGGCTGCGCGGCTTGAACACGCCCACCCTGGAGGCACTGGACAGGCGCGACTTGCTGCAGGCGGTGGCCGCGCGCCAGGTGCTGAAACCCGACAAGGGCGCACCACCGCCCGGCACCGCCCACTGGCTGGCGCAGCCCCGGCCGCTGGGCGGCCACTTCGCTGGCATTCCGTTTGCGCTGGACAGCGTGGCCAGCGAGCGCTGGCTGTATCGCCTGCCGTCGCCGGTCGGCTTCCAGATGGCGATTGAACTGCAGGCGCTGGAAGCGGTGCTGGCCGAACGCGCGACCGCGCTTGGCGTGCGCATCGACCGCGGGAGCGCGGTGCAGGCGGTGCGCATGGAAGGTGAGCAGGTTGCCGTGGAGACCCTTCGCGGTACAGCCCATGGCCGCTGGCTGATCGGTTGCGACGGCGCGCGCAGTACCGTGCGCAAGCAATCAGGTTTCACCTTCGCCGGTACCGAGCCGGAATTCACCGGGCACTCGCTGCTGATCGAGCTGGAAGATCCGTCGGTGCTCACGCCGGGGCGCCATTACACCGTCGCTGGGATGTACAACTTCAATCCGCCAGGCGTGTTGGCGTTGGCCGATTTCGACGGCGGTGCCGGTCATCGCACGCCGCTGGACCGGGAGCGCGCGCAGGCCATGCTACGGCGCATATCCGGACGTGAAGCGACCATCACGGCGGTGCATCTGGCTACCACCTGGACCGATGCCGCGCGCCAGGCCGCGGCCTATCGCAAGGGACGCGTGCTGCTGGCCGGCGATGCAGCGCACATGCATTCGCCGCTTGGCGGGCAAGGCCTGAACCTTGGCATCGGCGACGCGATGAACCTCGGTTGGAAGCTGGCCGCCGTGGTGCGTGGCGATGCCGATGCCGATGAGGAGCTGCTGGACAGCTACCAGGCCGAGCGGTATCCGATCGGCGCGAAGGTGCTGGACTGGTCGCGTGCGCAGGTCGCGTTGATGCGGCCGGGCGCTGGCTCGCGCGCGCTGGCGGCGGTGATGGCCGATCTGGCCGACACCCGTGATGGTGCGACATACCTGGCTGAGCGGGTCTGGGGCGTTGCGCAGCAGCTGGATCTGGGCGTGGGCCATCCGCTGGTCGGCCGCAGCGCGCCGGACTTCCAACTGGCCGATGGACGCCGCATGGGTGAACTGCTGCGTGCAGGGCAGGGCGTGCTGCTGGTGTTCGACGCGGGCACGTCGTTGTGCGCAAGCATCGAGGGTCGCCAACGGCGCCCGGCCCTCATCCGGCAGGCGGTGGATGACACGCTCGGACTGGGCGCGGTGCTGGTGCGCCCGGATGGCATCGTTGCCTGGGCCTGTGATGCGGGGGGGGGGGATGGGGCCGGGATGTCCGATGCGCTGCGGCGTTGGTTCGGGTCGATGGCAGCAGGCTGACCGGCAAGACGGTGGCGCAGCCGGCAAGGGCTGCGCCAGTTGTGGTCAGAGGTCCTTCTTCTTTCCGCTCAGATCCAGCGGCCGGTCACTGCCCTTGCGCTCGCTCGACCACACTTCCATGCTCTTGTTGCAGCGGCTCTCGCGGGCCGCCACTTCGCGCGGTAGATCCTTCAGATGCGGCGACTCCTGGCAGGCCTGATGCATGTTGCTGTCGTCATAGGTAGCACAGGCGCTGAGCGATGCCAGGGCGATGGCGGTAAGGGAGGCGCGATACAGGGGCTGCAGGGTCATGGCGTGATCTCGGGGGTAATGCCGGGTGGCCATGGCATTCCAATCCGTGACCCCCGGCACGCACAATCCGACTGATCGCACTTGTTATCTTGTAACGTTTAAGTGATAGTCGCGCGCTTGCCCGGATCAGGCGAGGCAGATCATCAGCACCGTGCACAGCACCAGCATCAGCACGAACACACGCCGGCTCAATGCGAGGCAGGCCAGGTAGGCCGCCAGCGCCCAGGCGCCCAGCAGTGCACAGGCCAGTAACCAGAGGCCGATTACCATCAGTGATCCACTCGCCAGCGCAGACAACGCAATCGCTTTGAACAAGGCCACGCCCAGCACGCTGCCGAGCACGCCGGCCTGCAGGGCAACGGCATCGTGGCGGGCAGGGGCAGGGTGGCGGAACATGCTGGCCGGAGTGGTCACATGGAAGGGCGGCGCAGCTACTGTGCCCGACCCCATATCCACGCCGCGTGTACTTCGCGTGCGCCATGTGCCTGCAGCAGGGGGCGCTCAGTCGAACTCACCCTCGGCCGATTCCAGTCGCTGCCGGTACGCCGCCCGGTGCTGGTACAGGCGCTGGCACTCTTCCGACCTGTGGATGCGGCTGCCGGGTTCGTTGGCCACCGAGTCGCACATCCGCGCGATGTGGTTGTTCTCCGCCAGTTCGGTGACGAAGAACACTGCAGTGACGCCGGTGCCGAGCAGCACGACATACAGCAGGCGGCTGAGCCAGCGCGACAGCTTGCGCTCGAAGTGCTGCTGGATGGTCAGGTCGAAACGGATGATGCTGAGCACGATCCAGACGATCGCGACCAGGAAGCAGAGCGTGGGCAGCAGGCCACGCCAGATTCCCGCTTCATATACCGATTCGCTGTAGTGCACGGCGGCCCCGGCACCGGCGATGGCGATGGCCAGTGCCCAGTTGCGGCCCAACGAGAGCAGGTCATCGAGCAGTTTCTCGCGGTCCTTGGTCGGTGCTGCTGCCACGTCGGTTCCTTCTGCCCGTTGCGATCGGCGGCGGGGTGCCGCCGATCCTGCAGATGGTGGGGTATTGCCCCGGTGATGAGAAGCCTTTCCGGCTCAGTGCGCGGCCGCGCGTGCCCCCATCCAGCGTCGGTAGCGTCGGGTCCTGCATGTGGCCGCGGCCTGTGCCAGCAGCAGTGCCCACACTGGCGAGACGCCGGGGGCGGTCGGCTGACGTCGGCTCAACCGCCCCAGCTGGTACTTCACCGTGGCCATGTGTGCACTGGCAGCCAGCGGCTTGCTGCGCCAGTCGATGTTGCGCAGGGTCGGTACCTGATCGCGGCCTTGCTGCCAATGGTGTGGCAGGTCCGGCTCGATTGCCAGCGCGGTGGCGATGCCGACCATCGCAACACCGCTGTCCAGCACCTGCTCGGCCACTGCACGGCGACGGATGCCGCCGGTGACCATCAGCGGCATCGTTGCCACCGTGGCGATCTCGCGTGCGAATTCGAGGAAGTAGGCTTCGCGGGCCAGGCTGCGGCCGTCGCGTGCGGCGCCGGTCATCGCCGGCGCTTCATAACTGCCGCCGGACAGTTCCACCATATCCACGCCCAGTGGTGCCAGCATCTCCACTACTGCGCGCGCCTCCTCGTGCGAGAAGCCACCGCGCTGGAAATCGGCTGAGTTGAGCTTCACTGCCACCACGAAGGCGGGCGACACCGCCGCGCGTACGCCCTGCACGATCTCCAGCAGCAGGCGCGCACGGTTTTCCAGGCTGCCGCCCCAGTGGTCCTCGCGCCGGTTGGACAGCGGCGACAGGAACTGGCTGAGCAGGTAGCCGTGCGCGGCATGGATTTCCACCCCGCTGAAACCGGCACGTTCGGCCAGTTCGGCGCTGCGGATGAAGCGGGCAATCACTTCCTCGATGTCGGTCCCGGTCATCGCCCGCGGCGGTGCGAACTGCTTGGACAGGGCCCCCAGATCCATCGCTACCGATGAGGGTGCCAACGCCGGTTGGCCGAGCGCGGCCGGCATCTGACGCCCGGGGTGGTTGATCTGCATCCACATCTGCGCACCGCGCGAACGAGCGGTGTCGGCCCAGGCGATGAAGCGATCAAGGTGGCGATCGTCTTCCAGCACCACACCGCCGGGGCCGGTCATGGCACGGCGGTCGACCATCACGTTGCCGGTAATGATCAGGCCGGCGCCGCCGTCGGCCCAGCGCTGGTACAGCTGCAGCAGCGCGGCCGAGGGCGCGTGGTCGGCGTCGGCCATGTTTTCTTCCATCGCCGCCTTGGCGATGCGGTTGCGGATGACGGCACCGGAAGGCAGTACCAAGGGCGAGAACAGCGACATCGGACAGCTCCAGGACAGGGGAATGGCGCTACGCTAACCTTCAAGTTTGATTGAAGGTCAACGGGTTCCAATGTCGAGGATTCAGGCAGATGAAGATCGGTGAGCTGGCGCGACGCACCGGCCTGGCGGCATCGCGCATCCGCTTCTATGAGGATGCAGGGTTGCTGGTTGTGCAGCGCCAGGCCAACGGCTATCGCGACTATCCGGAGCAGGCGGTGCTGCTGCTGGAGCTGATCACCGGTGCGCAGCGCGCCGGTTTCAGCCTGGAAGAGATCCGCGCGCTGTTGCCGCCGGACATGGGCCAGTGGCAGCACGACGCGCTGATTACGATGCTGCAGCAGAAAGTGGCCGACATCGAGGCGCTGCAACTGCGGCTGGAACAGAGCCGTGTGCATCTGCTGGCGCTGATCGAAGATATCCAGGCGCGCCCGGAGGGCATCGATTGCGCGGCCAATTCCCGGCGGGTGCTGGACCGCGTGAAGCGCGGTGAGCTGGCGCGGCCGACGCTGGCGGCCGGTGATGTGGCGATGCTGCGCCCGGATCGCCGCCGCCGCATGGGCCGCGACTGACGATCCGGCGCGATGTTCAGTGGCTGCCGGCTACGGCGGCCTTGCGCTTCTTGTCCAGCATCACCGCCACGCACCACAGCAGCAGGCCGCCGATGGCGGTGGCCGCGCCCACATAGCCGGTGCTGGCCGGACTGAAGCCGGCGCTGATCGCCATGCCGCCCAGCCACGGGCCGAGCGCATTGGCGGTATTGAAGGCGGCATGGTTGGAGGCGGCAGCCAAGGTCTGCGCTTCGCCGGCCACGTCCATCAGGCGCGTCTGCAGCACCGCAGCCAGCGCACCCATGGTGCCAACGGTGATGATCATCGGGCCGATGGTCCACACCGACTGTGCGGCCAACGGATACAGCAGCAGCATCACGATCGACCACAGCAGCACCACCGCAGCGGCCTTGAAGTGGAATTTGTCGACCAGCCAGCCACCGGCGATGTTGCCGATGATCGCGCCGATGCCGAACACGCCCACTGCCAGTGGCATCCACGATTCGGCCACGCCGGTGACCTGCACCAGGGTCGGCGCCAGGTAGGTGAACACGCAGAACATGCCGGCGAAACCGACCGCGCCGATCGCCAGCGCCAGCCACACCTGGGTGGTGTTGAAGGCACGCAGTTCGCGCATCGGCGAGGTGCGCACCTCGTCCGGGTCCGGCAGCAGGAAGCGCGCGATCATCGCCACGGTGGCGATGGCCAGCAGGCTGACCAGGGCGAAGGCGGTGCGCCAGCTCAGCTGCTGGCCCAGCCAGGTGGTCAGCGGGTTGCCGATCAGGATCGCGATCGACAGGCCCAGCAGCACCCGCGACATCGCCTGGCCGCGCTGGCCGGCCGGACTGATTGCGGCGGCCACCAGCATCGCCACGCCGAAGTAGGCGCCATGCGGCAGGCCGGCAACGAAACGTGCGATCAGCATCGTGCCGTAGTTCGGGGCCAGGGCACTGGCCAGATTGCCGACGGCGTAGAAGCCCATCAGCGCCAGCAGCAGCTTGCGGCGCGGGAAACTGGCGCCGACGAAGGCCAGGATCGGCGCACCGACAACCACGCCGATGGCGTAGGCGCTGATCAGGTGGCCGACCTGGGTTTCGCTGATCGACAGGCCACGGCTGATTTCAAGCATCAGGCCCATGCTGGCGAATTCACTGGTGCCTATGGCGAAGCCGCCCAGTGACAGGGCAAGGATGATCAGGGTGCGCTGACGGGGCGTCAGCCGCGCAGCCAGGGAAGAGTTGGGGCTCATGCGGGGGCGCGATGGGGGCGGGGAGCTCGCCATTGTACTGCTGCACCGCAACAGCAGCAGCCACGCTGGCGGTAAAACAGCGTTTGATCCGTGGAGCTGCGGCAAGCCGGGCATGGGCTCGGTACGACGGCAGGTTCGGGGCGCTGTTGTCGGCGTCCTGCATGTGATGACGACATGGCGGTCGGCATGATGCGAAACACAGGGGCTGTGGAGTGCAGGAACAAGGAGGATGTCGATGCAGGAATTCAGGCATGTGCTGGAGACGCGAGGTCGCTATCAGCTGGTAGCGGTGTCCTACGCGCCGGTGTACGCTCCGGGCGATGTGGTCGGCCATGCGGTCGTAGCCGACGATGGGGATCGTCTGACCGACCTGATGTCGCTGGCCGAAGCGCGCCAACGCCTGCAGGCACTGGTGCGTGAAGAGGGCGAGGAGCCCGGGCTGGAGAACGAAAACCACCTGCGGAAGAAGGCGTCGCGCTGGCGCCGCCGCTAGGCCGTCGCGCCCTTGTGCGCATCATGGAGGATTCGGGTGTTGCCCAGTAAGAAGTATCTGCTCATCGCCATCATCACGCTGGCGACCCTGCTGCTTGGTTTCGTGTTTTCCGGTTACCTGACCCTGCTGTTGCTGGGGCTGGACACCAAGCTGTTCACCTGGAACACCTACTACCAGTACTTCAACGCGCTCGGCCAGCCACAGGTCGCGCCCTTCGTGGGCAAGATCAAGTGGGCCGGTTATCTCGGTTTCGGCCTGCCGCTGCTGGTGCTGCTGGTGACCGGCCTGGTGCTGCTGCTGAAGAAGGACAAGCGCTCGCTGCACGGCGACGCACGCTTTGCCACCAGCGCCGACCTGTCCAAGCACGGCATGTTCAAGAAGACCGGCCAGAGCATCGTGGTCGGCAGTCATGGTGGCAAGCTGGTGCGGCTGGACGGCCAGCAGTTCGTGATCCTGGCCGCGCCGACCCGCTCGGGCAAGGGCGTGGGCGTGGTCATTCCGAACCTGCTGGAGTACGGCGAATCGCTGGTGGTGCTGGACATCAAGCAGGAGAACTTCGACCTGACCAGCGGCTGGCGTGCCAGCCAGGGCCAGGAGATCTACCTGTTCAATCCCTTCGCCGAAGACCGCCGCACGCATCGCTGGAATCCGCTCAGCTACGTCTCCGACGACCCGGCGTTCCGCGTTTCGGACCTGATGAGCATCGCCGCGATGCTGTATCCGGATGGTGCCGAGGACCAGAAATTCTGGGTCAGCCAGGCGCGCAACGCGTTCATGGCCTTCACCCTGTACCTGTTCGAGAACTGGGATGACGAGCGCAGCAGTGGCTTCCCGGGCGGCTCGGGCACGCCCACCCTGGGCGCTGTCTACCGGTTGTCATCGGGTGACGGCAGCGATCTTAAGAAATACCTCAAAGCCCTGTCGGAGCGGTCGTTCCTCAGCTCCAACGCGCGCTCGGCGTTTGCCAACATGCTGTCCCAGGCCGATGAGACCTTCGCCTCGATCCTGGGTACCTTCAAGGAACCACTCAACGCCTGGATCAACCCGGTGCTGGACAGGGCCACCAGCAGCAACGATTTCCTGCTGACCGATGTCCGCAAGAAGAAGATGACCATCTACATCGGCATCCAGCCCAACAAGCTGGCCGAGAGTCGCCTGATCATCAACCTGTTCTTCAGCCAGCTGATCAACCTCAACACCAAGGAACTGCCCAAGTCCAATCCGGACCTGAAGTACCAGTGCCTGCTGCTGATGGACGAATTCACCTCGATCGGCAAGGTCGAGATCATCGCGTCGGCGGTGTCCTACATGGCCGGCTACAACATCCGCCTGCTGCCGATCATCCAGAGCATGTCCCAGCTCGATGCCACCTACGGGCGGGAGGTGTCGCGCACGATCATCACCAACCACGCGCTGCAGATCCTCTACGCGCCGCGCGAGCAGCAGGACGCCAATGACTACTCGGACATGCTCGGTTACACCACCATCCGCAAGAAGAACGTCACCCATGCCCGCGAGAAGACCCACAGCTTCACCGAGGAGCGGCGCGCACTGATGCTGCCGCAGGAGCTGAAGGCGATGGGGCCGGACAAGGAAGTATTCCTGTACGAGGGCATACCGCATCCTGTGAAGTGCGACAAGATCCGCTACTACAAGGATCGCTACTTCACCTCGAGGCTGCTGCCGAAGGTCGACGTTCCGATGCTTAACGTCTAATTCACGTCGCTAAATTTGTGACGTAGATTCATATTCATTGACGTGAATTCGTGAGCTAAGTCAAAAAAACATCATCTGTTCATAGAAATTCAGACTTGTCTGACATGGAATTGACGCGTGGTTGTGCGACCCTGTGTTCGTCATCCAGAAATGTGTGCTGGGTGTCAAATGTTGTAGAGCAGGGTGGCCAGGAGTTTGTGCCATGGAAACAAGGATGGTTTCGACGTTGGAGATGTGTGCGGGTGTGTCGTCGGCAATGACTGGCGGCCCCGTCACCTGGTTGGCGGCTTTCGGGCTGCAGGGGAACCGGGGCAGGTGTGCTGCGAGCCAGCGCGTCTTCCCGTTTCCGGTGCGCGTGATGCGGCGCCGGACGACCAGGGAGCCAATGTTCGGGACTGCTTTTTCGTACGTCAAAGTGAAGCCCGTATGAATCAGGCGTTTATCGCGAAAATATCCATCGCCGCAGTGGCGGCGTTGATGGTGGCAGGGTGTGCCACCAAGTCCGCTCCCGATTTCGGAGGGCGCTGGAAGCCGGTCAACCGTTTCGCTGCGGCGACGACCGAGATCCCGCTGTACTCCAGCTACGTCTACCAGGCTTCGCCGATGGATGGCACGCTCAAAGCCATGCTTGAGCGCTGGGCCAAGGATTCCGGGCGCACGCTGGATTACCGCCTCAGCTCGGACTTCACGCTGTACGGCGCGGTCTCGAACATCGACACCACCAATGCACAGCAGGCCGTGATCGATCTCACTGCGGCCTATGCGACGCAGGGAATCTCCGTCTCCATCGTTGGCAACCAGATCGTTGTGCAGAGCGCTGGCGCGACGCCGACCGCGTCGGCGCAGGGCGCTGATTCCAACAGCGGCACCTGAGTCCACATCGAAATCATCGAACGTGCTGCTCCCCGCGCCTGGCGCAGGGGCTTCACGCCCATTGATGTTTCAGCAGTACGGAAGAATCCATGTTCCGCAAGAAGGATCCCGGCAACAGTCCCAAGGTCGAGCAGTCGGTCGCCAAGGCGGTCAGCTACGAGATCACCGTGGCCGACATGGCGCGTCGCAGTGAGCGCCGTGCCTGGTGGGTCGCCACGGGCTCGCTGTTGATGTCGCTGGCATTGGCCGGTGGCTACTACTACATGCTGCCGCTGAAGGAGAAGGTGCCGTTCCTGGTGATGGCCGATGCCTACACCGGTACTGCCACGGTTGCGCGCCTGAGTGGCACCTTCCAGGGCGAGACCATCACCAGCAATGAAGCGATCAATCGCAGCAACGTGGCCCAGTACGTGCTGGCGCGTGAATCGTACGACTCGGCGGTGATGGGACTGCGTGACTGGGAACTGGTGTTCGTGATGTCCACCGATCCGGTGGCGCAGTCCATGCGCGTGCGTTATGCCGGCAACAACCCGCAGAACCCGTTCGTGATGTACGGCCGCGAGCGCGCCATCCGGGTCAAGATCCTCAGCATCACGCCGCTGGGTGCTGAGCCGAACGGCAGCTTCCGCGGTGCTTCGGTACGTATCCAGCGCAGTCTGCTGGACAAGCGCACCGGCGTTGCCACCTATCTGGACAACCAGTTGGTGACGATGCGCTTCGGGTACAACCAGAACCTGGCGCTGTCCGAACAGGATCGCATCCTCAATCCGCTGGCCTTCCAGGTCACCGAGTACCGCGTCGACAACGACTATTCGCGTGGCGTACCGGTGCCGGATGACGGTGCCATGCAGGCACAGGCGCAGCAGGCTGCACAGGCCGCGCAGCAGGCCCAGGGTGCCTACGATCCCAACAACCCGGCCGCGGCCACGATGATCGATCCGGCCACCGGCCAGCCGGTCGCCGTGCCGGCCAATGGCCAGGTGCCGGGCCAGCCGATACAGGGGCAGCCGATACAGGGGCAACCGATGCCGGCGCAGCCGGTACCGGGTCAAGCAACACCGGGGCAGGCCATGCCCGGACAGCCGGCCATGAGGCCGGCGCAGAACAATTCCACCGGAACTGCTGATGGAGCAAGCAACCGATGAGTAGTCGAAATATCAGGGGAAGCGCGCTGGCGCTGCTGTCGATGTTGTCGTTGCTGTTCCCAGTAGCGGCGATGGCGCAGGCGGTTGACCATTACGAGTACGAGAAGGACCGCATCTATCCGGTTCGCACCGGCCTGGGCCTGACCACCCAGATCGAACTGAGCCCGAACGAGAAGATCCTCGACTACAGCACCGGCTTCAGCAGCGGCTGGGAACTGACCCGTCGCGAGAACGTGTTCTATCTCAAGCCGAAGAACGTCGACGTCGACACCAACATGATGGTGCGCACCGAGACCCATTCCTACATCTTCGAGCTGAAGGTGGTGGCCACTGACTGGCGCCAGCTGGAACAGGCCCGTCGTGCTGGCGTGCAGTACAAGATCGCCTTCACCTACCCGAACGACACCGTGTTCGGCGTCGCGCAGGAAGCGGTGGAAGAGGAGGCGCAGCCGCTGTTGAGCTCTGAACTGGCCAAGGACCGCCAGTACAACTTCAACTACTCCTATTCGACCAGCAAGGCGAAGAAGATGGGCTGGCTGATCCCGGTCAACGCCTACGACGACAGCCGTTTCACTTACCTGAAACTACCGAATTCGCCCGAGTACAAGACCGGCATCTTCCCGGCCGTGTTCGGTCGTGAAACGGAATACGGTGAAGACTTCGTGGTCAACACCACGGTTGAAGGCAATACGCTGATCGTGCACGGGACCTACCCGTACCTGGTCATCCGCCACGGCGACTTCGTCGTCGGCCTGCGAAGGAACGTGAAGAAATGAGCCAGCAGAACACTCCCGGAAACGACCCGAACAACGGACGCGACGAGAGCCAGAGCCCGTACGGTGCACAGGCTGCTCCGGAGGCGCAGACGAATCCGTACTTCGGCACGACCCAGGCTGAGCCTGCACCGGATCTGGACGCGGCCGCGCCGCAGCTGCGCTCGGCTGAAGAGCAGCGATTGAACCGCAAGGCGCTGCTGTTCCTGGGCGGTATCGTGGTGCTGCTTGTTGCCATGGGCTTCCTGCTTTTCCGCAAGGGCCAAGACAAGGACGATGCGCCGAAGGTGCCGGATGTTGCGCGCGCTAGCACGCCAACACTGCCGGACGCTGTCCAGACCGATCCGGGTCCGGCGCAGGCAATGCAGCCCGTTGATCCGATTCCGATGTTGCCGCCGCCTCCATTGGGGCCGAGCCGCCCTGAGCCGCCAGTGACGTTGGAAGATCGCTCCGCGGGCCCTCGTGGTCCGACGCTTGCCGAACGTCGGATGGGTGCCAGTGCCGATGGTTTCGTTGGCAATGGCGGTTCACAGGATGAGGAGCGCTCGCAGCAGGCGGGCATGGACGAATACACGCGGGCAATGCTGCAGCAGATGAACGGGCAGCAGAATGCAGCGCCAGCGCGCGTGCGTCGTGGCCCCGACGTGGATGACGTGTCCAATGCCAGCTACATCCGCAGCCCCGATGCGCTGCTGGTGCGAGGAACCTATCTGCGCTGTGTACTGGAAACCCGCATCATCACCGACATCGCGGGTTACACCTCGTGCCTGGTGACAGAGCCGGTGTACTCGATCAACGGCCGCAATCTGCTGCTGCCGAAGGGCTCCAAGATCTATGGCGCCTATGGCGGTGGTCCTACCGGCAAGCGGGTGGAAGTGATCTGGGACCGCATCACCACGCCGAACGGTATTGACGTGGCAATGTCCAGCCCGGGCGTTGACCAGCTGGGTGGCGCAGGCCATCCGGGCCAGTACAGCGCGCACTGGGGCAGCCGTATCGCCTCGGCGCTGATGATCAGCCTGTTGGCCGACGCGTTCAAGTACGCCGCCGCCGAACATGGCCCGGAGACCACCACGGTGGCCAACAACGGCATGACCATCCAGTCGCCCTATGAGAGCGCCACCGCGCGCACCATGGAACGCCTGGCCAACGAGTCGCTCAGCCAGCGTCGCCCGCCGACCGTGACCATCAACCAAGGCACCATCGTGAATGTGTACGTCGCCAAGGACGTCGACTTCACGAGCGTGCTGCATCCCCGCCGGTAACAACGAACGATCATGGACGCTGAAGTGTCACCCCTCGCCCTCGTCTCCAGCGATTTCCTGCGCTATCAGTACGAAGTGCTGGGCATCGCCGAGTACATGACTTCCCCGGAAGTGACGGAAATCTGCATCAACCGTCCCGGTGAGCTGTACCTGGAAACCCGGGCGGGGTGGCAGCGGGTGGATGTGCCGAGCCTGACCTTCGAGCGGGCCCGGCAGTTCTGCACGGCGGTGGTGAACGAGAGCAACACCGGCCAGCGCATCACCGATGCCGATCCGGTGGTCTCGCTCACGTTTCCCACCGGCCAGCGTGCCCAGTTCGTGATTCCGCCGGCGTGCGATGCAGGCAAGGTGTCGATCACCATCCGTCTACCGTCCAAGCACACCAAGTCGCTCAGCCAGTATCACGAAGATGGGTTCTTCAACCAGATCCTGGAAAGCGATGGCAGCATCAGCGAGCAGGATCGCGAGCTGCTGGAACTGCGCCAGCAGCGCGAGTACGCCGAGTTCTTCCGGCGTGCGGTGATGTACCGCAAGAACATCGTGGTATCCGGTGCGACCGGTAGCGGCAAGACCACCTTCATGAAAGCGCTGGTCAATCATATCCCGGACAACGAACGCCTGGTCACGATCGAAGATGCGCGCGAGCTGTTTCTGACCCAACCCAATGTGGTGCATCTGCTGTACTCCAAGGGTGGGCAGAGCACCAGCAATGTCAGCGCCAAGAGCTGCATGGAAGCCTGCCTGCGCATGAAGCCCGAACGCATCATCCTGGCCGAGCTGCGCGGTGACGAGGCGTTCTACTTCATCCGCAACTGCGCATCGGGCCACCCTGGCTCCATCACCAGTTGCCACGCCGGCAGCCCGGAGCAGACCTGGGACCAGCTGGCACTGATGGTGAAGGCGTCCAGCGAAGGCTCTGGCCTGGAATTCAACGTGATCAAGCGACTGTTGATGATGACGATCGACATCGTCGTGCATATCAAGGCCCATGCTGGCTCGCGCTACATCACCGGTATCGATTTCAATCCTGGGCGTGCCCAGGGGCAGGAGGGCTGAAGGATGCTGCCAGGACTTGAAATGATGGCGTGCCCGGAGATGGCGGTGTCGATGGACGTGATGCAGCATGTCATCAACGTTGAATCGTCGCGCAATCCCTATGCCATCGGCGTGGTTGGCGGCGCGTTGGCGCGTCAGCCCAAAGCGCTGGATGAAGCGCTGGCGACGGTTCGGATGCTGGAAGAGAAAGGCTACAACTTCTCCATCGGGCTGGCCCAGGTCAATCGCTATAACCTGGGCAAGTACGGCCTGGATTCCTACGAGAAGGCTTTCCAGCAATGCCCGAACCTGCAAGCGGGTTCTCGGATCCTCGCCGAGTGCTACAAGCGCTCCGGTGGTGACTGGGGCAAGTCATTCAGTTGCTACTACTCGGGCAATTTCGAGACCGGCTTCCGCCATGGCTATGTGCAGAAGGTCTATGACTCGATGCGCCGCGGGCAGCAGCTTGCCAGCAATGGTGTTGCACCGATCGACGTGGTGAGTCGCGGCGAACGCCGCAGCGTGAAGGTCGAGCATCACCCGCAGCTCGCTTCGCCGGCGCAGGCGCGCATCGTTGCGCAGGCGAGTGGCCCGGTGTACGTGCCGTCGGAAGACCCGGCACGCGCGTATGTCGTGTATCCGTCCACCGGTGCAATGGCGCGGGGCAGCCTGCTGAACATCGCCGACCAGACGCTGTCCAAGGTAGTGCTGGGTTCGGTGGACCGGATGATGCAGCCACAGGCGCAGCCCACCCAAGGGGCCGCCTATCCGCAGCAACAGGCCGGTGGCATGCCGCAGCAGCTGCCTCAGCAGGGTCCGGCGCAAGCGATGGCCATGCCGCAGCAGTTGCCAGGTGCTGCAGGTGGCAGCAACGAGGGCCCTGTGATGTTGCGGCCCTGGAATGAGCGCAATCAGCCAGTGGCCGGCAATGGCAGTTCATATAACGCACCGGCACAGTCCGCACCGGTGCAGCAGATTCCCGCAGGGGATGCGGCCTTCGTGTTCTGACGAAGTCGTGGTACGGCCAGTCCCCCGGCTGGTCGATTCAGTTGTGTTAGTCCATCAACAAGGAAATCAATCCATGAAGCGATCCAATCTCGACCTCGTCCAGGCCCAGCGCACGCTGAAGACCCTGCTGATGGCCACTCTGTTCGTCGGCGCACTGTTTGCCCCGCAAGTCTTCGCCAACGGCGCCACCGACTTCGGCGGCACCGACAAGAAGGTCTGCGGCTTCTTCAACAACATCAACGGCCTGCTGAACATCGCCTCGATCGCCGTGGTCACCATCGCGGTGATCTTCGCTGGTTACCAGATCGCCTTCGCGCACAAGCGCATCGCTGACGTCGCCCCGATCCTGATCGGTGGTGTGCTGATCGGCGCCGCAGGCCAGATCGCGCGCATGCTGCTGGGTGATGGCAGCGACGGCAAGTGCGGTGGTGGCACCAGCACCTCCTACCTGATCAACCACGTGATCCAGTACTACAGTGCATAAGAACGTCGTGTTCCGCGGCTGCACGCGTCCAGCGATGTTCCTGGGCGTTCCCTACCTGCCATTCTTCATGGTGGCAGGCGGGCTGTTGCTGCTCAGCATGTACACGAACTTCTGGTTCCTGCTCACCATTCCGGTGGCGGTCTTCATCATGCGGCACATGGCCAAGCGTGACGAAATGATCTTCCGTCTGCTGGGCCTGCGCCTGATGTTCAAGCTGAAGGTGCGCAACGTGCAGGAGCACGATGGCATGTGGGTGCTCAACCCCAACCACTACCGCAACAAGCCGGCCCGAATGGATTGAGGTCCGGATCCGGCCTGGCGGGCGTCCGCGCCCGCCAGGTCTCTTGAAACTTCTTGGCAGTACCTCTTTGGAAGCAGTCGTATGTTCAGCCCTGACACCTCCATCAGTGAGTTCATCCCGTTGTCGTCGCATGTCGCCCCGAACGTGGTCAAGACCACGGGCGGCGACTACCTGCTGACCTGGCATCTGGAAGGGCTGCCGTTCGTCGGCCGCGAGGAGTGGGAGCTCGAGCATCGCCACAATACGTTCAACCGTCTGCTGCAGACGTTGCGCGCGCCTGACTTTGTCAACGTCGCCTTCTGGGTGCACGACATCCGTCGCCGTCGCACGTTGAAGGGCAAGAGCAACTACAGGCAGCGCTTCAACCAGGACGTTTCCGACCAGTACATGGGCATGCTGTCCTCGCAGCGCATCATGCAGAACGAGCTGTACCTGACCATGATCTATCGCCCGGTGGTGGCGGGCAAACGCTTCGTCGAAAAGTCGGCGAACGTGGAGAAGCTGCGCGCCGAGCAGGAGCAGGCGGTAGAGAAGTTGATGGAACTGGCCGGCAACGTCGAGGCCGTGATCCGCGACTACGCGCCGTATCGCCTGGGTATGTACGAAGCCAAGAATGGCGTGGTGTTCTCGGAAACGCTGGAGCTGTTCGGTTACCTGATCAATCGCATCGACGAGCCGGTGCCGGTGCTGTCGGCACCGATCAAGGATTACCTGCCGGTCAGTCGCCACATGTTCTCGGCCAAGACCGGCGATTTTGCGATCAATACTCCCAACGGTGCCAATCACTACGGCGCCATTCTGAACATCAAGGAGTATGCCGAGGGGACTTACCCGGGCATCCTCAACGGCCTGAAGTACCTCGACTACGAATACGTCATCACCCATTCGTTCAGCCCGATGGGGCGCCAGGACGCGCTGAAGGTGCTCGACCGCACCAAGGGCATGATGATCTCCTCCGGCGACAAGGCGGTCAGCCAGATCGTCGAGCTGGACCAGGCCATGGATCAGCTGTCGTCGGGCAACTTCGTGCTGGGTGAATACCACTTCATCATGGCGGTCTACGGCGACACCCAGGCCAAGCTTTCGCAGAACGTCGCCTCGACCCGCGCCGAGCTGTCCAACGCCGGGTTCGTATCGACCAAGGAAGACCTGGCGGTTACCTCGTCGTTCTATTCGCAGCTGCCGGGCAACTGGCGCTATCGCACACGCCTGGCCAATGTCAGCTCGCTGAACTTCCTGGGCCTGTCGCCGCTGCACAACTTCGCCACCGGTAAGCAGCACAACAACCCGTGGGGCGACTGCGTCACCACGCTGCAGACCACCAATGGCCAGCCGTACTACTTCAATTTCCACGCGACCCATCCGTCTGAGAATTCACTCGGCGAGAAGGCGATCGCCAACACCATGGTCATCGGCAAGTCCGGTACCGGTAAAACCGCGCTGATCAACTTCCTGCTCAGCCAGGTGCAGAAGTACGAGCCGTCGCCGACCATCTTCTTCTTCGACAAGGACCGCGGCGCGGAGATCTTCGTGCGCGCCTGCGGTGGCAACTATCTGGCCCTGGAGAATGGCGCACCGACCGGCTTCAACCCGTTCCAGTGCGAGAACAATGAAGCCAACCTGCAGTTCCTGGCTGACCTGATCAAGGTGCTGGCCGGCAAGCGCGAGTACAGCGCCCGTGAGGAAGAGGATATCTACCGGGCGGTGGAGAGCATGCTCGATACGCCGATGCACCTGCGCAGCATGACCAACTTCCAGAAGAGCCTGCCCAACATGGGCGACGATGGCCTCTACGCGCGCATGCGCCGCTGGACCTCGGGCAACTCGCTGGGCTGGGTGTTCGATAATCCGATCGATACCGTTGACCTGAGCAAGGCCAACATCATCGGCTTCGACTACACCGACATCATCGACAATCCTGAAGTGCGCGTGCCGGTGATCAATTACCTGCTGCACCGCCTGGAGTCGCTGATCGACGGTCGTCCGCTGATCTATGTGATGGACGAATTCTGGAAGATCCTGGACGGCGAAGGTGGCCTGAAGGAGTTCGCGAAGAACAAGCAGAAGACCATCCGTAAGCAGAACGGTCTCGGCATCTTCGCTACGCAGAGCCCGGAAGATGCGCTGAAGAGCGATATCTCCGCCGCCCTGATCGAGCAGACCGCTACCCTGATCCTGCTGCCGAACCCGAATGCCAGCAAGAGCGACTACATGGACGGCCTGAAGCTGACCGAGGCCGAGTTCAGGGTGGTGACTGCACTGGACGAGCGCTCGCGCTGCTTCCTGGTCAAGCAGGGCCATGCCTCCAGCGTGTGCCAGCTCAACCTGCGCGGCATGGACGACATCCTGTCGGTGATCTCAGCTTCGACCGACAACATCGATGTCATGCATCGGGTCCTGCAGACGGCCGCGGTCCGCAATCGCGTCACTGTAGACGAGCTCAGCCCGGAGCAGTGGCTGGAAGATTTCTACAAGAACCGGAAGGGATCGGGAAAGGAACCCCGGTCCGACGCGGCCTGATGGCCGTGCGAGCAGGAGACAGGCAAGTGGACGTCAATCAGAACAACAGGAGTTTCCCAATGAACAACGTCAAGCGTCGGGCCAGCGCCCGCAAGGTACTCAAGCCGATGGCCAAGGTGCTCGGCGTTGCCTTGGCGCTCTCAGCGACCAATGCGGGCGCCATCGGCCCGGTGCAGGAAACGGGTCCTGCGCTGTGGCAGCACATCCTCAATCAGATCAATACGTACCAGGCCCGTTTCCAGGAGAAGTACCAGTTCGTCAAGGAGAACACCCAGTGGGCACGGGACTGGGCGCAGACGATCAAGGAGTACCAGGAGACGATGGTCCAGATCCAGGGCATCGTGAATTCCTTCGGGTTGCCGGATTCCGCCCCGCTGACGCCGGTGCCACCCAATTATCTGGTTGCCGAGACCTGCGGAATCGGCACCGACCTGAAGACTCTCGCGACCCGGGTCGTTTTCAATTTCAAGGGCGATTGGAAAGATCAGCAGCAACAGATCTGCGTGAACATCCGGATGATGCAGAACCGCAAGTACAACGATGCGGTGGACTTCATGCTCAAGACGATGCCGTCGTTCTTCGATAGCCTCGATGCAATCGAGAAGCAGCGAAATGTCAGCAATCTGCTCGGCAACGTCAACGCAACGCAGAACGACACGTTGCGCACCGCAAACGACATGGCAGCCAAGGCAAAGTCCTTCGAGGCACAGCAGAAGGCCTACGATGCCTACATCGAGGTGATGGAAGCCAATCAGAAGGTAGTCGCACAGGCAGCGTTGAAGGGCGACCCGATGAAGACCATTGCCAGTGATCTGGTCAAGACGGCGGCGCTGAAGGCAGCGCTGTCCATCGACTGATGCATGGAATGGAGCACCAAGGGTGCGCGCGTCAGCGTCGCCCCTCATGTGATTGCAGTATTACCAAGGGAATGTGGGTATGACGATCAGGTCGATTGCCAACTTTGATTTTTCGGGCGGATTCCAGGATCTGATGGGGCACGTCGCACGTGTCCAGTCGATTGGCGATTTCGTGTTCTTCAAGCTGATCCTGGACTACCTGCGGGACAGGATCGGCAAGTTCGGCTTCGACCTGATGGACAACATGATGGCGTGGGTGGGCGGCATCGCGCTGACCCTCATGACCTTGTGGGTGCTGATCCAAGGCTATCGAATCGTTACAGGCCGCAGCCGCGACTCGATGATGGTCCTGGTAACCAACATGGCACGCGCAGCGTTGATTGTGGCCGTTGCCACCAGCATGGGCATGTTCGGGCGCGATCTTCATGAGTTCCTGACCGAGGACGTGAAGGGCCTGATCACCCATGTTGTCACTGGCAAGGATCAGAAGCCGGAAGAGCAGATCGACAAGAGTCTGGCTTGGATGCAGGTGGCGCTGTCCAGCATTGATGGCATCAAGATTCTGAATGACCCTGGATTGCAGGAAGACAAGACCCGGGCCATGTGGTTCATCGGCCTCGGCACCGGTGGTCCAGCGGTAACTGCGGGTTCAATGCTTCTGCTCTACGAAGTAGCAATGGCGTTGTTCATCGGATTCGGACCGTTGTTCATTCTTTGCCTTCTGTTCGACCAGACCAAGCAGTTGTTCCAGCGATGGTTGTTCTATGGCATCGGAACCATGTTCTCCATGGCGGTATTGGCAGCCATGGTCTCGATTGCGCTGGACATGGTGATTCGCGTGTCTGCGTCGTTCTGGGTGACAGCGCTGGTGAACAAGTTCCCGCTGATGGGCGCGTCCAGCGACGGCATGACCAGTCAGGCGATGCAGCAGGGCGGCATGGGATTGATCCTGACGACCCTGATTCTGACTGCGCCCCCAATGGCGGCCATGTTCTTCCAGGGCACCTTGGGTAGCTTCATGGCATATTCGCAGATAGGTGGCAGCCCGGTTGCGCAGGCGCCGGGACCGAGCGGGCAGCCTCCGGGTAGTTACTATTCGCCAGCCCAGACAAAGGATCATTCCAGTGCTCCATCGGTCAGTTCCGGCCACGGCGCGACTTCTGGTTACGGTATTGGGCGATCAGGTGAGATCAAGCAAGATACTGGAAAGTATGGGCAGGCTGGTGCCTGAGCGTGAAATGACAGTGTCGATTGATAGAGGTGTAAGTATGAAGTGCATTGTCGTGCTTTTGCTGCTCGTTATTTCTAATGTGGCGTTGGCAGAAGGGCGGTGCCCCCCAGGGCAGTACCCGGTGGGAGGGCAGGGCGTAGGAGGTTGTGCGCCAATTCCGGGCGGTCAAACTAGTGGTGAGAGCAATGGCCCCATGCCAACTGGCAAGTGGGAAACCCGGTGGGGTGCTTTGGCGCAAGACGCAGACCATCAAGTAGGCCAGAATTTGGCGATTGGTGTGGCAGAGGTCAAAAAATCAAAGAGAGAAGCCAGGTCTCTCGCGCTCTCTGAATGTCAGCGCATGGGGGGGCAGAAGTGTAAAGTTATTCTTGAGTACCACAATCAATGCGCCGCGCTAGCCGGCCCGGTGATTGGCTCAGTACCCCTGGCCGACGTGACAACCGTGGCGTATCGATCACCTAATGAAGAGGATGCGAAGGCGGAATCAGTGCGCCGTTGTGAATCCGAGGGTAAGGGGCGCAGTTGTACCGTTATCTACTCTGCGTGCAGCATGTCTGAGTTTAAGCCTTTCCGCTGATGGAATCCTCGCGTTGGGTGAGCTTTGTTGCACGCCGAGGTTCTGCTTATTTGTTTTAGAGGTGGCCTGCTGAGAAGCGGGCTATTTCTATTTCTCACTTCCGCCTAGGACGTGGACTTTGCCTTTGGGGTTGGAGTCGCTGGCCATAGGTTCAGTCAAATTAAGTGCGTTGAAGTTGCTCTCGAAGATCAAATTTCTTTCTGCAATTAGTATCTCTACGAACTTTAATCTGTAGTGCTGAGTGCATTGTCTTGGGGCGCAGTTCATCCTTCATCTATTGTTCGATAAGACCAAGCAGTTGTTTCAGCGATGGCTGTTCTACGGCATTGGAACCATGTTCTCCATGGCGGTATTGGCAGCCATGGTCTCGATTGCGCTGGACATGGTGATTCGCGTGTCTGCGTCGTTCTGGGTGACAGCGCTGGTGAACAAGTTCCCGCTGATGGGGGCGTCCAGCGACGGCATGACCAGTCAGGCGATGCAGCAGGGCGGCATGGGATTGATCCTGGCGACCCTGATTCTGACTGCGCCCCCAATAGCGGCCATGTTCTTCCAGGGCACCTTGGGTAGCTTCATGGCATATTCGCAGATGGGTGGCAGCCCGGTGGCACAGGCGCCGGGACTGAGTGGGCAGCCTCCGGGTAGTTACTACACGCCGGCCGCTCCGGAGAAGGGGTAGTCCGGCCAAGACAGTGGTGCGCATGATCGACATGCGGCCGCACGTTCAACCCTTCCGTCGTCGGAATCCGCCAGGGTTGCCGAATCCGGTCTCAGAGCTGCACATCCCGGCAATCAATAGCCCCCATGCGTACGGAGTAGAAATGTGAAATACATGGTTCTTTTGAGGGTGGCCTGCTGAGAAGTTGGCTGTTTCTTTCTTTCGCTCACGCTTAAGGCGCCGGCTTTGCGCTAAGAATGAGCGTCGTTCGAGGTGGCGGGCTAGGCCGTGCTATAAGGAACCATCGGCATTGCCGTAAGTCTTCGCGCCATTCGAAGGAACGAATCATGCAGAATCCCTGCCGTGTAGCCCTGCTGATTGGAGGGCTGGTATCAGCTTCGTCGGCACATGCCACTGATAGCTGGGTCATTTTCACCGGTGGCGAAACGCCGAACCGGGAGGCATGGGTGGTCGATGCGCAAACGCTCAGCGACCGCTCGGATCTGGTCGGTTTCCTGCAGCGTGCCACGCCGGCGGAGCAGAATGCGTACCTGAAGCAATTGCGCCGTAGAAAGCCACCAAAATCCGGTGAGCCGGTCGCTGGTCCGGAACCGGTATACGAGATCCAGGTCAACACCATCTACGAGAACGCGATCAAGCCAAATCGACTGATCAGAAAGTACTGGGTGAATTGTTCACAAAACACCGTGGACATGAGGATGAGCCTGGTCCAGTGGCGCGATCGCCCGATGGAGGATGTCCCACCGGAAAGATTCGAACCGCGAACCGAGGCGATCGCGCCGTGGCAGGTGCAACTGGTGCGGTTTGCCTGTCTCGTGGGGCCTGACCCCAAGGCCAAAGTACCCGCGGAAATGATGAAGCGCGGCTTCCTGTCCATCGGTGACGTCGGCCTATCACCTGCTGATTTCATCTGGGGCGACCTGTGGAAGGACGGCAAGCGACCAGCATTCACCTATCGGCCGACCGACGCCGAAATGGACCGAACTGAGCGCAGCCTGGAGGCGAATCTGGCGCGTGTCCAGAAGGAGACGACCAAGGCTCTGGATGAATCGCATCGAGCAGCTAACCGCGTGGGCCGCAACAATCTCATGGACCTGTGGATCGGCAAAACAGAGCAGGAATTCGTGCGGACATGGGGCACACCGGATCGCGTGGAGATTGGGGCCGATGGTTCGCGCACTTTGTACCTGCATCGTGGCGAGCGTGTGCAGGGGCTGAACGTTTACGGGCATGTCATCAGTGACGTGAACAATCGATGCGATATCACGGTGCTGACGATGGACGGCTACATCCGTGACTACGCCACACAAGGAGCCGCATGCGCGCAGCAGTTGCGTTGATCGCGATTGCTGGCCACGACGCGAGGCGACAAAGAGCATGCAGGGTCCCGCACCCATCCGCATAGGCAGCGCACGCTTTCCGCGCAGCCTCAGGCCGGCGGGGCTGCGGGGGGCGATGCATCCCCGGCGCCATCCACCGCGGATTTGTTTTTCGGATAAGCCACCATTCACGTTAACTGCGCTTTTTCTGTGATCAAGTGCGCTTTTCATCCCAAGCTCCCTTCGACGAGCACCGCCTCCTCGAAGTAAGCTGCGTGCGCGTCAAAATCCCGACGCATCGGTGCCATCGAACGCAGGAGCTTTTCCGTCCATGAGGACTCTGACGACCCACGATGCGGATGTTGATTGCGACCATCGCAGACGCCGCAGGGCCGGGGCTATCATCCGCCATGGTGGACACCGGAGCCTGCAGCGCAGCGCATGGTTTCCCGGTCGTCGCGGGGGTACTGGAAAGTCAGGATTGAAGGAGTCGCAGGGGATGCAGAAGGGGAGTGGCGTACACATGGACAATGCCTTGGCGTTCGTTCCGTCCGGCGCGAACCTGCTGGAGGCGGTACGCGGCGATCTTACCGGCAACGGGATCGACGACCAGTTGCTGGTGATCGATCAACCGGCACCCGACGGCTTGGTGCCCGGCGAGCACGGTCCTAACCGGGTGTTGTTGCTGCTGCTGGGCGACGCCGCGGGCCGATGGCAGTTGGCCGCGCGCAACGACAAGCTGGTGCCGTGCTCCACCCGTGGGGGCATTGCCGGCGACCCCTTCGCGTACGTGACCATCGAGGATGGCGCGTTCAGTGTGATCACCAACGGCGGGAGCCGTGAGCGCTGGAGCAGCATCTACACGTTCCGCTACGTTCCGGCCGACGAGGCCTGTTGGGTGCATGGCGTGCAGCGCAGGGTGGTCGACACCGAGACTGAGGCCAGTCATACGCGCGATTTCTCGGCGGCCGAACTTGGTCGGGTGCGGTTCGAGGATTTCGATCCGTCCGTTGTTGCTGACGTGAGCTTGCCCTGAGTGCCATGCCTGTGAGGAGGCGGGAGTACCCAACGATGATCGAGCAGGAGTTTCACCGTGTCGCAGGATAGAGAGTCGCAGTTGCTGCGGCAGGCCACGGAGGCCGGCATCACCTCGTCCCGGGAACTGGCCAACTTCATGGCGCAGGCCGGGCACGAGTCCCGTGGCCTGAGCCGGCTCAATGAAAGTTTCAACTTCACCCGGGGTATCTCGCAGATCCCGGTGGAAGCGGCGTGGCGCAATGGCAATGGCGCGCTTGAGGGCGCCCGCCAGGACGCGTTGCGCGGCCGTCCGGAGAATCTGGCCGAGCTGATGTACGGCGGGCGCATGGGCAATGATGCGCCCGGCGACGCATTGAAGTATCACGGCCGCGGCTATCTGCCGCTGGTCGGCAAGGAAAACTATGAGCGTGCCGGCAAGGCGCTGGATCTGGATCTGGTGAATCAACCGGAGCTGGCCGCGCAGCCTGAGCATGCGGGCCGTATTGCGGTGTGGCAGTGGCAGACACGTGTGCCGGAAGCCGCGCGTGAGGATGTGCGCGAAGCGACGCGCGCGATCAATGGTGGCCTGAACGGCATCGAGGCCCGCCAGCAGCGATTCGATGCGTGGCAGCAGAAGCTGACGCCTGATGTGATGGCGCGATTGGATCGAGGCGAAGTCGGTGCGCCGACGCAGAGTGTTGCCCGTGACATGTCGCAGACCGGTGAGCCCGGCAACGCGTTGTTCGAGGATGCGCGCCGGCACCTGCAGCAGATGGGACCGCAGAATGGACTGCGCAGCGCACAGGAGCTCGACAATACCGCTGGCGCATTGGCGCTGGGGGCGCAGAAGGCCGGCCTGTCGCGTATCGATCATCTGCTGGCGGGCAACGACGGTCGCACGCTGTTTGCGGTGCAGGGCGCGCTGGGGGATCCGGCGATGCTGCGTGCGTCCGTTGACCGGGAGCAGGCCGCCCAGCAGCCGCTGGCGCAGAGCAGCCAGCAGTTGGCTGCCAGTGTTTCGCAGCAGGATCAGTCTGCTTCCATTGCCCGCGAGCAGGAGCGGCGTTCACGTTTGATCTGACCCACGGGGGCACTTGCGGGGTGGAGGCCCGGAGGTGCTGGACGCAAGACGCGTGGCGCCCTCCGGCGCCGATAAGGACACCCAACGTAAGGACACCAAATGCGAACCGTACTCCCAACGTTCCGGCGCGCCATTGCCGGCTTCACGTCTATCAGGTCGAGCCTGACGCCGATCTGTCTCTTGTCATTGAGTCTGGCGGCTGTAATGGCGCAGGCTCAGGAGGCGTCGCCACCGATGCAGCAGGCCCCAGCGGCGACCGAGCCGGCAGCAGTGCCTGAACCAGCCGCACCTCGGGTGGTTGATGCAGCTGCTGTCTCGGAGGTGCCGGCTGCAATGGCTCAAGAGGTGTCGTCGGCATCTCCCGCGTCTGCTACAGCGCCGCAGCCAGCGCCTGCGCCCACACTTGTACAGGCCCAGGCGTCGGCGCCCGTATCCGCACCGCCTGCTCCGTCTGAGCCAGCAGCCGTGCTGGTTGCGCCTGAGCGTTCGGCACCTCCTGCGCTGGCGATCGTGCCGCTGCCTCCGGAGCAGGCCACCGAACGCGCGCTTGGTGCCCGCTGCCCGGTCGACCTGGCCGGTCGCCTGGCGACGCAGGGCGATCTATTGATCGGCGCTTGCGAGGGACCGATGCCGGCCCACCTCGCAGCCGTTCTGGTCGCGTTGCCCGAACAGGACATCCATCTGCCACGCAGCTGGCGCGAGCGTGAGGTGCGGCAGAAGGTCTGGTTCAAGGCGGTGCCCGGCTACGGCCAGCGCCCGGACTTCATCGCGCGGATGGGCGACATCTGGGTGCGCTCGCTGGAAGGACGCGACGCCGACAGCACGTTCTACCTGGTGTCGGCACCGTTCACCTGCAGCGACCGGGTCGCCAACCGCGATGAGTACGGTGCGGAGCCGGTACGTGTGCCAGCGGGTGACTGCCGCGAGGCCTATGTGGCCCAGCGTGTGTACCAGGTTCGCGGGGACGCCGCGCCGACGGATGTGACCGCCGATGCCATGCCCGCCATGCCCCAGGTGACGGAGGCTGATCGTGCGCGGCAGCTGTCGCGCGAGGGCAGGATCACGCTGGATCACAGCAAGCTGCAGTTCGGCCCGGCCATGCGTTGGTTCGTGCAGTACCCGGAGGCGGCCCAGAAGGGTGGCCCGCGTGCGTTCAGTGACTGGAACCGCGAGCACCTGGCGTTCGTGGTCTGGACCGGGGATCGCTTCGAGATGCGCGAGAAGGTTTCGCGCAACCAGTGGCCCTGTGACCCGGTGGCGCCGGGCGATCGCGCCTGTGGTGGCTTCCCGGATTCCGGGCCGGATCTGTTCGTGACCGCCGGTGCGTCCGCGCCGGTCGCGGCCTCCAGCCCCTGAGGCGGAGAGCGGAAGTGACGCGGGAGCCGGATTGACCGGCTCCCGCGCTGTTCATCAGGCCTGCATGCTGCGGGTCTGGTTCTGCTGTTGTTCCAGTTGCTGATCGCGGTCCTGCGCCAAGCGCTGCCCCGCAGCTTGCTGATCAATGCGCTGGCTGCTCTGCTCCAGCGGCGTATTCATCGCCACGGCCGTGTCCACCGACACGCGCAGATGCGCCGGGTCGCCGCCCTGGCCCTGCACCGCGAAGCTGCGCGAGGCGTCGGCATTCATCACCACTTCGTCGATGCGCTTGCCGCCTGCAGCGTGCATCTCCGCCGCCAGACTACCGGCCAATTGCGTACTCATCACATCCGGCACGCGGCCGACGCGAACGTCCTGCGCATGCACGCCACGGATCGCGTCGTTGAACAGCGGGTTGCCAAGATGAGTGGCATCGTCCATGCGCAGCATGCTGGTGTGGTGGCCGTTCTTCTCCGCCTCGCGACGGGCCGGCTCACCGGGTTGCAGCGGGCCACGGATGTGGTCGTACAGATCGACGGCACCGCCCGGAATGCCACGTGCCGCGCGAGTGACGCCGCGACGCAGTGATTCCACGTCGTCGCGGTACTCCTCGATCATCTTGGCGTTGTCTTTCGCCAGCTTCTGGGTTTCCGGGTGCTTCAGCACCGAGCCTTCGTTGAGGAAGTTGCCCAGTTTGTGCGCGCCGAATGAGCTGGTGGCCGCGATGATCGGACGGTCTGGAATCAGATCACGCAGGGCGTGATTGCTGAAGCCGTTTGCCGCGAGCGTCTTGATTTCATCGGGCTTGGCGTAGATGCGGACCTGGCCGAAGTGGGGCGATGCAGCACTGACCGGATCGGAGGCCATGACGTGGTTGATCATGGTGTTGCCGCCTTCCGGAATGCGGTAGCTGAGGCTGACCGCGCCGTAGGCGTTGAAGGTCTCGCCCTTGACGTTGAAGTGGTGCGAGGTGATCTGGGCCAGGGCACCGCCGAGGGAGTGGCCTGTGACGGTAACCTGGGGAGCAGGTCCGCCGCTCAAGCGGGACTGAAGTGCGGCGCCTTCAATTGTCCTCTGCGTCAATGCGATCGCGTCAGGTGCCTGCACATTTGTCCGTGCAACCACCATTCCACCATCGGTCAGAATTGCATCGCGGGCGATCTGCTCGGTACCACGATGGGCAATGACGATCTCTTTGCTGTCTACGCGTTGATAGACGGTACCTTGATAGCCATTGAGACGATTGTCGACATGCTCAAGGATCTTGTACTCATGACCGTTCAGTATGACCTTTTCTTCCTGGCCAGGGGCGCGTCGACCGACGGCGCGGTCCTTGTACGCGTCATCAGATAACGCTGCGTAATCCTGGGAGGTGATGGTCACGGTGCCACCTCACTTGCAGAAAGGCTGATCGTGAACAGCTTGTCCTGCAGGTCGGCGGCATAGTTGCTGCGATCAGGCTCGCCACTCGCTGGGAAATTGGGAACGCGATCTGCCCGCGGATAGACCAGATCCGGGTAGTAGAGCGTATGGGCGCCACCTTCGGTCAACGGCTTGGCGTCTACGAAGGTCAGGAAGCGGGTTTCTTCCTCGGCGCCTGTGGCCTTCAGCATCGCCCCTGCGCCGCTGAACTCCCACTTGCACACGCCGCGGCCGTAGTAGTCCTCATCCAGCATGCGGTCCACATACAACGTGCCGCGGTACTCGCCGTCGGCGACCTTGCGCAGCTCCACCGGTTCCTGGCTGGTGATACGTGCGGCGGTACCGGTGGCAGGTTCGATGTGCCCACACTGGTCTTCGTTGGTCACGTCATACTGCGCGACACCTTCAACCACCGCGAAATCACCGGGGGCATCCTTCAGGCGCAGCACCAGTTCATAGGCCTTGCGCGGGCTGGGGTTGAGCTTGGCGAGGCCACGCCCACCCTGGGCGACATCGGCTTCAGCAGCGGCACGTTCCTGGTTCATGGCGGTCTCCGGATTGCAGGCGGTCAATAGAAGCAGAGCAAGGCACGGGATCATCTTGTGGCGCAATGTCGGCCTCCTTTGGGGGTAGATGGATGGTTGAACTGGCAGCTCATGGCGCGAGTTTCTGCACAGTGGTCGTGGTCGAGAACAGCGCGTCGCGCAGCTCTCCCTTGTACTCCGAAGGATTCTCTTTGCCGCTGGCAGGATAGTTGGCAGCAAGCTCGGCGCGAGGATAGGCAACCTTCGGATAATAGAGAGTCAATGGGCTCCTCGCGTCCATGCGTTCCTTGTCGACGAACGTCAGGAATCGAGTGTCCGCTTCGTCGGTCGTGGCGCGCAACATCGCACCGACTCCGGTTAGTGTCCAATGACAAACGCCGCGATCGTAATAGTCTTGGTCCTGCATGCGGTCGAGGTAGAACGTACCGCGGTACTCGTTCTCACCGACCTTGCGCAGCGTGACGAGCTCCTGGCTGGTAATACGGCTGGCGGTACCGGTCGCCCTCAGGACCCGGCCGCAGTCCTTGTGGTTGCTGACGTCGTACTGGGCAACGCCCTCGACCACCGTGAATGGACCAGGGGCATCCTTAAGTGTCAGTACCAGCTCGTAGCCCTGCTTTGGTGCAGGGTTGAGTTTGGCCAAGCCGCGCCCACCAGCGGCGACGTCGCGTTCGGCATCAGCATAGGGCGAGCATGCGGCCAGTGGGATAAGGGCGAGCAACGCCAGCAGCGGCTGCCTTTTCCTTTCAGGGAGCACTACTCCCATGGCCTGATCCTGCATCGTGCGTCCATGTCCATATATCCTTCCTGGGTGACAGGTTTCTCGATTATGGAGCGTGTCAGGAACGCTGCGCCACCGTCGCGACGGCTTTTTGACGCGCCCGATGCGGTGTATTCCGGCGAATCGATTGCAGCACAGGGGATTCGGGCGTCGCGTTGGACTTGCTGGCAGGGTCTGTTCGCGGTGGAATCTGCGACGTAAATCAATAATTCACACATTCATCACATTATCAAAGGCGTTCTCCTTGAGCTGCATGATCCGCACCGAAACCACGGCCGACCACGCCGCCATCCGCGCACTCACCGAAGCCGCCTTCCGCGAAGCCCCGCACAGCAGCCACACCGAGCAGTTCATCGTCGATGCGCTGCGTTCGCGTGGGGAGTTGAGCATTTCGCTGGTCGCCGAAACTCAGGGCCAAGTGGTCGGCCACATTGCCCTGTCGCCGGTGACGGTCAGCGATGGCAGCGCCGGCTGGTTCGGCCTGGGCCCGATTTCGGTATTGCCCGCATGGCAGGGGCAGGGCGTTGGCGCGGCCCTGATGCACGCGGCTCTGGAAGCCCTGCGTCAGCAGGGCGCACATGGCTGCGTGTTGCTGGGTGAGCCGGCGTACTACGGGCGCTTCGGGTTCCGTGCCGAGCCGGGCCTGGTGCTGCCGGGCGTGCCGGCAGAGTACTTCCAGGCGCTTTGCCTGCAGCCTCCGGTGGCACAGGGCGGGGTGCAGTACTCACCGGCCTTCGAGGCGACGGCCTGAGCCGGACCTGGCGCGCTGCAGCTCAGGGCGCGCGCCAGACGGTCGGTTCGGGTTGCGGCTTGGGAATGCGGTAGCCGCCGATATGCTCGAGCAGTGCGTTGGTACGGCGCTGTTCGACCAGTACCTCACGCAGCAGATTGCGCACGGCGAAGATGGCGAACGGCACCAGGATCCAGACCAGGCTGATTCCCAGCGCAAACAGGGTAAACAGCGCTTTTGCACCATCCATGCACGGCATTCCTTGATCGAAAGCAGCCACGCTAGCACGCGGCTGCTGCCGACGGATGTCAGGCCTTATGCCGAAGGTGGATCAGCGGATACGGGCGGCCCTGCGAATCCAGCGGCGAGCGACCGGTTTCGACGAAGCCCATGCGCAGGTAGAAGCCTACGGCCTGCGCGTTCTGTGCGTTGACGTCGGTGCTCAGTTGCGGGTGCAGCGCCAGCGCATGCTGCAACAGCTGCCGACCGATACCGGTGCCGCGCGCGTCCGGATCGATGAACAGCGCTTCCATGTGGGTGCCATCGATCAGCATGAAGCCCTGCGGCTGGTCCTGTGCATCGACGGCGACGGTCATCGGCGTCTGCGGCAGGAAAGCGGCTACTTCGGCATCGATGGCCTGGCGGTCTTCGGCACTGAGGAAGTCATGGGTAGCGTCGACGGCGCGACGCCAGAGGTCGACGAGGGCGGCACCGTCGTCGGCGCGCGAGGGGCGCAGGGTGGTCATGGGTTCACCAAGGTGCTTCGGAAGAGTGCGCATTATGAAGCCTTCCGGCTGCAGGTGCGGGCGCGCACTCATCCATCGTTGCGATGGCGGATGAAGGGGCTATGGGTCTTTGCCTCGGCGCGCAGCACCACGCCATCCTCGAAGTCCCCGCTGTCGTTGAAAGGCACGATCGGCCACTGCCTCCACCGGGCAAGCCGTTCCATATAGTTGCGCGTAGCCATGGCGAGCGCCTCGTCGTGGGCCTGCTTACGCTCCGCTGCATGCCCTGAGCGCACGCCGTGCACCATATGCGGCTCCATCACCTCGAAGCCGACGTAGCGCAGGCTGTACATCAACGGCCACAGCAACAGCCGGGTATCGCCTTCACGGCCATCGACCGCGCACGCCCGCGCCGAAGAGCCGGTGGTGACGCTCAGCAACGCACGCTTGCCCTGCATTACGCCATGTTCGTGGCGCTGACGGCTGTTGTACATCGGCCCATAGACCAGCACGCGGTCCAGCCAACCCTTGAGGATAGCCGGCGCCGCGAACCACCACAGCGGGAACTGCAGGATCACCAGGTCTGCGGCCCGTAGCAGGTGCAGGTGACGTTGCACATCGGCGGGCAACTGGTCGTGTTCGGCGCTGTAGCGTTGTTCGCGCTGGGCATCAAAGCGCTCGGGCTGCAGGCGCCGTGGATGGTGCCAGGCCGCTTCCAGCGGATCGAAGCCTTCCGCATAAAGGTCGACCACGTCCACCTGCAGGTGGTCGTGCCGCAGCTGCTCGGCCCCCTGCACGGCCAGGTGGGCGTTGAAGGAGCGGGGTTCGGGGTGGGCAAGCAGGATCAGGGCGCGCATGGAGCGAGGTGTTCGAGGAGTGTGCGACCATCCTCGCGGTGCCGGCATGCCCCGGCAATTACGCACCTTGAGATAACCATGGCCTTTCCCGGAGATGTCTATGCCGCCGATTGCTCGGCGCGCGATGCGCTGGCGCTGATCTCCGGCAAGTGGGTGATGCTGTTGTTGCCGGCGTTGGCGCAGGGCCCGCAACGCAACGGTGCGCTGCTGCGGAAGATCGAAGGCATCTCGCAGAAGGTGTTGACCCAGACCCTGCGGCAGCTGGAGCGCAATGGCCTGGTCGAGCGGTGTGATCTCGGTAGCAAACCACTGCATGTGGAGTGCCACCTGACCGAGGTCGCGTGCGGTCTGGTCGAGACGCTGTCCGCCCTGGACCGCTGGGCCGAGCATAATTTTCCCGCACTGGACGCGGCCCGCGAGCGCTTCGACGCGCGCTAGCGGCACCTGCACGGCCGCGGGCGTACAATGCGGCCCCGGCGGCCATCCTGGCCCTGCAGACACGCGAGAACCGCCATGACCGACGCCCTGGGCGTGCCGGTGCACGACACCGACGAACACTGGATGCGCCATGCGCTGGCGCTGGCCGAGCGCGCGCAGCGCGAGTTCGACGAGATTCCGGTGGGAGCCGTGCTGGTGAGCGCCGATGGCCAGCTGCTGGGCGAGGGCTGGAATCTCAACATCGCCTCGCACGACCCCAGCGCGCACGCCGAGATCGTGGCCATGCGGGCCGGCGGAAAGCTGCTGGCCAACCATCGCCTGCTTGGCAGCACGCTGTATGTGACCCTGGAGCCGTGTGCGATGTGTGCGATGGCGATTGTGCATGCGCGCGTCGCACGACTGGTCTACGGTGCCAGCGATCCCAAGACCGGGGCCTGCGGCAGTGTGTTCGACCTGCTCGGCGATGGTCGCCACAACCACCGGGTGGAGATCCACGGTGGGGTGCTGGCCAAGGAAGCCAGCATGCGGCTGACCAACTATTTCCGCGCCAAGCGCGGCAAGCCGCCGCTGCTGCTGGAAGACCACGCCGGCGAGGGCTGAGGGGCTAAAGGGTATGATGGGCGCCTCTTTCCATCACCGGTAGGCCGCGCGCCTGCCCAGCAACGAGGCGACACATGGCGGACAACGGCGCGGCCAACGAACGACTGATCTGGATCGACCTGGAAATGACCGGGTTGGATACCGACAACGATTCGATCATCGAGATCGCCACCGTGGTCACTGACGCCCAGCTCAACGTGCTGGCCGAAGGTCCGGAATTCGCCATCCACCATCCGCTGGAAACGCTGGAAGCGATGGACGAGTGGAACCGTAACCAGCACAGCCGCTCGGGCCTGTGGCAGCGTGTGGTGGACAGCACGGTGACCCTTGCCCAAGCTGAAGCGCAGACGGTGAATTTCCTGGCGCAGTGGATTCCGGCCGGCCTGTCGCCGATGTGCGGCAACTCGATCTGCCAGGATCGTCGCTTCCTGCACCGCCAGATGCCACGCCTGGAGAAGTACTTCCACTACCGCAACCTGGACGTGTCCACGGTGAAGGAACTGGCCAAGCGATGGGCACCGACCGTGGCCGCCGGCGTTGGCAAGAACAGCAACCACACCGCGCTGAGCGATGTGCACGACTCGATCGCCGAGCTGCGCCACTATCGTCAGTTCATGGGCGCGCTGTCGGGGTTGCCGACCCCTTGACCGGTAGTGCCGGCCGCTGGCCGGCAGTTCCAGGACTTTCGTGAGGTGTATAAGGTTGCCGGCCAGCGGCCGGCACCACCCTCCGTTCAACTCCCTGGCGCTAAGATCGGCGCCATGAACGAGCCCATCCTGCTCCCCCGCGATATTGCCCACGACGCCCGCGACTGGTCTGACCTGCAGCGAGCGGTGGCCCTGCTGGAAGCGCCGACCCTGACCGCGCGCATGGCCAATCTGGTCGGCACGCCGCTGGAGTTCGCGGTCAAGGCGCTACCCAGCTCGGTCTCCAATCGCATCCACGGCGCGGTGCAGGCCGCGCTGACCAAGTCGGCGCAGGCGGCGCTGTGGAGCATGGACAACACCCCTGGCAAGGGGGCATCCACACGTTGGCACAAGCTGGCCGCAGCGACCTCCGGTGCGGTTGGCGGCGCCTTTGGTTTTGCCGCGCTGTTCATCGAGCTGCCGGTGTCGACCACCATCATGATGCGTGCCGTGGCCGACGTGGCCCGCAGCGAAGGCTTCGATCTGTCCGAGTTCAGTACCCGCCAGGCGTGCCTGGAGGTGTTCGCGCTGGGCGGCAACTCGCCGCGCGATGACGCCAGCGAGACTGGCTATTACCTGGCCCGTGGCTTCACCACCGATGTGATGCGCCATCTGTCGGCTGAGCTGGCCGGGCGCGTGGTGACCGGCCGTGACCTGACCCTGGGCGTGGCACCGAAGGAAGCCGGCAAGCTGCTGGCGAAGATGGTGGAGAAGGTGGCCGCGCGCTTCGGCGTGGTGGTTACCGAGAAATTCGCCGCGCAGGCGGTGCCGATCGTGGGTGCGGCTGCCGGTGCGACACTCAATACGATGTTCACCGATTACTACCAGGACATGGCGCGCGGCCACTTCATCGTGCGCAGGCTGGAGCGCAAGTACGGCGAAGACGTGGTGCGCACCTGCTATGACCGCGTGGCGCACGGCGGGGCGTTGATCGAGCCCACGTTGTAACGGTGGGTCAGAGCCCTTTCCTGCGGAAAGGGATCCGACTCCGACCTCGCACAGGGTCAGATCCCTTCCGCAGGAAGGGCTCTGACCCTTGCCTGCCAGGCACAACTGTTTTGCCACGATCCGCCTGTTGCGCTGCGGCATCCATCCCCATCCTTGCGGTCAGTCCCCCCGCAAGAGATCGCCGCCATGTTGTTCACTCCCCACCATCTGGGCCTGTTGGCCCTGCCCAACCGCATCGTGATGCCGCCGATGACCCGCTCGCGTGCCGCCGACGGCAACGTTGCCACTGCGGAAATGGCCGCCTACTACGCGCAGCGCGCCGGTGCTGGCCTGATCGTCAGCGAAGGTACCCAGATCAGCCCGCAGGGCCAGGGCTACGCCTGGACCCCGGGCATCCACAGCGCCGAACAGGTGCAGGGCTGGCGACAGGTGACAGACGCCGTGCACGCTGCCGGCGGTCGCATCTACGCCCAGTTGTGGCACGTGGGTCGGGTCTCGCACGTCGCGCTGCAGCCCGGTGGTGCCGCGCCGGTGTCGTCGTCGGCGCTGCTGGCCGAAGGCGTGAAGGTGTTTGTCGATCCTACTGGCGCTGGTCCGCAAGCGGGCGTGGGCGAGATGATCCAGCACTCGATGCCGCGCGCGCTGGCCGAGGCTGAGATTCCGGGCATCATCGCCGACTACGCGCAGGCCACCCGCAATGCGCTGGCCGCCGGCTTCGATGGCGTCGAACTGCACGGGGCCAATGGTTATCTGATCAACCAGTTCATCGATTCGCAGGCCAACCAGCGCACCGACGGCTACGGTGGCGCGCTGCAGAACCGGCTGCGCTTCCTGCGTGAAGTAGTGGAGGCGGTGGTGGCGGTGGCCGGTGGTGAGCGCGTTGGCGTGCGCCTGGCGCCGCTGACCACCCTGCAGGGCGCGGTGGACGACACGCCGCAGGCCACCTATCTGGCTGCGGCACACCTGCTGGGCGGGCTCGGCGTGGGCTACCTGCACATCGCCGAGGCCGACTGGGACGACGCACCGCTGATGCCGGTGGCGTTCAAGCAGGCGCTGCGGATGATCTATCCGGGAACGCTGATCTACGCCGGCAAGTACACCGCCGAACGCGCGGAGCGGGCATTGGCCGAAGGCTGGGCCGACCTGATCGGCTTCGGCCGCCCGTTCATTGCCAATCCGGACCTGCCCGAGCGCCTGCGACTGGGGGCGGAGCTGAATCCGCCGGATCGCGCGACATTCTTTGGCGGTGGCGCGGTCGGGCTTACCGATTACCCGACGCTGGAAGAAAGCGTCGCCGCCTGATCCCGAAGGCTGCCGGCCAGCGGCCGGCACTACCGGGGTATGCGGGACAGGGTAGTGCCGGCCGCTGGCCGGCATTTCAATCTCGGATCGCCGGTGGGTGGGTGCCGACCGTTGGTCGGCACTCCCGATCAAGGCTTGTCGCGCACCAGCGCGTCGGCCTCGATCACGCCGCCATTCTTCCCATGCAGGTACAGGTGCATGTCCTGCTGCGGATACGGAATGTTGATACCGGCTTTGTCGTAGCCCAGCTTCAGTTGCTCCAGCAGCGTCACCTTGGTGCCGAACCAGTCGGCCGACTTCACGTAGCAGCGGATGCCGAGGTTGATCGCATGCGCGCCGAGTTCGTACACCACCACGTCCGGTGCTGGCGTCTGCAGCACGCGCGGGTCGGCCTTCATCAACTGCAGCGCGGTGTCGCGTGCCAGCTGGATGTTGTCCTCGTAGCCGATGCCGATCACCAGTTCGACGCGGCGCGTCGGTTCGGCGGTCAGGTTGATGATCGGTGCGGCGGTGATCAGCGTGTTCGGAATGGTGGTGTGCTGGTTGTCGGCACCAGTGATGACGGTCTGGAAGATGCGCACCTCGCGCACCGTGCCGGTCTGCCCGGCCACCGTCACTACATCACCGACGCGGAACGGACGCAGCGTCACCAGCATCACACCCGAGGCGATGTTGGACAACGAATCCTTCAGGGCCAGGCCCACCGCCAGGCCGGCGGTGCCGAGCACGGCCAGCAGCGGGGTGATCTGCACGCCCAGCGTGCCAATGGCCAGCACCACCACGATCACCAGCGACGTGGCATACACCACGTTGCGCAGGAAGCTGCCCAGCATCGGGTCCACGCCCATGCGCGCGGTGGCGCGTGGCATCGCATTGGACAGGCGTCGTGCTGCCCACATGCCCACCAGGAACACAACGATCGCAGCCAACAGGGGTACGCCATAGGTTTCCAGCAGATGCTGCCAGTCGAGCGACTGGAACCAAGGCGTTTCGGCGGGGGCGGGTGGGGCAGTGGCGAGCATGCGGGCTCCTTTGCAGCGGGGGAGGTGGCGCGCGCAGACGCCAGAAACAACAAGCCCCGCAGAGGCGGGGCTTGCATGCAACTGAAGTATGGGCTGGCGCCGATGAAAGCGACGTCAGCCCTCAGCAATCACGGTCTCAGCCGTTGGCCTTCAGCTTGGCCAGGCGCAGCCAGGTATCGACCACGGTGTCCGGGTTCAGCGACACCGACTCGATGCCTTCCTGCATCAGCCACTCGGCCAGATCCGGATGATCGGACGGGCCCTGGCCGCAGATGCCGACGTACTTGCCCTTGGCACGTGCTGCCTTGATCGCCATCGACAGCAGCTTCTTCACCGCCGGGTTACGTTCGTCGAACAGGTGCGCGACGATCGACGAATCGCGGTCCAGGCCGAGGGTCAGCTGGGTCAGGTCGTTGGAGCCGATCGAGAAGCCGTCGAAGATCTCCAGGAACTCATCGGCGAGCAGTGCGTTGGACGGCACTTCGCACATCATGATGATCTTCAGGCCGTTCTCGCCCTGCTTCAGGCCATTCTGTTCCAGCACCTCGATGACCTTGCGGCCTTCTTCCAGGGTGCGCACGAACGGAATCATGACCCACAGGTTGTCCAGGCCCATTTCGTTGCGCACGCGCAGCACGGCCTTGCACTCCAGCGCGAAGGCGGCCGAGAAGCTCGGGTCGACGTAACGGCTGGCGCCGCGGAAGCCGATCATCGGGTTCTCTTCGTGCGGCTCGTAGTTGCTGCCGCCGATCAGGTTGGCGTACTCGTTGGACTTGAAGTCCGACAGGCGCACGATCACGGCGTTCGGTGCGACCGAGGCAGTGAGGGTGGCGATGCCTTCGGCCAGGCGGTCCACGTAGAAGCCGACCGGGTCGGAATAACCGGCGATCTTCTCGTCGATCTTCTTCCTGGTCGCCGCATCCTGGCGGTCGTATTCCAGCAGCGCGTTCGGGTGGATGCCGATGTGGCTGGCGATGATCATTTCCAGGCGCGCCAGGCCGATGCCGGCGTTCGGCAGCTGGCCGAAGTCGAAGGCACGTTCCGGGTTGGCTACGTTCATCATGATCTTCAACGGTGCCGGCGGCATGTTGCCCAGATCGGTGGTGGTGCGCTCGAAGCCCAGCTTGCCTTCGTAGATGAAACCGGTATCGCCTTCAGCGCAGCTGACGGTGACCAGCTGGCCATCTTCGATGACCTTGGTGGCGTTGCCCGAACCGACCACGGCCGGCACGCCCAGCTCGCGCGCGATGATCGCGGCGTGGCAGGTACGGCCACCACGGTTGGTGACGATGGCCGATGCACGCTTCATCACCGGCTCCCAATCGGGATCAGTCATGTCGGCGATCAGCACGTCGCCCGGCTGCACGCGGTTCATGTCGTCCAGCGTCTTCACCACGCGGGCCACGCCGGCGCCGATCTTGGCACCCACGGCACGGCCCTCGGCCAGCACGTTGCCGCCCTTTTCGGTCAGCGCGAAGCGCTCGATCTGGGTGGCATGGCTGCGCGACTTCACCGTCTCCGGGCGCGCCTGCACGATGAACAGCTTGCCGCTGACACCGTCCTTGGCCCACTCGATGTCCATCGGGCGGCCGTAGTGCTTTTCGATGACCAGCGCCTGCTTGGACAGTTCCTGCACGTCCTCGTCGCTGATCGAGAAGGTGTTGCGCAGTTCTGCCGGGGTGTCCTCGATCCTGACGCGCTCGCCGGGGACATCCGAATACACCATGCGGATCGCCTTGCTGCCGAGCGAGCGGCGCAGGATCGCCGGCTTGCCGGCCTGCAGGGTGGGCTTGTAGACGTAGTACTCGTCCGGGTTGACCGCGCCCTGCACGACCATTTCGCCGAGGCCGAACGAGGAGGTGACGAACACCACGTCGCGGAAGCCTGACTCGGTGTCCAGGGTGAACAGCACGCCGGAGGAACCGACGCCGGAACGCACCATCAGCTGCACGCCGGCGGACAGGAACACGTCTTCATGCTTGAAGCCGTGGTGCACGCGGTAGGCGATGGCACGGTCGTTGTACAGCGAGGCGAACACTTCCTTGACCTTGTGCACGACGTCGTCGGCGCCGGTGACGTTGAGGAAGGTTTCCTGCTGGCCGGCGAAGGACGCATCCGGCAGATCCTCGGCAGTGGCCGACGAACGCACGGCCACGGCCACGTCGCCGCCGCCGTTTTCGGCGCTCAGCTTGGCGTAGGCGGTGCGGATGTCCTGGTCCAGCTGCGGCTGCAGCGGCGCGTCGATCACCCAGCTGCGGATCTCCTTGCCGGCGGCGGTCAGCGCGTTGACGTCTTCGACGTCCAGCGTGGCCAGCTTGTCGAAGATGCGCTTGGACAGGTCGTTGTGCGCGATGAAGTCCTTGAAGGCTTCAGACGTGGTCGCATAACCTCCAGGAACGGAGACGCCCAGACCGGCCAGATTGCCGATCATCTCGCCCAGCGAGGAATTCTTGCCGCCTACGCGGGCCAGGTCGGCCAGACGCAGTTCGTGCAACCACAGGATGTTCTCGTTCAAGCGCGATGCTCCGTTTGGCCATCGCCCGAGGCGGGCTGAGTGGCCGCGTCCGTAGGAAGAAGCCGATATGATGCCGGGCAGACCGCTGTCGGCACAAGCTTGTGTTGGCGGCCCTTTTAGGCTTCGTAGGGGGTAAAAGCGCGCATGTCGACCATCCGTCCGGTGTTCTACGTTTCCGATGGAACCGGTATCACCGCTGAAACCATTGGGCATAGCCTGCTGACCCAGTTCTCCGGGTTCAGCTTCATTACCGACCGGATGTCGTTTGTAGACGACCCCGAAAAAGCCCGGGAAGCCTGTTCCCGGATCCAGGCGGCGGGGGAGCGTTACCAGGTCAGGCCGATCGTGGTGAACTCCTGCGTGGACCAGAGCCTGAGCCTGATCCTGGCCGAGAGCGGGGCCCTGATGCTCGATGTGTTCGCGCCATTCATCGAGCCGCTGGAGCGTGAACTGTCCAGCTCGCGCGTGAACCGGGTGGGGCAGGCGCACGGTATGGTCGACTTCGACACCTACCACCGCCGCATCAACGCGATGAACTTCGCGCTGACCCATGACGACGGCATCGCGGTGAATTACGACGACGCCGACGTGATCCTGGTGGCGGTGTCGCGGGCCGGCAAGACGCCCACCTGCATCTACCTGGCCCTGCATTACGGGGTGCGTGCGGCCAATTACCCGCTGACCGACGAGGATCTGGAAAGCGACCGCCTGCCGCCGCGCCTGCGCAACTACCGGCGTAAGCTGTTCGGCCTGACCATCGACCCGGACCGCCTGCAGCAGATCCGCCAGGAGCGCCGCCCGAACTCGCGCTATGCCAACCTGGACACCTGCAAACGCGAGGTGGCAGCGGCCGAGGTCATGTTCCAGATGGAACGCATCCCGACCCTGAGCACCACCCATACCTCGATCGAGGAGATCTCCAGCAAGGTGCTGGCCACGCTGGGGCTGCAGCGCGAGCTGTATTGATCCTCGTCTGGTAGAGCCGGCCGCTGGCCGGCTGGTCGATGAACCCTCGGCCGTGATGCGGGGCTGCCGGCCAGCGGCCGGCACTACCCAGGGGTTGGCTTGCACGTGCGCGCCCCCACGTTGAAGCACCAACGTGTAGGATCGACCCATGGCCCGAGCCTTGCCCCGCACCGAACGCATTCCCCGCCTGAGCCGGCTCAGCTGGCTCATGGGCCTGTACGCGGAAAACTACCGCCATCTGGTGCGCCTGTTCGAACCGGCCGGACTGGTGGCGGGCAGCTACATCTCCTCGATCGGCGACGGCCTGGATGTTCGCCTGGACGTGATCGAGTGCCACCGCTATACGGTGGAACTGCGCCTGACCTACGACCTGGCCGATCCGGTCACCGGCGAGCCGGATCCCTCGGCCTATGTGCGCCTGTACCGTGATGCGCGCCAGGCCGAGACCACCCACTGTTATGTCGGCCGTCGCTGGCAGGACACTATGGGCCTGTACCCACCGCCGGCGGAGCTGATCAGCCACCGCATGCGGATGAACACCTTCCTCGGCAAGTGGCTGGAATACCTGGCCGAACGCGGCCACGGCGTCGCCACCCTGCGTCGTGATCCCGACGGCGCCAGCACGCCCGCCGAGCGCCGCCTGTCGCTGGTGCGCTGATCGGCCATAATCCACGGCTGACCTGCCGCTGGATGCTGCCATGCCGTATACCCCGATCGTCGCCACCCTGGGCTACGTGCTGTCGCCGGATCGTCGCCAGGTGCTGATGATCCATCGCAACACCCGTCCCGGTGACCACCACCTGGGCAAGTACAACGGCCTGGGCGGCAAGATCGAACCGACCGAAGACGTGGCCGCCGGCATGCGCCGCGAGATCGCCGAGGAAGCCGGCATCGACTGCATGGACATGCGCCTGCGCGGCACCATCAGCTGGCCGGGCTTCGGCAAGCATGGCGAGGACTGGCTGGGCTTCGTGTTCGTCATCGACAGCTTCGAGGGCAGCCCGCATGGGGGCAACCACGAGGGCACCCTGGAATGGGTGGATGTGGACAAGCTCGACCAGCTGCCGATGTGGGAGGGTGACCGCAACTTCCTGCCGCTGGTGTTCGACGCCGACCCGCGCCCGTTCCATGGCGTGATGCCTTACAAGGACGGCCGCATGGTGAGCTGGTCCTACAGCCGGCTGTGACCCGGCTCGCCGGGCCATGCCCGGCGAGCATTACCGCCGTTGCGCCAGCAGCAGATGGAAGTGCTTCTCGCGAACCTGCCCGTCATTGCCGGTCGCGGTTTCCCGATGACTGCGCCAGGCCGAGACAGTGAAGCCGGATACGCGCAGGGCCAGTTCCACCGCGTCCAGCTCGTGCAGCTGGAAGTCGCTGGCAAATGGCAGGCTGCGCATGAAGGCCGCGTCACCGAAGGCCACGCACAGCCGGCCACCCCGGCGCAGCACCCGCGCCAACTCGTCGAGCACCGGCGCCAGGTGTGGCCAGAAGTACAGGGTATTGACCGCCAGCGCGGCGTCCATCGAGGCGTCGGCGACCGGCAGAGCATGGGCGTCGCCATGGCGCATCGCGGCACGCTCAGCCAGTCCGGCACTGGCCAGGCGCTGGTTGCCGGCCTCGACCATGGCCGGGGACAGCTCGATACCCAGATAGTGGCTGCCGGCGGCCTGTAGCAGCTGTGGCGCGAATGCAGCGTTGCCCGGACCGATCTCCAGGATCCGCTCGCCGGCGGAGGCGGCCAGCAGCCCGATCGCGGCCTGATTGAGCGCGCCGTTGCTGCGGTTCATCGCGTCGGCCACCTCCAGCGCAGCCTCGCCATGGGGCTGCCGCAGCTGTGCGGCCAGGGTAGGAGCATCCAGCATCATCATCGTCCGTTGCAGAGTTTCGGACGTGGCGACGGCGGGTCCGCCGGTGACCATAGCGCCGACCCTGCGGCTTGGGAAGTAGGGAAACCCCGCTTCGGGGTGATGAGGAAATGTCCAGCGTCGCAGTCGGTGAGATCTGGTTGTCCACAGGGGGTGTGGATTACGCGTGGGCAACTTTGTGGATAAGCGTCGACAGGCGCCACCCCCCTAGGCTGTCAAGATGGGTGGCGAAAAATTCACCGCCGGTGAGGACAGGTGAGGGAGCGGTGAAGGGTGGTCCCTGCCGCCGCTGTCGCCAGCAGCGGTGCTCGCGGTAACCTGTGGGCCTTGATGCTCCGTGAGACCCCATGAAACGTCACTTCTCGATGCTGCGCGAATTCCAGCTGGCCGACTGGTTCACCCTGGCCAATGCTTTCTGCGGCACCGGTGCGGTCTTCGCCGCGATGCGCTTCCTGCAGGACGGCGAGCGCGGCTATCTGCTGTTCGGCATGGCGCTGATCCCGCTGGCCTTCATCTTCGATGCACTCGACGGGCACATCGCGCGCTGGCGCAAGTCCAGCTCCACCCTGGGCCGTGAGCTGGACTCGCTGTCCGACGTGATCTCCTTCGGTGTGGCGCCGGCGGCGCTGGCCTATGCCTGCGGCATGCAGGGCGGCTGGGACTGGCTGGTGCTGAGCTACTTCGTCTGCTGTGGTGTCAGCCGCCTGGCCCGCTACAACGTCACCGCCGAGGCACTGGCCGGCGACGAGGGCAAGGTCAAGTATTTCGAGGGCACGCCGATCCCTACCAGCCTGCTGCTGGTGATCGTGCTGGCCATCGCCGCCGGCACCGGCGCCATCGGTCAGGACATCTGGTTCGGCCAGTGGCAGATCGGGCCGTGGCAGCTGCACCCGATGGTGCTGCTGTTCGCCCTGTCCGGGTCGCTGATGATCAGCAAGACCCTGCGCATCCCCAAGCCATGAGCCAGCCCTGCGGAGGCCTGCGATGACCAGCTCGGCCCACGACCCCGGCAGCAGTGATTTCGAGACCCTGGCCCGGCAGTACTTCGGCGCCTGGGGCGACGCGCTGCGTCACGCGTCCACCCCGGGTGCACCGGCCGGTGACGACCCCGGCAGCTGGCGGCGCCTGTTCGACTGGTGGGGCCAGCTGCTGCCCGAGCAGGGACCGGGTGCACCGGAAGATGCCGTGCGCCGCTTCCGCGAACAGGCGGGCAGCTGGTACGGCACCATGCAGGAAGTGGCTGCGCGCTTCGCCGGCCGCGATGCCAGCAGCGCCGAAGTGGCCCAGGCCTGGCGCGAGGCGGTGCAGGGGCAGGGCGATGGCATGCTGCAGTGGATGCTGCAGGGCGCCCGTGGCAGCACCCACGCCGGCGCCGCCGTGCCCGAGTTCGCCGCGTGGCTGCAGCAGTTCCAGTTGCAGGCCGGCCCGTGGCTGCAGAGCCCGGCGTTCGGCCCCGGCCGCGAGCACCAGGCGCGCTGGCAGTCCCTGCTGCGTGCGCAGGATGAATACCAGCAGCATTCACGCGCCTACGTCGATCAGATCAAGCAGGCACTGGACGAGGCCTTTGCGCTGTTCGAGCAGCGCTTGGCCGAGCACGAGCAGCCGGGCAGCCAGCTGACCAGCGCCCGGGCGATGTTCGACCTGTGGATCGAAGTGGCCGAGGAGGCCTACGCCAAGGTCGCCATGTCCGAACCGTTCCAGCAGGTGTATGCCGCGCTGGGCAATGCACAGATGCGCCTGCGCGCCGGCCTGCAGCGCGAGGTGGAACAGATGAGTGAACGAATCGGCCTGCCGACCCGCAGCGAGATGGACGCCGCACACCGCCGTATCGCCGAGCTGGAGCGCAGCCTGCGCCGCCTGCAGGCACAGGTGGCGGTGCTGGCCGGTACCGCCCAGGTGGATCCGGTGGCGCAACCGGCGCCGGCGAAGGTGAAGCCGGCCGCGCGCAAGGCTGCGAAGAAGACGGTGCCCGCAAAGAAGGCGCCTGCGAAGAAGTCGTCTGCGAAGAAGTCGTCTGCGAAGAAGTCGTCTGCGAAGAAGGCCGCACCTCGTACTTCCACTCGGGCGCGTGACCGATGAAGGGGCCGCTGGGTTTCAACGCCGATGACCTGATGCAGGAAACCTGGGCCATGCAGCGCAAGCTGATGGAAGGGCTGAAGCTGCTGCCGCAGGTCGAAGATGTTGATTACGGCGTGACAGCCCGCGAGGAGGTCTGGCGCGATGGCAAGGTGGTGCTGTACCGCTTCGTCGGCGAACAGGCGCCGACCCGGCGCACGCCGCTGCTGATCGTCTACGCGTTGGTCAATCGGCCGTACATGGTCGATCTGCAGGCCGACCGTTCGCTGGTGCAGAAGCTGCTGGCGCTGGGCCAGGACGTGTACGTGCTGGACTGGGGCTACCCGGACCGCTCCGAGCGCTTCCAGACCCTGGAGGACTACCTGCTGCGCTACATCGATGGCGCGGTGGATGCGCTGCGTGCGCGCAGAGGCGGTCCGGTGGACATGCTGGGCATCTGCCAGGGCGGCGTGTTCGCACTCTGCTACGCCGCGCTGCGCCGGCAGAAGCTGGGCAAGCTGATCACCATGGTCACCCCGGTCGATTTCCACACCGCCGACAACATGCTTTCGCATTGGGCACGGCAGGTGGATGTAGACCTGCTGGTGGATACGCTTGGCAACATCCCGGCTGATCTGATGAATGCCAGTTACCTGATGCTCAAGCCGTTCCGCCTGAACGTGCAGAAGTACGTCGGCCTGCTCGACATCCTCGATGACAAGGCGGCGCTGGAGGATTTCCTGCGCATGGAGAAGTGGATCTTCGATTCACCAGATCTGGCGGGCGAAGCGTTCCGCGACTTCATCAAGCAGTTCTACCAGGGCAACGGGCTGGTGAACGGCACGGTGCGGATTGGCGAGGAGGCGGTGGATCTGTCGCAGGTGACCCTGCCGGTACTGAACATCTACGCCGAGCAGGACCATCTGGTGCCGCCGGATGCCTCGCGTGCGATGCGTGGGCGCTTGGGCACTGACGATTACACCGAGTCCAGTTTCCGCGGCGGGCACATCGGTATCTATGTTTCCGGGCGTGCACAACGCGAAGTGCCGGCGACGATCGATGGCTGGCTGAAAGCGCGCGACGTGTAAGGCTTGCTTCGCTTTTGTAGAGTCGAGCTTGCTCGACTGCCTGGAGAATGATGATGTCGCAACGGATTTCGATGATGCTTGCTGCGCTGCTGCTGGCAGCGCCTGTCGCCCATGCCGCTCCCGGCCCGCAGGCGCAACGGGAGATCGCGCAGCTGATCTCCAGCCTGGACGGCTCCCAATGCCGCTTCCAGCGCAATGGCAGCTGGCACGATGGCAGCGATGCGCGCGCGCACCTGCAGCGCAAGTACGACTACCTGCTGAAGAAGGACATGGTGGACAGCGCCGAGCAGTTCATCGAGCGTGCGGCCAGCCAGAGCAGCATGAGCGGCAAGCCCTACCGCATCCAGTGCCCGGGGCAGCCTGAACAGACCGCGGCCGCCTGGTTCGGCGCACGCCTGCAGGCCCTGCGCCACCGCACGCCGTAGACATAGGGGCGGTGTAAAGTCGAGCCGTGCTCGACTGCTTTTTCCCGTAGCCTAGGAGAACCGCCATGAACACCACGCCGCGCACGCTGTCGCGTTCATTGAACGACCGCATGATTGCCGGCGTGATGGGCGGCATCGCCCACCGCTTCGGCTGGAACCCCACGCTGGTGCGGATCGTGTTCGTGCTGGTCTCGATCGGCTCGGCGGCCTTCCCTGGCATCCTGGTCTACCTGATCCTGTGGCTGCTGATTCCCAACGAGGCCGATTGAAGACTCCCGTGACGCCCTGGCCGATCTGGCTGCGCGCGCTGCAGGTGCTGGGCGCGGTCTGGACGTCCCCCAATTCCCTGCTCGGCGTGATCGGTGGCCTGGCCGGCATGCTCGGTGGCGCGACATTACGCTGGAGCGGCCGTGACTGCGCACTGGTGTTCGACCGCTGGCCGTGGGGACCAGGCGGGGCGATCACCCTGGGCAACGTGATCCTGCATACCGGTCATGACCTGGGCATCTCCTGCCGCACCTATGCGCATCAGGCGGGGTGGGGCGTGGAGCCGCTGATCCGGCTGGATGACCACGAACGCGCGCACGTCTACCAGTACATGGTGCTGGGGCCGCTGTACCTGCCGGTATACCTGCTGTGCGGCGGGGTGAGTGCGCGCAACCCGTTCGAGCGCGCGGCCGATCATTTCGCCCGGTTCGGGCACGGCTGGTGGCCGTAGTTTCCAGCCAACGGCGCAGCCCCTCGTGGCTTGGTCGCGGAATACGTTTCATGTGATTGGGCCGGGCGGGGTGGGTTCGCGGGACACGCCGTAAACCCGTCCCTGGGGGCTCGATGGCACCATCCATGGCGCCAACGGTCCCGCGAACCCACCCCGCCCGATCCCTGACAGTTTCCGTGCGCGTCCAGCCACGGAGAAGAAAAAGAAGAGCAGAAGCGGGTCACGCGCTGCGCTTGCTCGTATAGAGCCGAGCCTGCGGTCGGCTTCGCGGACTGGCCTGAAAGCAGCCGAGCGTGGGCTCGGCTCTACAAAAAGCGGCCAGCCAGGCTGCTTTTGCTTTTGATCTTCTTTTTTCTTCTCCGTGGGCGGCAGACGCAGCAGAAATCTGTCAGCGGCCGGGTGGGTGGGGCTGGCGGGGTATCCGCGGCATGGATGCCGCGGCTAAGCCCCCAGGGACGGGTTCACGGCGTCCCCGCCAGCCCCACCCACCCGGCCAGCTCACAGGAAACCGGCTTTCCGCGATCATCCCAAACCACCCACGAGGGGCTGCGCCGTTGGCTGGAAACCCCCGATTCGTTAGTCGGAAGTTAAAGATCCGTAAGCATTCTGCTGCGATCCCGCAGTCATCTGCATGCAACCGATCGTCATTAGCCTTCGTGACGTTCCAGTCAGGTTCGACGCGGTAAGCTCTCTCTCGATGAGCTCGCAGCATCGCTCATCGAGCGCAGTACGCAGTAGCAATTTGGAGGAAGACATCACATGGCAATCGTTCTTTATGTCGGTGGTAGCAAGGATGGCGAGAAGGGCGTGGTGCCCTACGGCTTCAGCAAATCCCGCGCCGACACCGCGCTGGGGCCGGAGTTCTACACGGAGCGGTTCATGGAACTGCAGGGTGTCGGCAAGGTCCGCCTGATGGCCCTGGAAAGCATGCGTGACGAGATCGTCATGCAGCGTGCCGCCCGCCACTACCGCTGACCTTCGCAACATGCGGCAGGGCGCGCCAACCATCGTGCGCCCGCGCCGGCATCCCAGCCCAGGGCCAGTCCGAGCCCTCTCTTTGCCAGGATGCCGGCGTCCAATCCGGTCCCGCCGCTGAACCTCGCCCCCTGTCAATGCCTTGTCCGGCTCCGTCGTGGATTGCCAGAATGGGGTCTTCCCGTATCGCGGCACAGACCTGAAGCAATGCACGACGCCAAGAACGCCCAGAGCGCGCTCGCCCAGCAGATCGCCCAGACCATCGCCGACGAGATCGGTGCCCAGTCCACCCAGGTACACGCCGCTGTCGGCCTGCTCGACGAGGGCGCCAGCGTCCCGTTCATCGCGCGCTACCGCAAGGAAGTGACCGGAGGCCTGGACGACACCCAGCTGCGCAACCTGGAAACCCGCCTCACCTACCTGCGTGAGCTGGAAGACCGCCGCGCGGCCGTGTTGTCCAGCATCGGCGAGCAGGGCAAGCTCAGCGACGAGCTGCGCAACGACATCCTGGCCGCCGATACCAAGAGCCGGCTGGAAGACCTGTACCTGCCGTACAAGCCCAAGCGCCGTACCCGTGCACAGATTGCCCGCGAGGCCGGCCTGGAACCGCTGGCCGATGGCCTGCTGACCGACCCGACGCAGGACCCGCAGGTTTTCGCCGCCACCTTTGTCGACGCCGACAAGGGCGTGGCCGACACCAAGGCCGCGCTGGAAGGCGCGCGCGCGATCCTGATGGAGCGCTGGGGCGAAGACGCCGCGCTGGTCGGTGAACTGCGTACCTGGCTCGGCGAAACCGGGGTGATCCGTGCCCGCGTGGCCGAGGGCAAGGAAACCGAAGGCGCCAAGTACCGCGATTATTTCGAACATGCCGAAGCGCTGGCGAAGATTCCGTCGCACCGCCTGCTGGCACTGTTCCGCGCACGCCGCGAGGAAATCCTGTTCCTGGAGCTGGACCCGGGCAGCGATGCCGAGGCTGGCCACCAGTACGCGGAAGGCCGCGTGGCGCGCAAGGCCGGCATTGCCGACCAGGGGCGCGCTGGCGACCGCTGGCTGCTGGATGCCTGTCGCCTGACCTGGCGCGCCAAGCTGCATACCCATCTGCTGCTGGACCTGTTCAACCAGGCCCGCGAAAAGGCCGAGGCCGAAGCCATCGCGGTGTTCGGCGACAACCTGAAGGACCTGCTGCTGGCGGCTCCGGCTGGCCCGAAGACCGTGCTCGGGCTGGACCCGGGCATCCGTACCGGCTGCAAGATCGCCGTGGTCGATGCCACCGGCAAGCTGGTCGCCACCGACACCATCTACCCGCACGAACCCCGCCGTCAGTGGGAGCAGTCGCTGCAGACCATCAAGCAGCTGTGCGCCAAGCACAACGTGGAACTGATCGCGATCGGCAACGGCACCGCCAGCCGTGAGACCGACAAGCTGGCCGGAGAGGCGATCAAGGCCGCGGCCAACCCGAAGCTGCAGAAGGTGGTGGTCAGCGAGGCCGGTGCTTCGGTGTACTCGGCCTCGGAGTTCGCGGCCAAGGAATTCCCGGGCCTGGACGTGTCGCTGCGCGGTGCGGTGTCGATCGCCCGGCGCCTGCAGGATCCGCTGGCCGAGCTGGTGAAGATCGAGCCCAAGGCGATCGGCGTTGGCCAGTACCAGCACGACGTGGATCAGTACCGCCTGGCACGGGCGCTGGACGCACGCGTGGAGGACTGCGTGAACGCGGTTGGCGTGTACGTGAACACCGCTTCGGCCGCGCTGCTGTCGCGCGTGTCCGGCTTGTCAGCGACGGTGGCCGAGAACATCGTGCGCCATCGTGACGACAACGGCCCGTTCAAGCGTCGCAAGGACCTGCTGAAGGTCGCGCGGTTGGGCGAGAAGACCTTCGAGCAGTGCGCCGGCTTCCTGCGCATCGCCGATGGTGACCAGCCGCTGGATGCCTCGGCGGTGCACCCGGAAGCCTACCCGGTGGTCGAGCGCATCGTTGCCAGCACCGCGCGCCCGATCAAGGCGCTGATCGGTGATGGCAGCTTCCTGCGCGGCCTGAAGGCAGAACAGTTCACTGACGACACCTTCGGCGTGCCGACCGTGCGCGACATCCTCAAGGAACTGGAAAAGCCGGGCCGCGATCCGCGTCCGGAGTTCAAGGCCGCCCGCTTCGCCGAGGGCGTCGAGGACATCAAGGATCTGCGCGAAGGCATGGTGCTGGAGGGCGTGGTCAGCAACGTTGCGGCCTTCGGCGCCTTTGTCGATATCGGCGTGCACCAGGATGGCCTGATCCACATTTCGGCGCTCTCCGATACGTTCGTGAAGGATCCGCGCGACGTGGTCAAGGCCGGCGATATCGTCAAGGTGAAGGTGCTGGAGGTGGACGTGGCGCGCAAGCGCATCGCCCTGACCCGGCGCTTGGACGACACCCCCGGCCAGGCCACCAGCCGCCCGGGCCAGCGCGATGAGCGCAATCAGGGCCAGGGGCCACGTCGTGACGCGGGTGGCCAGAACCGTGGCCCCAACCGCAGCCCGGGCAATGGCGGCCGTGGTGGCCAGTCGGCGGCGCCGGCCAACAATGCCCTGGCAGACGCCTTCGCCCGCGCCAAGCGCAGCTGAGGAGCGTGTCCCCCGTCACGGTTGATCCGGGGCGGGGGACTTGTCGATTTTCCCCGTGATTGCGCACACTTGCGCCTGAGGGGGGCGTGTGGCCTCCCCGCTGTCTCTGGGGAGGGCCATGACGCCAGCACGACCCGTCGTCTTCATTGACGTCTGCAGCGCCCTGCTGCGGCCGGAGGCTGCCTGCGCGTCCCGGGGAACGGGTTGATGGCCGGCCAGGGAAGCAACGGCAACGGGCTGCTGGAGCGGCGCCTGCAGGAGCTGGCTGAAGAACGCCGCCGGCTGGCGATGATCATCGACGGCACCGCCGCCGGCACCTGGGAATGGAACGTGCAGACCGGCGAGATGCGGGTCAACGCGCGCTGGGCCGAGATCGTCGGTTACCGGCTGGAAGAATTGGAGCCGGTGTGCCAGAAGACCTTCCTGACATTGGTCCATCCCGACGATATCGCCCTGTCCGATGCGGCGCTCGAGGACCATTTCGAGGGCCGCAGCGACAATTACGTCTGCCTGTTGCGCATGCGCCACAAGAACGGCCAGTGGATGTGGATCCACGACCGTGGCCGCGTGTTCGAATGGGACGGGCAGGGGCGGCCACTGTGGATGGCCGGTGCGCATGCTGATGTGACCGAACTGCAGCAGGCACGCCAGGATGCGGCCGAGACCCGGCAGCGACTGCAGGCGGTGGTCGACGCCTCCGACGAGGTTGCGGTGATCGCCACCGATATCGACGGCACCATCACCCTGTTCAATACCGGCGCACAGCGCCTGCTCGGCTACGCCGCCGAGGAGGTGGTTGGCCATCGGCGCCTGGATGCGTTCCATGACCCGGACGAGCTGAGCGCCTGGCTGCAGCCGCTGGCGGGCGACGACGGCGAGGTACCTGGCGTGTTCGAGGCGCTCAGTGCCCGTGCCGATGGGCAGACCTATTCGCGGCAATGGACGCTGCGCCGCAAGGACGGCCAGTCACGCCAGGTCCGCCTGTCGATCAGCCGCATGGATGGCGCCGACGGCACGCGGATCGGCTACGTCGGCATGGCGATCGACATCACCGAGATCCTGCAGGCGCGCGCCGAAGCACGGCTGTCGGCGGAGAAGTTCGCCGGTGCGTTCACCTCGGCTGCATTGGGCATGGCACTGGTGTCGCTGGAAGGGCGCTGGCTGGACGTCAATGACGCGCTGTGCCGGATCCTCGGCTATCCACGCGAAGAACTGCTGCAGGTTGATTTCCAGCGCCTGACCCACCCCGATGACCTGCAGACCGACCTGGCTCTGGTGCAGGATCTGCTGGCCGGGCGGCGCAGCCACTACCACCTGGAGAAGCGTTACCTCGATCGCGACGGCAAGGTGATCTGGGCGCGGCTGTCGGTTTCGCTGGTGCGCAGCGAGCGTGGTGAACCTGTGCATTTCGTGTCGCAGATCCAGGACATCAGCGCCCAGCGCAGCAGCGAGCAGCGCTTGTTCGAAAGTGAGCAGCGCAGCCGCATTACTCTTGATGCGGTCGCCGACCTGGTGCTCAGTGTCAGCCTCGATGGCCGCATCGACTATGCCAATGCGGCCGCGGTGCGTACCTTGGCCGGTGATGGTGCGCTGTCGCTGGCCGGGCACAAGGTGCAGGACGTGCTGGCGTTGACCACCGAGTACGCGCCTGGATCGGTGCTGGATGTCTCGGTGCTGCTGGATCCGGAAAGCAACGCAGTGGACCTGCATGCCGACCTGCTGTTGCGGCTGGGCACGGCGACCATACCGGTGGACCTGACCCGCGCCTGGCTTCGCGATGACGAAGGCCATGTACGCGGTGCGGTGTGGGTGCTGCGCGACGATACCCAGCAGCGTGCACGCCAGCGCGAGGCGCGTCACCTTGCCGAAATCGATCCGTTGACCGAGCTGAGCAACCGACGCGGCTTCGAGGTGCACCTGCAGCAGGCGATCACCCGTGTCGAGCGCACGGGCCAAGCCGCGTCGTTGATGTACATCGACCTGGATCGCTTCAAGCCGGTCAACGACACCTGGGGCCATCTGGCCGGTGATGCGGTGCTGTGGGCGGTGGCCAGCGTGCTGCGCCATGGCGTGCGTGATTCGGATGTGGTGGCACGGCTGGGGGGGGATGAGTTCGCGGTGATCCTGTCCGGCTGTACGCCGCGGCGTGCCGCGCGTATCGGCGGCGAACTGCTGCATACCCTTGCGTCGCTGTCGATTCCGTGGGACCAGGACCGCCTGCATGTCGGGGCCAGCATCGGCATCGCGCCGCTGGCGGGCGGCATGAGCGTGGACCAGGCGGTGGCCGCCGCCGACGCCCAGTGCTACCGGGCCAAGGCGATGGGACGCAACAACGTGCAGGTGCAGGGTGAGGCCAGTGAGCTGCCCGGCGACGACGCGGATGCGGCCGAAGGCTGATCTCAGCCTGTGAGAGGACACGCGCGAATACTGCGCGCACATCCACTCATGCAGGTGATCCCATGAAGGTCTGGAACCCGGTTGCGATGCGGGCCTACGCCCCGGCGATGGTTGGCTGGTGCCTTGCGCTGGCGGCCTGCCTGCGTCTGGAAGAAGTGCGCGACGATCTGCACGCGCAGGCATTGCTGCCGGTGCTGCAGGGCGGTGCCATCGCCCTGCTGGTGTTCACGCTGTCCTGTATCGGCGGGGCCAGCATCGTGTTGTGGCGGGCGGGCCGGAAGGAGGTACCGCCTCATACTCTTGATGCTCAGGCCCACGCTTCACGGGAAGGCGCAGAGATCACCTGAAGGCAAAGAGATGTTACCTGTCGATAGAACGCCTGCAACACCACCCTTTGCATTGATGCCGTTGCAGTTTCCAACACCCAAGCGACGATTCTGAATGAACCGGTTGGAGCGGAATGTGGCCGTGGTACCACCCGATGTCTCAAACACCGCCCCACCATAGTTCGCACCGCTTACAGCATTGTTTTCTGCAAGAAAGCGCTGTGAACCCTGTACGACGTCGATACCCCATTCACCAGGGCGTTCGATCACCGAGTTCTTGATGGTGCAGTCGATGCAGTTCACCAGATAGATGGCGCTGGCGCCGGAGTCGATGACGCGTGCGCCATCAATCATGACGTTGCTCGAGTTGTAGATGGCCATCTCGCCATCGCCCCCCGGGCCATCCTTTCGGCCGGTCAGCTGTCCATAGAGGATGGTGACGTCGCGGGAATCGGTGATCCACAGATTTGGGTCCGCCACATTGTTGCCTGCTATGCCGTTGGCACGCATGAAGGTGTCCCATATATCCACACCTTTCCCGCCCACGACACCAGTGCTGATCTGGAAGCCGACGATATCGAGGCTCCAAATGATGATGCGGTCCTGATGATAGGCCAGTACACCGAAGTTTCCGCCTGCACCGGTGGACAACGTGAAATTGTGCAGCATGGTGCCGCTGCCGAGCCCGATCGCCTTCTGTGGGGAGCCATGGGCGGAGATCAAGACGTCGGCCATGCTCGCACCCAATCCCTCGATGGTCGTGCCGGAGGGAACTTCCAGTGGTGCAGGGCCAGTGACGTAGGTGCCAGGCCGCAGGCAGATTTTCTTGCCAGGTGCGGTGGCCACTGCGGCAGCAAGGTTACCACCACTGTCGAGAGTGAGATCGCATGCCGAGGCCTGCGCGGCACCGGCCAGGCCTATGGCAAAGAGTACGGCGGAAATGCGTTGTTTCATTATGGGTTCCTTCCGTGGAGTGGTTGAAGTTGCATCCAAGATACCGCAGCCGACCGGCTTGACGTCAACGCAGCACTTCATCCGAACTGACCAGCTGTACGTCGTGCATCAGGTTGAGATAGGCCTCGTAGTAGCCCTTGTGAGAGGCACCGACGATGGTCAGCATGCGGGTGCCCGGCTGTTGGCCGAGTACGTCGCGCATGTTGGCGACCATGCGCAGGTTGCGGGTTTCCCAGTAGCCCACGTAGTTGCGGCCGAAGCCTTCTGGCGAGGGCTCGACCAGCGTCGCGCCGAAGTCGCTGTTGTAGGCCACCATCGCGGTCTCGGGTGTGTTGTAGGCGCGATACATCGCCAGCAGTCCGTCCGGTTGGGCAAGATTGGCTTCGAGCCGTTCATCAGCCGCCCTACGTGCCTTGACGATGGGATTATCCCAAGCGCCCCGGATGGCCGCTGCATAGGCCTTCTGCTGGGATGCCGGCGTCGGCGAATCCGCAGTGTGGTCGTCGACCGACCACACGCGCTCCAGCCCCAGGCGTGCGGCAAGGACGCCGGCCACCAGGCCGGCCTCGTTGCGGCGGGCCATGCGCGTGTCGAGGAACTGCACCAGCTCCGGTGTCAGGCTGTCGGAGGCACGTCGCTCTTCCTTGGGCAGCCGCAGCCATTGGACGACTGCCGAACTGCTTTCGCCCGCGGCCAAGAACACTGCAGCCAATCGGCGCCGCTGGGCAGCGGTTGGCGCCTTCGGCCAATCTGCAAGCAGGCGTTCCATTTCCACGTTGGCGCTGGGAACGTCCAGGCCGGTGGCGGCCTGTGCCGGCGCCGGATCGACGCAGTAGTCCGCTACGCTCTCTGCGTATCGGGCCGGATTGCGGCGCATGAAATCGCACTGCAGGCCGGAGAGGTTCTCAACCGCGATCGCGGTGGGCTGCCAGGCCTCCAGCCGCTTCAGCAGTGGCTCCAGCATCGCCGGTTCGAAGGTCTTCGGCAGGCTGGACAGATGCGGGCTGCCCAACACCAGCACCTCGTTCGGACGCCCGGCCGGTGGGCCCTTCAGCTGGTCGGGATGGAAGGTCGGCCGGTAGCTGGCATCGGCAGCCAGGGCGCCGGTACTGCACAGGCCCAGGAAGAGGTAGCTGGCCAAGCGTGGAAGCATGTTGATCTCCGTGTCCGTGAACGTCCTGCAGGTCACTGCATGCTGGCCGTTTCCCTGTATCCGGGGACCTCCCGTTGGTCATGTAAACCCTTTTGCCTTGCGCTGCATCAGTCTGCTGGGCGAGGCTGTGCTCAATGGACAGGTGGTGCATGACATGACATCCGGCAACTGGATGATAGATAGCGCGCGGTTGCGCCTTCGGCCTTTCACGGCCGCGGATGCGGATGAGGCATTCGCAGCGATCACGCCGGGGCTGACCCGTTACATGGCGTTCGAGCCGCCGCCGTCGAAGGAGGCCTTCGCTGTGGTCTGGCAGGCGTGGTTGCCAACCATCGCCTCGGGCACGGACATCACCTTCGTCATCCGCCGGCGTGACGATGGCGCCTTCCTTGGCTTGGCCGGCCTTCATCGCAGCAGAGACGCCGAGCCCGAACTCGGCATCTGGATCAGCGAGGCGATGCATGGGCAGGGCTACGGCCGGGAAGCCGTCTCGGCGGTGTGGTCGCGGGCCTCCGCGCATCTGCGATGCGCGGCATTCCGCTACCCGGTGGTGGAGCAGAACGCGCCGAGCCGGCGCCTGGTCGAATCGCTTGGCGGCGTGCCTGCCGGGCGTGAGCAGGGCGTGAAGTACACGGCGATTGTCTACCGCATTCCTGCGGCAAAGCATGGAGATGCGACGGGCGTCGCGGAATCCGGTTAAAGCCGCCGACTGCATCGCCGATATCCCCTCTGGATCCCGCTCCAGTCACCCGCTGCAGGACCCCCGGCTGCCCCCGATGGGCGGCCCGCGCCGTGTGTTCCGCCGCTCCCAGATGCTGATCGCGCCCGCACCAGACGTTCTTGCCAGCCGCTCGAGGGGTGCCAGCCGGCACCTGTAGTCCCAGGCAACTGATGTTGCCGCCGGGCATCCCGCCCGTCGGATCGCAACCGCTTACCGGACACCGAGGATCAGACAATGCTCATTCCAGGCTTCACGGCGGGCGCGCAGGCGCCGGCCGAGCTGCATACCCGTTGGTCTCCCTGGCGCGCGCTGTTGGGTGCGTTGGCTCCCCGGCATCGGCCCAGTACCGAGCTGGCGGCGAACGACCGCGCCGAGCTTGAGGCGCAGGTCGCGGCGCTGCACCGCGTGCAGGCGGTCATCGAGTTCGGGCTCGACGGCACCATCCTGCAGGCCAACGACAACTTCCTGCAGGCAATGGGGTATCGGCTGGAAGAGATCCAGGGCAAGCATCATTCGTTGTTCGTCGATCCAGAGCACGCCGGCAGCACCGAGTACCGCGACTTCTGGGCGCGGCTGGGGCGCGGCGAGTATGACGCCGGGCAATACCGGCGCTTCGGCAAGGGCCAGCGTGAGATCTGGATCCAGGCCTCGTACAACCCGGTGCTGGACCGCCAGGGACGCCCCTACAAGGTGGTCAAGTTCGCTACCGACATCACCGCGCAGAAACTGCAGGCGGCGGACTCGGCCGGGCAGCTGGCAGCGATCGGCAAGTCGCAGGCAGTGATCGAGTTCAGCATGGATGGCCGCATCCTCTCGGCCAACGACAATTTCCTCGCCACCACCGGTTACAGCCTGGACGAGGTGCGTGGGCAACATCACTCGCTGTTCGTTGAACCCGACCACCGCAGCAGTGAAGCGTACCGGCAGTTCTGGCAGAAGCTCGGACGCGGCGAATACGATGCCGGGCAGTACCGGCGCCTGGGCAAGGGCGGGCGCGAGGTCTGGATCCAGGCGTCCTACAACCCGATCCTTGACCTCAACGGGAAGCCGTTCAAGGTCGTCAAATACGCTACGGACATCACCGCGCAGGTACATGAAAACCAGGCCATGCAGCGGGCGGTGGCGCAGACCCGTGAAGTGGTGGCGGCGGCCAAAGGCGGCGATCTGACCCAGCGCGTGGCCACGGCCGACAAGCGTGGCCCGATCGCTGAGCTGTGCGAGGGCGTGAACTCGCTGGTCGAGGCAATGGCGGCCATCATCGGCCAGATCAAGTTCGCCGCCGACACCATCGCGGTGGGCGCGACCGAGATCGCGCAGGGCAACAGCGACCTGTCGCAGCGTACCGAGCAGCAGGCGGCCTCGCTGGAGGAAACCGCGGTGTCGATGAAGGGGCTGGCCGAGACCGTGCAGCGCACTGCCACCAATGCGCGGCAGGCCAGCCAGCTTGCCGGTGGTGCTGCCGATGTCGCGGCGAAGGGCGGCAGCGTGGTGCATGAAGTGGTCGAGACCATGGCGGTGATCAACACCTCGTCGCGGCGCATCGTCGATATCATCGGCGTGATCGACGGGATCGCCTTCCAGACCAACATCCTGGCGCTCAATGCAGCGGTGGAGGCTGCACGTGCTGGCGAGCACGGCCGTGGCTTTGCCGTGGTCGCCACCGAGATCCGCGAACTTTCGCAGCGTTCGGCCAGCGCGGCCAAGGAGATCAAGCACCTGATCGACGAGTCGGTCGCCAACGTCGGCGCTGGTACCGCCCAGGTCGAGAGTGCCGGCCGGACCATGGACGAGATCGTGGTCAACGTGCGTCGGGTCAGCGATCTGATGACCGAGATCAGCACCGCCGCGCAGCAGCAGAGCGACGACATCCAGCAGATGAACCATGCGGTCGACCTGATTGATCAGGGTACCCAGCAGAACGCAGCGCTGGTCGAGGAGGCGTCGGCGGCGGCGCGCAGCATGGAGGAGCAGTCGGCGCAGCTGCTGCACACCGTGGCTGGTTTCCGCGTGCAGGGCGCGGCCGGGCATCTGCACGGGGCAACGGTGCTGCGCGCGGTCTAGGCGCGCCGGTCGGGCCGTTCGCTCCCGGCCGTGGCGGCCGGGGCGCCGTGCACACGGTTGCGCCCGGCGTGCTTGGCCCGGTACAGGGCCTGGTCGGCGCGGTCGACCAGGTCGCGCGGATCGCCGTTCTCGCGGGCGGCCTGCCAGGCCACGCCGATGCTGATGGTGACGACGGCTTCGGCCGCCGGCAGACCGGCAGTTTCGACCGCCGCGCGTAGTCGTTCGCCCAGGCTCAGGGCATGAGCGATATCGGGCGAGGGCAGGGCGGCGATGAACTCTTCGCCGCCATAACGGGCCAGCAGGTCGTCACCGCGTTGCAGGCAGCCATCAAGGATCCCGGCGACCGCGCGCAGCCGGCGGTCACCTTCCGGGTGGCCATAGGTGTCATTGAGCCGCTTGAAATGGTCGATGTCGATCATCAGCACGGCCAGGCCCAGCCCTTGGCGGCGTGCGCGGCGATGGGCACTGCCGAGGGATTCGTCGAAGTTGCGTCGGTTCCCCAACCCGGTCAATGGATCGCGCCGGGCCAGTGCTTCCAGTTCGTCACGCTGGCGCTGGATCTCGACCTGGGTCAGCACGCTGCGCAACGCGTAACCCAACATGGCGCCGATGAAGCCGACGATCGCCAGTGTTGGATGCAGGCGTGAGACCAGCAGTGCCACCATCATCAGCAACAGGGGCAGCATCAATGGAACACCAGCATCGACGACGCGGCGCAGATTGCGCGACACCGCTACCGCAGGCGGCCGCCATGGGCTGCTTGCCATCACTGCCAGCAGTACGAACAGGCCACTGATCAGCAGGTCGCCCCAACCGCCGTCGGGCACCTGGGGCTGGTAGTGATTGATGTAGAACGCGAGCAGAAAATAGCCCAGCGCATAGGTCGTCAGGGTACGGAAGAAGTCACGCCGATCGGCATTGTCTTCGGCCAGGAAGCGGATCAGCGCGAAGCAGAATACGAGACCGTTCTGCACAGTGCTCATCGCGTTCAGACCCCGCATCCACAGGGCTGCATCCAGGTGCACCAGCGCCCGCGTGTGTACGTAGTACAGCAGCCAGAGCAGGGCAATGATCGACAGGTCCACGGCGCGCACGTAGCGGTTGCCGCCCCCAGGGCTGGCCGCCACATAGGTCAGCGGTATCCGGTAGAACACGTAGAGGATCAGCGACGACAGTGGCATCTGTGCCTGCCCGCCGCCATCCGCGATGCGATACAGCTGGGCCAGCAAGGCGATCGAGAACAGGCCGACGGCGAAGCCGAGCAGCCGCCACTTGCAGGCGGCCCTGCTGTCGCGGGCACGCCGCACACATGCCAGTGCCGCCAGCAGGGGAGCAGCCATCAACAGCAGGAAGGAACCTATCGGGTCCTGAGGGCCGATCAGACCAATGACAAGCGCGTGCGTGACCAGAAAAAACAGTGCAGCACGCAACGTCATGCATTCCCCCGCCCCCAGGTCCGGCTGCCCTCAAGATAGGCAGATGCACGTGAGGCTTGCAAGAAAAGTGTGCGCTGCGTCCATTGGCAACGTTGTCAGTGGTTGCCGTTGTGTTTCAGCACGATGACGCGGTGTTCTCGATGTGCGCGTACATCCAGAAGTCAGCGGCCTGGCCGCGGACCTGGCGATAAGCGCGGAGCAGTCCCTCGCGCTGCATGCAGATGCGTTCCAGCACGGCGATCGAACGGGTATTGCTGTCCAGCACCGTGGCCTGGATGCGGACGAGCGCCAGTGTAGTGCGTCCCCAGGCCAGCACGGCACGCGCCGCGTTCGTGGCCAGTCCCTGGCCCTGCCAGCGGGGATCGAGATCGTACGCGAGCTCGGCGCGGCGATGCTGAAGATCGATTCCGTTCAGGCCTACGGTGCCGATCAGCAGGTTGTCTGCATCGACCAGTGCCCAGCGCCGGTCGACCGGCGAGGCTGCGTAGCTGTTGATCAGGTGGCGTAGTGCTTCTGGAGAAACGTCACCCCAGCTGGTGTGTTCGGTCACGCCGGGCAGCGAAAGATAGCGCGACCAGGCGACAGCATCATCCGGCTGCAACGAGCGCAGGCGCGTGGGCGGGGTGTCGGGAGGCGAGGGGTGCAAAGGGGCGGGCATGGCTGCCAGTGTCGGCGTTCCAAACCCGGAAATGCAAAAAGGCCAGGTCGGAGACCTGGCCTTTGATGCAATGGTGCCGGTGAAAGGACTCGAACCTTCATGGGGTCACCCCCGGCTGATTTTGAGTCAGCTGCGTATACCATTCCGCCACACCGGCAGGCAGCGTGCGAGTGTAACCGAGGTCGGCAGGGCTTTCATAGGGGGAGAGGCGATCAGGGCGCTTCCTGTCGGCTTCGACCCCATGGTGGCTATACTGCGGCGGCATGTATCCCTCCAGGAGCGGTAGCCGATGACAGTGTTGCAGGACCTGAGGGTGCTGGTGGTCGAGAACGACGAGATGAGTGCCGCCTTGCTGCAGATGCAGCTGGTGCATGCCGGCGCGACCGTGGTCGGGTTGGCGGCGGGCGTGGCCGAAGCGCTGCGCCTGCTGGAGGATTCGGCGCCGGACGTGGCCCTGCTCGATTATCGCCTTGCCCGCAATGAAACCAGCGAGCCGGTCGCAGCTGCGCTGTCGGCGCGTGGCGTACCGTTCGTGCTGGCCACGGGGATGCTGGCCGAGCAGCTGCCTGAGTCCATGCTGGCTGGTGTGCTGCTGGTCAAGCCGTACCTGTCGGCGGATCTGAGCCGGGCGCTGGCGCGCGCGGTGGGTCGTTCCAGCGCGAAGGCCTGATTGGTCCTGATGGAATCGGCGGGCGTATGCTGCCCGGGCCTGAATGCTCAGGCCTACAAGGAGAGTGGCATGAAGAAGTGGATCAAGCGCGTGGTTGCTGCGGGTGTCCTTTCGATGGCTGTCTTCGGTGGTACGGCCTCTGCCGCGTGGTGCGGCCAGCCTTGTTACCAGCTCTACAAGAGCTGCATTGCGCGGGGTGGCGAGGTTGAGCAGTGCCTGCAGGAGCAAGCGTTCTGCGAAGAGGCGATGTGCGGCGGCAACCCCTGATCCAGGAACCCCGCCCAGGCGGGGTTTTTCATTCGCGCGCCATGTTCAACCTGCTTCCTCATACACGTAGCGGATGTCCTCGCGGTCATCGAGAATTCGGTACTGCCGCGCCAGGTCGTCCGGATCGGGATTGAGCCAGGCATCGAGGTATTCCTTGCGGATAGGTACCACGCCGCGATCATGACCAGCCGCAACAACGTCGCCGGGCGGTGTGTCGGTGATGGTAGCGAATGACAGCAGGCGGCCCTCCGGGCCCTCCCATTCCGCCCACAGGCAGGCCAGCAGCAGGTCGCGCGGTGGATCGGGACGGAACTCCAGCACCACGTCCTGTTCCTTTTCGTCTGCGCCGAGCGTGCGTCCCGCGATGGCATGGCGGGGCACGTGCTCGTAGAACGCCTGCACCACCACCACGCCATGGCGCAGGCCGAACGCACCACGCCAGTAGCCTTCCAGACTGTCGCGTCGTGCGTTGTAGGTGCCGGGATAAAGCACGTCGTTGCGTGCGGGCTTGTCAGGAAGCCGGCACTGGTAGCGCATCGGCTTGATCACCCGCTCACCGTTCTCGCTGATCATCACCGGCGCATAGGTGCCAGGGAAAATCCGGTTATCGCGTGGCAGCAACTGCACCCGGTGCAGGTCTTCAAGCCGGGCTTGCGCGCGCTCGATGCGGTTGCCGGCCACACGCAGGTCATTGCGTGCTTTCTGGGTAGGGCGGGTCGCCAGCGTGGCGTTGGCGATATCACGCCGCTCGCACTGGCGGGCCAGGTCCGCTTCCAGTTCGCGTTGCTCCTGCGCATGCCACTGCTGGATCTTCGCCACGATGTCGCGCCCCAGCTCGGTGCGTGCAGCAGCGAAGCCGTCATCCATCGCCTTGGGTGTCTTCGGTCGCTTCTTGCCCGGATCGTGCGCGTACAGCTCCGCGAAATCTTCCAGCGACAGGATGGCGCCGAACTCGCGCACCAGCTTGGCGTAGTCGGCGCGGATCAGGGCGGAATAGCACATGGTAAATCTGCCGGGATGGATCGCAGCAACTGCGACGGGGATGAGGCAGGATAGCTCGACCTATAGGGAGATACCGCATGAATGATTCCGCCACCTGCCAGTTCCGCGAGACTGTGCCAACCGTCGAGGGCTACTGCCGGTTGCGTGTGCTGGCCGGTCTGAGTGCCAAGACCGAGGAGGCCGCGGCGCGTGCACTGCCCAATACCTTGTTCGGCGTGTGTGCCTACCAGGGCAACGAACTTGTGGCGATGGGACGGATCGTTGGTGATGGCGGATGTCACCTTCAGGTCTGCGATATCGCGGTGTTGCCGCGCCTGCAGGGGCAGGGTCTGGGCAAGGAAGTGATGCGGCGCCTGAGCGAGTGGATGCAGGGCAACCTGCCGCCGTCGGCCTATGTGAGCCTGTTGGCCGATGGCGAGGCGCATCGGCTGTACGCGCAGTTCGGTTTTGCACCGACGGCACCGGCATCGATCGGGATGTATCGGCGGTTCTGAGGCGCGGTCCAGCGTTTTCCATCCACGCATGGCATGGATCTACTGCAGAGTCGGGGTAGATCCACGCCATGCGTGGATGCGTTCCACCAGCAGATCGCAGGCAAAGAAAAACCCCGGTCGAAACCGGGGTTTTCAAGAATTGGCGTCCCCACGGGGATTCGAACCCCGGTCGCCACCGTGAAAGGGTGATGTCCTAGGCCTCT
>NZ_JBSPUG010000002.1:597421-1054915 GCF_056861405.1 Stenotrophomonas sp. 22DLJC03
CGGGATCGAACCGCTGACCTCCTGCATGCCATGCAGGCGCTCTCCCAGCTGAGCTATGGCCCCGTGTTACCGAGCCGCCCATCATACCTGCGTGTTCACATTTGTGGAAGCTTTTTTTTAAGCTTTTTTCGTTCCGGATCAACCGCAGCCATGAGGGCAGGGGAACCGCAACGCCACAACCTGAATGCCGGTGGGCGGTGAACAAAAAAGACCCGGTTATCGGCCGGGTCCTCGTTGTTCATGATGAGTGGCGTCCCCACGGGGATTCGAACCCCGGTCGCCACCGTGAAAGGGTGATGTCCTAGGCCTCTAGACGATGGGGACGCACGAAAAACTTCAAGTTGTAGAACCTTCGACGGCCTAATGTCGAAAGTGGTGGAGCCAAGCGGGATCGAACCGCTGACCTCCTGCATGCCATGCAGGCGCTCTCCCAGCTGAGCTATGGCCCCACGTCGCTGAGGAGCGAAATAATAGCCTTGCCCCAGGGGGTTGGCAAGCATTTGTTGCACTTTTCTTCACGTCGATTGCGAGGTGGATCTCGCTCGCCTGGGCTCATGCAGTGTCGTCGGTCAGCGCGGCCAGGATCGGGCATTGATCCAGCGTGCCGTGCCCCGGGCAGGCATCGACCAGTTGTGACAGCGCGTTGTGCATGCGCTGCAGTTCGGCCATCCGCTGCGCGATATCCAGCAGGCGTGCCTGGGCCGTGTCGCGGACGCTGCCCATGTCCTGCTGGTGGCGATCACTGAGCGCGAGCAGCTCGCCGATTTCTTCCAGGCTGAAGCCCAGTGATTTGGCCCGGCGGATGAAGCGCAGCCGGCGCAGGTCCCGCTCACCGAAGATGCGGTAGCCACCGGCCGAACGTGCGGCCGTGGGCAGCAGATGCTGGCGCTCGTAGTAGCGGACCGTATCGATGGGCACGCCAGCCTGGCGGGCCAGTTGTCCAATGTTCATGGCGGATTCCTGCGGATGCTGCCGCGCATTGTGAAGCCTTGAGTCTGGTCAAGAGTCAAGACTTTCTGCCGAGCCGCGTATTCAGCGCACTTTGCAACTTTCTTCATAGCCCTGCCGCTGGACCAGTTCCTACCCTTCGCCTGAACCGGCCATTCGATGGCCCGCAACGAACCGAGGAGGTGGTGTGTGGAAGGATTCAGGAACGAAGGATTCGTCGAGGTCGCGGTGGTCGAGTACCCGGGAGGCGATCCCTCGGCCGCCTCGGTGCTGGCAGAGATGGCGCACGTGGCCAATCGCCTGGCCCAGCAGCAGCGCCGGCCGTTCAAGCGCGTGTTGGTTACCCGCTGGATCGTGCCGGCCAGTCAGACCGGCGTGCATCGCATCGCCGGTGCGGAAATGCTCGATGCCGCCATTCCCGCAGTGATCGCGGTGCCGGGCCAGATCAGCCCCGGAGCCTGCCTGCGTGCCGACGAGATCCTGCTGGACTGGCTGCGGGCTCATTACGACGGCGGCAGCCTTCTGGCGGCCGCCAGTGATGGCGTAAGCGTACTGGCACGCGCCGGATTGCTGGCCGGGCGCACCGTCAGTGGACCTGATCTGGCGCGGCATCCCGGGCTGCAGGCACAGGCTGCCAGCTGGGTGCCGAGTGAACGCGCACTGGTCGATGACGGCGACCTGTTGACCGTTGGCGGTTCGCAGGCCTGGCGCTTCCTGGCGCTGCGCCTGCTGTACCGGTTGCACGGGCAGGGCGTGGCCAGCGCGGTGGCACAGCAGTTGGGAATCACCGTGTCGGCGACGATCCAGCAGGATCTGGAGCGTTTCAGCGCCAACTTCGCCCATGGCGATCGCGATGTGCTGAAAGCGCAGCGTTGGTTGCATACCACAGCGGCACGCGGCGCTACTCTCGCCGCGATCTGCGAGATTGCCGGGCTTGAGCCGCGGACGCTGCAGCGACGCTTCCTGCGGGCCACGGGGCTGCGCCCCATCGAGTACTGCCAGCGGCTGCGCATCGCCAAGGCGCAGACCCTGCTCCAGCAGGGGGCAGGCATCGATGAAGTGGCCTGGGGCGTGGGCTACGCGGATCAGAGTGCTTTCCGACGCCTGTTCCTGCGCATTGTCGGCATGACGCCGGCCAATTATCGCCGCCATGTCAACAGCAAGCGGCGTGAACGGCCGTTGATGCCATCGGTGGCGGGCAGCCTGCGCGGTCTGCAGGTCCCCTCGGCACTGCAGTTGGGACGCAGTGCGGCCTAGCGCATGATCAGATGTCGCGCTTGCAACGTGGGCGTGACCCTTCGACCATGCAGCCAGTGAACGAATGAGGCAGGTGGGCTGATGTCGAGTGTTGGACCGGTGCCGATGCCGGTGGTATTGATTCTCGCGTGCGTGTTGCTGGCGATGGCCGTGGCCCATTTATGGCCACGTCGGAAGGACGGGGGGCCGTTACCCTCGGCGGCAAGCATGGTGCTGGACATGTTGCTGATCGGCCTGCTCTTTGGCCGCATCAGTTTCGTTGCCTTGAACCTTGCCTTGTATCGCGAGGCACCCTGGAGCATTCTGCAGATCGCAGACGGCGGCTACCACCTGCCGGTAGTGCTTGTTGCCGGGCTGGCGTGGGGGCTGTGGCGATTGCGGCGTTGGCGCCCACTGCGCGCGCCGGTACTGGTCGGCGCGTTGATTGGTATGTTGCTATGGGCAGGTGGCAGCCAGCTGCTGTCAGCCTGGCAGGAACGGCAGATGCCGCTGCCGACGTTGCAGGTGGCTGATCTGCAGGGCGGGAAGGTTGATCTGCAGCAGTTCAAGGGTAAACCGCTGGTACTGAATCTCTGGGCGACCTGGTGCGGGCCCTGCCGGCGCGAGATGCCGGTGCTGGCGGCGGCACAGCAGGCACACGCGGATGTGCAGTTCGTATTCCTCAACCAGGGCGAAACCCTGGGCGAGGTCCAGGGTTTCATCGCCGGCGAGCGGCTCATGCTCGGCAACGTGTTGCTCGACGATGACGCTGCAGCATCCACCGTGCTCGGCGTGCAGGCCTACCCGTCGACCCTCTTTTTCGATGCCGAAGGACGCCTGCGCGAACTGCACCTCGGCGAACTGACCGCAGCCGGTCTTGAACACAAACTGCGCCGGCTGCGGTAGCCTGCGCGGGCATCTCACTACGGAGTTCCCATGTTGTCGACTTCCCTGCGCACCGTCCCTGCGGTGCTGTTGCTGCCGGTCATGCTGGCATTGGCCGCCTGCAGCCAGGCACAGACACCGCCGGGCAAGGCTGCCGCGGCACCGGCAGCAAGTGCTGCGGCCTCCGCCGCCAAGGGCGACCGCCCCGCTGTGCTGAAGGGCATCGAGAAGCATGGCTTCGAGGTTGTTGCCGAATTCGACGCCCCCGGTGGCCTGCGTGGCTTTGCCGGCGTGGTCGGTGGCCAGCAGCCGGCCGCGGCTTACGTCACTGCCGATGGCAAGCATGTACTGGTTGGCAGCCTGTTCGATGCCGAGGGCAACGACGTGGCCGCCGAGGCCGTTGAGAAACTGGTTGCGCAGCCGATGTCGGCCAAAATGTGGACCAAGCTGGAGGCCAGCGCGTGGGTGCGCGATGGCAAGGCCGACGCGCCGCGGGTGGTCTACACCTTCAGCGATGCCAACTGCCCGTACTGCCACAAGTTCTGGGAAGCGGCGCGTCCGTGGGTCGATGCGGGCAAGGTCCAGCTGCGTCACATCATGGTCGGTGTGATCCGCGAAGACAGTCCGGCCAAGGCGGCCGCCATCCTTGCTGCGCGTGATCCGAGTGCAGCGCTGCTGCAGAATGAGCATGAGTTCGATCGCGGTGGCATCAAAGCGCTGCCGAACATCAGTCGCGAGATCGCTGGCAAGCTCGACGCGAACCAGGTGCTGATGATCGAGATGGGCTTCCAGGGCACGCCAGGCATCCTGTTCCAGGATGCGCAGGGCCAGGTGCAGCGTCGCGCCGGCCTGCCGCAGGGTGCCGACCTGCAGACGGTGCTGGGCCCGCGCTGAGCCGCGACTCTCATCGTGAATGACCCACGGGCCCGCATGGCAGCATGCGGGCCTGTTGCTTTTCGTGATCAAAACCGACATTGCGGCCTGCGCATGACTTGTTCGTCATCACGTCTGAATAGTGACTGACATCAAGCCTCGCGCCTTGATTCCAATCAAGGCCAAAAACGACAGGTGAATTAGCCTGTGACGCATGGAATACAGCGTCAATGCGCGATGGATGCCGCGCTCGCCACGCCCTGATCAGGGTCGGCCGGCTCAGCCATTCACGACAACCTCACCCCGTGCTTGTTACCCAGACCGCTGCGGCCGCCACCTCTCTGGCAGCGCGGCCTTGTTGGCGTCGACATTGGTGTGGGCAGGACAGTGTCATCGTCCTGTGGCCTGCGATGTGCAGGCTGACTGGTGTCGTCAACGCAGTATCCGCATTTCCAACAACGGTAACGTGAGGCCGGAGCGGCGCATGCGTGCGTCCCGCCATCGCGCTGCGAGTGTTTTTCCAGGGAGGATGCAATGCGCTTGGCGGTAGTGAGTCTGGCCTGTTTGACCGCGTTGGTGATCACACCGGCGTATGCGCAGCAGGATGACCGGGAGGACGCGCAGGCCCTGCGCCGTGAGATCGCGGCCATGCGGCAGGCACTTGAAGGCATGCAGCAGCGCTTGGACCGTCTCGAGCGGCACGATGGGGCTGCTGTACCCGCCAGCGCATCGCTGCCAGCTCCCGTGATCGCACCCACCGGTACCGCCAACCTGCTGCACCCTACCCAGGTGCCGGGCGTGGCGCCGCCGGTGCTGCCACTGCGCGAATCGGTGGCCGATCCGTCCACCGCTGCGTCGCGTCCCGACAGTGCCGCTGGTCCGACCGATCCCGATCTGAAGGGCTTCTTCGCTATTCCAGGTACCGACACGGTGATCCGTATCGGCGGCTACGCCAAACTCGATGCCATCGCCGATTCGCGTGGAGCAGGTGACGAGGATCAGTTCATCCCCTCGTCGATGCCGGTGGGCGGCAATCATCGCGATGTCTCCAACTTCAACATCCACGCCAAGCAGACCCGTTTCAGCTTCGAGGCACGGCGCCCGACCACGCATGGCAACCTGCGCTTCTACCTGGAGAATGATTTCTTCGGCAGCAGCGATGGCTACGAATTCCGCCTGCGCCATGCCTATGGCCAGCTCGGCAATACCTACGCCGGCTATGGCTATTCCAGTTTCATGGATCCGGACAGCCTGCCCGATACGCTGGACTTTGCAGGGCCCGGCGGCGCCGGTTACCTGCTGGTGGCAGGCATCCATCACAGCTTTGCGATGGGCAAGGGCAACACCCTGACCGTCGCTGCAGAAGATCCGAAGACCGAACTTGCCGGTGCCAGCGATGAGCGCGCCGCCGTGAACCGGCTGCCGGATGTGACGGTGACCGCGCGCATGGAGCGCGATTGGGGCCACCTGCAGCTGGGCGCGGTGGCACGTAGCCTGGCCTACGACGGTGACGATGAGCGCGACCGGCGCATGGCCGGTGGCCTGCAGCTGAGCGGCTCGGCATCGGTAGGCGAACGCGACCTGCTGCTGTTCGGCGCTTTGGGTGGGCGCGGCCTCAGCCGCTACACCGCTGACCTGACCGGCTCCGGACTGGACGCGGTGGTCGGTGCCGATGGCCACCTCGATGCACTGGATCTGCACGGCGGCTTTGTGGGTTACACCCACTACTGGTCCGAGTTGTGGCGTTCGAACCTGATCTTCGGCCAGCTGACCCTGGAGCGTAATGCCGCACTGGCGGCCGACGCGTTCCGGCAGAGCCGTTACGGCGTGTTCAATCTGATCTGGAGCCCGGCGCCGTCGTGGACGATGGGCATGGAGCTGCTGTACGGACGTCTGGAACAACAGGGCGGCGCGCGCGGCGACACGGTCCGGGTGCAGGGCAGCCTGCAATACAACTTCATCAAATAGGCGCCAGCGGTCGTACGCCAGCGTAACCGTCCCCACGCCCGGTTGTACCGGGCTCATGCCAGTACAGGAGATTGTCATGGCAGAAGCAAAGAAAATCGGGGTGGTCGGAGCCACCTTCCTCGTCGCCGGCAACATGATGGGCTCAGGCGTGTTCCTGTTGCCATCCAGCCTGGCCAAGATTGGTACCGCCTCTATCTGGGGCTGGCTGATCACCACCGCGGGCGCGCTGCTGCTGGCCTTCGTGTTCGCCAAGCTGGGCAAGCTGGCACCCAAGGCGGGCGGCCCCTACGCCTATGCGCGTGACTGGTTCGGGCCCTACATGGGCTTCCAGACCAACACCATCTACTGGTTCGCCAACTGGATCGGCAACGTCGCCATCCCGATCGCGGCGGTCGGCTACTTCAGCTACTTCTTCCCGATCCTGTCCGAGCCGCTGGTGCGCTGCATCGCGGTGCTGGTGCTGGTGTGGGCGCTGAGCTTCGCCAACATGATCGGCCCGGCGTTCGTCAGCCGCGTGCAGACGGTCACCACCAGCTTCGCACTGGTGCCGATCCTGGGTATCGCCATCTTCGGCTGGTTCTTCTTCGATGCCGACATCTTCAAGGGCGCCTACAACGTGTCCGGTGAATCCAACTTCGGCGCGATCTCCAGTGCGGCGGCACTGACCCTGTGGGCCTTCATTGGCGTCGAATCCGCTTCGGTCACCGCCGGCGTGGTGGAGAATCCGGAAAAGAACGTGGCCCGCGCCACCCTGGCGGGTGTGTTCCTGGCTGCCATCGCCTACATCGCCAGTTCTTCGGTGATCATGGGCATGGTGCCCAACGGCGAGCTGCAGACCTCCGATGCTCCGTTCGCACTGGCGGCGGCCAAGGCCGTCGGTGGCTGGGGTGGTGCGCTGGTCAGCCTGTGCGCCTTCATCGGCGCTGCCGGTTCACTGGGCGGCTGGATCCTGCTGACCGCGCAGAGCGCCAAGGCGGCCTCCGACGATGGCCTGTTCCCGAGCATCTTCAGCAAGACCAACAAGGATGACGTGCCGGTCAAGGGCGTGCTGATCGTAGCGGTGCTGATGACCCTGGCGGTGCTGGTGACCTCCACCTCGAAGACCGCCTCGGCCCAGTTCGACGTGATCACTTCGGCGGCGGTGGTGCTGACGCTGCTGCCGTACATCTATTCGTGCGTGGCCTGCTACTTCGTGGTGGAGCGGTCGCACACGCTGGTGCACACCGGTGCGTTCTGGACCCTGACCAGCCTGACGGTCGTGTACTGCCTGTGGGCGATCTACGGCTCGTCGGGAACGATCGTGCAGTACGCCTTCCTGTTCGTGCTGTTCATCACCGTGTTCTATCCCTTCTTCAGCGAGGAGCGTCGCCAACAGCGGCAGCGTTCCCGCGAGGCGGCGGCAATTTCGTCCGGCGCCCAGCGTTCCTGAGTTAGACAAGGAGAATCAACGTGTATTTCAAGTCTCTGGATTATCCGGTCATCGTCATTGACGGTGACTACGACTCGCCGCGCATCGGCGGCATCCTCATCCGTGCGCTGGTGGAAGAGCTGCGCAGCAATGACCAGCGCGTGCTGTGCGGGCTGAACCTGGATGACGCCCGTGCCGGCGCCCGCACCTATGTGGCTGCTTCGGCGGTGCTGATCTCGATCGACGGCAGCGAGGAGGTCGATGGCGAGTTCCAGCGCCTGACCGCCTTCCTGCGCGAGCAGAGTGCGCGCCGGGCCAACCTGCCGGTATTCCTGTACGGCGAGCGCCGTACCATCGAGAAGGTGCCGAGCAAGCTGCTCAAGTACATCCATGGCTTCATCTTCCTGTTCGAAGACACCAAGAGCTTCATCTCGCGTCAGGTGATGCGTGCGGCCGAAGACTACATGCAGAACCTGCTGCCGCCGTTCTTCAAGGCGCTGATCCACCACGCGGCGGAGTCGAACTATTCCTGGCATACGCCTGGCCATGCCGGTGGCGTGGCCTTCACCAAGTCACCGGTCGGGCGCGCCTTCCACCAGTTCTACGGTGAGAACACGCTGCGCAGCGATCTGTCGATTTCGGTGCCGGAGCTGGGCTCGCTGCTGGACCACACCGGCCCGATCAAGGAGGCCGAGGACGAGGCCGCGCGCAACTTCGGCGCCGACCACACCTTCTTCGTCACCAACGGTACGTCGACGGCCAACAAGATCGTGTGGCACGGTACCGTGGCCCGTGGCGACGTGGTGTTCGTCGACCGCAACTGCCACAAGTCGCTGCTGCATTCGCTGATCATGACCGGCGCGGTACCGGTGTATTTCACGCCCAGCCGCAATGCGCACGGCATCATCGGCCCGATCAGCCTGGACCAATTCACCCCGGAATCCCTGCAGCAGAGCATCGCGGCCAATCCGCTGGCCAGCCAGGCCTACCAGGCCGGTTCCAAGCCGCGTATCGCGGTGGTGACCAACTCGACCTACGACGGCCTGTGCTACAACGCCGAGAAAATCGCGGAGGAGATCGGCAGCGCGGTCGACTTCCTGCATTTCGACGAGGCCTGGTACGCCTATGCCGCGTTCCATCCGTTCTACGAGAACCACTACGGCATGGCCAAGGGCAAGCCGCGCGAGCAGGATGCGATCATCTTCACCACTCATTCCACGCACAAGCTGTTGGCTGCGTTCTCGCAGGCCTCGATGATCCACGTGCGCAATTCGGCCAGCCGCGACCTGGACGCTGAACGCTTCAACGAATCGTTCATGATGCATACCTCGACCAGCCCGCATTACGGCGTGATCGCGGCGTGTGATGTTGCCTCGAAGATGATGGAAGGCGATGCGGGTCGTTCGCTGGTACAGGAAATGCACGACGAGGCCATCGCCTTCCGCCGCGCGATGCTGCACGTGCGCGATGACCTCGGTCGCGACGACTGGTGGTTCAGCGTGTGGCAGCCGACCCAGGTCGAGCGCAGCCTGGACAAGGGCGATACGCCGGCACCGCTGGTGGCCAAGCGCGAGGAGTGGTACCTGCAGCCGGACGCGCACTGGCACGGTTTCGAGAACCTGGTCGACGACTACGTGCTGATCGACCCGATCAAGGTGACCCTGCTGACCCCGGGCCTGGCGATGGACGGCAGCATGGGCAAGCTGGGCATCCCGGCGGCGGTGCTGAGCAAGTTCCTGTGGGGCCGCGGCATCACCGTGGAGAAGACCAACCTGTACTCGGTGCTGTTCCTGTTCTCGATGGGCATCACCAAGGGCAAGTGGAGCACCCTGGTCACCGAACTGATGGCGTTCAAGGAACTGTACGACCGAAACGCGCCGCTCAGCCAGGCGCTGCCGACGTTGGCCGCCGATTACCCGGTGGCTTACGCCGGCTGGGGCCTGCGCGACCTGTGCGATGCGCTGCATGCGTTCAACCAGGAGTTCGCGGTGGCCAAGGTGATGCGCGAGATGTACGTGGATCTGCCGACGCCGGTGATGACCCCGGCCGATGCCTACAACCACCTGGTGAAGGGCGAGATCGAGCGGGTCGACATCGAGCAGATCAGCGGCCGCATTGCCGCGACCATGCTCGTACCGTACCCGCCGGGCATCCCTACCATCATGCCGGGCGAGCGCTTCGGTGACAGCGACGAGCCGATCATCCAGTCGCTGCGCATCGCCCGCGAACAGAACGCGCGCTTCCCCGGCTTCGAATCGGATGTGCACGGGCTCATCATCGAGCAGGAGGGTGATGCGGTTTCGTACAAGGTGGAGGTGCTGAAGGCCTGACCGGCAACGGTCGTCCGTTCGGCGAACGATGGATACCGCGCGCGAGCAACGCATCCTGACGTTCTCGATCGGAGTCACCCTTGCGGTGAGTGCGGTCGGTTTCAGTGGTGGCCTGCTGGTGGGATCGCAGGCCATCCTGTTCGACGGCGTGTACAGCCTGGTCGACGTTGCCCTGACCCTGGTGTCGTTGTCGGTGTTGCGGCTGGTGGCGCGGGAACAGAGCCCACGCTTCCAGTACGGCTATTGGCACCTGGAGCCGATGGTCGAGGCGCTGGGCGGCGTGATCCTGTCGCTGGCCTGCGTGTACGCGCTGGCCAACGCCGTGATCGGCCTGACCACGGGCGGGCACGAAGTGAAATTCGGGCCCGCGCTGTGGTGGGCAGCGCTGCTGAGTGCCAGCAACCTGGCGATGGCGGCGTTCGTCGCGCAGCGGGCGCGGCATCTGCGCTCGGCGCTGCTGTGGCTGGACGTGCGTGGCTGGCTGTTGGGTGGGTTGATGAGCCTGGCGGTGGTACTGGCCTTCGTGCTGGCACTGGCGCTGCATGGCGGTGAGTGGCACCACTGGGTGCCGTACCTGGATTCGATCGTGCTGGCCTTGATGAGCCTGGCGGTGCTGCCGGTGCCGGCACGCAGTGCATGGAAGGCCATGCGCGAAGTGCTGCAGGTAGCGCCGGATGATCTGGACGGTCGCGTGCAGCAGGTGATGCAGGCCTTCGTGGCCGAACGTGGCTATACCGGCTTCACCAGCCACGTGGCGAAGATGGGGCGGATGCGCTTCATCGAGATCCATGTGCTGGCCGACCCGGCCACGCCATTGGGTTCGGTCGGTGATGTCGACGCGATGCGCGATGAGATCGCGGTGCGATTGGATGCCCGTGCCAGCACGTTCTGGCTGACCATTGATTTTACTGCCGACCCGGCGTGGACGTGACCCCGGAACTGTAGAGCCGGGCCCATGCTCGGCTGCTCCACGCGAACGGCAGCCGAGCATGGGCTCGGCTCTGCAAGTGGACGCAATCGTTGCGCATGGCGGACTACTCTGTTGCGCCAGTTCCATTTGACCTCAACCAGAGTTGAGGTTGCAGACTGCCTCGCAATCCCCGACATCAAAGCGGAGGCTTGGATCGTCTAGCGCAGGTAGTACTCCACCGGCACCACCAGTTCCTGCGGCGCCTTCAGCTCGGCGGGAATGGGCGGTAGCGGCTGCGCACGACGGAAGGTCTGCAGCGCGGCGTCATTCAGCATCGGCTGGCCACTGGACTGCTCCAGCCGCAGCGCCAGCAGGCGGCCCTCACGGTCGATGCTGGCCCTGACCCACGCCGTACCCTGCTGGCGACGCGAGCGCGCGGCGGCGGGGTAATAGCGGTAACGCTCCAGCCGCGCCATCAGGCGGGCTTCCCACTGGTCGCTGGCGGCGCCGGCCTGGAAGTCTGCCGGTGGCGCGTCCGGAGCGGGCGGCGCGGCCGTGATCGATGCCGGTGCGGGACTTGCATCGGTCGCGGCCGCAGGCGGGGCGACCGGCAGCGGTTGCCGGCCACGACCGCCGGTTTCACTGGCAGCCAGTTCGCCTTCGCGTGCGGCGGTGGGCGTGGGCGGCGGAGGCGACTTCGTGGCTTGTGACGCGCGTGCCTGTTGTGCCTGGCTGGGCGTATCGGCCTGGCGTTCCTCTACGGGCTGTGGCGGAGTGGCCGGTGCCAGCAGGCGCAGGCTGATGCGCACGTCCTGTTCCGGTGGCGGCAGCATGGGCGGCGTGGCGACCCAATGCACCAGCAGCAGCAAGGGCAGCAGGTGAAGGCCGATGGTAATCGCGATGGCCTGCCAGTGTTGGCCGCGCTCACTCATCGTCCAGCACCCACAGCAGATCGGCATCGGCGGCGTCGACGGATTCGCCGGGTGACGCGAGTGCGATCACCAGGGACGGCGCCTCTGGCGGCAGGTAGCCCGGCACGCCGGTCCCGCGCAGTACATGCCAGCGGCCGGCAACCAGCAGCGCCGGTGCTGGTGCACGGGTCAGCACCTGCGCCATGCGGCTGTCGCGGGCCTGCTGCACGGCCAGCATGCCGTCCAGCATCGGCGCGGCCTCTGCATGCTGGGCCAGCACCACCGCCGAAAGGCGTTGCCGTGCAGTGGCAACCGGGAACCGGACTGCCTTGGTCGAAGCCAGCAGCGTGTTGACCTGGGCGCGCGACAGGTTGCCACCGAACAGGGCCGTACCCGCAGCGGTGGCGTCCTGTACCAGCCCGCCATAGGCCGTCCACGGCCAGCGCGCATCCCAGTCAAGCAACTCCTGCAGGCGCGTGCCGTCGGCGTGGTTGTCCTTGGCCAGCCAGCGCTGCACCCGCTGCAGGCGTGGCTGGCGCTCACTGGCGATCATCTCCAGCACCAGGGCAGCCTGCGGCCGCTGCTGCTGCAGGACCTGCAGCAACCAGCGCTGGGCGGCATGGTCGCCGGACAGGTCATGGCGCTCGCCCAGCAGCATCCGTTGGGCCGCGGCCGCGCGCTTCACGAACGCGGCCTCGTCCAGGGGCTGGCCACTGGCCAGGTCGATCACCGTGCCGGGCATCGGCTGCGCGCTGGTCACTGTCGCCAGCGCGAGCAGGCACACGGGCAGCCAGCGACGGCTAGAACGCCACATTGACGCCCATCGAAACGGTGCGGCCACGGCCGTTGCCGCGGTCAAGGATCGGGCTGAAGATGCTGTCGATCGAGGCATTGTTGTCATAGGCCTTGTTCTGCAGGTTTTCGATGTTCAGCCACAGGGTGGTGTTGGCCTGGGGCTTGAAGCTGGCGTAGAAGTCCAGCAGCACGCCGGTGCCGCCGGTCTTGCGGGTCTGGAAGAAGTCGTAGCCTTCCTCGGTCGGCCCGGAGTACTCGGCACGCAGGCCGGCCTGCACGCGCTGCTGCCACCAGCGGCCACCCACGTCCAGCGTCCAGTAGCGGTCGGGCAGCGCGGTGATGTCTTCCAGGTTGACGAACTCGATGGCCGGCGCGCTGGTGCGCGAGCGGGTCCAGCTGAGCGTGGCGTGGTAGTGCTCGCTGGCGTAGTGCGCCTCAAGCTCGATGCCGCGCATGCGCACGATGCCTGGGTGGTTCATCCAGCGCGTGGTGGTGCTGAAGTCGTCCACGTCCAGTGCATCGGTCCAGGCGTTGAGCTGCGGATCGCTGTCGATCGGCACCACGAACGGTTCCACTTCCGGCGGATGCACGATCAGCAGGTACTGCGGCTTGATGTAGTCGCGGATGCGGTTGTCGAAGCGGGTGATCCGCAGCTGTGCCAGGTCACCCTCCACGAGCAGTGAGTCGGTGCTGAGGTTGGCGCCGAACTGCAGGTTGCGCGAGCGCTCGCGGTGCAGGAACGGATTGGCACCTACGCCGTCGGCATCGCTCATGCCCTCCAGCGGAATCTTCTCGAAGAACATCTCCTGCACCCGCGGCGGCCGCGAGGTGCGCGAGGCTTCGGCGAACAGCTGCAGCCAGTCGGTGGCCTGCAGCGAGACCGCCAGGCTGGGGCTGAGTGCACGCTCGGTGCGACGCACGTCGATGTCGCCGCCATTGATCTCCGTGCATTGGCCCGGCACATCCGAGCACACCGGAATATGGCCGCGGATGCCGTAGCGGTCCTGGCGCAGGCCGGCGGTCAGGGCATAGATGTCGTACTGCAGTTCCAGCGTACTGAAGACGCTGTCGAGCTGGCTGCGGCCCTGCGGATTGGCGCCGCGCAGGGTGGGAGTGTCGGCGACGTAGATGTCCGACTGGTGCTTGATGCCGGTATTCCAGCGCGCCCGCAGCGCACCGATGTCGAAGTGGCTGGTGTTGTCTACGGTCCAGCTGCTCAGGCTGCTGTGTGTGCGGCGGCCGATGTAGCTGGAATCCTCCACCGGCGGATAGAACAGCCGGGTCTTGTTGCTGGCGAAGGTCGCGCGCAGGTCGATCCACGGCGAATAGGGCGTGTAGTGGTAGCTGGCCCGCTGGTTGCGCGCGGAAATCTGCCACGGGTAGTTGTGGTAGAAGTCGTTTTCGTAATGCATGTGGCTCAGGTCGAGCCGATGCTGGTCACTCGGCTGCAGGCGCGCTTTCAACAGCCAGCTGCTGGGCTGCTGGCTGCCGGGGTCGGCACTGTTCTTCTGCCCGCGTGCGGTGGCGTACTCGTTGCTGCGGCTGCTGCTGGCAGCGGCCAGCAGGCCGAACTGGCGGTCACCGCCGTCCTCGCTGTGGCGCCACGCACCGGCGAAGGTGCGGCCGCTGCCATAGCCGTTGTTGCCATGGCGATAGCCCGCACGCAGGCCCCAGTCGCGGCCTTCGCCGAGCAGATCCTCGATATCCAGCGTGCGGAAATTGGCACTGCCGGCCAGCGTACCGGCGCCATCACCGCCGGCAACCGCGCCGCGCTGCACGTCCACGCCGGCCAGCAGGAACGGGTCGACATAGGCGAACGGGCCACCCGAGCCATGCCCGGCGTTGTTGCGGAAGGTCTGGGTGACTCCGTCGATCATGGTGTTGACCCGGCCGGCGCCGGTCATGCCGCGGATGTTGACCTGCAGGCCAGGTTGGCTGCGCGAATGGAAGCTGTGGGTGCCGGGCATCGAACGCAGCAGGCTGTTGCCTTCCTGGCGTTCGGCCATCGCCACACGCTCGCTGCCGACCGTGGGCGCGAAACCATCACGGGTGGCCGGTACGTACTGGCTGGCGCCGGCGCCCGGTGCATGGCCGTGCGCGGTATCGCCCTGCACCCGCAGCGGCCCGGTGCGGCGGCTGCCATCACCCCGTTCGGCGGGTGCCGGTTCCAGGGTGGCGCGGCGTGCATCGATGAAGCGCGGGCGCAGGCCGCTGCCTGTGAGCAGATGGGACAATGCCTGGGCGTCGTCGAAATCACCGCACAGGGCAGGGGCGGCATGGCCGGCGGGCAGCGCCGCACCGATCACCAGATCGACGCCGCTCAGGCGGCTGTAGGCATCCAGTGCGGCAGCCAGTGGCTGTGCGGGCAGATCGTAGCGGCGGGTGGCCGCCTGCGCCTGCGCACTGGCAGGCAGCAGTGGAATCGCGCTGGCACAGGCCAGCGACAGGGCGAGGACAAGGGGGCGGTGGCACAGCATCGGGGGCTCCAGGAGGTGACGCAGAGCGTCGTCATCCTGGGTAGACGCGGCCGCGGACCGGATGTCAGGGTGCATCACGCTGTTCCCTGCGCGGCGGCAGCCACACCTGTATGCCTGCACCGAAGTGCAGCACGCGCACCTGCAGCTGGGTGGCCAGCTGGTCGCGGTTGCTGGCCGCACCATCGGCCCTGCCGAGCAGGGTGACCGGCTGCTGGCGCAGGCGCTCGCCGACGACCCATGTGTGCCCGCCATGCCAACGATCCAGACCCTGGGCGACTTCAGCCAGGGGGGCCGACACCCAGTGCAGGCGCCGTTCGCGCCAGGCCAGGACACTGCTGTCTGCGTCTGTCGCGATCGCCGGTGTGTTTCCATTGAAGCGCAGCTGCTGACCCTCGCTGGCCTGCACGCTGCTGGCGCCGCTTTCCACGCGGACGCTGTGTTCGGTGACTGTGACCACGCTGCTGCCGCCCTGCACGGCCAGATCAAATGCGGTTCCCAGTGCGGTGACGGTGCCCTGTGGGGTGTGTACCTGGAATGGCCGCTCGGCATCGGCGGCGACCTTGAACCAGGCTTGCCCTCGCTGCAGCTGCAGCTGACGGCGCTGTGCGTCGACGCGCACATGCACTTCGCTGCCCGGCGACAACAGCACATGCGAGCCGTCCGGCAGGGCTTCATCACGGATCTCGCCAGCGGCGGTGCGCAGTACCTGAGCAGCAGGCGGCGAGGCGTGGCGGCTGTACAGACCGAGCGCGCACAGCAAAAGGACCGCAATGCCGGCTTCGCGGCGGCGGCGGCGTTGCCTGCGTTGCTGGTGCCGCTGCAAGCTCGGCAACGCTGCACCGGCCTGCCACAGCTGCTGCAGATGCTGGTACTGCGCGGCATGTCGCGGATCGGCCTGGTACCACTGTTCGAACGCGCTCTCGTCGCGGTCACCGTCGTGCCCGTCCAGCCACCAGCGTGCGGCTTCGCGCGCGATCGCGTCCTGGCTCATGCGCCCGGTACCTGCTGCAGGGCGACCAGAGCACGCAGCAGATGGCCATGCGCGGTCTGCCGGCTGATGCCGAGCTGGCGGCCGATGTCGGCCAGTGCCAACTGCTCCACCCGGGCCAGCAGGAACACCTGGCGTGATCGCGGCGGCAGCGCGGCGATGATTGCATCGAGATGGCGCAGCCGTTCGGCGTCGAGCAGGCGTTGCTCCGGCAGCGGTGCAGGATCGGCGATGGCGTGCAGCTGCGCGTCATCCAGCGCCTCTTCGCGACGGCGCTGGCGTTGCCGGTAGTGGTCGGCGATCAGGTTGTGGGCAACGCGGTACAGATAGGCGCGGCCATTGTTCAGCAGGCCGCTGGTGGCGACCTTGACGACACGCAGCCAGGTTTCCTGGACGACGTCATCGGCGTCGCTGCGTTGCGGGAGTTTGCGGCGGACATGGGCGTGCAGCGGCCGGTAATGGGCCGCGCACAGATGCGCGACATCCGTCGGTTCGACAGGCGTGGACACGGGGCGGGCGACAACTGGGAAAGGGAACAGCCCGCGGCGGCAAGGGCAGCGGCTGCACCTTACAGCAAAAGAGAATCATTTGCATCAACGAGTGCGGGCGGTGAACGACGCACGGCCGCCGGTGGGGTTACCGTGGTGGGTAATCGCAGTGGATCTGCAACGATTCGGTCGGGTTGTGATGCAGCACGAATCCGCAGTGCTGCAGGCTGCGCTTCACCCGCGTGACCGCCTCGGCATGGCGGGCGACGCGACGGCGTTGCCAGCGCAGCGGAGTAAATACGCCCAGGGGCAGCAGTCGTAGCCGCTTGCCGCGCAGTACCAGTGAGACATCGACATGGCAGCCATCGATGTCGTGACCATTGGCCCCGAAGATAGCGTCGACCTCATCGTGGCGCTGCGGGTAGCAGGCGCGGAAGAGGGTGATGCCGAACCGTCGCACCAGGCGGCGGAAGCCGCCGAGGTGGCTGTGGCTGGGTTCGAAGCCGCGGGTGAGCAGCAGGCGCAGTTCGGCAGGTAGCAGCGACTGTGCATCGAGCAGGCGCTGCAGCACCTCTGTTTCGATCTGGATATGGGTAGAGGGCCAGCGCGGGGCGATGAGCAGCCCGTGGTGGCTGCCGCGTTGCAGGGTCAACATGGCGGAAGATTGGCATGCCGGAATGCCGTCGGGTAGTGCCGGCCGCTGGCCGGCACTACCATCGTCGGGTCAGAGATCGCGGTACTGGATCTGTGAAGACAGCACGCGCAGGCCGTCAGCATTGCTGGACAGGATGCGTTCTTCGCCGACACCTTTCTGCCGCTTCAACTGGAAGCCCTGATCCGCAGGCAGCTGTGCGGCGATGGCGTCCATGCGTTGCAATGCATCGGGGCCGCTGCAGTCGAAGTGGCCCCAGTGGGCGCCATCGCGGTGGATCTGCAATCGGTAGTTCATCGCGGTATCTCCGGCAGGTCCTGCAGCCAATGGTCGAACATCGCGGTGGCGGCAGCGGCCAGTGGTGCACCGTAGCGGCGTGCCTGCGCGCGCAGATCGTTCGGATCGATGCCGGCCTGGGCCAGCTCCAGGGTGTGGCCGATCAGCCAGCGCTCGAACTGGCGGGCGTCCAGTTCTGGATGGCATTGCAGGGCCAGTGCGTGGCTGCCGATGGCGAAGGCCTGGTGACGGCAGGCCGGCGTGCTGGCCAGGCGGCGTGCACCGGCCGGAAGTTCGAACGCCTCGCCATGCCAATGCAGTACCGGAATGCCCTGCAGGGCCTGCAGCGGGGAACGCTGGCCTTCATCGGTCAGCAGCAGCGGTGCAAAACCGATCTCTTTGCCACCACTGGGAGCGACGCTGGCACCAAGCGCGTGGGCCATCAACTGCGCGCCGAGGCAGATGCCCAGGGTCGGCCGCTGCTGCTGCAGGCGACGCTGCAGCACAGTGATACTCTCGGCCAGGAACGGATAGGTATCCACATCGTTGACACTGATCGGTCCACCAAGCACTACCAGCAGGTCGGCAGAGTCGACCGGATCGAGCGCATCGACGCCGGCCTGGAGCACCTGCAGCTGCCAACGCTGCGTCAGCAGCAGCGGCTGCAGGGTGCCGAGGTCTTCGAAGGCGACGTGTTGCAGAACGACTGCGTGCTTCATGCCGGGGCTCCGCTGTTCGGCCAGTAGAAGCTGTCCGGGGTGGCGCGGGCGCCGAAGATGGCTTGGCCGACACGAACCACGGTGGCGCCTTCCTCGATGGCGACTTCGAAATCGCCGGACATGCCCATCGACAGCTGCGACAGGTCGAGACCGGGCGGGGCGGTGTGTTGCAGTTGGTCGCGCAGTTCGCGCAGGCGCACAAAGCAGGCGCGCACGCGCTCGACGTCGGGGGTGAAGATGGCCAGGGTCATCAGGCCGCGCACGCGCAGGCGATCGAAGGCCGGCAGCTGCTGCACGAAGGCCTCGACCGCGTCGGGTTCCAGTCCGTACTTGCTCGGCTCGGCCGAGGTGTTGACCTGCACGAACACATCCAGCGTGCGGTCTTCCAGCTGCAGGCGCTGCTGCAGGGCCTCGGCCACGCGCAGGCTGTCCAGCGCCTGGAACTCGCTGGCAAAGCGCGCCACGTAGCGCGCCTTGTTGGTCTGCAGATGGCCGATCACCGACCAGTGCACGCCAAGGTCGGCCATTGTTTCGGCCTTGCGCTGTGCTTCCTGCACCTTGTTCTCGCCCAGTTCCTGGCAGCCGGCGGCCACCGCCATGCGGATGCGGGCGTCATCGACGGTCTTGCTGACCGGAAGCAGGCGCACGCTGGCCGGATCCCGGCCGACGCGCGCGCAGGCATCGGCGATGCGTTGGCGCACCGTGACCAGGTTGTCGGCGATCTGTTCAACGGACTGGGCGACGGGCCAGTCGGCAGCGGCAAGGGGCATGCGGGCACCTCCAATGCAGGGTGGCCAGGGTGGGATACACTGGCACAGGACAAGAGATATTTTGGCATAGGACAAAATGAAAATCACCGGGCATAGCGCCGAGTCGATCTTCGACAGCATCCGCGACGGCATCGGCAAGGGCCGCCTGCCGGCCGGCAGCGTGCTGCCGCCGGTGCGTGAATTGGCCGAGCAGCTGGGCGTGAACCGCAACACCGTGGCCGCTGCCTACAAGCGCCTGGATGCGGCGGGCCTGGCCAGCACGGCGGGCCGCCGTGGCACGGTGGTGCGCGGATTGCCGCCGACGCTGGCGCGCGAGGGCAGTACGCCGGGGCTGGCGCTGCAGGACCTGGCCGGCGGCAACCCGGATCCTCGCCTGTTGCCGAACCTGCGCCTGGCCCCGGCGGCGCCGCGCTTGTACGGCGTGGGCACGGTCGACCCGAGGTTACAGGCGCTGGCACGGGCCTCGCTGGATGCGGACTGCCCCGAAGGCTATGCGCTGGAGCTGACCCATGGCGCGGTCGATGGCATCGAGCGCCTGCTGGCGGCGTGGCTGCTGCCGGGCGATCGCATCGCGGTGGAGGATCCGTGTTTCCTCGGCAGCCTCAACGTGCTCAACGCGGTGGGTCACGCGCCGTTGCCGGTGGCGATGGACGCGCACGGCATGCAGATCGAATCGCTGCGGCAGGCGCTGGGGGCCGGTGCACGCGCGGTGCTGCTGACCCCGCGGGCACACAACCCGACCGGGGCCAGCCTGGATGCGAAGCGGGCGCGGGCGTTGCGCCAGCTGCTGGCGGCCTATCCGCAGGTGGCGGTGCTGATCGATGATCACTACGCGCTGCTCTCGCAGCAGGCCTATCACTCGGTGCTGCCGCTGGATGGTCGTCGCTGGGCTGTGCTGCGCTCGTTGTCCAAGCCACTCGGTCCCGATCTGCGGCTGGCGTGGTTGGCCTGCGATGAAGAGACCGCGTCGCGGTTACGGTTGCGGTTGGCGTCCGGTACCGGCTGGGTCAGCCACCTGCTGCAGGATGCGGCGACTTCGGTGCTGGCATCGGCGACGCAGCAGGCGAAGATCGCGTCGGCAGGTGAGCGCTACCAGCAGCGGTTGCAGTCGCTGCAGGAACTGCTGCGTGCACGTGGCGTGCCGACACCGCAGCCGATGGAAGGATTGAACCTGTGGCTGCCGTTGCTGGCGGACAGCCATCCGCAGGTGCTGGCGCTGGCTTCGCGCGGATGGCATGTGCGTGCAGGCGAAGTATTCGCGGTGGCGGCACCGGGCCATGGTCTGCGCATTACCTGCGCGGCGCTGGGGTCGGCGCAGTTGCGGCAGCTGGCCGATGATCTGGCGGCGGTGTGTGGTTTGTAGCGTCGAGCCATGCTCGACTGCCGTGCGCGTAAAGCAGTCGAGCATGGCTCGACGTTACAAAAGCAGATCAGGGCGCGGCGTTGGCACCCGGGCGCACGTAGTAGGACTGGCCGCTGTCATCGACGAACATCAGTTCCGGCTTGCCCTGCCAGGAGGTGAGCATGGCGCCAGTGTTGTTCTGGTGCTTGACCATCAGGCTGGCGCCACGGTCCGGATTGGCCACCACCTTGAACACTTCGGTGGTGCCGGTGGCATCGTCCAGGGTCAGCAGCGCTTCGCCGCCGCGGTCGCTGGTGCCGTAGCCGCCGCGTTCGGAGCCGTCGGGGCCGAGCAGGATCAGGCCGGACAGGGCGGTGGCGCGCGGCCCCTGGGTGCGGCCCTGGCTGAGCGGATCGGGAACCGGTGCGCCGAGGATTACCCGCGGTTGGCCGCTTGCATCGTGGATGATCAGCCCGCGTGCCTCGATGATGCGCTGTGGCGATTGGCTGCGATGCAGGTTCCAGGCGGTCCAGCCGGAAACAAGCAGGGCGAGGGTCGAGACCACCAGCGTGGTCAGCAGCAGTGCGCGGGGCATGGCGTCGTCCTTCCTTGGATGTGCCGACGATAGCGGATGCGGACCGGCAATGGCCAGTTCGTTGTGTGACGTTGTGTATCGTCAGTGGAAATCGCGGCTGTGGCTGCGCAGTCCCTGCAGCAGTTCATCCAGGCAGTGCATGCGCTGCACGATGACGTGCTGCACGCCATCAACGCGTTCCAGGCGGCCATCGATCTGCATCAGCTGGGTATCGACCAGCACCCGGTGCTGGCGATCGGCCAGGTGCCGCCAGACCACGGCGTTGACCATGCCGGTCTCGTCTTCAAGGGTGAGGAAGGTGACGCCACTGGCGGTCTGCGGGCGCTGGCGCATGCGCACCAGGCCGGCGATGCGCACGCGCCGACCATGGCCGTGGCCCGCCAGCTGTGCGGCATCCAGACAGCCACGGCCGCGCAGCTGTGCACGCAGGAACGAGATCGGGTGGCGGCCAAGCGTGGTGCCGGTGCTGCGGTAATCGGCCTGCATGTCTTCCCAGGCGCTGGGCAGGGGCAGCGGAACGCGGGCTTCGGCGGTGGCGCGGGCCTGGTCGAACAGCGGCAGCCGGTTTTCCACGCCGGAGATATCCCAGCGTGCACGATGGCGATGGCCGCTGAGCCCACGCAGCGCACCGGCATCGGCCAGCAGGCCCTGCTGGCGGCGGTCCAGGGCGGTGCGCTGGCACAGGTCGCCCACATCGTCGAACGGGCGCCGCGCACGTTCGCGCATGATGGCCTGCACGGCGGGCTCGTTGCAGCCATCGACCAGGCGCAGGCCGAGCCGGATCGCGGCCGGCCCCTTGCTGAAATCCAGGGTGCAGTCCCAGTCGCTGTGGCGCACGTCCACTGGCAGCACGCGAATGCCGTGTCGGCGCGCGTCCTGCAGCAGCTGGTCGGGACTGTAGAAGCCCAGTGGCTGGCTGTTGATCAGGCTGGCAGTGAACGCGGCGGGGTGATGGCACTTCAGCCAGCAGCTGTTATAGGTCAGCAGGGCGAAGCTGGCAGCATGGCTTTCCGGGAAACCGTAATCACCGAAGCCCTTGATCTGCTCGAAGAGGTGTTCGCCGTACTCACGGCTGAAGCCATTCTTCAACATGCCGGCCAGCAACTTCTCGCGATGCGGTTCCAGGCCGCCACGACGCTTCCATGCCGCCATCGAGCGGCGTAGGGCATCGGCTTGGCCAGGTGTGTAACCTGCTGCTTCCACTGCCAGCTGCATCACCTGCTCCTGGAACAGTGGTATGCCCAACGTGCGTGCGAACACGCGCTCCAGTTGCGCTGGATAGAGCGGATTGTCAGGGTCGTTCAGTGCATCCGGGCCTTGCTCGCGCAGGATCCTCCGCCGTTCCAGATAGGGGTGCACCATGTCGCCCTGGATCGGGCCGGGGCGCACGATCGCCACTTCAATCACCAGATCGTAGAAGCTGCGCGGTTGCAGACGTGGCAGCATCGCCATCTGCGCACGCGATTCGATCTGGAACACGCCGATGGTGTCGGCGGCGCAGATCATGTCGTAGGTCTTCGTATCCTTGGCAGGGATCGCATCCATGCGCCCTTCGTGCAGGCCATGCTGTTTCAGCATCGCCAGGCACTTGCGGATGGCGGTGAGCATGCCCAGAGCCAGGCAGTCGACCTTCATCAGGCCGGTGGCATCCAGATCGTCCTTGTCCCATTGGATGACGGTGCGGTCGGCCATCGCCGCGTTTTCCACCGGTACCAGGGTCGACAGCGGGTGCTCGGAGATCACGAAGCCGCCCGGGTGCTGCGACAGGTGGCGCGGGAAGTCGATCAGCTCGGCCGTCAGCGCCAGCAGCCGCCGCATCAGCGGGGTTTCCGGATCGAAGCCGCGCTCGCGCAGGGTTTCCGGCAGCGGTACGTGGCCACCCCAGTGGTCCATCGCCGCGCCCAGTTCGTTGACCTGGTCCATCGGCAGGCCGAGCGCACGGGCCACGTCGCGGATCGCGCTGCGACCGCGGTAGCTGATCGCCACCGCGGTCAACGCAGCGCGCTCGCGTCCGTAGCGGTTGAACACGTACTGCAGTACTTCCTCGCGGCGCTCGTGCTCGAAGTCGATGTCGATATCCGGTGGCTCGTCGCGCTCGGCGGAGATGAAGCGCTCGAACAGCAGGTTGCTGCGCGCCGGGTCGATCTCGGTCACGCCCAGCACGAAGCACACTGCCGAGTTGGCCGCCGAGCCGCGGCCCTGGCAGAGGATGTCCTGGCTGCGCGCGAAGCGCACGATGTCCTGCACGGTGAGGAAGTAGGAGGCGTAGTTCTTCTGCCTGATCAACGCCAGTTCGTGCTCGATCTGCGTGCGTTGCGCTGGTTCGATGCCGCCTTTCCAGCGCCACGGGATGCCACGCTCGACCAGCACGCGCAGCCAGCTGTCCGGATCGTGGCCCTCCGGCACCAGTTCGCGTGGATAGGTGTACTGCAACTGCTCCAGCGTGAAGTGGCAACGCTCGGCGATGCGCAGGGTCTCGGCCAGCTGTTCGGGCGGATACAGTTGGGCCAGTGCGGTACGCGGACGCAGGTGGCGCTCGCCGTTGGGGAACAGGCGCCAGCCGGCTTCGGCCACGCTGCAGCGGTGGCGGATCGCGGTCAGGGTGTCCTGCAGGGCGCGGCGGCGGCGCACGTGCATGTGCACATCACCACTGGCGACCAGCGGCAGGCAGTGGCGTTCGCCGAAGGCCTGCAGCAGCTGCAGGCGGCGCGCGTCGTCGTGTTCGTGGTGCAGTTCCACCGCCAACCACAGCCGATCATCGAAGCCGGCGCGCAGCAGTTCCAGATCGGTGGCCGCCGGTTGCCGGTCCAGCCACAGGCACAGCAGGCCGTCGGGCAGGCCGAGCAGGTCCTCGCGCAGGCAGCGGTATTCGCCCTTGGCCGCGCGCCGCCGGCAGGTGGTGATCAACTGGCACAAGCCGGCGTAGGCGGCCTGGTCGGAGCACAGCAGGGCCAGCTTCGGCCCGTCCTCGACCTGGAATTCGGCGCCGACGATCAGCGCCACGCCATGCGTCTTGGCGGCCTGCCAGGCGCGCACGATGCCGGCCAGCGAGCATTCGTCGGTGATCGCCAATGCGCGGTAGCCCTGGCCAGCGGCGCGCGCGAACAGTTCTTCGGCGATCGAGGCGCCACGCTGGAAACTGAAGGCCGACAGGCAGTGCAGTTCGGCGTAGCCGGGCAGTTCGTTGTGCATGACGGCTCAGCCGAACCAGCCGTGCAGCATCCACGGCGCATGCGGATCATTGCGCTCACGGAAAGCCCAGCCGCGCTGGCCATGCGCGGTTTCCACCACGTAGTAATCGCGCCGCGCATCGGCCTGGTCCCACCAGCCCGATTCGATCCGCTCCGGCCCGGTGACGATGCGCAGGCGGGGATCACGCAGCGGTTGCGGCGTGTCCAGCAGCCAGCCCGGACGCAGCGGCCAGTACGACGGAGGCTTGACCGCAGGCTGGGTGCCACTGGCGCGTTCGGGGCGATGGTCGGCCTGCACCGCCAGCGGCTGCACGGCGTCATCGCCCAGCCGCGCACGCAGGCGCTCGCGCAGCTGGTTCCAGGGCATTGCCTGTGCCGGCCGGGTGTCGAACAGGTCACGCGCGGCGGGCACGAACGGTGGCAACTGCTCGGCCTGCAGGCGCAGTGCGCGGCTGCCGGCCGGCAGGGCGAAGGCTTCCATGCGGTTGCGTGCGATCTCGAACAGCAGCGCGGGATCACGCTCGGGCGCCAGCAGGCCGATGGTCAGTACGCTGGCCGGCAGCAGGTCGTGCTCGAAATGCAGGTCGAAGCGCTGCACGCCGCCATCGCGCGAACAGAGGAACGCAGCCAGATCCAACAGCAGCCGGCGCAGCGGGAACAGCAGGGCCTGGCTGGATTCGATCTCGTATTCGAATTCGATGCGCGCATCGAAACGATCCGGTGGCTGGTAGTAACGCAGTGGCGCAGTGGGCAGGCCACGCAATGCGTCCAGCTGCTGCAGCACCTCGGGGGCGAAGCGCCGGGCCAGACTGTCACGCGGCAGTTCGAGCACCGCACCCAACGTGCGCAGGCCGGAACGGCCGAGCACGGTCACCGCTTCGCTGGGCAGGCCGCAGCGCGGCAATGGCAGTTGTGCCAGCGCCGCCGGCAGCTGCTGCGCATCGATGCCGAGGCCGTCGTGGACGTTGGCCAGCACGCGTGCAGCATGCGCGGTGGGTGCAGCCACCAGGCGATGGCGGAAACCGAGTTCATGCAGTTCGTTGCGCAGGCGCTTTTCGATTGTCAGCCAGTCGCCGAACAGGGCGCGGCTGGCACCGATCTCCATGACCAGCGCATGCGGAAAATCGAGGCTGACCTGCGAGCTGTAGGCATAGGCCCAGCTGGCCAGCAGCTGCCGGGTGTGCTGTTCGGCGGTGGGGTCGTAGTCGTGCAGGTGCATGTCCTGCACCAGTACCTGCGCGGCCGACAGCAGCATGCCCGGGCGCAGTCCCACCGCACGGGCGGCCGGGCTGACCGCACGCAGCACGCGACGCTGTGCCGGCCCCTGCAGCAGCACCAGTGGCCGCTGCGGGTCCGGCTGCAGGCGCAGCACGCTGTCCAGCGCCAGCTGCGGCAACAACAGGCAGGCCCAATGCATAGCGCGGCCTCAGTGGGTGATGGCCAGTGGCAACGGCTGCGCGGGTGGCAGGCCGCCACGGCACTTCAGCACCCGTACCTGGCTGTGGTCGAGCTGCAGGCGCAGGCTGGCCGGGGAGGGGTTGCGCGCTGCCTGCGCCTCGCGGAACACGAAGCCCAGGCACTGGCCGCTGTCGGCAGCCACCTGCAGCCGGCGCAGGGCGCGATCGTCGGCCTGGTGCGGCCAGCACAGCACCGCCGCGCAGGCCGCAGAGCGCAGGCACTGTTCGGCGGCCCACAGCGCCTGTTTCGGTGCGGCGTGGATGATCTGCAGCTGGGCCAGGTCCAGTCCGGCGGCGGCCCAGGCCGGGGCATGCGGGCGATAGGGCGGGGCGACCAGCACGATCGGGCGTTCGCGCTGGCTCAGCCTGGCCAGTGCCGGCCAGACCAGCGCCAGCTCGCCGACACCGGGCGCTGCCTGCAGCACCTCACACAGCCCGCTGGCCGGCCAGCCGCCGCCGGGGAGGCGTGCGTCCAGTGCCGGGTGGCCGCTGGCCAGGTGGTCGCTGGCCGGGCCCTGGCGGGCCGGGCCGCGCCACAGCTGGCGCCCGTCCAGCAGCCGGTCGAGGGCGACGACGGCACCCATCAGCCGATCCTCCAAGAGAGGCGCCGGGTTGGCTTGAAGCGGCAGGAACGGGCGGAAACGGCAGGCATGGCGCGAGTATCGACGGGCCGGTATCAGGGGCTGAGACCGGACATGCTACTCGCCTTGTGAGTAGAATTACTAATGAAATTGGCGGACCGGGTTTCAGGTTGCTGAAGGGGTAAAGGAGTGCCGACCAAGGTCGGCACCCTCCGGGTATGGGACGGAATGCCGACCAAGGTCGGCACCCACAGGCCCCGGTTACGGGCGGACCGGCAACGCCACCGGGCGCAGCGGCGCGGCATCGCCGCCGCGGATCTTCAGCGGGCCGCCGATGAAGGCGAACTCATAGACCTTGTCGCGGGCCAGTTCGTCCAGCGCCACCAGCTCGATGATCGGCGCGCCCTGCTGGGCCAGCAGGTAGGTGTGCAGCGGCACGTAGTCGTCGGACACCTCCGAGGGGAAGGTTTCGAAGCTGAGGTTGTCGGCGCCGACGATCATCGCGCCGCTGTCCTCGACCAGGAAGCGCGCGGCGTCCAGGCCCATGCCCGGCGGGTTGGCCATGTAGGCCTTGGGCTGTTCGAACAGGCGCATGCGGCCGGTGCGGATCAGCACCACGTCGCCCTGCTGCAGCTTCACCTGCTGGCGTGCCAGCGCATCCTTCAGGTCCTGGCGGGTGACGCGGTAGCTGTCCGGCAGCATGTCCACGCCCTTGGCGCCGGCCACGTCAATCAGCACGCCACGCGCGATCAGCGGTGGGAATTTCTCGATGCCGGTGACGTTCCAGCCACGGTCACCGAGGTGCTTGTCGGCCTCGAAGCCGTTCCAGATCTTTCCGTGGATGCCGAAATGGTTCAGCGCATCGATGTGGGTGCCGGTGTGGCTGTACATCGAGAACGCGGTGCCGGTGTAGCTGCGGGTGAGGTTCATGGTTTCACCCACGCCCATCGGATCATCCATCACCGTGCCGCGCGGGGTGTGGGTCATCCAGAACTGGTAGTGCGGGTCGCCGGCATCCTGCCAGCTGGGCATGCCGACGTAGTATTCGGTGGCCAGGTCATAGGCCTTGCCGCCGCTGACCCGCGACAGGATCGCTGCACGCGAGGCCTCGGTGATCAGGTTGAGGCGGCCGATCTCGTCCTTCGGCCCCCAGGGGCTGGTGCCGACCTGCTGGCCGGAGGGAACGCGTTCGTGCGCGGACACGGTGGTGGACGCGGCGGTGCCGGCCAGCAGCAGGGCCAGCGCGGTGGCCAGGGTACGTGGGGTCATGGGGAGTCTCCTTGCAGGGTGGGGGATGGTGCGGTTCAGGCCGCGACCAGGTGCGCCAGGGCCTGGCGCAGTTGCGGCAGCGGCAGGGTCTGCAGGCGCAGGCCGTTGCCGCCGATCACGGTGGGAATGGAGCGGATGCCGAGGGTCGCGGCTTCGGCACGGTCGGCCTGCACACGCCGGGCTGCTGCGTCGCTGCGCATGTGGTCAGCGAAGGCGCCACGCGGGTGGCCCAGTGCTTCGGCGATATCCAGCAGTACTTCGGCGTCGCCGATGTTGCGGTGCTGGTGCAGGTGCGCCCACTGCACGGCATCGAACATCGCGCCATGGGCGTCGTTGCCGCCGAGCACGCCGGCGGCCTGGCAGGCCAGTGCACCGAGCCAGCCGGACGGATACTCGAAGTCCTGTGCGCGCATGCCTTCGATATCGATGCGCGCGGTATCTTCATGCGCGGCGCAGTCGGTCCAGTGGCGCAGGATGATCGCCTTGGCGCGCTCCATCGAGCCGAACACCTCGACCATCTGCGCGCGCGAGTCCTGCAGCACGAAGCTGCGGTGGCGCACCTGGATGCCGAGTTCGGCGGAGACCTGCTGCAGGCGCGGGGCCAGCACGAAGCACCAGCCGCAGACCACGTCGTGGAAGAAATCGACCACCGGCGCGGCGGTAGCGGGGGAAGGAACGGGAGACATCTGCCTGCCATCGGTGAGAGGGGAGGCGGCAGATTAGGCAGCGCGGCACGTCTGAAACAGTACGCCGCGGGCAGCTCAGTTTTCGCTGGCGGTTACGAATCCAGGCCGGCGCAGCCTGGCAGTTCGGCGTGCAGGAAATCGATGAAGGCACGCACCTTGGGCTGCAGGTGGCGCGAGGTGGGATAGACCGCATGCACGAAGCGCGGTGGATAGCGGTGGTTGGGCAGCACCTGCTGTAGTTCGCCACGGGCCAGTGCCGGTGCCGCCAGGAACGAGGGCAGGGCGCCGATGCCCATGCCGGCTACCAGCAGATCGCGCAGCAGCAGGCTGTTGTTGACGGTGACGCGCGCCGGCAGGGTGATCGTCACCTGGCCATCGGGGCCGAGCAGCGGCCAACTGCCGGGCGAGTCGGACAGGCTGTAGGCCAGCACGCTGTGCGCCTGCAGCTCGTCCACCGCCTGCGGTGCCGGATGCTGCTGAAGGTAAAACGGGGCCGCGCACAGCACCTGCTGCAGCGAGGCCAGCCGGCGCGCCACCAGCCGCGAGTCGTCCAGCTCGGCACGCAGCCGCAGCGACACATCGAAACCTTCGCCGACCGCATCGAGCAGGCGGTCTTCCATCACAAGGTCCAGCGACAGCTGCGGATGCTGCTGCAGGAAGCGTGGCAGCAGCGGTGACAGCGTGCTCAACGCGAACGACTGCGGCGCATTGACGCGCAGGCGCCCGGCCACGTCGCCGCGCTGTTCAGCGATGCCGCGTTCCAGCGCCTCCAGTTCGTCGAGCAGGCGGCAGCATTCGCGGTAATAGGCGTGGCCGGTTTCGGTCAGGCTCATGCGCCGCGTGGTCCGCTGCAGCAGTACCACGCCCAGGTGCGCTTCCAGCGTGCGCAGCTGCTTGCTCAGCCCGGCGGGCGACATGCCCAGGTCTTCGGCGGCACGGGCCAGCCCGCCGCGTTCGACGATGCGGCGGAAGGCACGCATCAGGTTGAAGGAATCCATGCCGGTCCCGGGCGCGATGAGGGCGCCATTGTAGAGCCGCGCCGTGGGTGGATGTGGCAAACGCGGTGCCGACCACGATGGGCATCCAGCAGCGGCGGACCCACGGGTTGCGCCGTTTGTTCAAGCCGGCCACCTGCATGCCGCGCAAGCATGCAGGCCCCTTACTTTCCGGATTGCCCATGAAGCACTGGATGCTCCGCCTGTATGCCCCGCTGTTCCTGCTGGGTTTCGTTGCCGCCGCCATCGTCTGGGTCGGCCACTGCCACGGTGACCCGTTGTGGTTGCTGGCCCTGCTCGCGGTTGCCATCGCGGTTTCGTTCGCTGCCGAACGTGCCTGGCCGTATGACCCCGCGTTCAACCACGACCAGGGCGACAGCCTGCGTGACACCCTGCATGCGCTGGTCAACGAAAGCCTGAACCTGCTGTCGATCGCTGCGGTTCCGCTGCTGGCAGCGCTCATTCCGTGGCAGCTGTGGCCGCTGCAGTGGCCGTTCGCGCTGCAGGTGCTGATGGCCATCGTCTGCGCCGACCTTGGCATCACTCTGGTGCACTACGCCAGCCATCGCATTGGCTGGCTGTGGCGGCTGCATGCGGTGCATCACAGCGTGACCCGCATGTATGGTTTCAACGGTCTGATGAAACACCCGCTGCACCAGGCGGCCGAAGCGGTGGGTGGTGTGCTGCCGCTGCTGGTGCTGGGCCTGCCGATGCCGGTAGCCGCGGTGCTGGCGTTCGCCATTGCCATCCAGCTGCTGCTGCAGCATTCCAACGTGGACATGCGTCCCGGCGTGCTGGGTCGGGTGATGGCATGGGCACCACTGCATCGCTTCCACCACATGCGCTACGGCACTGCCGGCGATGTCAATTTCGGTTTGTTCCTGACCGTGTGGGACCACGTGCTGGGGACCGCCTTCGATGCACCGGGCTATCGCCTGGGCCGGCCTGACCTGGGCATCGGCAGCCAGCCGGACTATCCGCACGATTATCCCGGGCAGCTGATGGCACCGTTCCGTGAACTGCCGCATGGCGAGGTGCCGGAGCTGCCGGAAGGCCTGCGCAGGCGTGGGTGATCGAGCGTGTCAGGTCGCGTGCAGCTGCAGGCCCTGAAGCTGCGCGGCACCGATGCCGAACATGCGGCGCAGGCTGCGCGAGAGGTGGGGCAGGTCGGCGAAACCGGCGGCATGCGCGCTGTCGGTCAGGCTGTGCCCGCGCAGATGATGCGCCAGCGCACTGCGCAGCCGTTGCCACAGTACCCAGCCGCGAAGGGTCACCGCCAGCTCTGACTGGAAACGCCGGTGCAGCTGGCTGGTCGACAGGTGCGCCGCTTCGGCGATATCAGCAGCCGGCACCGGACCGGGCAGGTGCTCGGCGATACGGGACAGCGCGGCCTGCACGCGGCGGTCCAACGGCTGCGGGCGACTCAGCCTTGGCATCCAGTCGTGCAGCTCCAGCGCGTTGCCCGGCAGCGCGAGCAGGTGCTGCCGGATCTGGTTGGGATCGGCATGCGCCGGTTCCAGGAACACCGTGCAGCCCGCTTCCGGCGCCGACAGGATTGCGTGCGGCTGGAATGACGGCAGCCACAGCCGTTGGCCCTGCTGCCGTACGCCGTCGATCTCGACCTGCCAGGGAGCGGCTTCGCTCAGCAACAGTTGATGGGCGTAGTGCGCGTGCGTATCGCTGCCACCAGCGTGGCCTTGCAGCACAGCCACGTGAGCATCCAGCAGCAGCGTGCCATTCCAGGGCAGGGCGGGAGAGGACATGGAGGGATTGTAGATCCACGTCATACGTGGATGAATCTCCATCGAAATCGAATATTCCGACAGTTGAACGAAGAGCAGCCGAGCATGGGCTCGGCTCTACAGCAGGCTGTGCAGGGAATTGTCGAAGGCGGGGTGGGTCCGGTTGCGGGGGCGTGAGCGCCATGGATGGCGCGACCGAGGCTACATGGACGTACTTGCGCCGTTCCCCGCAACCGGACCCACCCCGCCACCCCACAGGAGCCCAGCTTTCGCTTCTGCTGTTGCTTCGGCCGTTGCCTCTGCGGGGGCCAGGCGCAGCCCGGCCGTGCGTACCCTCACCGCCCGTGCGGGTCGGGCCGGTGATGCACGTACTCGACCACGGTGCCATCAGGATGCACCGCGTTGAATGCCGCCCCGGTGGGCACCACCTGCAACGGAAAGATGATCTCGGCGCCGGCCGCCACCAGCTTGTCGTGATAGGGCCGAACGTCGTCGACCAGCAGCGTCCCCGTGGTCGAAGTGAACGGCGCCAGCGCCTCATCGCACCCTTCGATCAGCAGGAATGCACCGACCATCGCCAGGCGCAGGCCGGCATCGGGAAACGGAAAGCCCGCATCGGCCACCACGCCCTGCAGCTGCTCGTAGAAGGCCACGCTGCGCTCCAGCTCGCCCGGGGCAACGAATACCCGGATCAGCACGCGGGGACTGCGCTGGCTGGAGGTATCACAGCGGTCGCGCCAGAGGTGATCGAAGTCGCGGTGTATGTTCATGGGCGGGGTTCAGGGCCGGTGACAACCCATTATCGGCAGCCCCGCGCGGCGCGCTGATGACTGCCGGTGATGGCCTGATAACCGACCGTCGCGGTCGCCCTGTGACTTAGGTCCTGTTGACAGGTGTGAACGCCCTCGCACAATCTTCACATGATTGGGTCGCCCTGCGCGGCCCGGACAGGCAGGTTGTCACGCCGGGAGGAGGGTCCCAGGCGCAGACCGGCCCGTCCTTCGGCCTGCGGGACGTTGCCTGGCAACCCCTGCGCGGCATGAACGCTGCACCCTTCGGCGGCACTTTCCCTGGACCGATTGCCTTGGCAACGGAATTACGCCTGCCGATGAAAACGTTTACAAAGCCGCTTGCACTGTCCCTGGCCCTGTCTGCCGCACTGGCCGCCCCGGCCTGGGCCGACCCAGCCGCGTTCACTGTGTTGACCCTGGAACAGGCCCCGACCGCCGAGGCGATGCCGGCCCTGGCCGCCCAGCTGAAGACCCTGCAGGTGGACGCGGTGAGCGTGCGCCAGGTGCAGCGTGGCATCGGCCAGGTCGATCCGCTGCAGCTGCTGGCCGATGGGCTGGGCTATGAGTACCGCTTCATTTCCACCGGCAAGGATGACGGCCAGACCCAGCACGGGCAGGCGGTACTGACCCGGCTGCCGATCGCGGCCGAATCCGGTCCCGACCAGCCGGGCCTGAACTACCTGCGCCTGGACGATGGCCGCCACACCGTAGCCGTCTACACCGATGCTGGTGCAGGCGCCGCACAGCTTCCGGCACTGGTCACGCGTTCGCGGCTGGGCGCACCGGCGGTGCTGCTCGGCGCGGTGGCCGGTGAATCGGCCAAGGCCGCAGGCTTCGATCCGGCGCGTGTCGCGTTGGAGGCCGATGCCAGCTACTTCAGCGATGGTTTCCAAGGCGCCAGCAGCGCGCCGTTCAAGGTGGAAGGCAGCGCCCTGCGTGCCACGTTGCTGACCCTGGCCTATGCCGCAGACAAGGGGGGTGAACGGCCATGGATGGACACTGCGCTCACCGCCGACGCGCGCGCTGCGCTGCTGCTGAAGGTGATGACCGAAGACGAGAAGTTCCAGATGCTGCACAGCTACTTCGGGCTGGGCAAGGATGGCGGCAAGCTGCCGGAAGGTGCGGTGGGTTCGGCCGGCTTCGTGCCGGAAGTAGCGCGCCTGGGCATTCCGTCGCAGCAGTCGGCCGATGCTGGCGTCGGCGTGACCAATCCGGGTGGCATCCGCCCGGGTGATTTCGCCACGGCAATGCCGTCGGGCCCGTCCACCGCCTCCACCTGGAACCGTGCGGTTGCCTTTGCCGGTGGTGCAACCATGGGCCGCGAAGCGTGGCAGCAGCGCTTCAACATCCTGCTGTCCGGCAGCGTCAACCTGCAGCGCGACCCGCGCAACGGCCGCAACTTCGAATATGCCGGTGAAGATCCGCTGCTGGCCGGCTCGATGGTCGGCGCGCTGATCCAGGGCGTGCAGAGCCAGCACGTGATCTCGTCGATGAAGCATTTCGCGCTGAACGACATGGAGACCCGCCGCAACTTCCACGACGTACGCATCGGCGAACAGGCCATGCACGAGTCGGACCTGCTGGCCTTCGAGATCGCGCTGGAAGCCGGGCGACCGGGCGTGGCGATGTGCTCGTACAACAAGATCAACGGCACCTACGGCTGCGAGAACGGCTACCTGATGAACCAGGTGCTGAAGCAGGAATGGAAGTTCCCCGGTTTCGTGATGTCCGACTGGGGCGGCGTACACAGCGGTTCGAAGGCGGCGCTGGCCGGCCTGGACCAGCAGTCGGCCGGTGAAGTGTTCGACGCGGCCGTGTTCTTCGACGAACCGCTGCGCCTGGCCGTGCACGGTGGCGTGGTGCCGATGGAGCGCCTGAACGACATGGTGGCGCGCATCCTGCGCACGATGTTCCTGCACGGCAACTTCGACAACCCGCCGCAGCACCAGAAGGTGGACGCCGAGGCTGGCTTCGCCGTCGCCCAGCGCACGGTGGAAGAAGGCAGCGTGCTGCTGCGCAATGAAGGCAACCTGCTGCCGCTGGCCGACAGCGTGAAGCGCATCGTCATCATCGGCGGCCACGCCGACAAGGGCGTGATCGGTGGCGGTGGTTCGTCGATGGTGGGCGTGACCGCCAAGGGCACCAACGCGGTGCCGGGCGTGCTGCCGACCACCTGGCCGGGCCCGGTGATCTTCCACCCGTCCTCGCCGCTGGAATCGCTGCGTGCGGCGCGTCCGGACGCGACCATCGAGTATGTGGACGGCACCAATGCCGCCGCTGCGGCCAAGGCTGCTGCGCAGGCCGACGTGGCCATCGTGTTCGCCACCCAGTGGGCCGCCGAATCGGTGGACCTGCCGGACATGCAGCTGCCGGACAACCAGGATGCACTGATCTCGGCGGTGGCCAAGGCAAACCCGAAGACCGTGCTGGTGCTGGAAACCAACGGCCCGGTGCGCACGCCGTGGCTGGCGCAGGTGCCGGCGATGCTGCAGGCCTGGTACCCGGGTATCCGCGGTGGCGAAGGCATTGCCGCACTGCTGACCGGCCAGGTCAATCCGTCCGGCCGCCTGCCGGTGACCTGGGTGACGGATGAATCGCAGTTGCCGCGCCCGCACATCGACGGCCTCGGCTTCAAGCCGGCCAAGCCGTTCGGTGATGTGTTCGATTTCGATATCGAAGGTGCCAACGTCGGCTACAAGTGGATGGCGGCCAAGGGCCTGACCCCGACCTTCGCGTTCGGCCACGGCCTGTCCTACACCTCGTTCGCCTATGAAAACCTGAAGGTGAGCGTGGAAGGCTCGCGCCTGGTCGCCAGCGTCGACATCCGCAACACCGGCAAGCGCGCCGGTGCCGACGTGGCCCAGCTGTACCTGAAGCTGCCGGCCGGCAGCACCACGCCGATCCGCCTGATCGGCTACGACAAGGTGATCCTGCAGCCGGGCGAACAGCGCCGCATCCGCATCGAAGCCGAGCCGAAGACCCTGGCCCACTACGATGCGCAGGCGCGGCAGTGGAAGATCGATGGCGGCACCTACCAGGTGCAGCTGTCGCGCAATGCCGCCGCCCCGCTGCAGAGCGTGGATGTACAACTGGTGGAGCAGGTGCTGCGCTGATCTGGCGCAGTCCTGATGGTTGATGAGACGGCCCCGCAAGGGGCCGTGTCTGTTTGCGGACTGCCGCTGCGCTCGCCGGGCCATGCCCGACGGGCGCCGTCATCACCCGGGCGTGCCGGTGAACCACCCGCGCAGGAAGTCGATCAGCTGCCGCACCTTCGGCGAGGGTTGCGTGCTGTGTGGGTAGACCGCGTACACGCTCTGCAGCGGGAATCGATGCTGACGCAGCACCGGACGCAGCCGGTCCTGGGCCAGATCGTCCTCGATCAACCAGCGTGGCAGCACGGTGACGCCGGCACCGGCCACGGCGAAGGCGCGCAGGCTGCTGGCGCCATCCACGCGCACCACCGCATTACCCGGGTTGGTGGCAAACAGTGCGTCGCTGCCGTCGGGCGCGACCACCGGCACGTCGGCCAGGCGCGGATAGCCGAGCCGGGGCAGGGTGCCCAGCTGCACGGGGTCGTCGGCAGCATCGACAGAGGACAGGCGGGCCAGCAGGGACGGAGCCGCCACCGCGGATAGTGGATGGCGTTCCAGTTCGCTGGCATGCAGCCCTGAGTCCGGCAGGCGGCCGAGGCGGATCGCCAGGTCGAAGCGTTCGGGAATCAGGTCGGCCGGTGCCGGTGAGGTCGACAGGTGCAGCTGCAGGGCCGGATGCCGCGCACGGAACGCCTCCAACGCAGGAATCAAGCGTAGCTGGGCGTACTCCGGCGTAGTGGTCAGGCGCAGCACGCCCTGCAGCTGGTGCTGGTCGCGGCGCGCGGCATCGATCGCCGCCTGCGCGGCATCCAGCGCCTGCACGCAGTGTTGGAGGAACTGTTCGCCGGCCTCGGTCAGGGCCAGGTGGCGCGTACTGCGCAGCAACAGGGTCACGCCCAGCTCCTGTTCCAGCCGCTTCAGGTTGAAGCTGACCACTGCGCGGCTCAGGCCCAGGCGGTCGGCGGCGGCGGTCAGGCTGCCGGCCTCGACCACGGCACGGAAGATATCGAAGCGATCGAGGCTGACCATGGTGATCCATTGTCAAAACAGGTTTGACAGTGTTGCAGCTGCCGTCGTGTTTTTACAACAAAGCACTGGCGGCATGCTGGCCGCTTCCCTGCTGGAGCGCCACCGATGCCGTCCCCCCGCCTGCGCCATGAGGCGATCTTCCTGCTGGTGTTCGCCCTGGATCTGGTCAACATGTTCATCGCCACGGTGGCCTATCCGGCGCTGGCGGCGGAGCTGCACGTTGACATCGGCACGCTTGCCTGGGTGGGCACCGCCTACATGCTGGGCCTGAGCGTGGTGATTCCGCTGGCGCCCTGGCTGGCCGCGCGCTGTGGTGAACGCCGCTTGCTGCTGGCGGCGTTGCTGCTGTTCGCCGCCTCCGCCGTATTGGCCGGGGCTGCGCCGGATATCGGCTGGCTGCTCGGGTGGAGGCTGCTGCAGGGCCTGGCCGGTGGCCTGCTGATTCCGGTGGCACAGGCGGCAGCGTACCGGCACTGCACGCCCGACCAACGTGGCGCGCTGACCCGCCGCATCCTGCTGGTGGCGCTGCTGGTGCCGGCACTGGCGCCCGCGCTCGGTGGGCTGCTGGTGCAGTGGTTGTCCTGGCGCGGTGTGCTGTGGGCCAGCCTGCCGCTGGCGGTGGCGGCAATCGGGCTGGTGCTGGCGTGGATGCCCGCCGATGACGCGCGTAGCGCACCTCGCCTGCAGGCCTATGCGCTGTCTACCGCGATGCTGGCGCTGGGCGCGCTGCTGCTGGCGCTGACCTGGCTGGGCGAACCCGGCCATCGGGCCGCGGGTGCCGTACTGCTGCTGATCGCATTGCTGCTGGCGGCGGCCCACCTGCGCCACGCACGCAGGCAGGCGCAGCCACTGCTGCGCTGGTCGCTGCTGTCCCATCGCGGGCTGCGGCTGGCGATGCTGGTCTATCTGGCCGTACCCGGTGTGTTCATCGGCAGCCAGCTGGTCAGCACCCTGCAGTTGCACCAGGCGGGTTACAGCGCGGCACGCATCGGTGGGTTGATGCTGCCGTGGGCGCTGGCCTCGGCCATTGCGATCACAGCCAGCAAGCGCCTGCTGGCCCGTTTCGGCGCAGCCAGGGTGTTGCGTGCGGGCATGGTCCTGCAGGCCAGCGGCCTGCTGTTGATGGCGCTGCTGCCGCAGCCGCACGTCGCCTTGGCCGGGCTGCTGTTCGCGCTGATGGGCGCCGGCGGCAGCCTGTGCAGCAGTACGGCGCAGACGCTGGCCTTCCATGGTGTGGAGGGTGAGGCGCTGGGTGACGCAAGTGCCCTCTGGAATCTCAATCGCCAGCTCAGCTTCTGCCTCGGTACTGCTGCCATTGCGCTGCTGCTGGCACTGGCCATGCAATGGCTGCCGGCCCACGCCACCGGCGTGGCGCTGGGTCTGGCCGCGGTACTGACACTGTTGCCGATGGCGCTGCTGCGCCGACCGCAGTTGCTCACTCTTTCACAACCGGAGAACACCTGATGGCTACCACCGCAGAACAAGAAGTCCACCTCCTGCACGACAAGCTGCAGACCTGGTTCCGTGCCGACGTCGGCAGCGACGCGCTGGAGGATCTGATGGCGCATTTCTGCGCGGACTTCAGCATGGTCGGCATCGCGGGTCGCAGGCTGGACCGGAATGCCGTGCAGGCGCTGTTCGCGGGCGGCCATGGCGCGCGTCCAGGGCTGCAGATTTCCATCGACGCCGTGCAGCCGGTGGAAGCGCCTTCACCGCTGGCGGTGCTGCGCTATCGCGAAGGGCATTCGATCGATGGCAGCAAACCCGTATGGCGGGAATCGCTGGCGGTGCTGCGCCAGGAAGCAGGGCGCTGGCGCTGGCTGGCGCTGCAGGAGGTTCAAGCGGGTTGATGGATCCGGCGGGCATGGCCCGGCGCTGCTCTATGACCCGCGCGGTGGGTAGCGCCGGGCCATGCCCGGCGAGCGCAGCGGCAGTGAGGGGCACATGTGCCATCAGTCCTGCCTGCATCCACCGCAGAATGCAAAGCCCGCCCACACTTCACGGCTCCAGGCAGGAGTAGGCTTGATGCTTTCCTGCCGGGAGGGGTTGTCCATGCGTGTGCGTGCCGTCGCTGTAGCCATTGCCCTTTGCCTGTCCAGCACCGTGCTGGCCACCGAAACCCCGCCGATGACCCCGGACATCAGCGGCAAGCCCTTCGTTGCCCCCGATGTCGGTCGTGACTACGACAAGCGCGTGGTGATGGTGCCGATGCGTGATGGCACCAAGCTGTATACGGTGATCGTGGTGCCCAAGGGTGCGCGCAATGCGCCAATCCTGCTCACCCGCACGCCCTACGACGCTGCCGGTCGCGCCAGCCGCAGTGATTCGCCGCGCATGCGCGACCTGCTGCCGCAGGGCGACGAGGTGTTCGTCGACGGCGGCTATATCCGCGTGTTCCAGGACATCCGTGGCAAGTACGGCTCCGAAGGCGATTACGTGATGACCCGGCCGCTGCGCGGGCCGTTGAACAACACCAAGGTGGACCACTCCACCGATGCCTGGGACACCATCGACTGGCTGGTGAAGAACGTGCCGGAGAGCAATGGCAAGGTCGGCATGCTCGGCTCGTCGTACGAGGGCTTCACCGTGGTGATGGCGCTGACCGACCCGCACCCGGCGCTGAAGGTGGTTGCGCCGCAGAGCCCGATGGTCGATGGCTGGATGGGCGATGACTGGCTCAACTACGGCGCGTTCCGCCAGGTCAACTTCAACTACTTCGCGATGCAGACCGAGAAGCGCGGCAAGGGCACGCCGTTGCCCAGTCTCGGCTACGACGACTACAGCACCTTCCTGCGCATCGGTTCGGCCGGGGACTACGCGCGTTTCACCGGCGTGGACCAGCTGACCTGGTGGAAGAAGCTGGTCGAGCACCCGGCCTACGATGGCTTCTGGCAGGGCCAGGCGCTGGACGCGGTGATGGCGAAGACACAGTTGAAGGTGCCGACCATGTGGCTGCAGGGCCTGTGGGACCAGGAAGACATGTGGGGTGCCAACCACGCCTACCAGGCGATGGAAGGGCGCGACAGCGGCAACAACCGCAACTACCTGGTGATGGGCCCGTGGCGGCACAGTCAGGTGAACTACAGCGGCAGCGAGCTGGGTGCGTTGAAGTTCGATGGCGATACCGCGTTGCAGTTCCGCCGTGACGTGCTCAAGCCGTTCTTCGACCAGTACCTGGTGGACGGTGCGCCGAAGGCGGACACTCCGCCGGTGCTGATCTACAACACCGGCGAGAACCATTGGGATCGCCTCAAGGGTTGGCCGCGCAGCTGCGACAAGGGCTGTGCCGCCGGCAGCAAACCGCTGTACCTGCGTGCCGGCGGCAAGCTGGCGTTCCAGGCGCCGGCGGCGGGCGAGGGTGACTTCGAGGAATACGTGTCCGACCCGGCCAAGCCGGTGCCGTTCGTGCCGCGCCCGGTGCGTTTCGGTGACCGCGACATGTGGACCACCTGGCTGGTCAAGGATCAGCGTTTCGTCGATGGTCGCCCGGACGTGCTGACCTTCATCACCGAACCGCTGACCGCGCCGCTGCGCATCGGCGGCGCACCGGTGGTGCATCTGCAGGCGTCGACCAGTGGCACCGACAGCGACTGGGTGGTGAAGCTGATCGACGTGTATCCGGACCAGGAAGCGTCGACGCCGGAGATGGGCGGTTACGAGCTGCCGGTGTCGCTGGCGATCTTCCGCGGCCGCTACCGCGAGAGCTTCAGCGATCCGAAGCCGCTGGCCGCCAACGAAGTGCTGCCGTATCGCTTCGACCTGCCCAATGCCAACCACACCTTCCAGAAGGGGCACCGGGTGATGGTGCAGGTGCAGTCCAGCCTGTTCCCGCTGTATGACCGCAATCCGCAGACCTACGTGCCGAACATCTACCTGGCCAAGCCGGGCGATTACCAGAAGGCCACGCAGCGGGTCTGGCACAGCGCGGCGCAGGCGAGCTACATCGATCTGCCGGTGTATTGAGGTTGATGAGGTACGCCGGGTGCGCGATGCCTGGCGGCTGCGGTAGGGCCGGCCGCTGGCCGGCATCCGCGGTGGTGTGAAAGCGTGTCGACCAAGGTCGACACCTGCCAGGGCACGGGCCTTCAGCCTACCTTCGACGGACCGGTGCGCCAGCGGCTGGGTACCAGTCCGAAACGCTTGCGGAACGCGGCAGCGAAGTTGCTGGGGTGGCGGTAACCACTGGCGGCCGCAGCCTGCTCGACGGTCCAACCGTCCTCGCGCAGGCCTTGTTCGGCGTGGCGCATGCGCTGCTCGTGCAGGTAGTCGAACACCGAGCAGCCATATTGCTGGGCAAAGTGGCGGCGCAGCGAGCTCGGGCTCATGCAGGCCAGCTGGGCCAGTTCGACAAGGCTGTGGGTGTGGCTCGGATCGTCATGCAGGTAGGCGCGTACGCGTTCCAGTCGCTCGCGCTGGCCCGCGCGCAATGCGCGCACCTGGTCGGACTGCAGATCTTCGGCTTGCAGGCCAACGGCCAGCAGCTGCAGGGCCACGCCTTCGCGCCACAACGCGTCGATGCCGTCCTGCCAGGGGCTGTCGAACAACTGTCCCAGCACCGGCAACAGGGTGTGCGGAATCGCCCAATGACGGCACTCCAGGTGAGTGCTGAGCGCAGTCTCCAGCTGCGGCAGCTGGAACAGGTCCGGATCGATCTTGGCCGGCACCATGACGCTGACCCCGCGCATTCGTGTCTCACCCGGATGTGCACCGGTCATTTCGACCTGCTCGCGGTGGTGGGCAGTCATGGCGGTGCCGGCGCGCAGGGTAAATCCGGGGCGGCGCGGAACACGTACATCGACCTGGCCCTGCAACATCACGCGGATGGCCAGGCCGGGACTCTGCTGGGCGGTTGCCACATACGGGAAACGATTATGGACGTCGGAGGCGATCAGGCTCATGCCACCGCGCAGGAACTGTTCGTTGACCTCGCCGTGGCCGGCCCACTGGTCATCGCGCAGGTGTTCCGGATCGGCGCGGTAGTCGAAGCCGTGGCGGTGGCCGAAGCGGCGGTAATCGGCAAAGGTGAAGTATCGGGACATTGCTCGGCACTTGCATTGGAGGTGGACACTGGCAGCACCTGACCCATGCGCTCTGCAATGCAGATGCATTTCCGATCGATACCTGCGTGGACACGCTGCGACGCGTCGGAGGCGGTATCTGGAAGGGCTGGGGAAACGCCAGATTGGAATGAATGTGTCAAAGAAACTGGAAGCGTTTCCCATTGTCGCCGCGATTCACCCACATTTGATTTCGAGATGGTCAAAACCATTGATCAATACGGCCAAGTTGAATGCTTCGTAGAACATACGGCGGCGTTTTGCCTGCATATCCGTACGTAATTCCATACATCAACTTGGGTTGAGGTTTTATCGATGGAACGATCGCCTGCGGACACGCTGTCTGCTGGGCCATCACAGGCGGAGGCGTAGCGTGAGGGGTTAACGGCGACAGGCCGCACTGATCCCCCACAGATGGAGAGCACAGATGATTGATTACCAGCTCACCGGCAAGACCGCGATCGTGACCGGCGGTGTATCCGGCATCGGTCTGGCGGTCGCGCAGACCCTTGCCGCATCCGGTGCGCGTATTTCGGTATGGGACCTGAAGCAGGAGGCAGTTGATGCCACGGTGGCGCAATTGCAGGGCAGCGGCGTGCAGGCGATCGGCATCGCGCTGGACGTGACCGATGATGCGGCCGTCGAAGCGGCGGTGCAGCGCACGGTGAAGGAACTGGGCGGTGTGCACATCGCGGTCAACAATGCGGGCATCAGTGGGCCGGCTGCCAGCAGTGGTGACTATCCGGTGGAGGGATGGCAGCGCGTGATCGACGTCAACCTGACCAGCGTATTCCTGTGCCAGCGTGCGCAGATCCAGGCCATGCGTGCGGCAGGTTCCGGTGGCAGCATCATCAACATGGCCTCGATCCTGGGCCAGGTGGGCTATGCCGGTTCCACTGCGTACGTGGCGGCCAAGCACGGCGTGGTGGGGCTGACCCAGACCGCTGCCTGGGAACATGCCGCCGACGGCATCCGTGTCAACGCGGTCGGCCCGGGTTTCATCAGCACGCCGCTGCTGGACAAGATGGATGCCAAGGTGCGCGCGACGCTGGAAGGGCGCCATGCGTTGAAACGGCTGGGCACGGCCGAGGAAGTGGCGGCGCTGGTTGCCTGGCTGGCCAGCGACGATGCCTCGTTCGCGACCGGCGCGTACTACGCCATCGATGGTGGCTATCTGGCGCAATGATGCGGTGATCGCAGGCGACGGTGACGCCGGGCATGGCCCGGCGATACCGGGTGAACGGGCTGTGGTGTGGCCTTCACCGCTGTGCCACGGCTGCTGCGCAACGCTCCGGAAAACTCCCGGAGCTTGCCCATGGAACTCACCCAGGATGTCTCGATCCTGCTGCGCGTGGCCGCAGCGATGCTGTTCGGCGGGGTACTCGGCGTCGAGCGCGAAATGGGCAAGCACGCCGCCGGCCTGCGCACCCACATGTTGATTGCCGGTGCGGCCGCACTGATCGTCGGCCTCGGTGATTCGGTGGCCGAGCACTTCCAGCAGGAGCGCTACCGTGACCTGCTGCAGGTCGACCCGGTGCGCCTGATTGAAGCAGTGGTTGCCTGTGTGGGCTTCGTCGCCGCCGGCACCATCCTGCGCGGCTCACGCGAGGACCAGGTCAGCGGCCTGACCACTGCCAGCTCGCTGATCATGGCCGCGGCCATCGGGATTGCGGTGGGTATCGGCAAGTATGTGATTGCCATTGGAGTGAGCGTGCTGTGCGTGCTGGTGCTGGCGGTGATGCGGCGGCTGGAGAAGAAGATCTGACTGGCGAGGTGGTCTGGGGATGGACCAGAGCCCCTTCGGGGATCCGATCCCGGGTGCCTGGCAGGGTCGGATCCCCGAAGGGGCTCTGACCCTGATGTTGTGCGAATGGTAAGACCAATATGGCATCTAGCCCTATGGTCTAATAGGCACTTCGCCGGAGTGGCGGTTAAATCCGCTCCACGTGGTTCGCTGATATGACTTATTGGTACGACCAATAAGTATCGGCCACGGCGACCCACCGCCTGCGGTGGAGCACATCCCGCCCCAGTCGAGAGCCTTCATGCAGCCCTGGCAACACCTGTACGACCCCGCCGGCAACCTGTGGTTGTCCAGCCTGATCGCGCTGCTGCCGATCGCGTTCTTCTTCATCGCCCTGGCGGTGCTGCGCATGAAGGGCTGGATCGCCGGCACCATCACGGTGGCCATCGCGCTTGCCGTGGCGCTGCTGTTCTATCGTATGCCGGTGGCGCAGGCGCTGGGCGCGGCCGGCTTCGGCTTCGTCTACGGCCTGTGGCCGATCGCCTGGATCATCATCGGCGCGGTGTTCCTGTACAAGGTTTCGGTCAAGACCGGCCAGTTCGACATCATCCGTGCCTCGATCCTGTCGGTCACCGAGGACCAGCGATTGCAGATGCTGATGGTCGGCTTTGCCTTCGGCGCCTTCCTGGAAGGTGCAGCCGGGTTTGGTGCGCCGGTGGCAATCACCGCCGCGCTGCTGGTCGGGCTGGGCTTCAAGCCACTGTATGCCGCCGGCCTTTGCCTGATCGTCAACACCGCGCCGGTGGCGTTCGGTGCAATGGGCATCCCGATCATCGTGGCCGGGCAGGTCACCGGCCTGGATGCATTCGAGATCGGCCAGATGGCCGGCCGCCAGCTGCCGTTCCTGACCATCATAGTGCTGTTCTGGATCATGGCGATCATGGACGGCTGGCGCGGCATCAAGGAAACCTGGCCGGCGGTGCTGGTGGCCGGCGGTTCGTTCGCCATCGCCCAGTACCTGACCTCCAACTTCATCGGCCCGGAGCTGCCGGACATCACCGCCTCGCTGGCGTCGCTGGTCTGCCTGACCCTGTTCCTGCGCCGCTGGAAGCCGGTACGGATCTTCCGCTTCGATACCGAAACCAGCGCCGAGGCCGCACAGGCAATGGAGGCGCCGCGGCACAGCGTCGGCCAGATCGCCAAGGCATGGTCGCCGTTCCTGATCCTCACCGCGATGGTCACGCTGTGGAGCATCAAACCGTTCAAGTCGCTGTTCGCGGCGGGCGGCCCGCTGGAAAGCTGGGTGCTGAAGATCCCGGTGCCGGGCCTGGACCAGATGGTGCAGAAGATGCCGCCGATCGTGGATGCACCGCTCAGCTACGAGGCGATCTACAAGTTTGATTGGTTCTCGGCCACCGGTACCTCGATCATCCTGGCCGCGGTGATCGCGATCATCGCGCTGCGCATGCCAGCCCGTTCGGCGCTGCAGACCTTCGGCGAAACCGTGCGTGAGCTGCGCATGCCGATCTACTCGATCGGCATGGTGCTGGCCTTTGCCTTCATCGCCAACTATTCGGGCCTGTCGGCAACGCTGGCGCTGGCATTGGCGCACACCGGCGACGCATTCCCGTTCTTCTCGCCGTTCCTGGGTTGGCTGGGCGTGTTCCTGACCGGTTCGGATACCTCGTCCAATGCGCTGTTCTCTGCACTGCAGGCCACCACCGCGCAGCAGATCGGCGTATCCGACGTGCTGCTGGTGGCCGCCAATACCACCGGCGGTGTCACCGGCAAGATGATCTCGCCGCAGTCGATCGCCATTGCCTGCGCGGCGGTCGGCCTGGCCGGCAAGGAATCGGACCTGTTCCGTTTCACGGTCAAGCACAGCCTGATCTTCACTACGATGGTTGGCCTGATCACCCTGGCCCAGGCCTACTGGCTGACCTGGATGATTCCCTGAGCCATGCCGCGTGGTCTGACCCTCTGTTACGCGCTTCGGGCCACAATGGCGCCATGAGCACGCAACGTATTTCGGACAAGGTGGCCGCGCAGCTGCGCGGCCTGGTGCAGGAACAACGGCTGCAACCGGGTGACCGGCTTCCGGCCGAGCGTACCCTGGCGGTGCAGCTGGGGGTCTCGCGCACGGCGTTGCGCGAGGCCATCGCGCAGCTGGCCAGCCAGGGCCTGCTGACCGCACGGGTTGGTGGCGGCACCTACGTGGCCGAACCCGCGGCACGCGCACGGCAGGCGCTGGATGAACCGCTGGCGCCGTACCTGCCGCTGTTCCAGGGCGACCCGGAATACCGTTTCGACGTGCTGGAGATCCGCCACGCGCTGGAAGGTGCCACCGCCTGGCATGCAGCGCTGCGTGCCACCGACGAGGACCGCACGCGTATCGCGCAGGCCTTCCAGACCATGATGGACGCGCACGGCAAGGACGACCCCACCGGTGAAGCGGAGGCTGACGCGGCCTTCCACCTGTCCATCGCCGAGGCCTCGCACAACCTGGTACTGCTGCAGGTGATGCGCGGCCTGTTCGAGCTGCTGCAGACCAACATCTCGCAGAGCCGCGAAAAGCTCTACACCTCGGCGAGGACCTTCTCGCCGCTGTCCGACCAGCACCGCGAGATGATGGATGCGGTGCTGGCAGGTGATCCCGAACGCGCGCGCGCCGCCGCGCATGCCCACCTCGAGTTCGTGCACACCACGCTGCGCACCCTCGATGACAACGAAGCCCGGCGTGCGCGGGCCTCGCGTCTACCTTCCCCACACGGTTGACCCCATGATCATCTCCGCCTCCACCGATTACCGTGCCGCAGCGCAACGCCGGCTGCCGCCGTTCCTGTTCCACTACATCGATGGCGGCGCGTATGCCGAGCACACGCTGAAGCGCAATGTTTCCGACCTGTCCGACATCGCGCTGCGCCAGCGCATCCTGCGCAACATGTCCGACCTGAGCCTGGAAACCGAGTTGTTCGGCGAAAAGCTGGCGATGCCGGTGGCGCTGGCGCCTGTCGGCCTGACCGGCATGTATGCCCGACGCGGTGAAGTACAGGCGGCGCGCGCGGCCGACAGCCGCGGCATCCCGTTCACCCTGTCCACCGTGTCGGTGTGCCCGATCGAGGAAGTGGCACCGGCGATCCAGCGACCGATGTGGTTCCAGCTGTATGTGCTGCGCGACCGTGGCTTCATGCGTAACGCGCTGGAGCGCGCGCAGGCGGCGGGTGTAACCACCTTGGTATTCACTGTCGACATGCCGGTGCCGGGCGCGCGCTATCGTGACGCGCACTCGGGCATGAGCGGCCCGAACGCCTCGCTGCGCCGTATCGGCCAGGCCATCACCCACCCGCACTGGGCGTGGGACGTGGGCCTGTTCGGCCGCCCGCACGACCTGGGAAACATCTCCACCTACCGTGGCAACCCGACCGGGCTGGAGGACTATATCGGCTGGCTGGGCAGCAACTTCGATCCCTCGATTTCGTGGAAGGACCTGGAGTGGATCCGCGAGTTCTGGAAGGGCCCGATGGTGATCAAGGGCATCCTTGACCCGGATGACGCGCGTGATGCGGTCAAGTTCGGCGCCGATGGCATCGTGGTCTCCAACCACGGTGGCCGCCAGCTCGATGGCGTGCTGTCCACCGCACGCGCACTGCCGGCCATCGCCGATGCGGTGCAGGGCGACCTGAAGATCCTCGCTGATTCCGGCATCCGTACCGGCCTGGACGTGGTGCGCATGCTGGCGCTCGGTGCCGACACCGTGCTGCTGGGCCGTGCCTTCGTCTACGCGCTGGCCGCGCAGGGCGAGGCCGGCGTGGCCAACCTGCTGGACCTGATCGCCAAGGAAATGCGCGTGGCGATGACCCTGACCGGCGCGCGCCGCATCGCCGATATCGGCCGCGATTCGCTGGTCAGCCTGCCATGAGTGGTCACGATGCCATGCTGGCGCAGTTGCGCGACGCAGTCGGCAGCGGCCACGTACTGACCGGCGACAAGGCCACGCGCCGTTTCCGCCGTGGCTATCGTTTCGGTGATGGCCCGGTGCTGGCGGTGGTGCGCCCGGGCACGCTGCTGGAACTGTGGCGTGTGCTGCAGGCGGCGGTGCAGGGCGGAGCGGCGATCATCCTGCAGGCAGCCAACACCGGCCTGACGGGTGGCTCAACCCCGGATGGCAACGACTACGGGCGGCCGATCGTGCTGGTCAGCACGCTGCGCCTGACCGGCATCCAGCTGTTGAACGAAGGCCGGCAGGTGCTGTGCCTGCCCGGCGCCACGCTGGACCGGCTGGAGCAGACGCTGGCGCCACTGGGCCGCGAACCGCATTCGGTGATCGGTTCGTCCTGCATCGGCGCCTCGGTGCTGGGCGGCATCTGCAACAACTCCGGTGGCGCGCTGGTGCGCCGTGGCCCGGCCTACACCGAGCTGGCGCTGTATGCGCAGGTCGATGCGCAGGGCCAGTTGCAGCTGGTCAATCATCTGGGTATCGCGCTGGGTGATACACCCGAGCAGATCCTGCAGCGCCTGCAGGCCGGCGACTATGCTGCTGCCGACGTGGGTGACGGCGACGGCCGCGCCGCCTCCGATCCACGCTACGCCGACGAAGTGCGGCGGGTCGATGCCGATACCCCGGCGCGCTTCAACGCCGATCCCAGCCGCCACTTCGAAGCTGCCGGTTCGGCCGGCAAGCTTGCGGTGTTCGCGGTGCGCCTGGATACCTTCGAGAAGGAGTCCGCCGAGGTCTTCTATATCGGAAGTAACCGCACCGACAGCCTCACCGCGATCCGGCGCCAGCTGCTGACCGGGTTCGAGCGCCTGCCGATTGCCGGCGAGTACATCCACCGCGATGCCTATGACATCGGCGAGCGCTACGGCAAGGACAGTTTCCTGCTGATCGACAAGCTCGGTACCGCGCGCGTTCCGGCCGCATTCGCACTGAAGAGCCGGGTTGATGGCTGGTTCGAACGGCTGGGCCTGCGCGGTATCACCGACCGCATGATGCAATTGCTGACCGGTCTGTTGCCCTCGCACCTGCCCAAGCGCATGGGCGAGTTCCGCCAGCGTTACGAGCATCATCTGTTGCTGAAGGTCTCCGCGCAGGACGCAGCGGAAACCGAGGCCTGGCTGCGCGGCTTCTTCGCCGACCATGAGGGCGGTTACTTCCACTGCACGGCCGAAGAGGGACGCAAGGCGTTCCTGCATCGCTTCGCCGTGGCCGGTGCCGCGGTGCGCTACCGCGAAGTGCATCGCGATCAGGTGCAGGACATCGTGGCGCTGGATATTGCCCTGCGCCGGGATGATGCCGACTGGTTCGAGCAGTTGCCGGCCGATATAGACGGCCGCCTGCTGCACAAGCTGTATTACGGGCACTTCCTGTGCCACGTGTTCCACCAGGACTACATCGCGCGCAAGGGTGAAGATCCGATGGCCATCGAGCATGCGATGTGGGCGCTGCTGGACCAGCGCGGTGCCGAGTATCCGGCCGAGCACAACGTCGGCCACCTGTACCCGGCCAAGCCGGCGCTGGCGGGGTTCTACAAGCAGCTGGACCCGAGCAACACCTTCAATCCCGGCATCGGACAGACCTCGAAAGCGAAGGGCTGGGGTGGCTGCGACTGTAGTGGGCATTGACGGATACAACGTGGCTTTACTGTAGAGCCGAGCCTATGCTCGGCTGCTCTTCCCGACAGACAGCAGTCGTGCAAGCTCGACTCTACCGGAGCAGCGGTTACCATCTGGATTCCACGAGCAGGAATATCCTCCATGCCCACCATCGTTGCCCGCGCGACCCTGTGCGCCACACTGCTGGCTACTCCCGCGCTGGCGTTGGCGCAGGGCTCGATCCTGCCGCATCAGCGCGATGCCGTCGGCAATGTGATGGAGCCGCTGGGGCAGGTGCTGATCGCCAATGAGAAGGGACCGGCGGGGCTCTATGACTGCACGCGGGACGGCAGCTGGTGCGTGCGTGTGCAGCCGGTTGCCGAGGATGGTGATCGGCCGGCTGCGCTGGAAGTGCTTGAGAAGGTGCCGGGCCAGGGCACGCCGCACACCTACCACGTCAGCATCGACGTGCCGCAGGAAAGTGATCTGAAGCTGTGGCCGTGGATCGTGCGACTGGCTCCGGGTGTTGGCAGCGACGCGTCGGTGACCGACCCGCAGCAGCGCGACCGCCAGAACGTGCTGGTGGGCGGCATCGTCTCGTTCAGCAGCATGTATTCCGGCGGCGGTGCCGATGCATCTACGTTGCAGTTGGCACGCGTGCGCCACCTGCAGGACGACATCCAGGTGGACGACGACGTGCTGACCGTGCCATGGCTGGGCAACGCGATGATCCGCGCCTGTTTCAGCGAGCAGGACATCAAGCAGCGCGCAGGTGCCTGCCACGACGAATACGGCTTCTCGGCGAAGCTGGCGCTGGACACGGCTGCCGAGGGCATGCCGGTGCTGCGCTACCAGACCGTGGCGACACGGTTTCCTGCCGGTGTCTCACGCTTCGAGGATTCGCTGGCGAAGGGGCCGCTGAAGAAGAAGGATCTGCGCACCGAGCAGGATCCGGCGTGCAGCTACACGCGGCTGTTCCGCTTCGCGGAGGGGATGTTCCATCCTGACCAGGCGCTGCCGGACTGTGCCGGCTATACCGAACCCTGAACCCTGGACCCTGTAGAACCCAGCCTACGCTCGGCTGGCTTTCCGTGCGGCCTGACCGGAGAGCAGCCGAGCGTGGGCTCGGCTCTACAGAAACCTGCTGAGGCGCTTACTCGCAGCGCGTGGACGTGATGATGTTGTCCTTGTCCACGAACACGCGCAGGCGGTCCGGACGGATGTCCTTGGTGGTGATGGTGCTGGGGCCGATCGGGTTGACCAGACCGGCACCGCTCTCGCTGGACAGGCGGCGGATGTTGGGCTCATTGGCCGGTTGGCCGATCGCCCAGCCGAGCTGGCTGGCGTCGCAGCGGCCGCTGCCCTTGACTTCCGGGCCAGGCGTGCTGACACAGGCCGACAGCAGCAGGGCGGAGGCCGGCAGCAACAGGGACAGACGGAATGCAGACATGCGAGCGCTCCTGCGCAGGGGATGATGGCGGGAACGATAGCACCCGGCGTGCGAAAGACGTCAGCGTCCCGGTCATTGCCGGCACAGCGCGGCCATTGCATAGTGGGAGGGATGGCTGGCAGAACGCCGGCGGGCAGGCCGGGCCGTTCCGGTGCAGGTGCTGGACACGGTATGACGGCAGGCAGTTTCCGCGACAAGGGCAGAACGATGACGGCACTGGCGCTGTCCGTGCTGGGCGCAGCGCTTGCCGCCTCCGCCGCCGAACCGGTGCCAGAGGCGGCGGCCGAAGCACCGATGTTTGGTGCCTGGCGCAATCTGCAGACCGAATCCGGCTACGCGCCGGCCCAGCGCAACCTCGCCTTCGCCATGCTGCCGCAGGCCGCGACCCGCGGCGACCGTTTCGCCATCCTCGACCGCGAAGGCAGGCGCACAGTGTGCTGCCTGCAGGTGGCCAGTCCGTCGCTGGGCGTGGCCGCGCTGCGTGAGCAGTACCACCTGCCGCAGGCCTGGGTGACCGACCTGAGCAATGGTCGCAGCCCTGCACGGCCCTATGTGCCGCACGTCTATGCAATGCAGCGGGTGGACGAACTGGTCGACTACAGCTTTGCCGATGTGCCCGGTGCCTACAGCGACCTGGGCGGATTGTTGACCCCCGAAGGCGCCGCGCTGGAAGCCGATGGCAGCGCCGTGCGCCTGGGTGACAGCCGCTACCCGCTGCAGTTCCAGCGCCAGCCGCACGCCGATGACGATGGCGCGCTGGACCGCTATACCCTGCAGGCGGGCGAGGGCGCGGCCCCGTTCGTGGTTGAAGTGCCGTTCGGCACCTACTGATTGCAGCACTGCACTGGCTAGAATGCAGCGCGGCGCCATCTGCCGCGCCTGTTTCGTGAGCCGTTGCCGTGTCCCTGCGTCCCTTGCTGCTGCCGTCCCTGCTGCTGTTGTCCGCCTGTGCCAGTGCGCCTCCGCCGCCACCGGCCCACTCCGATGCGCTGTGGCGGTTGATCGAGCGTGACTGTCGTGGCACCGAAGGGCCGCGTGGCGACTGCCTGCGGGTGGAAACGGCGGCGGACCGCCGCGATGTGCTGGTCAAGGACGCGCACGGCGACTATCAGTTCCTGCTGATGCCGCTGGACAAGGTCAGCGGTATCGAAAGCCGCAGCCTGTACCAGCGCGGCGCACCCAACTACTTCGGCGCGGCCTGGCTGGCCCGCACCCACACCGAACGGGCGCTGGGCCAACCGCTGCCACGCAACGTTGCCAGCCTGGCGTTGAATTCACCGCATGGCCGCTCGCAGCATCAGCTGCATATCCATGTGGACTGCCTGCGTGCCGATGTACTGCAGGCACTGGATGCCCACGCCGGCGCGATGGGCAGCCGGTGGGCACCGCTGCCGGTGCCGCTGCGTGGCCATCAATACCAGGCACGCCTGCTGCCGGGTGCGGAACTGACCGCCAATCCGCTCAATCTGCTGGCCTACGACCTCGCAGGCGTGGACGACGTGGGCCAGTGGAGCCTGGTCGTGGTGGGCCGGGACGCAGTGCAGGGCGGCCCGGGCTTCATCCTGCTGGCCACCCGCGTGGACGCCGGCACCGGCAACGAGGCCAGCGGCGAAGAGTTGCAGGACCATGCCTGCTCGGTGCTGACCGGTGCCGGCAACGCGCTGGAGCGGGTGCGCTAGTCCAGCACCCTGTGCTGGCTCCGCCACATTGGCGCGGTCAGTGCCAGCAGCTGACGGTCCTGCCAGCCTTCCATATCCAGATGATGGTCGCGCAGCAGGCCTTCCTGCTCGAAGCCGAAGGCCCGCAGCGCGGTGGCGAACGGATCACTGCAGTCCGGTGGCAGCATCACGAACAGGCGATGCAGGCCGACGTCCTCGAACAGGAAAGGACACAGCGCCTGCAGTGCCGCGTCGGCATGCGGGTGCCAATGCTGCAGCGACAGCAGCTCGGCGCTGCGCGCGTGTAGTGATTGCAGGCGGACGTGCAGCTGGTCCAGCACGTTGCCGTGGTCGTCATCGAACACCCCCAGCAGCAGCTGGTCGTTGTCCTGTTCCAGGCGTGAGCGATGCATGTGGGCGAGGAAGCGCGCTTCCTCATCGATGACGGACGGATCGCGGCGGCCGCGCCGCCGGCGGTCATCGAACAGGCGCCAGCGTGGCAGATCGGTGCGTTGGAACGGGCGCAGGGTGACCGGGGCCACCTGCAGTTGCAGCAGATGGCGGCGCAGCACCGGGCGCAGCGGGGGGAGGGGGAAGGTCGGGTACGGGGTCATCATCCCAGCAACGATGGCCGTGCCTGCAGCCCTGCACCATTCAAAACATTGCAAAAGTGTGGTGGATGGCACTGCGGGTCTGATTCGGTTCAGGCATAAGGCCATCAGGCCTGGTCATTTCCGTTGAAACCGCCCATTCAGGACACTTTCGTTACGGGATCGTTATGCGCCGTACAGGCCGCTGCCCCCGTACCACCACCCGCCCAACTCCCCAGGAAGCCCATGTCCGCCTCCCACAAGGCGCTGCGCCCGCGTCCGCTGGTGCTCGCACTGTCGTCCCTGATGATGGTCTCGCTGCCGGCCTTCGCGCAGGAAAGCGCACCCACCACACTGCAGGAAGTGAAGGTCACCGGCTCGCGCATTCCGCGCGCCAGCGTCGAGGGCCCGTCGCCGGTGACGGTGATCAGCCGCGAGCAGATCGATGCGCAGGGCTACCGCAATGCCTTCGATGCGTTGAGCGCGCTGACCGAAAACACCGGTAACGTGCAGGGCGAGGACTTCGGCAATACGTTCACGCCGGCCGCCAACACCATCAACCTGCGCGGGCTGGGCCCGAACCGCACGCTGGTGCTGGTCAACGGCCGCCGCCAGGCCGACTACCCGCTGGCCTACGAAGGGTCGGTGAACGTGGTCAACCTGGCCAACATTCCCAGCGCGCTGATCGAGCGTATCGAGGTGCTGGCCGCTGGCGCATCGGCGATATACGGCTCCGACGCCATCGCCGGCGTGGTCAACATCATCCTCAAGGACCGCTTCCAGGGCGTGGACGTGAACGTGCGCGCCGGTGGCACCGAGCAGGGCGGTGGCGACAACCAGCGTGCGCAGGTGGTCGGCGGCAGTTCCGGCGAGCGTTGGGATGCGCTGTTCGGCTTCGAGTTCGATGTGCGCAAGGCGATCCACGCGCGCCAGCGCGACTTCATGGATTCGCTGGACGATGATCCGGCTGGCAAGGCACCGCAGGCGACCGCGATCGCCTATCGCCGCAATGCCGCCACCGGCCGCAACATCGACCCCGGCGTCAATGGCTGCGATGGGGCGTCGGGGATCTACGGTGGCAGCGTGTTCCGTGCCAACAACCCGAGGCAGGGTTGGTACTGCGGCAGCAACGAGGCCGCCGCCAGCTACTGGACCGTGCAGACCCAGAAGCGCAACCTCAACGGTTATGGCCTGCTGACCTTCCACGTCAACGAGACCACCGATCTGTTTGCCGATCTGGCCGTAGGCAGTGCACGGATCTACAACAACACCCGCGCGCCCACCTGGACCTCGGCGCGTAATTACTTCTACAACCAGTCCACCGGCAACCTGGAGAGCTGGTACCGCCGGTTCGCGCCGGAAGAAATCGGTGGCCTGCCGCGCAACGCGAACCGCTTCCTGGAAAACTCATGGTCGTTCAACGTCGGCGCGCGTGGCCAGATCGGCGACAGTGGCTGGGACTATGAGGCGGTCTACAGCCGCTCGCGTTACGAGAACCGCACCCGCCGCCCGGTACTGCTGGCTGGCATCAACGAGTACCTGCTCGGCCCGAAGCTGGGCGTGCGCAATGGCGTGGAGGTCTATGCGCCCGACCCGGCGCGCCTGTTCCAGCCGTTGACCCCGAACGAATACGAGGGTCTGTCGGGCTACCAGGAAAGCCGCAATGCGGCGTGGCTGCAGACCTTCAGTGCCAGTGTCAACGGGCGCCTGTTCGCGCTGCCCGGTGGCGACGCTGCATTGGCGGCGGTGGTTGAAGCCGGCAGCCAGGGCTACCGCAATCGCCCGGACCCGCGCCTGGGCACCGGCGAGTTCTGGAACACCAGCGCCGGCATCGGTGCCGGTGGCGAGCGTGACCGCTATGCGGCCGGCGTGGAACTGCAGCTGCCGTTGCTGCAGTCGCTGACCACCACCCTGGCCGGTCGCTATGACCAGTACCGCGCCGGTGGCGAGCACATCGGCAAGGCGACCTGGAGTTTCGGCGTCGAGTTCCGGCCGATCGAGAGCCTGCTGATTCGTGGCACGGCGGCGACCAGCTTCCGTGCGCCGGACATGAACTACGTGTTCGCCACCGAGACCCGTGGCTACAACCCGGGCATGACTGACTACTGGCGCTGCCGCACGGCGGGCCAGTCGTACGACAATTGCGACTACAACGGCCTGTCGATCGACTACAGCAACCGTGCCAACGCACAGCTGCAGCCGGAGTCTGCGAAGTCGTATGGTTTCGGCGTGGTCTGGTCGCCGCTGGCCGGGCTGGATTTCAGCGCGGACTACTACGACATCCGCATCGACAACGAAGTGACCAGCCTCGATACCAGCCGCATCCTGCGTGATGAAGCCGATTGCCGGCTCGGCCGCACGCTGGGCGGTGAAGCGCGCGACATCGGTTCGCCGTTGTGCCAGGACGCGCTGTCGCGGGTGATCCGCAACCCGTCCAATGCAACCGTGCAACCGGACCAGGTGACACGTGTGCTGATCAATCCGATCAATGCGGCCTCTGAATCGGTGCGTGGCCTGGACTTGAAGGGCAACTGGCGCTTCGATGCCGGCCGCTACGGCCGCTTCACCACGCGCCTGGCCTACACCGTGGTGCTGGAGCACACGTACCGGCAGTTCTCCGACGATCCGGAGCGTGACATCCGCAATTCGCTGGATGACTACCAGTGGCGCAGCAAGGCCAACGGCAGCATCACCTGGAACCAGGGTGACTGGACCACCACGCTGTATGGCAACCGCTTCGGTTCGCTGCCGAAGACCGATGGCAGTGGCCGCATCGCGCCGTACATGACCTACAACGCCAGCGTGTTCCGCCAGTTCGGCGAGAACCTGTCGGTGGGCGTGATCGTCAACAACCTGCGTGACAGCCGCCCGCCGGCGGACAAGAACGGAGGCGGCTGGCCGTTCTACCCGGTCGGCAACTACGACCCGTACGGCCGCCAGTACTGGGTGCAGCTGGACTACCGGTTCCGCTGATCCGACGGATGAACGAAAGGCCCGGCACTGCCGGGCTTTTCTTTGTGCAGTGCACCCGTGTTGCCGCTGCGCGCGTGGCATGCTGTGGCGCTACATGGAGGGCGATGCGCATGGATGTCAGGGTGTGGAGCGTGATTGCAGTGGTGGCTATTGCGGGTTGCAGTGGCAGGCAGGCGTCCAGCGTGGAGGAAGCCGCGGAGGTGGCCAATGCCGCGCCTGCGCAGTCTCACGCGCAACCAGCGGAGCATGCTGGGCCATCGCGCGCGGCAACGGCATCGAGTGCCACGACGGCTGCCCCTGGGCTCGCGCAACCGGAGGGGCACTTCCTCGAGGGCGAGCGCATGCTGCTGAGCGAGGGGGCCGTGTCCGTGCAGAAGAGCGAGGCGCTGCTGGGTTCCGACAAGGCTTTCGCGCAGGCGATCAGCCAGTTCGAGCGGGATGCCGCCGGCCACCCGGAAGTGCAGGACCTGACCCGGCTGTACAGGACGGCCGCGACCCGGCTCATCGGCAGCGACGGCTCGCTGGTGTCGTTCGCCTGTGGCTAAAGCCTGTGTGTCGGCGAGATCCGAAGCCGTACCGATGAGGATTTCAGTGCCTGGTCCGAGGCGATCGGCATGGACAAGGCGGCCCCGGTCTACAGTCTGACCACCGCGCCGATGACACGGGGCAGGGAGCAGCGTGGTGGGCGCTTCGTGTTCTCGGTGGATCCGGCTGCCAACGGCATCACGGGCCCGTAGCGTCGGCGGATGCCCGGCGCCACGGCGCGTTACGGAAGCGCCTGCTGCAGGTACGACTCGATGACGTAGCTGAAAGGCTGCTGCTGGCGGTCGCGCAGCAGGGCACGCACTTCCAGGATCACGCCGTGATCGCCTTCGCCCCGCGGCGGCCAGAAAGTCTGGTCAGCCAAGGTCTGGCGCTGGAAGCCGAGCGGGCCGACCACGCGACCGAACGGTTCGTCGGTGCTGTCCAGCACCTGGTTCATGGCCGGGCTGAGATGCTCCGGTAGATACCAGTTGTCGGCCTCGGACAGCACGCGGCTGCCGCAGACCAGCTGCACGCGGCGATAGCGCAGGTCGGTACCCGGCTTCACGCCCAGCGCCTGCAGCACGTCTGCGGGGGCAGGCTTGTCCTGGCCGTGCACGCGCACCGCGCGGACCCGGGCTTGTTCGGCCAGCCCATGTTCGGCGCACCAGTGTTCCAGCGTGGCGGTGGCGCTCTGCCCGGACAGCACGCGCTGGTGCAGGCGCTCGACCAGTGCAGCCGGGGCGATCCGCTGCTGGCCCGGCGGCGAATGCAACGGCGCGGCAGCCGCAGCATCGGTGGCGGACAGGCTGGCGATCGGGGCGGCGGCAAGCAGGGACGCGGCCTGCCAGCGGCGGAGACGATCGTGGCGGTCGGACGGGCCCATGCGGCATCACAGCGGAAACAGGCGCCCATGTTACCCGTTCAGGGGTGTGCACGGCGTGGCTGCGACCGGTTGTCGCAGGGGGAATCATCGTTCTGGTGAATGCGTGCCATCCAGATATTTCGTTGGCCGATGGCTGTGTCGAGGCGCACGATGGCGCCAGTCTTGCCTTTCCGGGAGTTCCCGATGACCCTGCAGTTCATCCACGGCGGCGTCGACCGCAACGGTGCATCGCTGCACTTCCATATCCGTGATGGCCGTATCAGCGGGCTCAATGGCGATGCCAGGCCCGACGATGGGGCGGAATGCGTCGATCTGAAGGGCTTCGCGGTGCTGCCCGGGCTGGTCGACGGCCACATCCACCTGGACAAAAGCTTCGTCGGCGACCGTTGGCACCCGCATCAGCCGGTGAACAGCCTGCGTGAGCGGCTGGCGGTGGAAAAGGCGGCAGTGGCAGGTGCGGCGCCGATGGTCGATCGCGCGGAGGCGCTGATCCGCCAGTGCAGCGGCTTCGGCACAGTGGCGATGCGCTGTCATGTCGATATCGATGGCAGCACCGGCCTGGGCCACCTGGAAGCGGTGCGAGAGGCCGCGCTGCGCTGCGCCGACATCATGTGCATCCAGCTGGTGGCGTTCCCGCAGGCGGGCGTGATGTCCTGCGCTGGTACCGCAGCGGTGCTTGAGCAGGCCCTTGCAGCGGGTGTGGACGTGCTGGGCGGCATCGATCCGACCACACTCGATGGCGATGCCGAAGGCCAGCTGGCGCTGCTGTTCGGCCTGGCCGAGCGCTACGGCGTGCAACTGGACATCCATCTGCATGAGCCCGGCGAAACCGGCCTGGCTCAGCTGCTGCGCATCGCTGCGCGGACCCGGGCCGCTGGCTTGCAGGGGCGTGTTGCGGTCAGCCATGCCTATTCGCTGGGTGAAGTGCCGCTGGCGCGCGCGCTGCAGGTGGGCGAAGCATTGGCCACGGCCGGCGTAGCGATCATGAGCAACGCGCCGGGTGATCATCCGTTCCCGCCGCTGCGCGCGCTGCATGACGCCGGCGTGCGCGTGTTCGCCGGCAACGACAACATTCGTGACTGCTGGTGGCCGTATGGCAATGGCGACCTGCTGCAACGCGCGATGCTGCTGGGCTATCGCTCCGGCTTCCATACCGATGCCGACCTGATGCTGGCGCTGGACATGGTCACCAGCCAGGCCGCGCAGGTGATCGGGCTGCCGCAGTACGGTCTTGCGGAAGGGCATCCGGCCACTTTCGTGGCGGTGCGTGCCGACCACGGCCCGGCCGCCGTGGCCGGGGTGCCGGTGGAGCGCCGCGTGGTGGTCGACGGCCGCTGGCTGTAGATCCACGCCGCGCGAGCCCTTGTAGCGCCGAGCCATGCTCGGCAGTTTTTCAGACGTAATCGTCGGCGCGGGTGGCGACGAATTCCTCAAGCCACACCAGCAGATGGGCGATGTCGATGATCTCGCCCTGCTCGACGCGCTTGAGCAGCAGCGTGCTGGCGCCGATCTGCAGGCTGCTGTCGGCATAGCGCAGCACCGCGTCGATGCCCCACGCATCGGTGACCTGCATCCAGGCCAGGCCCGGCACGCGCTGTGCCAGGGTGTCACCGAACGCCACGCCCAGCGCTTCCCAGCCATCGCAGTCATCACGGTCGATCAGCTCGGCATCGACCACGCGCTGCAGCGTGGCGGCCGGCAGCGGCCATTGCACCGGCAGGGTGGGAAAGCCGGCGGCCACGCGCGCGGCGATCAGCGAGCGCTGGTGCTGCAGATGCGTCTGCAGTGCAGCGGGCAGGGGATCGAAGCGGGTGGGGATTTCGTCGGACATGGCAGAGCGCCGTGGGGCACGGAAACAGCGGTACTGTAACGGGAGGCCAATTGCCTTTGAGCGCTGGAATTGATCAGATTTCGATGATCAATGCGCGAGATCCACGCCGGACAATGTGGCTGTCGAGGTTGCCGGCCAGCGGCCGGCACTACCTCAGGTGCGGTGATCAATCCGGTTCGCGTTGCACCTGCCGCCACAGTTCGCTGGCCAGCGCGCGCACAGCATCATCTGCGTCGGCACGATGCAGCAGGCCGATCTCGTAATTGTCGATTACCGGCAGCTCGCGTTCGCCATCGATGATGCGGTGATCGCGGGTGACCGCGCGGCGTGGCAGCAGGCTGATGCCGATGCCGTCGGCCACCGCACCCTGGATGCCGCTGAGCGAGGAACTGGTGAAGGCGATGCGCCAGCGCAGGCCCAGCGCCTCCACGGCGTGGATCATCTCGTCGCGGTACAGCCCGCGCGGCGGGAAGGTCACCAGCGGCAGTGGGTCCTGCAGCAGGCAGCTGCTGCGCAGGCTGTCGATCCAGTGCATCGGCTCGCGTCGGCAGTGCACTGCCTGGCGGGTGTTGCGGCGTTGCTTGACCAGCACCAGGTCCAGTTCGCCGTGGTCGAAGCCGTGGGCCAGGTCGCGGCTGAGGCCGCTGCTGATCTCCAGTTTCACCTGTGGGTGGCGGCGGCTGAAGGCGGCCAGCATGCGCGTGGTCTGTGCGTTGACGAAGTCCTCGGGGACACCGATGCGCACCGCGGTTTCCACGGTAGCGCCGGCCAGCGCCTGTGCCATTTCTTCGTTCAGGTCGAGCATGCGCCGCGCGTAGCCAAGCAGGGTGTGACCGGCGTCGGTGGGGTGCACGTCGCGGTGGCCACGTTCGAGCAGGCGATGCCCGGCCAGTTCCTCCAGCCGGCGCACCTTCTGGCTGACCGTGGACTGCGTCGAATGCAGGCGTGTGGCCGCCGTGGTAAAGCTGCCGCAGTCGGCCACCATCACCAGCGCCCGCAGCAGGTCCAGTTCGAACAGCGTTCTATTCGATTTGGCACTGTCTTGCATTTGAACATTTCACTTCTGGATGCACGTGGCGACTTCTACCATGCAGGGGAGGGGGCAGCAAGCACCGCGCCCCGGTTGTACCGGCATCGCCCGCTGGGCTCGCCGCACAGGAGAACCGAAGATGCGAATCCATCGTTGCCATCGCTGGCCTGCTCCGGTGGGTCGCCTGTTGCTGCTGTGCCTGCTGGCGATGGTCATTCCAGCCTGTTCTGCCACCGTGGGCTCGGCCGATGCCCGCCTGCGCGATGCCGCCGCCCGCGGTGATGCCGAGGCAGTGCGTGGGGCGCTGGAAGACGGTGCCGATCTGGAGGCGCGTGATGACCAGGGCCGTACCCCGCTGCTGCTTGCCACGCATGGCAACAATGTAGACGCCGCGCGTGAACTGATCGAAGCCGGCGCCGACGTCAATGCCAAGGACGCCATGCAGGACAGCGCCTACCTGTACGCCGGCGCGCGTGGACTGGATGAGATCCTGGCGATGACCCTGGCGCATGGCGCCGATCTGGGCAGCACCAACCGCTATGGCGGCACCGCACTGATTCCTGCCGCCGAGCGCGGCCACGTGGCAACGGTGCGCACGCTGCTGCGCGCCGGTGTTGCGGTGGATCATGTCAACCGCCTGCACTGGACCGCGCTGCTGGAAGCGATCCTGCTAGGCGACGGTGGCGCGCGCCACGTGCAGATCGTGCAGCTGTTGCTGGATGCCGGCGCCGACCCCGAGCTGGCCGACGGCGACGGTGTGACGCCGCTGGCGCACGCGCGCAAGCGCGGCTACACCGAAATCGAGACCCTGCTGCGCCAGCATGGCGCGGCACGCTGAAGACCGTTCCCTTCCACTCCGCACGCTGCGCGTGCCCACCAGGATGCTGTCCATGTTCCGTTCCCGTCCGTTATCGCTTGCCATCCTCCTTGCGGTAGCACCTCTGTCGGCGTCTGCCGCCGAGCGCGCCGACCTGCTGATCCGCAATGCCACCGTGGTCGATGTCGAGCACGCCAGCACCCTGGCCGGGCAGAGCGTGGTGATCCGTGGCGAGGACATCGTCGCCGTCGGCCCGGACGCGCGGCTGCGCAGCCAGTGGAGCGCGGCCCGCCAGATCGATGCCGAGGGCAAGTACCTGATCCCGGGCCTGTGGGACATGCACGTGCACTTCGGTGGTGGCCCGGCGCTGATTGAAGAGAACAAGGCACTGCTGCCGCTGTACATCGCGCACGGCATCACCACCGTGCGCGACTGTTCCGGCGATCTGCCCGAGCAGGTGCTGCAGTGGCGTGGCGAAATCGCCAAGGGCACGCTGTTCGGCCCACGCCTGCTCAGTTCGGGCGCGAAGATCGAAGGCATCAAGCCGGTCTGGAAGGGCACGATCGAAGTGGGCAGCGAGGCCGACGCCGACAAGGCGATCGCCCGCCTGCAGCACGACAAGGTCGATTTCGTGAAGATCACCGACAGCACGCTGAAGCCGGAGCTGTTCCTGTACTCGGCCAGTGCTGCGCGCAAGGCCGGCTTCAAGGCCTCGGGTCACATTCCGATGGCGCTGACCGTGGAGCAGGCGGTCGATGCCGGCCTGGCTTCGATCGAGCATCTGGACTACGCATTCAAGGCCGGCAGCAAGGACGAAGCGAAGATCGCCGCCGACTTCGGTGCCGGCCGCATCGATCGCGCCGAAGCCAACCGCCGCCTCGACGCCAGCTTCGACCGTGACACTGCGATGCATGCCTACCGCGATTTCGCCAAGCGTGGCGTATTCGTGACCCCGACCCTCAACGGTGGCCGCATCCTCGACTTCCTTGATCAGGATGACCACGCCACAGATCCGTACCTGGCCTACATCGGCCCTGGCCTGCGCGCGACCTACCAGTGGCGCGTGGACCGCGCGGCGAAGGCCACGCCGGCGCAGATCGAAGCGCGCCACGCGCAGTACCACCAGGTGGCCGCAGTGCTGCCGATGCTGCAGGAGGCCGGCGTGACGATCATCGCCGGCACTGATGCAGGCTTCCTCAACTCGTTCAACTTCCCGGGCATCGCCCTGCACCAGGAGCTGCAGCTGTTCGTGAAGGAGGGCCTGAGCGCACCGCAGGCGCTGTCGGCCGCAACCCGTTCCGGCCCGGCCTGGTTCGGCCAGATGGACCGTTACGGTGGTGTTGCACAGGGCAAGGCGGCCGATCTGGTGCTGCTGACCGCCAACCCGCTGCATGACATTGCCGCCACCGAAAAGATCGACAGCGTGATCCTGCGTGGCAACGTGTATGACCGCGCCGCGCTGGACAAGATGCTGGCTGACACCAAGGCCAAGGTTGCGACGTGGGATGCCGAGGCGGCCAAAGCCAACTGATTGCGGGGGGAAGGAATCCACGCATCGCGTGGATCTATCCGTACCCTCGGCAGATCCACGCCACGCGTGGGTGATGCGGCCGGTGACCTAGCGTGGTGCCGGCCGCATTCCATGCAATTGCGGCAGCGCTGCCTTCATCGCATCGATGAAGGCGCGCAGCCGTGGCGGCTGCTGGCGCGCGGCGGGAAATACCACGTGTACCGGCAGTGCCGGCGCCTGCCAGTCCGGTAGCAGCTGCACCAGCCGCCCTTGTGCGAGGTCCTCGGCCACCAGCCAGGCCGAGACCACCGCTGCGCCGAGCCCGGCACATGCGGCTTGTTGCACCACGAACAGGTTGTCGCTGAGCAGGCGCGGGCTGATTGAAAGGGTATGCGCGCGCCCCTGCGCGTCATGCAGCAGCAGGCGTTCGCGGTAGTAGGTGACCAGCGAGATCCACGGCAGTGACTGTGCCTGTTCGGGCGTACCGACCGCTGTGGCGTCCACCAGTGAGGGCGCCGCTACGACGATGCGTGGTACCTCGGCGAGCGGCAGTGCGACCATGCGCGGTTCGTCGACGGGGCCCACCCGCACCGCACAGTCAATGCCTTCCGCGATGAAATCCGGGCGTCGATCTTCCAGGATCCACTCCAGGCTCAGCTGCGGGTGCTGGGCGAGGAACGCAAGCATGGTCGGCAGCAGCTGCGCCTGGCCGAATGCGTGCGGCACCATCACCCGCAGGCGTCCGCGCAGCGTTTCTGGTTCGCCGTGGAGTTCGGCCTGCAGCGACTCCCATTCGTCGACCACGCGTTGCGCATGGCGCTGGCAGCGCAGGCCATCCTCGGTCAGCTGCAGGCCGTGAGTGGAACGCTGCAGCAGGCGCAGGCCGAGCTGCCGTTCCAGTGCCTGCAGGCGGCGACTGACCGTCGGCTGGGTGGTGCCCAGCTGCACGGCCGCAGCAGACAGGCTGCCGGCATCGACGATGCGCAGGAAGGTGCGCAGCAGATCCAGGCGATCGGCGCCGGTGGCGAGGTCGTTCATGCGTTTCACGTATGAAGTTTATGTGCAAGAGCCTACTACAGACGCTGGGCGAATACGGGCAGGATACGCCCACTTCCTCCACCGGACTCCCCCATGTCTACCCCCTCGCTGTCCGCCGCCGCCACACCCGCGAGCGCACCCTCCACCCCGCTGGTGCTGGCGATGGCCGCCGGTGCAGGCTTTTCGGTCGCCTCGCTCTACTACAGCCAGCCGATGTTGGGCCTGATTGCCCAGGACCTCGGCGCAGGCGAACGCGCCGCTGGCCTGGTGCCGACCCTGACCCAGCTTGGCTATGCACTGGGCATCCTGCTGTTGGCGCCGTTGGGCGACCGCTTCGACCGCCGCAACCTGATCCTGTTGAAGTCCGCGTTGCTGGCACTGGCACTGGGCGCCGCAGCGATGGCCGGGCACCTGCCGGGCCTGCTGATGGCCAGCCTGCTGGTCGGGCTGATGGCCACGCTGGCACAGGACATCGTGCCGGCCGCTGCGGTGCTGGCGCCGGATGCACAGCGCGGCCAGATCGTCGGCCGGGTAATGACCGGCCTGCTGCTCGGCATCCTGTTGTCGCGCGTGGTCAGTGGCGTGGTGGCTGAAGCATGGGGGTGGCGCACGCAGTTCGTGCTGGCCGCGGTATCGGTGGCGGCGATGGGTGCGGTGATGGCGCGTGCGCTGCCGCGTTTCGCACCGACCAGCACGCTACGCTATCCGGCATTGTTGGGTTCGTTGCTGGCGTTGTGGCGCGAGCAGCCGCAGCTGCGCCGTGCGGTGGCCAGCCAGTCGTTGCTGGCAGTGGGCTTCAGCGCGTTCTGGTCGACCCTGGCGCTGATGCTGCATGCACGTCTGGGCCTGGGCAGTGCGGCGGCGGGTGCGTTCGGTATCGCCGGTGCGGCCGGCGCATTGGCCGCACCGTTCGCCGGCCGCTTCGCTGATCGACTGGGTTGCCATGCAGTGGCGCGGCTGGCGATCGCAGTGGCGCTGCTGGGCTTCGGTCTGCTGCTGGCTGAAGCCTGGTTGCCGGCCGCCGCGCTGCTGCCGCTGCTGGTGGTGAGTGCACTGCTGTTCGACTTCGGTTTCCAGTCGGCACTGGTGGCGCACCAGACCCTGGTCTACGGCCTGGTGCCGCCGGCACGCAGCCGCCTCAATGCGCTGCTGTTCACCGGCATGTTCATCGGCATGGCCGCCGGTGGTGCGCTGGGCAGCCTGGCGCTGGCGCAATGGGGGTGGCACGGCGTCGCCTGGCTGGCGGTGGTGTGTGCGGGCGGCAGCCTGCTGCTGCGATTGAAGTAAGGGTGGTGTTCGGCAGGGCTTGCAGCCCTGCACCTGCTGGGGGCAACAGCAACGGCTACAGCAACGGCGGGGTTCCTGTAGGTGGGCGGGGTGGGTCCGGTTGCGGGGGGCGCCGTGAATCCCGCTCCGCGGTCCGGCCCAGCCGCTGGCGGCTGGGCGTTCGGGCGCTTGCGAAGCAATGCTTCGCAAGCAAAGCGCCCTCACCCATGGAGGCTCGGTCGCGCCATCCATGGCGCTCACGCCTCCGCAACCGGACCCACCCCGCCTTCGACAGGTTCCTGCGGTCTGTTGGAACGGATCTGACCCCTGATTGATTTCGATATCTGACAGAAGTGTCGACCAAGGTCGACACCTACCAACCGCCATCGGAATCTGTCAGAGGTGGGGCGGTGTCGGAGTGCGGGGTGTCAGCCGCATGGATGCGGCTGCCAAGCTTACAGGGACGTACTTGCAGCGTCCCCGCAGTCCGACACCGCCCCGCCATCCCACGGAATCCATGCTGTTGTTGTTGCCGTTGCTGTTGAGGTTGCCGGCCAGCGGCCGGCACTACTGCGGGTGCAGGGCTGCAAGCCCTGCCGAACAACCCTTCAATCGTGACCGCTGTCGTCCAGGCTGATGATCCCGCGCCGCAGCGCCTGGGTCACCGCATGCGTGCGATCGCCCACGCCCAGCTTGTCCATCAGGCTCTTCATGTGCGCCTTCACCGTCTGCTCGGAAATCTGCATACGCTCGCCGATGCGCTTGTTCGACAGGCCACCGGCCACGTGCCGTAGCACTTCAGTCTCGCGCGGCGACAACCGGTCTTCCACCACATGCGCGGCGATGCTGGCCGCCACCGCCGGCGGAATCGGTGCGCGCCGGCCGCCAGCGACCATGCGGATCGTATCGACCAGCTCGTGGCGCAGCATGTCCTTCAGCAGGTAGGCGCTGGCGCCAGCCTGCAGCGCCCGCACCGCACGTACGTCACCGCGGTAGGTGGTCAGCACGATGATGCGCGCACGCGGATCCATCGCGCGGATCCGCACGATGGCTTCCACACCATCCAGGCGTGGCATCTGCAGGTCCATCAGCACCACGTCCGGCTGCAGCTGCTGGTAGCGTGCGATGGCTTCCTCGCCATCGGCGGCTTCACCGAGCAGGCGCAGGTCGGAATGGGCGCCCAGCAGGGCGGCCAGGCCGTCACGCAGCAGCGGGTGGTCGTCGACCACCAGTACGCCGATCGGGGCAGGGGTTTCAGTCATGGCTCGTTCTACTCCAGGGCCAGCGCCAACGTGATGGGCGGCGTTGATACAGGCGCCGGGTGGGAACTGCCAGCGCGACTTCGGTTCCCAGCCCGGGGCGGGTCCACAGTTGCAGTTCCGCACCGAGGCGCTGCGCGCGCTCACGCATGCCCTGCAGGCCCCAATGGCCATGCCCGGCATTCTCGTTGGCGATGCCGACGCCATCATCGCGCACGTGCAGCAGGAAGCACCGCGCGCCATACGACAGCTCTACTTCAATGGCGCTGGCGTTGGCATGACGCAACGCGTTGCGTATCGCCTCACGCCCTATCAGGAACACTTCTTCGGCCGCATCGGCCTGCAGCAGTGGCGTCGCACCTTCCACGGTCAGGCGCAGTGGGTTGGTGCCGTGACCGGCGTATTCGGCGTGCACATCGGCCAGTGCCGAAGCGAGGTCACGGCCGGCGAACGGTCCCTCACGCAGGGCATTGACCCGCTCGCGGCCCTCGGCCAGGTTGCGCTCGGCCAGTTGCATCGCCGATTCCAGCTGGCCGCGTACCGGCTCCGGGGTCTGGGGTGAATGGCTGATCGCGTGCAGACGCAGGATCAGGCCTTGGCTGCCTTGCAGCAGGGTGTCGTGCAGGTCGCGGGCAATGCGTTCGCGTTCGCCATGGCGTTCCTGCAGACGCGCGCGGAACAGCACCGCCAGCTGCCCGCTGCGGATGCGCACCGCCATCACCAGCAGCGCGAGGATCGCGGCCGCGCACAGCAGCTTGAACCACACGGTCTGCATGAAGGTGGGGGCGATGCGGAAGCTGCGGCTGGCCGGCGCGGTGCTCCAGATGCCGTCTTCGTTGGCGGCTTCCACCTCGAACCGGTAATTGCCCGGTGCGAGGTTGGTGTAATACGCGCGGGTGCTGCTGCCGGCATCCTGCCAGCCGTCGTCGACCCCGGACAGGCGATAGCGGTAGCGGTTGCGCTCCGGGCGTGCCAGCGACAGCGCCACGTAATCGATCTGCAATTGGCTGGTGCCGGCCGGAAGGCGCAGGCCATCGCGCAGTGGCTCGTGCTCACTGCCATACAGCACTTCGCCGATGCGCACGCTGGGCGCCATGGTGTTGATATGCGAGCGCGTGGTGTCCAGCCAGGCAAGGCCCTGGTTGGTGGCCAGCCACAACAGGCCATCGTTGGCCAGTGCGGCGGTGGCGATCGGTCCGCTCTGCAGGGCGATGCCCGGCATGCCATCCACTGCATCGAACAGGCGCGGTGTCACCGGCTGCCCGTTGCGCAGGGCGCGCCGCAGCTGATCGCTCCCCAGCCGGACCAGGCCACGACTGCCATTGAGCCAGAGGTAGCCCTTTGCATCGGCGACCATGCCGGTGATGCCTTCCATGACGCCGGCCATGTCGGTGCTCACCTGGACGAACCGGCCATTGCCCAGGCGCACGGCCAACCCGACCTCGCCAGCAACCAGCAGCAGGTCCTGATGATCGAGTAGCGCCGTGATCGGCCCGACCGACAGGCCGTGGCCGGCGTCGAAGGTTTCGATGCGCGTCGCCCCCATGCGGCGCAGCCGGCCATCTGCATAGCCGAGCAGCAACTGGCCATGGGCGTCCAGCGCCAGTGACGAGCAGGCCTGCTCGGGCAGGCGGCGTTCGCGTTGCCACTGGTCGTGCTGGTAGTGCAGCACCCCCCGTTCGCCGGTGCAGACCCAGGCCTGCTCGTCGTCGGGGAACAGCAGGGCATGCAGTGGTTGCCCGGTGAAGGGCTCGGGCAGCGGAATCAGCGTGGTGTGGCCAGCCACCGTGCGTGCCAGGTTGACCCAGTCGAACTGCCAGATCGGGGTGGGTGCCTGGCGCGCGGCGGCCTGCAGCTGCGTGGCACTGCCATCGAGCAGGGTGCGCCTGAGGTCGTAAGGCTTGAGGTCTTCGCCATAGCCATACACATGCCCATCGCTGGCCTGTACCAGTGAGCGGTAGGGATCACTTGGGCCCACCGCCAGGGTATGCACGCTGCGTGCGCGGAAGCGGTTGAGGCCGAGATTGGTGCCGACCCAGAGATTGCCTTCGCGATCGACGATGATCGGTACCGCCGAGGTGGCGGTCAGGCCATGCGGTGAATCGAAGCGCTCCATGCGCACGGCGCGGCTGCCGTCGAAGGTGATGCGGGCCACGCCGCCGTGCGGGCTCATGGTGGCCCACAGCGTGCCATCGGCAGTGAACTGCAGGCGCGCAGCCACCAACTCTGGCAACCGCCGTGCCTCGCGCTCGCTGTCCGGCAGCAGGCCCTGTGCGTTGGCCAGCGGCGAGGTGCCGCGCACGCGGTCGGCCAGCCACACTTCACCCTGCGGACTTTCGGCCAGCGTCGCCATCTGCGAGACGGCGATGCCGGTGTCTTCGAACGCGGTCTGGCCGGCCGCGCGCATCCAGACCTTCAGGTCGGCCAGTACCCAGAAGGTGCCGCGGCTGTCGTGCAGCAGCCATTGCACGCGATGTTCCGGCACCCCCATGCCAATGGGCAGCGGCTGCCATCGTTGGCCATTGAACTCGCGTAGTCCACCATTGATCGCGGCCCACAGCCGGCCGTCACGGTCCTGGCTGAAATGCGGGACCACACCCACCGGCACGCCCTGGTCGCGGCCGTAGTTGTGCAGCTGGCCGCGCGCGAGCTGGCTGATGCCGGCCTGGAAGTAGCCGATCCACAGGGCACCATCGCGGCCCTGCGCCAGCGTGACCATGTTGGTGGACGGGAAGTGGCTGCCGACGGGCGCCGCCTGCCGTTCGAAGCGACGGCCATCGAAGCGGTACAGGCCCGAGCCGGTGGCCAGCCACAACAGGCCGTCCCGGTCCTGGGTGATGTCCCAGATGTCACCAGGGGCGCCCTGGCCGACGCGCCAGGCCGTGTGCTCGTAATCGGGTAACCCGCCGCTCACCGGTGGGCGCTGCACGGCAAGGGCGGGCAGGGCGGTCAACAGCAGCAGGCAGGTCAGCAGCGTCCGCAGGTGACGTTGCAACGGGGAGGGGCGGCCACGCATGGCGCGCATTTTGACAGGTGTGGGGCAGCCCGGGGTGACCCGAACGGGGTACGCGGCGGGCGCCGCCGTCGGCTATCACGCCGGCATGTCCTCTGGAGCCCGGCCATGCAGCGCCTGTTCGTGATGTTCCCCGACCGCGGTCCGGGCATCGGCCTGCTGTGGCTGCGGCTGTGCGTGGCCGCTGCGCTGTGCACACCGGGCGCGCACACGGGCTGGCTGTCGGCGCTGTGCCTACTGGCGGTGGCGATGCTCGCGCTGGGCGTATTGACGCCGCTGGCGGTAGTGCCGGCAACACTGGGCCTGTATGCACAGGCACTGCCGTGGCCACTGGTGGTGTTGCCGCTGGCCTTGCTGGCGCTGGGCCCGGGTGCCTATTCACTGGATGCGCGGCTGTTCGGTCGTCGCCGGCTCGGCCATCGACCTCCCCCATTCGGGTAGGCGCTGCCTTCGACCGACGGGGGTAGGGCATCGCCCGGCGCACACGCACCATGGGCCACCCCTTCGCGGCGTCCCCCATGGCCACCGTTGTTCCGCCCGTTCCGCCCGCCGTGGCGCTGGCACCGCAGCAGGCCGCCGCATTGCAGCGCGCCTTGCGCTATGTCGATGAACACCTGTCACAGCCGCTGCGGGTGACAGAGCTGGCGCAGGCCGCCTGTGTCAGCCGCTTCCACCTCGTGCGCCTGTTCCGCACCGGTACCGGCGCCAGCCCATTGCGTTATGTGCGTCGTCGCCGCATCGAACGCGCGCGGCAACTGCTGCCCGGCGCGCAGCTGCCGATGGCGTGCCTGGCGCAGCAGCTGGGCTTCTTCGACCAGAGCCATTTCGTCCGCAGCTTCCGCGCCGAGACCGGCTGCAGCCCCGGCCAGTACCTGGCTGGTGATGCCGCCCTGTTGCTTCCCCCTGATCATGTTTCCAACGGAGTCCACCCATGAGCCTTGCCACCGCTACGCCCGCCCCGGCCCTGCTGTCGCCCACCGACCATGCCCTGGTGCTGATCGACTTCCAGTCGCAGATGGCGTTCGCCACCCACACCATCGACATTTCGGCGCTGCGCAACAACGTGTCGCTGATCAGCAAGGGCGCCAAGGGCTTCAATGTGCCGGTCGTGCTGACCACGGTGGCCGAAGCGTCGTTCTCCGGCCCGATGTTCCCGGAACTGCCGGAGATCTTCCCGGGCCAGACGGTGTTCGACCGCACCTCGATGAACACTTGGGAAGACCAACCGGTGATCGATGAGATCAACCGCATCGGCAAGCGTCGCCTGGTTGTTGCTGGCCTGTGGACCAGCGTCTGCATTGTCGGGCCGGCGCTGTCGGCGTTGGCGCAGGGCTTCGAGGTCTACGTGATCACCGATGCCTGCGGCGATGTCAGCGAAGAAGCCCACGAGCGTGCGATCACCCGCATGGTGCAGGCCGGTGCGGTGCCGATGACCAGCGTGCAGTACCTGCTTGAGCTGCAGCGTGACTGGGCACGGGGTGAGACCTACGAGCTGACCACCGGCATTGCCCGCGACCACGCCGGCGGCTATGGCATCGGCATCCAGTACGCCAAGAGCATGTTCGGCGCACAGGAGGGCGGGCACTGAGCATGCTGGCTGGCCATGGCCTCGACCTGGCCCTGTTGATGCTGCGCGTGGCGGCAGGAGGCTTCCTGCTGCCACACGCGCTGGGCAAGCTGTTCGGCTGGTTCGGTGGGCCGGGGCTGTCCGACTTCGCTACCGAGCTGCGCGGCTTCGGGCTGCCGGCGGTAGCACCGCTGCCGCTGCTGCTGGCCCTGCTGCAGGTGCTGTCCGGGCTGGCCGTGCTGCTGGGATGGCAGACCCGTATCGCTGCGCTTGCGGCGGCCGCTTTCATCGGCTTCACCGTCCTGCTGGCCCTGCCCAGGGGCTGGTTCTGGATGCGCGGCGGCAGTGAGTACCCGTTGATGTGGACCACGGTACTGCTGGCCATCGCGCTGGCCGGGCCCGGCACCTGGGCACTGGACGTCCACCGCCTTCCCGGAGACCTCGCATGAGTCACGATCCACTCGATCAAGGCCGCCGCAACGTGGTGCTGGCCAGCGGCGCTGCCGTAGCGCTCGGCCTGGCCGGCCGTGCCGCTGCCGCACTCGATTCCACTTCCAAGGAGCGTCGCATGAGTACGCTGGTCATCCGCAATGCCCGTATCACCACCCTCGACCCGCAGCAGCCGCATGCGCAGGCACTGGCCGTGCAGGAAGGACGCATCGTCGCCGTCGGCAGCGATGAAGAGATCATGCGTGGCTGGGGCAATGAAGCGACCCTGATCGACGCCCAGGGCCGGCGCCTGCTGCCCGGCCTCAACGACAGCCATACCCACCTGATACGTGGTGGCCTGAACTACAACCTGGAACTGCGCTGGGATGGCCTGCGTTCGCTGGGCGATGCCTTGGACATGCTGAAGGCGCAGGTCGACCGCACGCCTGCACCGCAGTGGGTGCGCGTGGTCGGTGGCTTCACCGCCACCCAGTTCAACGAGAAGCGCCTGCCCACGCTGCAGGAGCTCAACGACATCGCGCCGGATACGCCGGTATTCCTGCTGCACCTGTACGACCGTGCGCTGCTCAACCGCGCCGCGCTGCGCGCCTGCGGCTACACCAAGGACACGCCGGATCCGCCGGGCGGGCAGATCGTGCGCGATTCGCTGGGCAACCCGACCGGGCTGCTGCTGGCCAAGCCGAATGCGCTGATCCTGTATGCGACGCTGGCCAAGGGGCCGCGCCTGCCGATCGAGTACCAGGCCAATTCGACGCGTCACTTCATGCGTGAACTGAACCGGCTCGGCATCACCTCGGTGATCGACGCCGGCGGTGGTTTCCAGAACTACCCCGAGGACTACCAGGTCATCGAGCAGCTGCACCGCGATGGCCAGCTGACCGTGCGCGTCGCCTACAACCTGTTCACCCAGAACAAGGGCAAGGAAGTGGATGATTTCCGCGGCTGGAGCGAGATGCTGCAGCCGCGGCAGGGTGATGACCTGCTGCGCCACAACGGTGCCGGCGAGATGCTGGTGTTCTCCGCGGCCGACTTCGAGTTGTTCAACGAGCCGCGTCCAGAACTGCCGCCGGAGCTGGGACCGGAACTGCACGACGTGGTGAAGCTGCTGGTCGAGAAGCGTTGGCCGTTCCGCATCCATGCGACGTACGACGAGAGCATCACCCGCATCCTCGATGTGTACGAACAGGTCAATCGCGAGGTGCCTTTCGATGGCCTGCACTGGTTCATCGATCACGCCGAAACCATCACCCCGCGCAACATCGAGCGCATCCGTGCGCTGGGCGGCGGCATCGCCGTGCAGCATCGCATGGCCTATCAGGGCGAAGCCTTCGTCGAGCGCTACGGCGTGCAGGCGGCGCGGCATACGCCGCCAGTCAAGCGCATGCTGGCCGAGGGCCTGCCGGTCGGTGCCGGTACCGACGCCACCCGTGTGGCCAGCTACAACCCGTGGGTGGCGTTGTCCTGGCTGGTGACCGGGCGCACCGTCGGCGGCCTGGCCCTGTATGGCGATGAGAACCTGCTCGAACGCGAGCAGGCACTGCGCCTGTGGACCCAGGGCAGTGCCTGGTTCTCCGGCGACGAAGCAGTCAAGGGCACGCTGAAGGTCGGCCAGTTGGCCGATTTCATCCTGCTCTCGGCCGACTTCTTCCGTGTCGATGATGCGCAGATCGCCGACATCACCAGCGTGTTGACCGTGGTCGGTGGCCGCATCGTGCATGCCGACGCCGACTATGCAGGGCTTGCGCCGCAGCTGCCGCCGGCGATGCCCAACTGGTCGCCGGTCAACAGGTTCGGTGGCTACCACGTCGGCGGTACCGCCACCGGGTTGGCCGCCGCCCATCGCCACCATCACGGCGTAGCCTGCAGCACTCACGGTGCTCATGGTCATGCTGCACGGCACGCGGCGCCCACCGATGACCTGACCGCGTTCTGGGGTGCGATGGGATGCTCGTGCTTCGCGTTCTGAGCCTGGCGCTGCTGGCCGTGCCATCGCTGGCGCTGGCCTGCGAGGGGGGGAGCTGCAGTGACGCCGGTGACGGCCAACTGCAATGGGATGCGTCGCTGCGCGTGCGTGGGCTGTACTACGACCCGACCCGGCTCGGTATCGGTGGCACGGAGGACGGCTATGGCCTGCTGCGTGCGCTGGCCTCGGCCACCTATGTGGAAGACACCTGGCAGGCGAAGCTGCAGCTGGGTGTGCATGGGGAGAATGGCAAAGCCGGCGGCCCTGGCCGTACCGACCGCAGCGCGCTGGATGTGCAGCAGGCGTACTGGCGCTGGCAGCGAGGTGGCTTCCGCCTGCAACTCGGCCGCCAGGAAGCAGGCTATGGAAGTTCACGGCTGCTGTCGGTGCGCGACGGGCCGAACATCCGCCTGGGGTTCGACGGTGCGCGTGTGGGTTGGAAAGGTCGCCTCGGTACGCTTGATCTGATGGCATTGTGGCCAGTGGAAAACCGACCGGGTGCCTTTGATGATCGCGGCGAGCACGGTGCCCACCTGTGGGGTGCCTATGCCACCACGGTGCGGGGACAGGGCGCGGGACAGTGGGATCTGTACCTGCTGGACTACCGCCGCGAAGGCGCGCGCTTCGCCGCAGGCAGCGGTACCGAACGTCGGCAGACTCTGGGCGCGCGCTGGTTCGGCCAGGCCAGTGCACTGGACTGGAACAGCGAGCTGGTGGCGCAGGGCGGTGACCTTCGGACGACCGCCGGCACCCTCGATATCCGCGCCTGGACGCTGGCTACCGATACGGGGTGGCGCTGGACGAACCTGCCGCTGCAGCCGCGGCTGGGGTTGAAGGCAGACATCGCCAGTGGCGATGGCAACCTGCATGACGGCCGCCTGGGAACCTTCAACGCCTTGTTCCCGAAGTCGGCCTACTTCAGCGAGGCCAGCCTGCTGGCCCCGGCCAACCTGATGGACCTCCAGCCGACCCTGACCCTACGCCTGCACGACGCGGTGACGACGGAACTGGGCGTACAGATGGCCTGGAAGCATCGTCGTGCCGATGCGGTCTACACCACGCCCGCACCGCTGGTGGCGTTGCCAGGCAGCGCTGGTGGCGCGCGCCGCATCGGTAATCAATACAAATCCGAAACACGCTGGGAGGCCAGCGAACACTGGCAATGGCAGCTGCAGCTGGCCTGGGTCGATGCCGGTCCTGCACTGAAGCAGGCCGGAGGCCAGGACACGCTGTTCGCCTCGATCGTTGGAGCATGGCAATGGTGAACGCAACCGCGTCGCAACCCCCCGCACAGGCCGCAGGTGCCTGGTCCCCGCTGAAGATCCGGATGTTCCGTTCGATCTGGTTGGCGATCCTGGCCAGCAACATCGGCACCTGGGTCAACGACGTGGCCGCCGCCTGGGTGATGGCCGAGCGTACCGGTTCGCCGTTGATGGTGGCCCTGGTGCAGTCGGCCACCACCGTGCCGATCGTGCTGCTGGCGCTGGCCGCAGGCACGCTGGCCGACATCGTTGATCGCCGCAAGTACCTGTTGGCGACCCAGGGCTGGATGCTGCTGGTCGCCGCCGTGATGGCGACGCTGACCGCGATGGACCTGCTGACCCCGCAGCTGCTGGTGCTGTTGACCTTCTGCATGGGCTGCGGTGCGGCCATGGCGATGCCGGCGCAGGCCGCGATCGTGTCCGAACTGGTGCCGCAGCCGATGCTGGCCTCGGCGGTGGCGCTGAACTCGATCGGCATCAACATCGCACGCTCGATCGGCCCGGCCATCGGCGGCGTGATCGTCGCCCAGCTCGGCGCCGTCTGGGCGTTCGGTTTCAACGCCATCACCTTCGCTGCGATGCTGTTCGTGGTGTGGGGGTGGAATCGCGACCCGAAACAGTCCAGCCTGCCGCCGGAAGGCTTCGGTGCCGGTCTGAAGGCGGGCCTGCGCTATGCCAGCCGCGCCGGGCGCCTGCAGGCGGTGTTGATCAAGTCGGTCGGCTTCTTCTTCTTTGCTGCGGCGATGAATGCACTGCTGCCGGTGGTGGTACGCGGCCAGATGCAGGGTGGGGCGGGGCAGTACGGCATGCTGCTCGGCTGCATCGGGATCGGTGCCGTGGGTGGTGCGTTGTTGCTGCCGAAGCTGCGCGCGCAGATGGATCGCGACCTGCTGGTGCTGCTGGCCACGCTGTCGCTGGCGCTCAGCCTGGTCGGGCTGGCGCTGACCCGCAGCTGGTACGTGCTGCCCTTGGTGATGCTGATCAATGGCTTTGCCTGGATCACCGTGCTGTCGTCGCTGCAGATTGCCGCGCAGACCGCAGTGCCAGCGTGGGTACGGGCGCGTGCACTGGCGCTGTACATCATGGTGTTCTCCGCTGGTATGGCGGCCGGTGGCCTGAGCTGGGGCGCGCTGGCGCAGCGCACCTCGCCGGAGCTGGCGTTGCTGGTGGCTGCCGCCGGCGCAGTGATCGGCGGATTGCTGGTGTGGCGCGTGCGCATCGCTGGCACCGAGGATCTGAACCTAAGTCCGGCCGGGCACTGGCCGGCACCGGAACTGTCGGTGCCGGTATCGAACGATTGCGGCCCGGTACTGGTCACCCTCGAGTACCGGATTGACGATGCTGACCGCGCCGAGTTCCAGGCGCAGATGCGCGCGCTGGGAACGATCCGGCGTCGTGATGGCGCCGTGGTCTGGGGAGTAGTGGAGGACGTGGCCAGCCCAGGCATCCACCTTGAGTATTTCGTGACCCCATCGTGGCTGGAGCACCTGCGCCAGCACGAACGCATCACCGCCGATGACAAGGCGATCCAGGAAGTGCTGCGCGGGCTGCATCGTGGCGAACGTGCGCCGGTGGTGCGCCATTTCGTGGGCGGCCATGATCCGTTGCCGAAGACCGGGGTCCCGCACCACCACAGCGATATCTGACAAAAAAGGGGACGGAGGGGATTAAGTCGTTTGTACACAAGCGACTTAATCCCCTCCGTCCCCTTTTTGCGACCGCAGAAGCGGCGGCATCGTCATGGTGCCGCCGCGGTACATCACCCGCGTGCGAACGCCAGCAGATCGGCGTTGAACCGGTCGGCGTGGGTGACGGTCAGGCCGTGCGGCGCACCCGCGTACACCTTCAACTCGGCGTCCTTGATGATCTGCGAGGACAGCTTGGCCGAGGCATCGAATGGCACGATCTGGTCGTCATCACCGTGCACGACCAGCGCCGGCACGTCGATCTTCTTCAGGTCTTCGGTGTAATCCACTTCCGAGAATTCGTGCACGCAGTCGTACTGGCCCTTGACGCCACCGAGCATGCCCTGCAGCCAGAACGAATCACGCATGCCCTGGGTAACGCTGTTGCCGTCGCGGTTGGCGCCGAAGAACGGCGTAGTCAGGTCCTTGAAGAACTGCGAGCGGTCACCGCTGGTGCCCTTGCGGATGCCGTCGAAGACCTCCAGCGGGGTACCGGCCGGGTTGGCATCGGTCTTCAGCATCAGCGGCGGCACGGCGCCGACCAGCACCACCTTGGCCACGCGCTTGCTGCCGTGGCGCCCGATGTAATGGGCCACTTCGCCGCCACCGGTGGAGTGGCCGACCAGGATCGCGTCCTTCAGGTCCAGCGCCTCGAGCACGGCGGCCAGGTCATCGGCGTAGGTGTCCATGTTGTTGCCGTCCCAGGTCTGGCTGGAGCGGCCGTGGCTGCGACGGTCGTGAGCGATCACGCGGAAGCCGTTCTGGCCCATGAACAGCATCTGCGGGTCCCAGGCATCGGAAGACAGTGGCCAGCCGTGAGCGAACACGATCGGCTGTCCGGTACCCCAATCCTTGTAGAAGATGCGCGCGCCGTCGGCGACGGTGACGAAGTTGCTCATTGTGGTTTCCTTGGCTGAAGGGAGGGAAGGCGCTGGCGTGGATGCCGGTGCCTTCGGCAGTACAGCGCAGCGCACGCCGGGCGGCTTGCACGGCTGTGCTGGATTGCCCGGCCCTGACGCATATCGCTCTGGCGCAACGTGGTCGGCATGTCGACGATGGCCGCAGCCTGGTCGAGGAGCCCGCGATGCCGAGAGTGCGATGCAGCCCCCTGTTGTGCCTCCTGTTGGCCGCAGTGGTGCATGCGCAGACCAATGTCTACAAGTGCGTGGATGGACCGCATCCGGTCTACCAGCAGACGCCGTGCCAGGGGCGTGCGGAATGGCGATGGGAGGTGCCGGCAGAGGCGTCGCTGTCGCGTGGTCCGTTGCCGAAGGCAGCCAAGGCGGCCAGTGCAGTCCCGGCCCGACCTCGCAGCGTGCGGTCGGGCCGGGCGCACGCCGCGCTGATACCCATCAGCACCGATCCCACAGCCTGTGAGCGTGCGCGGCAGCAACGCGGGCAGGCGCTCGCCAAGGCCAAGCGCCTGGACTTCGTACAGCGGCGGCAGCTGGATGACGCGGTGCATGACGCGTGTCGCTGAATCCAGGAGTGCCAGAAACGACAACGGCGCCCTTGGGCGCCGTTGTCAGCAAATGCCAGGTCCTGGACCTCAGCGTCCGTCGTTGGCCGCCGGTGCCGGCGAGGGCACGCTGTCCGGCTTGGGCAGGCTCAGTTCCGGGTTGCCCTGTTCGGCCTGCAGGATCTGGATGCGGCGCTGCAGTGCATCCAGCTGGCTGTTGGTGCTCTGCACGTCGCTGCTCAGGCTGACCGCCTGCTGCTGGGCCTGCTGCAGGGCAGCGCTGACCTGGGCGGACTGTGCCTGCTGCTGTTCCATTTCCTGCTGCAGGGTGCGCAGGCGCTCCTCGTTGTAGGCCACCAGGCGCTCGGTATAGCGCTTGCCGGCTTCCAGGCGGGTAGTGTCGATATAGACCTGTGCCAGCTGCTCGGACTGCTGCGCGAAGGTTCGGTAAACACGCTCGGCGTTGTCGACGGCGTCGGTCTTGATCACCCGCCAGAAATTCTTTTCCTGGAACAGGGCGACGTAGTAGGTCAGGGTGTTGGCGTTGAACAGCAGGCTGGCGCCATAGTTGCCGTTGTAGGTGGTGCGCAGCTCGGTCAGCTGGCGCGCATCCATCAGCTGCTTGAGTTCGTCAACGGTGTTGCGTACCACCGGTGCAGTGCGCGCGGCCGGCTCTGCGGCAGCTTCGCGGTCGCCTCGTGCAGCCATCGCCGCCGGTGCCACCAGCACCATGGCCACGGCCAGCATTGCCGCGCTGCGCGCGTGCCGGGCGAAGACCGCGCCCCCTGAAGTTTCTCGCATGTCTAGACCATCCACGGATGAGTGTGGGTTGAGATGAAGGTGGTTCCCCGCCGGGAGTCTAGCATGGGCGCGGGCGCCGCCAAGGGCGCCCGTCACGGGTCAGTAGACCAGTTGCGCGGGCGTGCACTGGATGGACTGCACATGCACATCCGTACGGCCTAGTTCCAGGCCCAGCACCTGGGCCAGCAGCGAGCGCAGCAGCGAGCCGACACTGTTGAGCAGCGGCTTCAGGACATCCAGGGCGGGCTTCAGCAGCAAGCAGAGGAGGCCCGAACAACTGACCGGGCCATTGCCGGGGGCGGTAACGCCCTCGCCGGCGAACTGGTCCAGGAAGCCGTCTTGGGCGGTCTGCAGGTAGGACGCGAGGTTCTGCGTCATGCAGTTGTTGTAGGCCTGATCGCTCAAGGAAATCAGCAGGCTTGCGCACCGGTTGACGGTCAGTCCGCCGAGCAGGCTACCCAGCAGTGCCGGCAGCACGCCCAGCCCTTCGCCAGTCACGGCCGTGCGATAGCCCTTCCAGACGGAACCATCCTCCCAGCATGTGAGCAGGCCCACCAGGCAGGGTTTTGGAACACCCTTGGGTACAACCCACGCGCCCAAGGGTTTCAGCCCCCGTGTCTGGTCGCCAAGTTCAAGCAGCTTGATGGACGCATCGACGTCATAGCGATTGCGACCAACGTTGGCGGCTTTCAGGTAGCGATCGGCCAACTGCGCTGCGGTCGAGCCCTGGCTCATGCCGTCGTCGCGTGGATCGAGCACGCCGGAGAGTACGCGCAGCAGTTCGCTGACCAGGTCGGACACGGCGGTGCCCACCTCCAGCGAGTTGACCTGGGTTGAACCGGTCGCGCCGGCGGGGAGGGTGAGGCTTTGAGTGTCGGTCAGCGTATTGACCTTGATGCTGTCATTGATCAGCGGGGCGCCGAGCAGTGTCAGCATCTGTTCCTTCTGCAGGGTGTCGCCACAGACATTCTGCTTGGAGAACCGCTCGCTGTCGGCCACCTTGCCGACGCATGCGCGCAGCACGGAGGACTCGACCTTGATCGTCGCCGTGGGAGGTGTGCTGCCACATTGGAGGCTGGTCAGGGTCGCCATTGCATTGGTCACGTCTGCATGGACCGGCAGCTTCAGGCGGATGCCCAACAGTGAAAGCACTCCGCCTGCAACGGGGATGTTGTTGGTATCGATGTCGAGGAAGACGCGGATCTGCGCGTTGTAGGCGCGCGAGCCAATGCCACCGATGGCGATTGACGGCGGCTCCACCACGGCGGCTTTCGCATTGACCAGGCCCAGCAGGTTGAGTTCATCGACCGAGACTGCACGGCCACCATTGGCGATGCTGATGCTGGTGCCGATCAGGTCCAGCACATTGACATCGGCCTGCAGCGCGCTGGAAATCGTTCCATCCGGCGCGACCACGCGTGCGAACAAGCCGCCGCCGCTGTCATCGGAACCGAGTTTCACCTCCAGCTGCTTGAGGTCGATGCCCTTCACGACCAGGGCATTCTCCAGTGCACTCAGGTCCACGTGGGCAACGCCCTGTTGGGTCAGCAGGTCAACGGTGGCCTGAAGGATCTTGCCCAGCTTGACCTTGCGGCCGGCCAGCAGGTTGTTGAACTCCGCCACGCCCATGTTGACGTCGATCGGAATGCCCAGTGCCTGGAGCAGTCCATTCGGGGTGATATGCGCCTGTGCAAGGCCGTCGTAACCGAGCAGGGTGGTCTTGTCGAGGTCGGCACCCACCAGTTTCAGGACATTTCCCAGTGGCGTGTTGCCGTTGATGCGCAGCAGTTGCGAGCCGACACTGAAAACCGCCGTAGGTTCTGCACGGCGCGCCACGGCCTGGGCGGTCACGGTCGGCAGGCTGCTGTTCTGCCCGAAGAAGGGAAGCACCGCGCGGCGGGTGATGACACGAACGGCGTTGCGCTGATTCGCCGCATCGACGACCGGGCTGAAGTGCCCCTCGGTGGCCCGGGTCACGTTCCAGTTCCCACAACGGATCTCCAGGCTCCCCGCAAACTTGTTCTGGGTCAGCGCACTCTGCCGCGCCGCACTGTTGTCGCTGTTGTCCGAGGTACACAGCTCCAGTCGTTGCGCGCCGGCCAGTGCGGCCAGGTCGGCGACCTTCTGCGCGTCACGCTTGGCCCAGAACAGATAGCCGATTTCGATCAGACCCAGCATCGCCAGCAATGCCAGCATGACCAGCATCATGGTGATCGACATGCCACCACGCGGGCGGCTGAAACTGAACTGGCGTGGGCGTTTCATGGCCTACCTCAGCGTCCGGATGAGGATGTTCCCTTGGACTTGGCGACATCGGTTTCAAAGAAGTCCGGGATCTCGTGTTCAAAGCTCTTGATGTAGCGGGCATAGCTCAGGGTGGCCTGGTCGCCGAGGATCGGTAGATGCTGCCCGGCCTGCTGTCCTGATGCCTGCAGGCGGAACAGGTTGCGTGCGGTATCACCGATCTGGCTGCGTACCGGGCGCGGTGCTGGAGCGATGCCGTCGGCGGCGACAACCGCCGTGGTAGCGGTTACCGGCGTCGGTGTGGCGGGCGCTGCCAGGTCGACCGTAGGCAGTGGCTCGGACTGCAGTGGCTGCGCTGCCGGGGTGGATGGACTGCCACCGCCGAGCATCTGCCCGGTCAACGGTTGTTGCTGCGCTTGCACGGCTCCCGCAACCAGCAGGCAGGTCAATACGGACAGCAGGCGTCGGGACAGGGGTGTCGCGGTCATGGTGTGTTCCCGTTCGGGCGGTCGGAGGCGCTGAAGCGTTCCAGCATCGAGGGCGGCAGGCGCTGCGGATCGCGCGCATCACGGGCATCGCGGCGCGGTTCGGCTGCCAGTCGTGTGCTGCCTGTTGTATTGCTGCTGGCCGCCGCCATCGCCGTCGCTGGGGCGGGTGGCGTGACCGTTGCCGCAGCAGCGGCAGCGGCATGACGTTGCTGCAGGCGGGCGCGGATCTGTGCGGCCTGCTGTTGGATGCTGTTGCGGGTTTCTTCGTTGAGGTTGGCCTGCTGGGCAAGACGCTCGGCGGTGGCGGTATCGCCACGAAGCACCGCCCACAGCGCCAGGTTGGCGGTGGCCTTGGCGTTGCCTGGTGACAACTCCAGCGCCTTGGCCAGCGGTTCGCGCGCCTGCTCGAAGCGGCCCGCGCGCAGCCGTGCATAGCCGAGGTCACCCAGGTAGCTGGTATTCAATGGCTGCAGCTGGGTGGCCTGCGCCAACGCCTGCTCGCTGCCGGCATCGTCATCGCGGCGCGCAGCGATCAGGCCGAGGCCATGTGCCGCCGCAGCCGCCTGCGGACCGCTGGACAGGTCGCGATACAGGGCGATCGCCGCGTCGGCCTGTCCAGTCTCGCGCAATGCATCGGCCTGCAGCAGGCGCAACGCCGGCGGGTCCCCGTAGCGCTGGCGGAAGGCATCGACATGCGCCAGCGAGGCATACCACGCCCCCTGCTGCTGCATGCGCTCGATCAGCTCCAGGTAGGCGTTGCGGCTGTCCTGCGGTGCCGGTTCGGGCGCGGCCAGGCTGGGCGCACGCAGATACTTCGGCGTGGTCGATGAGCAGCCGCCGGCGACGGCGACGAGAGCAAACAGCAGGCAGGTGTTGCGCAGGGCAGGCATCAGGGCGATCCCATCTTGGACATGGTTGTGGCCAGCGCGACCAGCGCGGGGCCGGCAAGGACCAGCATCAGCGCTGGCAGCAGGGTCAGCATCATCACCACGGTCATCTTGACCGAGAGCTTGCCGACCTTTTCCTTCAAGGTATTGCGGCGCTGTTCGCGCAGGCGGACGCTGAACTGCCGCAGCGGCTCCTGTACCGCACCGCCGTGCGCATGCACCTGCAGGATCAGCTGCATCAGGCTGCTCAGGTCGTCGTCGGCATAGACTTCGCTCAAGCGGCGCAGCGACTGCGCGCGGGTGCGGCCGTGGGTGTAGGCCACGTTGGCTTCCTGTAGTTCGCCACCGAGTACCGGCAGCGCGTCACGCAACTTGTCGCCCAGCGTCTGCAGGCTCTGGTCCATGCTGAATCCCACGCCCTGCAACAGCCGCAGCAGGTCGATCAGCAGAGGCAACTCGTTGTCGACGGCCCGCCGCCGCCGCTTCACCCAGGAAGAGAGAACGAACTTTGGCAGCAACAGGCCGGCGGCCAGCGCACCGATCACGACCATGATCCTGGCCAGTCCCGTGGCATCACTGAAGGCCAGCGCCAATGCCAGCACGAGCAGCGCCAGAAGCAAGCGCAGGCCGAGATAGATTGCGGTGCCGCGACGCGTGTTCCAGCTGGCCAGGTCCAGCAGCAGGCGATCTTCATTGGCCAGCAGCGCAGCTTCCAGGCGACCGCCACTGAGCGCGCGGCCGAATCGCTCCAGCCAGCCCAGTGAATCGCGTTGTGTGGTCTCGTTGTCACGCGCCTCTTCGCGCGGTTGCAGGGCGGTCTTCAACGTGGCCGAGGTGCGGTGTTCGCGATGGCTGCGCACCCAGCCGGCAATGCCGAGCAGGGCGATGCCAGCCGCAAGCAGCAGCAGGGAGAGGGCGAACCAGGCGCTCGCGCTCATCGGGCATCTCCGGGGTGGCTGCGGCGGTTCATAGTGATTTGGCCAGGCGATACAGCAGGAATGCTCCGAACAGCTCCAGCCCCAGTGCGATCAGCAGGATCTTGTGACCGAGTGGATCGTGCAGGACCGGCTGGAAAAACTCGGGGCTGGAGATTGCCATCAGCACGGCGCTGGCCGGTGGCAGCAGGCCCAGCACCCACGCTGACATGCGCGTCTCGGAGGTGGTCGCGGCCAGTTCCTGCTGCGCCTGTTCCAGGTCGCGCATGAAATCACCCATGCGCTGCAGGATCTGGTCGGAGCGGCCACCAATGCGCACGCTGACCCCGACCACCACCGACAGAACCTTCAGCACATCCATGCGATACGGCTGCGCCGCCAGTGCGAGCGCGCGGTCCAGGTCCATGCCGCTGCGCGCATAGCGCACCGTGGTATCCAGCAGGCCACGCAGCGGTGCGCTGGTCTGCATCGATGCCACCTGGAACGCCGCCTGCAGGCTGTTGCCCAGCGCGGTCAGTCGCACAAGGTTGTCGAGGAAATCCGGCAGCTGATGCAGCAGCTGCGCGCGCAGCTTCGATGTCCGCCGCATCACCCACAGCCAGCAACCCAGAAGGTACAGCAGCAGGGTCAGCGGAAACATCCATGCGGTGCCGAGCCGCAGCATCGCCACCACAGAAAGCACCAGCCCCGGCACCAGCAGCATGATGGGAAGCTTCCAGCCCGTCTGCAGGCCGGCGCGCTGCAGCAGGCCGTCCAATGGCAGCACGCGTCGCCCGCTGCTGGCCGGTCGCGGCGGATCGTTGGCCGCTGCAACGGAGGCGCCAGCGGGGGCGCCAGCACCGGCGCTGCCACGCGCAAGGCGCTGTTCGGCGTGCTGCATCGATGCCTGGCGCTGCTCGCGGCTGCTGGCTGTGCCCCACAGCCAGACCGCCAGAGCCAGCAGCACCGAGATGATGCTCAGTACGCCCAGCAGCAGCCCAGTGCCCATGCTCAGAAGTCCCCGTACAGGGATTCGCGCAGCTGCTGGCGGAATGGCTCCAGCTTGTGCGAATGCGGATGGAAGCCCAACCCGATCCAGCGATCGATTTCCCTGCCGTTGCCGTCGATCTGCAGCTCGTGGCGGAACATTTCCTGGGTGGTGATCAGGTTGTCGCTGACGCCGGTGATTTCTGTGATCGAGACCAGCACGCGGCGGCCACTGCCGAGGCGCGAGATCTGCACGATGAAGTCGATGGCGCTGGCGATCTGCCGCCGCAGGCTGTCCTCACTGCCCTGGAAGCCAGCGAAACCGGCAAGCATCTCGATGCGGTACAGGCAGTCACGCGGCGAGTTGGCGTGGATGGTGGCCATCGATCCGTCGTGGCCGGTATTCATCGCCTGCAACATTTCCAGTACCTCGGCGCCACGCACCTCGCCGACGACGATGCGATCGGGACGCATGCGCAGGCTGTTGCGCACCAGGTCGCGGATGCTGACCGCACCCTGGCCCTCGGCACCACCGATCCGGCTTTCCAGGCGTACGACGTGCGGATGGTTGAGTGATAGTTCGGCGGTGTCCTCAACTGTGATCACGCGTTCGTTGGCCGGCACGTAGCTGGCCAGTGCGTTCAGCAGCGAGGTCTTGCCGGAACTGGTGCCACCGGAGACCAGGATGTTGCAGCGGCCCAGCACCATCGCCTTCAGCAGCGCCTGCATGGGTGCATCGAAGGTGCCTTTGGCCAGCAGCTCATCGGGGGTGAACGGGTCCTTGCGGAACTTGCGGATGGACACCATCGGTCCGTCCACCGCCAGCGGCGAGATGATCGCGTTGAGGCGGCCGCCGTTGGGCAGTCGCGCATCGACCATCGGGTTGGAATCATCCAGGCGGCGCCCCAGCGGAGCGAGGATGCGGCGCAGGATGCGCAGCAGGTGGGTATCGTCGGTGAAGCGCTGGGTGGCGCGCTTGAGCTGGCCGCCCTGCGAGACGTGCACATCCTTGAAGCCGTTGATCAGGATGTCTTCGATGGATGGATCGTGCAGCAGGTCGTCCAGCGGGCCAAACCCGGTCAGCTCCTTGACCAGGCCTTCGGCAACCACCTGCATCTCTTCCTCGTTGATCGGGATGCGCCATTCCTGGATGAAGCCCACGGTCTGCACCTGCACCCAGCGGGCGATGGTGTCCGGGGCCCAGGAATCGATGTCGATGCGCTCGTCCTCGATGCTGTTGAGCAGGTGCTCGTGCGCAGCCGACAGCACCTTCTGGTACTGCTCGGTCTGTGCGAACGGCAGATGGCCGGCGGCGCTCTCGGGCAGCACCGGGCGGGCAGCGGCATGCGGGAACGGAGTTACCTTGTCTTCCATTGCGATCCACCCAGAGCAAGGGAGAGTCTTTCCCGCAGGCCCTGCGCCTGGACCGGGCACGCAGCCGGATCCAATCGCGGGACGAGCGGGGCGAGGGCACGCAGGTAGGGGTCGCGCGGCGCATCCTGCAGCAGCAGATGGCCCTGGCTGGCCGCCAGGCGTACGCGCGGTCGTTCGGGCAACGTTGCCAGCAGCGGCACCTCGAAGCGGCGCGCGATCTGCTCCGGGCTCATGCCGCTGCTGTCGTCGTGGCGGTTGATAAGCAGCTGCAGGCGCTTCTCGCGTTCGCGCTGGCCAGCGAGGTGCTTCAGTGCCTGGTCCAGTGACACCAGCGTGGCGATCGAGGCGTCGGTGACCAGCCAGATCTCGTCGGCCTGGTCCAGCAGCAGCGGTGGCAACTGCCGCAGCGGGCAGCCGCCGGCATCGCACAGCACGCTGGCGAACACGCCGCGCAGCCGCTGCAGCAATGCGCCCGGGTCCGAGGGTGGCACCGCATCACTGCCACCTGCACGGTCCAGCAGCACCAGCCCGGACTCATGACGCGCCATCGCGGTGCGGGCAAGGGTAGCGTCGATGCGGCTGGCATTGCGCAGCGCATCCTCGTAGTGGAAGCGGCTGTCGAGATTGAGGTACAGCGCAAGGTCGCCCGAGGGCTGCGCCAGTTCCAGCAGCAGGCCGTCCTGCTGCAGCGCGTCGCCCTGGGCCAGCGCGCGGGTCTGCTGCGCCAGCACCGACAGATGCGCCGCAAGAGTGCTGGTGCCGACGCCGGCGCGCACCCCCAGCAGCACGATCAGGCGTGCCTTGTGTGCCAGCTGCGCCGAAGGAGCCGGTCGTGGCGACAGTGCGCGGCGCAGCGCTGCTTCGATGCCGATGTTGTCGCTGTCCAGGTCCAGCACGTCACGCAGGCCCACGCGCAGCGCCATCACCACACCTTCCACCTGGCCGGCACTGGTGGAACCGACCGCGACCAGCATCAGCTCCGGCTCGGTCTGCTGCAATTGCTGTGCAAGCACGCTGGAGGCGGCCGCGTGCTCGGGACGGAAATCGAGAAGCACCAGGCTTTCCGGTCCGCGTTGCAGGTCCTGCGCGGAAGTCGGCATGCTGCTGTCCTGCCAATGCAGGGTGGTGGCCGGCGGCAACTTGGCGGCCAGCCGGGGCAGCAGTTCGCGATCCATGCCGTACAGGACCAGGTTCATCGGTGGTCCTTGTGGATGCAGCGGCTGGGCGGTGGCGTAGGGCATGGTCGTGGTATCGCAGGCATCATGGAGTCAACGCGAGAAGCCGGGCACCGGGTCCTGGCTGATCGGGCCGAGCAGCCACGAACCCCATTCCGGAAGGTTCGGCTTGGCCTCGCGTTCGCCGGGCAGCGGTAGTTCGGTGTTGCGCGCCAGCGGCTTCACCAGCCGCGGCGTGACGATGATCACCAGTTCCTTGTCCTGTCGTTTGTAGTCGAAGTTGCGGAAGAACGAGCCGATGATCGGCAGGTCGCCCAGCAACGGGATCTTGCCGACGCTGGACACCACGTTGGAGCTGACCAGGCCGCCGATCACGAAGCTCTCGCCGTCGCCGAGCTCGACGGTAGTGTCTGCGCGCCGGGTAGTGATCGAAGGGATCTGCACACCGTTGAGGGCGATGGCGTTGCTGTAGTCCAGGTCGCTGGCTTCCGGAGCCACCTTCAGCGCGATGCGATTGGGTGCCAACACCGTCGGGGTCACGGTCAGGCCGATGCCGAATGGCTTGTAGGTGATGGTGGTGGTGCCCAGCCCCTGCGGTTCCAGGATCGGCAGTTCGCCACCTGCCAGGAAGCTGGCACTCTGGCCGGACAGCGCGACCAGCGTCGGTTCGGCCAGGACACGCGCCATGCCGTTGCTCTGCAGCAGGTCGACATCGGCGTTCCACAGGCCCTTGGTCGAGCCGAACACCAGGCGGAATGCAGAGGAAATGGGCGACTCGGCTTCGTTGCCGGAGTTGCCTTCCTTCATCCCGGGCAGGATGCCGGTGTTGCCCGGCAGCTGGCCGCCTGGACGGGCGAAGCCGTAGGCGAAGTTGCCATTGCGGTTCTGGAAACTGATGCCGATCTGCTTCAGCGCCGTCTTGTTGAATTCGACGACCTTGACCTCGACCTGGACCACGCCGCCGCTGCTGACCGTCGATGTATCAGCAAGCGTGCCGTCCTTGCCCAGCGCCATCGCCGCGGTGCGCTGTTCCTGCATGTGCGAGAGCACGCTGTCGGTACTTCCCTGCAGCAGGCCCTGGTTGTCCTGCTGGGTGAACACCAGCCCGCCCGAGCCGGCGTCGGCCGCACCCTGCACGGCGCTCTGCACCCGCACCTGCAGGCGCTGCGGTTCGGCCTGCCTGCGGTGCCACAGCAGCAGGGTCGTGATGCCTGGTGCCTTGCCGACCAGCAGTGCCTGGCGCTGGCCGCGCAGCATCACGATATCGGCCACGCCGGGGTCGGCGATGGCGACCCGCTCCAGGTCGGCCGGCAGCGTCCACGGCCGTTGCTCACGTGCCTGCAGCACCAGATCGTCGGCCGCCACGCTTGTTGCCGGTGCCAGCAGCACCAGCAGCAGGGCCAGCCAGCGCTGGCGGGGGGAGAGGCGTGGACTGCGGCGACGTTCGGTCATGGATGCGCTCGATGCAGGTCAAAGGGAACCACGGGGAGCAGAGCTGTCCCCGCGGATGATTTCGATGCCAGGCGCGCGCTGGGTCCTGTGGCGCGTCGCAGGTGCGCGTGCCGGCGCCTGTGGATTGGCGCGCGCCGGAGCGGTGCCGCGGCCAGCCAGCGCATCGTCATCGATGCCGGCGAAGGCATGGTTCTCCGGTCGTTGCAGTGCAAGCTGCTGTTCCGCATCCAGGCCGCGCAACGGATCGATCACCCCGCGCGACTGCGGGAACAGGGCGAGGTCGGGCAGGCCGGTATCAGCCGGATTGCGCAGGGCCAGGAACAGCTTGCCCTGCTGCGCACCCAGCAGCAGGCGATTGGCATCGGCCACCGGGACTGCCAGCACCGCACTGCGTGCCGGTTGGGTGGCTTCGTTGCCCGTGGTGTGGCTGCTGCCGCTTCCGGTGATGTCGGCGGCACGCGGGTCGTTGCGGTTGTCGCCGTCGTTGCTGGCGACAGCATCGCTGGTGGCCGGGGCAATATCCTGCTGGCCATAGCTGAGTACGCGCAGGCGGGACAGCAGCAGGCGCGTCTGTGCAGCCTCGCCCGGGCCGCTGGCGTTGGGCTGGGCATTGCGCAGGTTGAGGAAGACGTCGACGAAGTCGCCGGGCAGGATGCGGTTGCCAGCGCCGACCAGTTCATCGACCGGCACCGCAAGGGCGCGCTCGCCCGGGCGCAGCTGCAGCGAGAATCCCTGCGCCAGTGCGCTGCTGCTGATGGCGGTGCCTTCGGCGATATCCTGCACCGGCACCTTGCCGACGACGGTAGCGATGCTGGTGGCGGTACCGGCGACCGGCGCGGTGCGCTGCGCAAGGCGCAGCCCGTTGGCGGTGATCGGTTCGCCGGCCGGCAGGCGCGCCACCGCTTCCACCACCGTGAACGTCTGGGCCTCGCTCTGCGCGACCGGAGCCGCTGAGGCCGGGGCGTCGGGCTTGCGCCCGATCATGAAGGCGACCAGGGCCAGCAGCACGGCCAGCCCGATCAGGGCAACGGCGGCGATGCGGGTCAACTTGAGCATGAAACCGTCTCCTGTACCGATCGTCAGTTACCGCTGCCGAGGTCGAGCTGTGCGACCGCGACGCTGCGGATGGGGGCCTGCATCACCCACTTGTAGAGCGTGGCGGTGCCGGGCAGGAAGGGATGGCTGGCGTAGTCGTAGCTGACGGTCACGGTCATGCACTGGGCCGTGGCCAAGCCCGCGCAGGGCGCCTGCGGCGACACCACCACGGCGTTGCTGCCGCCATTGCTGCAGTCGACGGTCTGCGCCGAGAACTTCAACAGCCATTGCATCGAGTTGCGCGCCGCGACACATGCTGCTGTACGGCGCTCATTGGCATTGCCATAGCGCAACGATGCGCGCGCACCCTCGGCCGAGGCGGTGGCCAGGGTCTGCTGCGCAGCCATGATCATCACGCCGGAAAAGGTGAACATCAGCAGCGGCAACAGTCCAAGCATCAGCATCAGTGCGAACTCGATGCTGGCGACGCCACGCTGCCGGCGGGGGCTGCGGGAGTTCATGACACACCTCCGTAGGCGCTGATGAGGATCCAGCCGATGGCGGAAATCGCCAGGTAGGCTGCATAGGGAATGCCGTGGCGTCCCTGCCGGGCGCTCTGCATGTCACGGAGCGCAGGATGTGATTGCCAGTGCGAACTGGCGCGGTCTACCTGGGCCTGCAGCCCGAACGGCAACAATGAACTCAGTCGGCGCGACACCAGGACGATCGCCGCATGGACGCCAGCAGCGAGGCTGGCCGCGATCCAGATCGGCAGCAATGCCTGCCAGCCCAGCATCAGGCCCAGTACCGAGAAGAACTTGACGTCGCCCGCGCCCATCCAGCGCACTGCATGGAACGGCAGCAGCGCTACCAGGCCCAGCGCCGCGCCGGCGACGTGGGAACCCCACGGCAGGCGCGGCGCGTTGAACTGGCCGGCGATGATCAGGACAACCGTGATCGCGCACGCCGACAGCAGCCAGGTGTTGGGCACCCGGCGGGCATACAGGTCGCTGATCGCGATCCGCAGGCACACGCCGATGGCCAACAGTCCCAGCAGTGTCATCGCACACTCCATTGTCCGTCAGTGGACGGTAGGCAGTTGCTGTCCCTGGTCCAACCTGGAACGCCGCTCAGGTTGCGGGCGTGGAGCCTGATGCCTTGGTAGCAAGATCAGAGAGATTCTTGAACAGCGTCTCGAAGAACCCCTTGATCTCCTTGTTGCCGACCGCGATCAGGATGCCGGCAATCACAGCGGCCAGCAGCCCGTACTCGAGTGCGGTAACGCCGTCTTCTTCCTTCAGGAACCTGCGGATCGATGCGTTCATGACGTTTGTCTCCCTCTACCTGTCTACAACAGGACACCTGCGTTGGGCGGTGGCCCGGCTCCGCCGGGATCGTCCGTGGACCTCCGCCGATCCTGGCGGAGGAGGCATAGCGGGACGGGCCCACTGTGCTCAAGCAGGGTGATCGTTTCCAGGGAGGGCGCCGACTGCGCGGCTACGACCGCACGGCGCCAGGCCGGTGGTCGAAGTATCGTGCGATGCGCGCATGTTCATGCGTTCCCCCTGGATGCGGCCTCTTTATAAGGACCGGATCACCTTGATATCGACTTTGCCTGAATGGCGGCCCGCTGCAACCGGAACCTATATGCAAATTCGGCAGAAAACACTCGGACCTTAAACTTTCAGATTGTTTCTGTGACGAATATCCGTTCGTTGGCAAAACGGTTCATCCACGTGCAGATAATGTGATTCCTCTAAACTTTCGCATGCGAAAACCGTGCCAAACACGACAACAAACTCTTCACTTGTGTATCGGTTTTCTTCAATGCATTCCGTGGGTTTACCCGCGAAGATTATCGGGCATACTCGCATTCAAGCTATGGAGTTTTTCCGGGTGGGCTGTGCGGCATTGACCGTTCCTCTCCCGGCACCGGCAGCGGTTCCTGTAACGGTGTGCGCCCTGTCAGGCAGTGGGGGCCGCATCGCATGACGGATCAACGGGGGGGACGACACTGTCATGGTCGATGGTGGGGTAGGAGACAGTGACGACAGCGGCCTGCGGTCGATCGACCTGGCGACGCTGAGCGGCGTGCTTCGTGTGTGTGATGTCGAATTGCTTCTGCTCGATGGCAACGGACCACGGGCGGCCTTCGCTTCGCGCGTGCACGAGGAAGCCCTGTTCTGCAGCATCAGCTGTGGTTTCCATTGCCGTGGGCGCTTCATGCTGCCTCCGGACTGGGCGATGCTGGGGTATATCCACGCCACCGATGAAACGCTGAGCTGGTGCCACGGAGTGCCACTCACGCCGGGAATGGCGTTGACCGTCATGCCCGAGGGTATCAGTGAGTTCACACTGAGCCCCGGCACCCATATGACCCTGATGCTGGTGCCGTTGGTACGCGTGCAGCGCAAGCTGACCGAGCTGAGCCTGCGCAGCACGCCGCCCGCAGGCCAGGCGCTGTCCTTGTTCAACCTGGCCAGTGATTCAGCGCCGCTGGTGGGGTATTACCAGCAACTTCACCAGCAGTTGGGGCAGGGCATTGCACTGCAGCCGGATGAAACCGAACGCCTTCTGCATGGGCACGTGCAGGCCCTGCTGGGCGCCGGTGCGGCAGACCGCCCGGGATGCAGCCGTGCGCGCCGGACGCACTATCTGATTGCGCAGCGTGCGGAGAACTTCATGCGGCTCAACCTGCGCCGCAATATCTACATGAATGAAATCTGTGATGCCGCTGGCGTCAGCGAGCGCGGCCTGCGCTATGCCTTCGAGGACCTGTTCGGTACCTCGCCCAATCGTTACCTGTCGATGCTGCGCTTGTGCGCGGCCTGCCGCAGCCTGTCGATGGCCGATTCCAGCCGTCGCTCGGTGAAGGCCATCGCGCTCAGCTGCGGCCTGTGGGACCTGTCGCGCTTCGCCGACAATTACCGCAAGGTCTTCGGCGAACTGCCGCGCGATACCTTGATGCGCGCACCGGCGCAGATCGGCCAGCCGGCCTGACCCTGGCGGCACAAGGGTTTCCACGTCGTTTCTGCCGGAATTGCATATCCGCTTGCCGATATGGTTGCCGCTTCTGCATAACCGGCTGCCGATTCCGACCGTGGATTTGCCGGAATGCGCGATTGCCGTGCCGGAATGAAGTGCGCAGCCACCGTTGCAAGCGCTGAAATGTCAGTCACCTGCCTAACGGCAAGTCCACTGACATTCCAGTTGTTCGCCTACGGGGGAAATGCTCATGAACCGCATCTACCGGCGTGTATGGAACCGCCAGCTCAATGCTCTGGTTGTGGCCTCGGAACTGGCCACCGGCGATAGCGGCGGCGGTGCCGCGCGCGATCCGCGCAGTGTCCTGCTGATGCCCTCTGTGCTAGCGCTGGCACTGCTGTGTGCGCTGGCCAGCGGCCACGCAGGAGCATCAGAAACCAATCAATCGCTGCGCGACCTGCAGGCATTGGCCGCGAAGTATGCGCAGCCGATGCCGGTGAAGGTCGATGCCGAAGTGGCATTGGCCGCCGCCTCGCGCCAGGCGCAGAGCAGCCCCGCGATCAGCGCCGATGCACGTGTCGGCCTGCAGCTGAGCACTGCCTCGCTGCCGGTGGTGCGCGATGTGTTGCCGGCCAGCGTGCAGGTGAATCTGGCGGCGAACACCACGCCGAAGCAGGTTGCTGTTCCGGCGCTGGCTGCCGATGTCCGCGCTAATATCGGGCTGGGTCATGCAACCTCCAATGCAGCGAAGGTTGATGCATCGCTGGCGGCACAGGTTGCGCCGTCCGCGCATGCGCCGCTCGGCGTGGCTGCGGATGCGCGGGCGAAAGCCAACGTTGGCGTCGCCGGTGCGCAGGTGGCCTCGATCGATACCGGCGCCACGGCGGCGGCCGGCATCAGCAGTACCTCGGCGGGTTCGTTGCCTGGGCTGAAGACCTCGGTCGATGGCAAGGTCGATTCGCAGCTGAAGCTGGCTGGGCGCCAGATCAATGGCCAAGGCCAGGTCAAAGCGACGGCAGCGGTCACGCTGCCGGCCAAGGAAGAGCTGCCGGGCGAAACCCATGACCGTGCGATTACTGCAGCCTTTGATACCGGCGTCGCCGGCAACGTGCGCCTGCAGGCGCCGGATGGGCAGGAAGTGGTGGCCGACCGCAATCTGAAGCTGGCCGGCCAGGCAACGGTCGCGGCACAGAACAGTGCGCTGGGTGTGGGCGGCGCGCTCAACGGTGTGGTCGGCACGGCCGGCAGCGCGGTGGCGGGGGCACTTAACGGCACCGTCGGCACCGTTGGTGGCGTGGTTGGCGGCGCACTGAATGGCACCGTCGGCACCGTCGGCAGTGCAGTTGGCGGTGCGCTCAACGGCACCGTTGGTACAGTTGGCAGCGCGGTGGGCGGCACGCTCAACGGCGCGGTCGGTACCGTCGGTGCAGTCGGTAGTGCCGTGGGTGGCGCACTGAACGGCACCGTTGGCACGGTCGGCGGCGCGGTGGGCGGCACGCTCAACGGCGCGGTCGGCACCGTCGGTGCAGTCGGTGGTGCCGTGGGCGGTGCACTGAACGGCACCGCTGGCACGGTCGGCAGCGCGGTGGGCGGCACGCTCAACGGCGCGGTCGGTACCGTCGGCGCAGTCGGTGGTGCCGTAGGCGGTGCGCTCAACGGCACCGTTGGCACTGTTGGCAGCGCGGTGGGTGGCACGCTCAACGGAGCGGTCGGTACCGTCGGCGCAGTCGGTAGTGCCGTGGGTGGCGCACTGAACGGCACGGTTGGCTCCGTTGGTGGAGCAGTCGGCGGTGCGCTCAACGGCACTGTTGGTTCTGTCGGCAGTACGGTGGGCGGCACGCTCAACGGTGCCGTCGGCGCAGTTGGTGGAACCGTCAACGGCGCCGCTGGCGCGGTGGGTGCGGTGGGCGGCGCAGTGGGCGGTACGCTCAACAACACGGTTGGCGCGGTGGGCAGTACCGTTGGCGGTGTGCTCAACGGCGCGACCGGCGGCAGCACCGGTGGCCTCGGCGGCCTGCTGGGCAACACGTTGGGCAACGTCGGCGGTGCCGTGGGCAACCTGCTCAACGGCAACCTCAATGGCACCATCGGCAATCTCGGCAGTGCCGTGGGTGGCCTGGTCGGTGGCACGCTGAGCGGCCTCGGCCTGACCAAGCCCTCGGCGATTCCGCCGACCAGTCCGAAGGCGCCGGCACCGGCCGACCCGAATGCGGGTTTGATCATCGGCACCGGCGGCCTGGTTGGCAACGTCGGCCAGCTGATCGGCCCGACCACCACCAGCCTGTTCGGTGGCAACGGCTACCTGAGCAACGGCAACCTCAAGCTCAGCAACGCCAACGTGATGCAGACCTACTCGACGGTCAACGTGCTCGGCCTGCCGTTGGTCAACCTGTCGCCGGTCGGCAGCACCCTCAATGGCCTGGGTGGCGCCGTCACCGGCGGCAGCTCGCACCTGACCCTGATTGGTGGCGTCACCTCCGACAGCTACATCTACAACATCAACAACGGCAACCCCGGCGGCCTGCTGGGCCTGCTGCTGCCGAAGGATTCGCCGGCATGGGCGGCCAAGTGCCTGGATATCGCCCTGGCCGACATCTCGTGCTGGGCAGTCAATGCGGCGCAGGACTACCAGGTGCTGATGGGCGACGGCGCCTTCGCCAACGGCTCGAAGGAGGTGGTGATCGGCGCCAATGCCCGCCACGAGCTGCCGAAGGTCGATGCCAACGTGGCCTTCCCGGGTGCCGGCACCAATGATCCGAGCAACCCGACCGGTGTGCCGACCGCTGACTACGCGGCACGCATGGGGCATTCGGTGATCGTCGGCGACAGTGCGGTGGGCACGGCCAACGGGCAGACCCTGCTCGGTGCCGAGGCCACCTCGAACCAGGCGAACTCGGTCGCACTGGGCTACCGCTCGGCCGCGCTGCGCGGCGCCCAGGCCAGCTACAGCGCGTACGGGCTCACCGCTCCGCAGGTTTCGGCCGGTGAAGTGTCGGTGGGCACCGCCGGTGGCGGCGAACGGCAGATCACCAACGTCGCCGCCGGTAGCGTCAACACTGATGCGGTCAACGTGGCGCAGTTGAAGGGCGCGATCAGCCTGATCGATGATGTGGCGGCCGCTGCGGTGACCTACGACCTGGACGGTGCCGGCAATCCGAACTATCGCCGGGTCACGCTCGGTGCCGGCACCGGCACCACCACCATCGGCAACCTGACCGCTGGTGCGGTCACTGCCGGCAGCCTGGAAGCGGTCAATGGCGGCCAGCTTGCGGCGACCAACGCCGCCATCGCCGGCTTCTTCGGTGGTCGCGCGGCCTTCGATCCGGCCAGTGGTGCCTTCACTGCACCACTGTTCGAGATCAGCACCATCTCCACCGGCGGCGCCATTGCCAAGGGCTTGTATGAGAACGCCACCGATGCATTCGCCGCGGTGGACGGCTCGCTGGTCAACCTCAACACGCAGATCACCGACATCCGCAACGGCGGCACCAAGTACCTGCGGGTGAACTCGACCGGCACCGAAGCCCTGGCCAGCGGCACCGACTCGATCGCCGTCGGCACCAATGCCCGCGCCACCGCCGCCAACAGCATCGCGGTGGGCGCCGGCAGCCTGGCCGACCGTGCCAACTCGGTGTCGATCGGCGCGGCCGGAGCCGAGCGCCAGGTCACCAACCTGGCCGCGGGTACAGCCGCCACCGATGCGGTGAACGTCGGCCAGCTGCAGGCATCGGAGCAGGGAGCCCTGCGCTATGACCTCAACGGCGACGGCAGCGTCAACTATGCCAGCGCCACGCTGGGCCAGGCCGGCACCGCCACCACGCTGCGCAACCTCGGGCCGGGCCAGGTCAGTGCCACCAGCAGCGAGGCCATCAACGGTGCCCAGCTGTTCGCTGCCAACCAGGCCGTGGCTACCCACCTCGGTGGTGGCGCAGCGGTCAACGCCAGCGGTGTGCTGACTGCACCGACCTACTCGATCAACAACGTCGCCGCCAACGGCACCGTGACCAAGGGCAGCTACAACGACGTCGGCACCGCCTTCGACGCGGTCAGCAACTCGCTGGCCAATGTTGCCGACCAGACCGATGAGATCGACAAGCTTGCCGTGAAGTACGACGTCGATGGCAGTGGCAACGTGCTCAACAGCGTGACGCTGACGGGTACCGGCACCGGCACGGTAAAGATCACCAACGTCGCCGCCGGCAGCATCCTGGCCGGCAGCAGTGATGCCATCACCGGCGACCAGCTGTTCAGCACGAACAGCACCGTCGCCAACTACTTCGGTGGCACCACCGCCTACAACGGCACCACCAACGTGTGGACCGCGCCGAAGTTCAGCATCTCCAGCATCGCCACCGACGGGACCTTCACCAGCGGCGACTACAACAATGTCACCGCTGCATTCACCGCAGTGGACGGCTCGCTGAAGGTCCTCAACCAGCGCATCACCAACGGTGGCGGTGGCAGTGCCTACCTGGCGGTGAACTCGACCGCAGCGGCCGCTACGGCAGCAGGTGCGGAAGCGGTGGCAGTCGGCCCGCAGGCCAGTGCAGCGGGCGCCAACAGCGTAGCGGTCGGCAACGGTGCCAGCGCCAGTGCCGGCAACAGTGTCGCCCTGGGTGCCGGCTCGGTGGCCAGCGTCGGTGCACAGAGTGGCTACACCGGTGCGTACGGGCAGGCCGGTGCCAGCAACTCGGCCGGTGAGGTCTCGGTCGGCAGCACCGGCAGCGAGCGCAAGATCACCCATGTCGCTGACGGTTCCGATACGTACGACGCAACCAACGTCGGCCAGCTGAAAAACGGCGTGAACTACGCCATCGACGAGTCGAAGAAGTACACCGACCAGAAGATCCAGAACATCACCAACGTGGCCGGCAGCTTCCGCGCCAACAACACCAACAACCTGGCCGATCCTTCCGCCAGCGGAGCCAATTCCGCAGCGGGTGGTGCAGGCGCCACCGCCGCCGGCGCCAACTCCACCGCGTTGGGCAATGGCTCGCAGGCACAGGCCGACAACTCGGTGGCACTGGGTGCGGGTTCGGTGGCGAACCGGGCCAACACCGTTTCGGTGGGGGCCAGCGGTGCCGAACGCCAGGTGGTCAACGTGGCCGATGGCTCGCAGGCCACCGATGCGGTCAACGTGCGTCAGCTGCAGGCCTCGCAGCAGGGTACGATCCGCTACGACACCACGGTGAACGGCGCGACCAACTACAACAGCGTCACGCTGGGCAACACCAACAGCGGGCCGACCACGGTGCGCAACGTCGCCGCCGGCACCGCCGGCACCGACGCAGTCAACGTCGACCAGCTGAAGTCGGGCATGGCGCAGACCCTGGACTGGTCGAAGGCATACACCGACGAGCGCATGGGCGGCTTCGAGCGCGACCTGCGCAAGACCGACAACCGTGCCTCGGCCGGTATCGCCTCGGCGATGGCCACCGCGGCACTGCCGCAGCCCAGTGAGGCGGGTCGAAGCATGGCATCGGTCGCGGCCGGCAGCTACAACGGCGAATCCGGTGTTGCGGTCGGTATCTCCGGTGTTTCGGAAGGTGGCCGCTGGATCTACAAGTTCAGCGGTTCGACCAACAGCCGTGGCGAGGCCGGAGTGGCCGTCGGTGCCGGCATCCAGTGGTGATCCCCGCCGCCGGGCCGCAACCGCGGCCCGGCATCGCGGAAACGTCCATAGGGGGAATGACATGAAACAGCATCGCATCGCCTGCGCCGGTCAGCTGGCCGCCGCGCTGGGCCTGATCCTGGGGATGGGCCTGCTGGCCGCCTGCCGCAGCCATGCGCCGGCCGCCGAGGGTCCTGCCGAAGCCACCGCCGTGCACTTCCCGGAGGCCTCGAAGGCCTCGCTGAAGGAAGGGATATATCCCGACGTCGCCGACCTGCGCCGTTTCGCACCGGGCATGAGCAAGCGCCAGTTGTACACGTTGCTGGGTACGCCGCACTTCAACGAAGGCATGTGGGGCGTGCGCGAGTGGAACTACCTGTTCAACTTCCGCACTGCGCAGGGTGCGGAGTACTTCACCTGCCAGTTCCAGGTGCGATTCGACAACAAGGGCATCGCCCAGGGCGGCTACTGGAAGCCTGAATCGTGTGCGGCGGTGCTGGAGCCGCCGCGGCCGCCGGCCCCGCCCGCACCGGCGCCGTTGCCGGAGCAGCCGCTGCGCCTGTCCGCCGACGCGCTGTTCGGTTTCGACAGCGCGGTGCTCAGCGCCGAGGGGCAGCAAGCAGTGCAGGGCGTGCTGGCACAGGTGCGCGAAGCCAGCCAGGTGCAGTCGATCCGAGTGACCGGCTACACCGATCGCATTGGCAGTGCCAGCTACAACCAGAACCTGTCGCAGCGACGTGCCGAAGCGGTACGCATGGCGCTTGTGCAGGGTGGAGTGCCGGCTGCCAGCATCAGTGCCGAAGGACGTGGCGCGGCGGAGCCGGTCGTGCAGTGCGACCAGCGCAATCGTCGCGAGCTGATCGCGTGCCTGGCCCCGAACCGCCGCGTGCAGATCGCGGGCGTGGCACAGCCACGCTGAGAATCCTGCGCCGGGGCAGGGCCCCGGCATCCCGAGTCCCCCCTGACCGCCGGCAGGACGTGGCCACGTCTCCCCCGTTGTCCCCGCCTGCCGGCGGCTCAGGTTTGCATACGGTGCACGATGAACGCCCAATTCCTGCCTCTTTCCATGAAGACGGAAACCACACTCAGTGTGTATGGCCAGCTCGGTAACCATGCCGTGGTGCGCATTCCCGGGCGTCGCCTGCCGGGGTTGATCCTGCAGGCCGATACCGTGGCCGGCTTCCTCGCCCAGCTGCAGGAAGCCCAGGCCTGCCTGCGCAGTGGCCGCGCCCAACGCACCGACGCCGAGCTGGACATGCTCATCGACGTTCTGCAGCAGTGGTATTCCTTGATCGAATCACGCCTGGCCGACGCCGGCGAGGCGCTGTAGAAGGAAAAGGGGACGGAGGGGATTAAGTCGTTTCCGGCACCGCAGGGGCAAGAACGACTTAATACCCTCCGTCCCCTATCTCTAGGCGCGGGCGCGGACCAGCCAGCAGGCGGCATCTACGCGTACCCGGTCGCCTTCGATGAAGGGGGCGAACGCGGCCAGCGCCTTGCTTCGAAGTGCGTCGGCGCGGTCTTCCGGCATCGCACGCAGGGCCAGTCCCAGCGGGCCAAGTTGGCCGACATAGGTCGGCAGCTCGTCGCGGGCGATCGAACAGGGCAGGTCGACCGCAACCACTTCGACGTCCTTCCAGCCGGCCGCCTGCAGAAGCCGCTGTACCCGGTCACCATCGGCAAAGGCGAACTGGCCCGGCGAGCCAGGCGCACGGGGTGGCAGCTCGAGTTCATCACCAATGGCGCGTTCGGCCGTGGTCATGAACGGGTTCTCGTCGGCACTGCGCCAGGCGATGAAACGCAGGCCCGCGCCTGGCGTTGCGGCACGATGCAGGTTGGCGAAGGCGGCCTGGCTGTCCTCGAAGAACATCACGCCCAGCCGCGACTGGATCCAGTCGAAGTGCGCGGAGGGCAGCGGATGCTGCTGCGCGTCGGCGACGATGAAGTCCGCGTCCAATCCCGCTGTTTCAGCGCGCTGCCGGGCCAGAGCCAACATCGGCGCGGAGATGTCCAGGCCGGTGCTGTGCGCGGCAGGGCGAGCCGCTGCGGCGGCCAGCAGGCTGGCGCCGGTGCCACAGCCGATATCGAGCAGTTGCGTGACGATTTCCGGAAGTTCGGCCACCAGCAGGTCGGCCATCGGCTGGAACAGGCCATCGAGGATGGCCTGCTGGGCGACCCAGATCTGGCCACCGGGGCCATTCCAGAGCGCATTCTGATCAACGGGGGATGTGCTGGCCATGGCCTTGTCCTGCCGGGAAGTTGCCCATAGGTTGATGCTTGAAGGCGACTTGAGGTCAAGCCCATGCGTGAACTGGATATCGGCGAAGTGGTCAAGCGCAGTGGCGTGCCGGCCTCGACCCTGCGTTACTACGAACAGCTCGGGCTGTTGCAGTCGCTGGGCCGCCGTGGCCTGCGCCGGCAGTACGACGAGCAGGTGCTGGAACGGCTGGCGCTGATCGGTCTCGGTCAGGCTGCCGGGCTGTCACTGCAGCAGATCGGGGTGTCGCTGCCACCTCAGCGTGGATGCATCACGCTGGATCGTGAGGCCCTGCTGGCGCAGGCCGAGGTACTGCAGCAGCAGATCAGCCAGCTGCAGCGGGTGCGTCGGCACCTGCAACGCGCTGCGGCCTGCCCGGAAGCGCAGGATGCACGCCAGTGCGGTTCATTCCGGAAGTTGTTGCGGGCCCAGCAGCGCCTGGCGGGTGGGTGAGTTGCCCGTGCCCGCTCAATCGCGGGTACTGACTTCCCAGGTGGCATGCAGCACGCCCGGTACCTGTTCCATCCGTGCCAGCACCACGTCCAGCTCATCGGCACTCACGGCGGTACTGACCAGCACCGCGATCACATCGGTGGGCGCATCGGCATGCTCGACCACCTGCACATCACCGACCGGATACTGCGCAGCTTCCAGCGCATCGACCAGGCGCTCGCGCACGCGCGGCACGGCTTCTGCATCCACGCTCAGGCGCACCTCATAGGTGGCCTCGGTGGCGGTCTCGTTGATCGGGATGCGGTTGATCGCATTGACCAGCGGCCGCAACAGGGTATTGCCGGCGATGATCAGCACGGTCAGTAGGACGCCCTCGGCCAACATGTCCGCACCGGTGCAGCTGCCGACCGCCGCCGAGCACCACAACGTGGCAGCGGTGTTCAGCCCGCGCACGTTCATGCCTTCCTTCATGATCACGCCGGCACCGAGGAAGCCGACCCCGGAGACCACGTAGGAGATCACCCGCACCGCCTCGGCACTGCCGGCGATGCGCATGCCCAGGTCGACGAAGGCAGCCGCGCCGACAGCTACCAGCACGTTGGTACGCAGGCCGGCCGTGCGTTGCCGGTACTGGCGCTCGGCGCCGATCAGCGTGCCGAGCACGAAGGCGGCCAGCAGGCTGACCACGGTGTCGGCGAAGGGACCGGCCTGGAAGGTTTCAATGAAGCGCATGGCCGCAGTCTACCCCGCCGAAGTGACAGTCTTTCCACGCCAACGCGTGGATATCCAGATGTGCCAGAAACGACTTGATCCCCTCCGTCCCTTTTTTGAAGATCAGTCGGTGTCCTCGACCCGCTCGCCCATCAGTTCGCGCTGGCGCTTGTCCAGTTCCTCGGCGTAGCGCTTGCGCACGAAGGCTTCGGAGACCACGCCCTGCACCTGGCCGTCGGTGCCGACCACGGCCAGTTCGTCGGCCTGGGTGTGGTCGAAGCGCTGCATCACGGTCACCACGTCCGCGCTCGGCAGCAGTGACACGTCGCGGTTCTCGGCCAGTTCGCCAATGGCGGTTTCCGGCTTCACGCCGTCGCCGTACACGCGCGGAATCTGCACGATGCCGGCGTAGTGGCCTTCGCTGTCGATCAGGATCACCCGGCTGCCCGAGCCCAGCGGGAAGCGCTGGCGGAAGGCGGCGGCGTCGAGATTGGCCGGCGCGGTGGCCACGCCCTTGCGCATCAGCCGGCCGGCGTTGAGGTTCTGCACCCAGCCCACGTCGCGCGCGCTTTTGATGGTCTCGCCGCGCAGGTGCATGCGCCAGGTCGAGAACGAATATCCGAACCACTGCCGCACCAGCGTGCTGGAGACCAGCACCGCGCTCATCACCACGCTGGTCAGCAGGAAGTCGTGGGTGCCTTCCAGCACCAGCATGGCCATGGTCATCGGTGCGCCGACCACCGCAGCGGCCAGTGCGGCCATGCCGGCCAGCGCGGCCGAGGTGGCGTCGATCACCGGCACGCCGGTGGCCATGGCGAGCAGGCCGGCGAACAGGGCGCCGACCAGGGTGCCCATGAACAGCGAGGCGAAGAACAGGCCGCCGCGGAAGCCGAACCCGAGCGAGATGCCCGAGGCAAGGCACTTCAGCGTCAGCAGGCCGCCGATCCAGATCAGTGGCAGGTGCGTGGTCAGGTCCAGATGCAGCGCGCCATGGCCGGACGACAGCACCTGTGGGCTGGCCAGCGCCAGCGGGATCAGCAGCAGGCCACCGACCACCGGCCGGCCCCACAGCGGCAACGGACTGCGCTTGACCGTGCCTTCGATCGAAGCGATCAGCCGCATCACCGCGATGCCGACCATCGCGCAGCAGCACCCCAGCAGGCCATAGATGGCGTAGTCGGCGGCGCGCACATCAATGGTCGAGGCGGCGGGCAGCAGATAGGCCTCGATGCCGGCCTGGTCGGCGACGAATGCGCCAGCCAATGCAGCGACCGCCACTGGGGCCAGCGCGGCCGGGGTGTAGGCGCCGATGACGATCTCGAAGGCATAGAACGCGCCGGCCAGCGGCGCACCAAAGGCGGCGGCGATGGCACCGGCGGCACCGGCCCCGACCAGGATGCGCACATCGTTGCGGCGCAGGCGCATCACCCGCCCCAGCTGCGAGCCGCTGCCAGCGCCCATCTGCGTGTACGACGCTTCCAGTCCGACCGAGGCACCGCAGCCGTTGGACAGCAGAGTCTGGGTCAGTACGATCAGGTTGTCGCGCATCGACATGCGTCCGCCATGCAGGGCGTTGGCTTCCACCGCATCAAGCAGGGGCCGCTTGAGCCGGGTCGCGGCCAGGCTGACCAGCCCCACCAGCAGGCCACCCAGCGGCAGTACCAGCAGCGCAGTCCAGGTCAGCGAGGGCAGGGAGCTCAGGCGCATGCCTTCGTCCAGCCCGTACAGGGTGCCCTGCAGCCAGCGTGCGATGCCGGACTGCAGCAGGGTCAGGTAGCCGGCGATCAGGCCGACCAGCAGGGCCAGCGCGATGAACCACAGGTCGCTGCCGCGCAGCCGCAGGCGCAGGCCCTGGAAGGCCAGATGCAGGCGCGATGGCAAAGCAGACGGTGACATGGTGGCGGCATGATACGCCGCCACCGTGATCGCCACCGTCACTGCATCGGGCGGTTACCGGCTCAGAAGCGGTAGCGGCCCTGCACGTAGAACGTGCGCGGCGCGGCCACCATGCGACCGGCGTTGCCATCGACGTTGCGGGTATACCAGCGCTTGTCGGCCAGGTTGTTCACGCCCAGCGCGATCTCGCTGTCACCCAGTCCCGGCACCTGCCAGGCCACCTGCGCGTTCCACAGGCGCACGCCCGGCACGCGGCCCACGCGCGCATCGGCGCTCTCGGCCCAGGTGTTGGCGGCGTCGGAGAACTGGCCGCTCTGGTGGGTGCTGGAGACGTTGAAGGTCCAGCCGGCCAGCGCGTAGCGGGCGCCGACGCTGTCGGTGTCGCGCGAGTAGAACGGGACGTCCAGGCCGCGGTTGTCACCGGACTGCTGGATCGCCTTGGTCCAGGTGTAGTTGGCATACAGCTCCAGCCCGGCCAGAGCGCTGTCCTCGGCGAAGCGGTACTCCAGCGCGCTCTCCACGCCCTTGTGGTCGGTGGCGCCGATGTTCTGGAACGTCGGCGGGGTGATCCCCGGCACCTGCAGGATCTGGTTGTCGAAGCGCATCTTGAACACGGTCACTTCCGCGCGCAGCGCACCGTCCTGCCAGCGCGCACCGAGTTCGGTGGTCCTGGCGATTTCCGGGTTCAGCGGGTTGCTGGCGGTCTGCGAATTGAGCTGGATGTTCTGCACCGGCCCGAACGAGGTGGTGTAGTTGCCGAACACGGTCAGCTGCGGGGTCAGCAGGTAGGCGATGTTGAGCGAGGGCAGGGCCTTGTCGTTGCGGCTGCTGAAGGTTGCCGCACCCCCGGCCTGGCGGCGGTCCATGTCGATCCACTCCATGCGCACGCCCGGGGTGATCCGCCACTGGCCGATCGCGATGCGGTCGTCGATGTAGAAGGAATGTGCGTCGGTGGCGTTGTCGAAACGGTTGGTGGCGCTGGCCACGCCGGTACGGCGGGTGACGGTGTAGCTGCGGTCGTTGCCGCGCTCACGCAGGAAGCGGTAGCCGGCGGTGATGTCGTGCACGCTGGCGCCCCAGTGCAGGCGCTGGGTATAGCGCGGCTCGATGCCGAGCACACGGTAATCGCGCGGCTGCACGGTCAGCTGGGTATTGGCGGCGTTGATCAGCGAGCTGGCGCGGGTGCTTTCGTTGTAATAGGCCAACACCTCGAACTCGCTGTTGGCCGACAGCGTGTTGGTGTAGCCCAGGTCGATGCCGGTGCGGTGGCCTTTCCAGAAATCGGTGGGGCGCGTGTTCTGGAACGGGTCGGCTTCGTACTGGGTGCGGGTCAGGCCGCCCGGGGTGAGCGAGCGAACATCGTAGTAGGAGAGCTTGGCGCGCAGTTCCTGCTGTTCGTCGATGGCATAGGCGAACTTCAGCGCCAGGTCGTTGAAGCGGTCATCGCTGCCCTGGCGCCAGCCACGGCCGTCCTGGCCGGAGTACAGCAGGGCCGCGCCCAGGCCGTTGTCGCCGGTGCCGCCGAGGAAGGCGTTGTATTGGGTGCTGTCGCCGCCGCCGTGGTCGTAGGCGGTGTAGCGCATGCCGGCTTCGCCGTGCAGGCCGGCCTCGGTGGGAATGGCGCGGGTGCTGAAGTTGATGATGCCGCCCACGTTCTGCGGGCCATAGCGCACCGCGCCGCCACCGCGCACCACGTCGATCGATTCGATGTTGGACAGGCTGGTCGGTGCGAACGACAGCTGTGGCTGGCCATACGGCGCCACCGCCAGCGGCACGCCATCGAGCAGTACGGTCGAGCGCGGCGAGTAGCGCCCGGTCAGGCCACGCACGCCGATGTTCAGCGACACCGAGCTGCCGGCAGTGCCGGAGTTGTCGGTGACCTGCACGCCCGGGATGCGGCGCATGGCATCGCCGATGCTGGCCGCGCCACTGGCCTCGATGCGCTGGCGGTCGACCACCGTGCGTGCGCCGGCAAAGCTCTTGACGCTGTCATGCAGGCCGGTGCCCAGCCAGCTGCCGGAGACCTGGATGCTGTCCAGCGTGGTGGCGCCGTCCTGGGCGAAGGCGTGGGTGGCCGGGAGCAGGCACAGGGCGAGGGCTGCGGCCAGGGGCAGGTGGGCCGGTTGCAGGGCGTGGATGGGCATCGGTGCGGGCTGTGGAAGGTCGTAAATGAGAATTATTGCTGATTCCATTCGCTATTGGAATGCGTCTGCAGTTCATGCCGAGGCACCGGTGATAGAGTCTCTGATTGCTTCCTGACTCGCTGAGATCCGCCATGTCCCAAGCCGCTTTCTATCCCGTCGGAACCCCTGGCCAGCCGTGGGGAGCGGCGGAACGGGAGCTGTGGCGTGGCCGCCAGCAGCGCCTGCGTCGCTATGACGAGGAGGTGCTGCCGCGCATCGAGGCGTTGGCCTCACGCTTTGACAAGGTGGCCTATGGCCAGCTCGACTACGCTGGCGAGACCTACACCCTGTTCGCCCTGCGCAGCCGCGACTGGAACCCGGCGCTGCCGGCTGCCCTGGTCACCGGTGGCGTGCACGGCTACGAGACCAGCGGTGTGATGGGCGCGCTGGAATTCCTCGAAAAGCACGCCGCCGACTACGCCGGCAAGGCCAACCTGCTGGTGGCGCCGTGCGTGAATCCGTGGGGCTTCGAGCGCATCAACCGCTGGAACTTCGATGCGATCGATCCGAACCGCAACTTCCGTGTCGACGGCCCGGCCCGCGAGTCGACCGCGTTGATCGAGCTGATCGCACCGATCAAGGGTCAGTTCGTGCTGCACATCGACCTGCACGAGACCACCGACAGCGACGAAAGCGAGTTCCGCCCGGCGCTGGCCGCGCGTGACGGCAAGCCGTTCGAGCCGGGCTTGATTCCCGATGGCTTCTACCTGGTGGACGACAGCGAGAACCCGCAGGCGGCCTTCCAGCAGGCGGTGATCGCTGCGGTGGAGAAGGTCACCCACATCGCGCCGGCCGACGACAAGGGCGAGATCATCGGTTCAGCGGTGGTGGCGCACGGCGTGATCGAGTACCCGCTGGTGAAGCTGGCGTTGTGTGCAGGCATCACTGGCGCGAAGTACACCACCACCACCGAGGTCTACCCGGACAGCCCGCGGGCGACCCCGCAGCAGTGCAATGACGCGCAGGTGGCAGCGGTGTGCTCGGCGCTGGATTACGCGCTCGCCCATCGTTGATCGCTAGTGCCGGCCGCTGGCGAGTAACCACGGGACACTGGGATTGCCGGCCAGCGGCCGGCACTACCTCACCCCAATGCGTCGGCCCACCATAGTGCGGCCGGTCCCGGCGGCGTATCACGGCGCCACAGCAGGTCGCTGTGGATGCGCCGTGGCCAGCCGGGCAGCACCAGTTCCACCAGCCGGCCACGGTCATAGCGCTGCACCAGCGCCCGCGGCAGCTCGGCCCAGCCGAGGCCGTCCTCGGCCATCTCCATCACCATCAGGTAGTCGGTGGCGGTCCAGGCCAGGCCGGTGACCACGCGGGATTGGTCGACTTCCGCGCTCAGGCGCACCTGTCTATGCCGCGCCAGTTGTGCGGCGGTGCGACGGCCGGCGCTGGCCAGTGGGTGCTCGCGCGCTACGTACACTGACAACTCGCTGTGGTGCGCCAACGGTCGGGCCACCAGCCCATCGGGATAGCGTTCCTGCCTGGGCAGCAGGCCCAGCCCGGCGCGACCACTGCCGACCAGCTCCAGCACATCCTCGCCCTCGGCATCCAGCCATTCCAGCTCGATCTCCGGGAACGCTTCGGCGAAGCGCTGCAGGATCCGCTGCTCGGGATCGAGCTGATAGACATCGGAGAACACCACGGTCAGGCGCGGCTCGACCGGCGCGGCCAGGCGCACGCTCAACTGTTGCAGGCGGGCATCGGCAGCCAGGATTTCCTGCGCGTGCCCAAGTACCTGGCGCCCGGCCTCGGTCAGCTGCGGGTAGCGCCCGCTGCGATCGAACAGGCTCACGCCCAGATCGGCCTCCAGGTGGGCGATGGCGGTGCTGACCGTTGACTGGGTCTTGCGCAGGCGTCGCGCCGCTGCCGAGAACGAGCCCAGGGCTGCGGCTTCCACGAAAGCCTGCAGGGATTCGGGGGAGTAGGGCATTGATCCATCGCTCCTGTCGATGGGATCTATTTTGATACCACCGTAAAAAGCGATGATACTGGCTTCCATCGCCCCCGTCTGCGGGGCGTTCCGGACCCTCCACGCACGGCGTGGATCTATTGAAAAGGTGGCGCGGTCCCCGCCCGGCAAGGAGTTTCACATGTCCCGTACTGTTCCCGCCCGTGGCGCGCTGGTCGCCTGGGCCTGCCTGACCGTGGCGATCATCGCCGAAGTGGTCGGCACCTCGTTCATGGCCCATGCCGCCCGCGATGGCGGCTGGACCGGTTATCTGATCATGGCCGGCGCGCTGGCGCTGTCCTACTTCTTCCTCGCGCAATCGGTGCGCCGCATCGCCGTGGGCGTGGCCTACGCAGTGTGGGAAGGCCTCGGCCTGACCCTGTTGACCGTGGTCGGCCTCACCGTCTTCGGTGAAAGCCTGTCGCTGCAGCAGCTGGCCGGCCTGGTGCTGGCAGTGGTCGGCATCGTCTGCGTCACCCTTGGGGAGGCGCACTGATGAACACCCTGGCCCTGTTTTTCGTGATCTGTTCTGCGCTGATCGACGTCGCCGCCAACATGATGGTCGCCAAGTCGGAAGGTTTCCGTCGTTGGCGCTGGGGCGTCGGTGCGATCGTCCTCGTCTGGATCGCCTTCGCCCTGCTCGGCCAGGCGGTGCGCTACATGGACCTTGCCACCGCCTATGCAATGTGGGGAGCGATCGGCGTGATCGGTACCGCCACCTGCGGCCGCCTGTTGTTCGGCAACCGCCTGCGTCCAATCGGTTGGGTCGGCATCGCATTGGTCACCGTCGCGGTGCTGCTGCTGAGTACCGCGAAGTAACGCGAAGTAACGCGTCGCTGTGCCAACCAAGGTTGGCACCTACCGGTGCTGAGTCGGTGTGCCAACCCAGGTTGGTACCTGCCAGAACGTGAGCCGCCGCAAGCAAGCGCCCCGGGAATGATCTCTCCGGGGCGTTGCTGTTTCTGTAGCAGTTAAAAACGTGCGGTGAAGTTCAGCCGCGTGGTGCGGCCCGGGCCCGGCATCAGGCTCATCGCCAGCGTGTCCATGTAGTAGGTGTTGCGCAGGTTGCTGACCACCAGCTCCACTTCGCTGCGCGGGGTGAACTGCCAGCGCGCATAGAAGTCATAGATCGCGGTCGGCAGGTAGATGTTCTGCAGGCCGGTTGAACCGGTGGTGTTCCAGGGCTTGTCCAGTTCATGGGTGGGGCCGCTGTTGTAGGTGCGGCGGAAGCCGGTATCCAAGCGGCGGTCGAACAGGCGGAAGCCCAGCGTGCTGTGGATCGAGTATTTCGGCGGATTCTGCGCGTTGACGAACGAGGTGCCGAAGCCGCCGTCCACGCAGTCCGGGGTGGCGTCCAGCTTGCTCCACTTCGCATACGGACCTTCGCGCAGGCGCTTGGCGGTAGCCGCATCGCAGGTGCGCGCGCGCTGGTAGTAGCTGGCCGACAGGTCCAGGTAGGCGATGCCGGCGTCATAGCCGGACTGCAGCTCGTAACCGGACACTGTGTAGTTGTCGACGTTGTCGACGTAGAAGGCCCAGTTGCTGGAATCGAAGCGGCGGGTGATGGCGTTGTCGATATCGTTCTTGAACCACGCCACCTTGAACGCCAGGCGGTCACCGTCGCGCCACAGGTCCTGCTTGAGCAGGCTGAAGCCGATGTCCCACGAGCGGTTCTTCTCCGGCTTCAGGTCGGCCACCGGTGCCGAGGTGCTGTTGCCCAGCGTCGACTCGAACAGGCTGGGCATCTTCCAGCCCTGCGCGTACTTCACGTAGAAGAACATGTCCTGGTCGAGGTTGAAGCGCGCCTCTGCATACGGCGCGAAGCCGTGGCCGGAACGGCGGATCGCCGGCTTGTAGCCCCAGGCGGTGGGAATCTGCTTGGTATAGAAACCGTTGGCGCCGCGCGGATCAGGAATGAATCCGTCGAAATCGTAGGCCTGGCCCAGCGTGCTGTCGCCATAGGGCGTGGCGCGCAGCGAGTCATAGGTGTAGTTGCCCTGGGCATCCGGGTACCACTCCTTGTACCAGCCCGGCAGCAGCTGGCCGCCCTTGCTCAGGCGCGCGAAGGTGTAGCGCAGGTCACGCGATTCGCTGACGAAGGCGACGCGGTTGCGGTCGCGGGTGCGGTAGTCGGTGAAGCGGCCGCCGGCAGTCAGCGACAGCCAGCCCCACGGCTGCCACTGCAGCGAGGCGACGACGCTGGCTTCGCGGCGCGTGCCCGAGCGCAGGTAGCGGTTGTTGTTGAAATCCACCGGCAGCACCGGCGAATTCGGCGCGGTGTCTTCATGCTGGAAGGCGGCGCCATAGCGCAGCGTCCAATCGCCCAGGCTGTTGCTGAAGCGAGTGGTGTTGCTGCTGTCCACGCCCCAACGCTGGGTCTTCACGTCCGACTGCAGGCCCGGGCCGTAGGTCTCGCCCAGCGTGTCGGGCATCTGGTCCGAGGGCACATCCTTGAACAGCGGCGTGTTGGCGATGTTGCTGTTGAACATGCGGCTGGTGGCGGTGGTGAGCCACAGCGTGCTGCTCAGGTCCAGCCACGGATGTGCCTCGGGCCGGTAGCGGTGGCGCAGCGAGGTGGCATTGACCCGCATTTTCCCCGGCTCGAACTGGAACATGGTGTTGGCCTTGTCCACGTAGGTCACCCATTCGTTGGACTCACCCACGCGTCCGATCGCCGACGGCATGATCTCGCCGAAACTCGAATTGAAGTAGCGGTGGCTCAGCTCTAGGCGCTGGTCGGGGTTGGGTGTCCAGGTGAATTTCAGCAACGCCGATTCGTTGTCGGTATGCGTGTTGAGCACTTCATCGCCCGGATGGAAGAGCTTGGACACCGCCTGGCTGGACATGCCGGTGTCGCCGCTGGACAGGTGCTGGTTGTCATAGCGATGCGCACCGTTGCTGCCGGCGAAGAAGTTGCCTTGGCGGCGCCGCGCATAGGCCACGACCAGCTGCCAGTCTTCGCCGCGCTGGGCGAACGCCGCGCTGCCATTCCAGTCGCGCGGGTCGCGCAGGCTGTTGCGGTTGTCGCTGCCACGCGCGATCTGCTTGAAGGTGCGGGTGCGGTCGATGCTGTTGTCGGCCACGCCGCCGCGCACGCGCAGGCCCCAGGTCTGGCCATCATCGAGGATGTCATCGACGTTTAATGTTTCCATGTAGACCACCCCGCCGATCGCGCTGGCGGCGTTGGCGGCCAGGCTTGGCCCCTTCTCGATGCTGATCGCGCTGATCAGGTCCGGGTCGAGGTAGCTGCGCTGCTGCACGCCGGCGTAGCCGCGATAAACATCGATGGCCTGCTGGCCGCCGTCGATGATCACCGGCACCCGGTTCTGGCCTTGCAGGCCACGGATGTTGACGTCCAGCGCACCGCCGTTGCGAATGTCAGCGGTGTGCACGCCCACCGCACCGGCAAGCACGTCGCCGATCGACTGGCCGCGGAAGCGTTCCAGCTGCTGGCGGTCCAGATGCACGCGCGAGCCGCTGTCGCGGTAGACCGCATCGGCATCGGCGAGCCCCCACGGCGAAGCGCCTTCGCTGGCCTGGCCGGCCACGCGCAGGGTGCCGATCTGGCGTACGCCGGCTTCAGCGGCAGGCGCCGCCTGCAGCACCACGCCGCTGGCATCACGCTGGAAGGCCAGGCCGGTGCCGGCCAGCATCTGCGCCAATGCGGCGTCCGTGCCGAGCGTGGTCTGCACGCCTTTGCTGTGGCGGCCGCGGGTCAGGCGCGAATCGGCAGCGATAGACAGGCCCGACTGCTGGCCGAATGCGGTCAGGGCCTGGTCGAGCGGGCCAGCCGGGATCTGCCAGCGAATGGCGGCCGCAGTGTCCTGTGCATGGGCGGCGGCCGGCAGCAGGCACGGGGAGGCCAGGGCCAGGCACAGCGCGATGGCCAGGGGGCGAGGGGAGGGGCAGGGCAGTTTCATGGGGGCGGCAACATCCGCAATGGGTTCCCTTGTATTGCCCGGTGAGCGCACAGAAAGGGAACCGCGATTTCAAAGCGGACGCACGACGGTCCACCACGGCCAGCGCTGCTCGATGCGGATCGGCAGGGCGCGGGCCAACAGTTGCAGTGCCTGCATGCTGTCGAGTCGCGGCAGCACCGCCGTGGCTTTCAATGCAGCAAGCGCCGGATCACAACCGAGATAGCCCTGATGGTGACGGGCCAGCTCATCGATGATCCGTATCATGGGTGTGTCCTGCACCTGCAGGCGTCCCTCCTGCCAGTCACCGCGCAACGGATCCGCAGCCACCGGGGAGAGTCCACCCATCGGGCCGATCTGCACGGCACCGCCAGCACGTATGTTCAGCGCCGCGCCGAACAGCGGCAGGCAGCGCACGGCACCTTCAAATACATCCAAGCGGCTGCCCTGCGCCTCGCGACCGACCGCGAAGCGGGTGCCGATCGGCTGCAGGCGTGCGCCCGGCACATGCACGCTCAAGGGCATGTCGGCGAAGGCGGGGTGATGGCCGGTCTGCAGCAGCAGTTCGCCACGCAGCAGATGCAGGGCGCGGCGGTCGCTGCCGATGTCGATCGTGACTTCACTGTCGGCGTTGAGCCACAGCTGGCTGCCGTCTGCCAGTATCCAGTGCCCGGTATGTCCGGCGGCGGTGCGTTGTGTCTGCAGGCCACGTTGTGCCTGCAGGCCATGCAGGCCCAGCAGCGAGACCGCGCCGATGCCAAGTGCACCTCCGAGGCCGCGCAGAGCCTGCCGGCGGCGACGGCCTGCGGCATCCAGCGCTGTGGCAGCGGCTGCTGCTGACAGGGGGGCAAAGGACTGCCAGACCGACTCGACCCGACGCCACGCATCGGCGTGGCCGGCATCAGCCTGCAGCCATGCGCGCCAGCGGTACTGCTCGTCATCACTCCAGCCCTGCTCGCGCAGCGCGAACCATTCGGCGGCTTGCTCCAGTGCTGGGCTGGCCAGCGCGGTGCTCATGCTGTTGCGCCGCCGGACAGGCGCAGGCAATGCAGCATCGCCTGCGCCATGTATTTCTTGACCATGCGTTCGGACACGCCCAGCTGTTGGCCGATCTCCGCATAGCCCAGGCCGGACAGTCGTGCCATCAGGAACGCACGGCGTGGCCGCTCGGCCAGGCCGGACAGCATGTCGGCGATGGCATGCAGCAGTTGCAGTGCCTGCGTGCGTTCTTCGGCCGATGGATGCACCGGCTCTGGCTGCGCGGCCAAGGCCGTCAGGTAGGCGCGCTCCAGATCCGCGCGCTGCCAGTGGTTGACCAGCAGCGCGTGCGCGATGGTGCTGAGATAGGCACGCGGCAGGCGCAGTTCGGTCGGATCGACGCGACGGCTGAGCAGGCGCACGAAAGTGTCCTGGGTCAGGTCGGCGGCGCAATCGGCGTTGTGGGTGCGGCGCCGCAGCCAGCCCAGCAGCCAGCCATGGTGTTCGCGGTAGAACCCCGCCAGCGCGGTGCTGGAGGCGGCGGGCACGGCCATCGGCATCGATCATTAATGAGAATGATTCCCATTATAGTGTGATCGAGCGGTGTACGACAAACCCTGCGCAGGGCGCAATGGCCAGGGCGTTTGCGATGACCGCCGGGCTCGCCGACACTGCGGTCTTTCCGCAGGGAGTGCCCGCATGTTCAGCCACATCACCGTTGGAACCAACGACATGGACGTCGCCCATCGTTTTTACGATGCATTGTTCACCGCCTTGGGCGCACGACCGGGCGTCTTCGATGACAAGGGCCGGCTGGTGTACTTCAAGGATGGCCGCATGTTCATCGTCACCGCACCGATCGATGGCGAACCGGCCTGCCACGCCAATGGCGGCACCATCGGCTTCACCCTGGACAGTGCCGATGCCGTGCGTGGCTGGCAGGACGCAGGTGTAAGCCACGGTGGCACCGCCATCGAAGACCCGGCCGGTATCCGCAACATGGCCGGGCGGCAGCTGTTCCTGGCCTACCTGCGCGATCCGGATGGCAACAAGCTGTGCGCGGTGCATGTGATGTCGTGATTGGACAGTACGCGCGTGGCCGCGATGCACGCGGTCCGCGCGCGGCTGCGCTTGCAGGCGCGCTTCGGCGCGCGCGTGATAGCACGGAATGGTGGACCGGGCCTGTGACCGCAGGCTGCAACTTCATGCTCTGTCCACTGCGGTTCAGCCACAATCGGTCGGCTAACCCTTTGATCTACCGGAGAACGCCGCCCCATGGAAGTACTGGAGCCGCAACAATCCCCGGTGCGCACCCTTCGACCTGTGTTCGCCTTCGCGGCGATCGTTGTCGTGGCGTTCGCGCTGTTCGTCAGCCTGTTCCCGCTCGGTGCGGGCCGCCTTCTGGTCAAGGCGCAGGACTGGGCCGCCCTCAATGTCGGCTGGTACTACCTGCTGGCAATGACCCTGTACCTGGTGTTCGTGGTCGGCGTGGCGCTGTCCAAGTATGGCGGCATCAAGCTCGGCGCGGACCATGACGAGCCGGAGTTCAGCTATCTCTCCTGGGCCGGCATGCTGTTTGCCGCCGGCATCAGCATTACGCTGTTCTTCTTCTGCGTCTCCGAACCTCTGACCCATTACATGCAGCCGCCGCAAGGCGATCCGGCGGCCGGTGAGGCCGGTGCGCGCCAGGCCATGCAGCTGCTGTTCCTGCACTGGGGCCTGCATGGCTGGGGCGTGTTCGCGCTGGCGGCGATGGCGATGGCCTACTTCGCCTACCGGCACAATCTGCCGCTGGCACTGCGTTCGGCCCTCTACCCGCTGATCGGCAAGCGCATCAATGGCCCGATCGGCTACACCGTGGACGCGCTGGGCATTGTCGCCACCGTGTTCGGCATCGGCGCCGACATGGGCTTCGGCGTGCTGCACCTCAACGCAGGCCTGTCGCACCTGTTCAACATCCCGCACTCCAACCTGGTGCAGATCATCCTGGTGGTCGCCATGATGGGCGCAGCGGTGGCGGTGGCCGTTTCCGGGGTGGAAAAGGGCGTGCGCTGGATGGCCAACATCAACATGCTGCTGGCGATCGCGCTGGTGCTGTTCATGCTGAGCGCCGGCCCCACCCAGTACCTGCTCAGCACGCTGATGCAGAACCTGGGCGACTACCTCGGTAGCGTGGTGGGCAAGAGTTTCGATGTGTACGCCTATGGCGGCCGTCCCGAATGGCTGGGCGGCTGGACGGTGTTCTACTGGGCCTGGTGGATCGGCTGGGCGCCGTTCGTCGGCCTGTTCATCGCCCGCATCTCGCGTGGCCGCACCATCCGCGAGTTCGTGTTCGGCGTGCTGCTGATCCCGCTCGGCTTCACCTTGGCGTGGCTGTCGATCTTCGGCAACAGTGCACTGGACCAGGTGCTGCACCATGGCCAGCAGCAGTTGGCACAGCTGGCGGTGGATGACCCACCCACCGTGCTGTATGCCCTGCTGGATGGGTATCCGTGGAGCAAGGCGGTGATCGCGGTGACCGTGCTGATCAGCTTCATCTTCTTCGTGACGTCGGCGGATTCGGGGGCGGTGGTGTTGTCCACGCTGTCCTCGCATGGCGGTGCGCCCGAGGACGATGGCCCACGCTGGCTGCGCGTGTTCTGGGGCACGGTGATCGCGGTGCTGACCGCTGGCCTGCTGTTGGCCGGCAGCATCGATGCATTGAAATCGGCGGTGGTGCTGGCGTCGCTGCCGTTCTCGGCGGTGCTGTTGCTGATGATGTGGGGCCTGACCCGCGCCTTCAGCGATGAGTCGCATCGCAAACGCGCGCAGCAATACCGGCCTTCGCCGCTGATCGGCGACGACCGCCACCACCAGGGCTGGCGCCAGCGCCTGACCCAGGCCATGCATTTCCCGGTGCGCGACCAGGTCTACCGCTTCATGGACGACACCGTGAAGCCGGCGATGGAGGCGGTGGCCGAGCAGCTGCGAGGGCAGGGTTGGGATGTGGCCACGCGCTTCGAGGCCGGTGACATGGAGCTGTCGGTGAATCACGGCGAGCAGCAGGATTTCCAGTACCGGGTAATCCTCAGTGGCTACCTGACCCCGTCCTTCGCCGCACAGCAGCTGCGCAACCAGCGCTATTACCGCGCCGAAGTGCATCTGTACGAAGGCAGCCAGGATTACGATCTGGTGGGCTACAGCCGCAAGCAGATCATCAACGACATCATCAGCCAGTACGAACGGCACCTGCAGTTCCTGCATCTGAGCCGCTGATGCGGTGGGTGCGGTGGTAGTGCCGGCCGCTGGCCGGCAACGCGAACGGGGCGGCGCATCACCGCCGCCCCGTTACCGCTTCAGAACCGGTAGCGAGCGCCGAGCGAGACGAACTGCCCGCGCAGGTTGTACTGGCTGATGTCGAAGCCATTGGAGCCGCCGGCCGGATCGAACGGCGGGTCCTTGTCGGTCAGGTTCAGCACCGACAGCGACAACGTGGTGTTGGCAATACCTTCGTAGGCCACGTACAGGTCCAGCTGGTGATACGGCTTGATGCGGTCGCGCAGGCCCGGGTTGCTGGTCGCCGTCGCTACGCGCTGGTCGTAGCCGCTCACGTACTGCAGGCTCAGCGTACTGCTCCAGTCGCCCACCGCCCAGTTCAGCGAGGTCGTGCCGCGCGTACGCGGCAGCGCGCCGTGGCGGTTGTTGCCGGCCCCTTCGTACGGCGCCTGGCCGGCCACCAGCGGTTGCTTGAAGCTGAGCAGGTGGGTCCAGCTGCCGGCCACGGTGAAGTTGCCCCAGCCATCGGTGCGGAAGGTGTGGTTGGCGTCCAGGTCCAGGCCCGAGGTGGTCAGCTCACCCTGGTTGGCGTACTGGTTGGTTATGAACTGGATGCGCCCCTGTGCATCGCGCTGCACGCGCCCGGGGAACAGCGTCGGGTTGTCGACGATGAACTGCGCGCTGTCCGGCTTGACCAGGTTGTCCTGCTCGATGCGGTACCAGTCCAGGCCGATGCTGGTATCGCCATCCGGCGACCACACCGCGCCCACGTTGAAATTGCGCGAGCGTTCGGCCTTCAGGTCCGGGTTGCCGGTGCGGATGTTGGTCACGCCACGGCTGCCGCCGGGCTGCAGCGGATCCAGCGGATCGATCACCGAGCCGTAGCTGACGGTCTGGCCCGGCGCGATTTCCGGCAGCGACGGCGCACGGAAGCCACGCGAGAACGAGCCGCGCAGCAGCAGGCTGTCCAGCGGCTGCCAGCGCAGCGCCACCTTCGGCGAGAACGCCTTGCCGAAATCATCGTAGCGGTCGCCGCGACCGGCCAGCTGCAGTTCCAGCGTGCGGTGCAACGGCACGCTCAGTTCGGCGTAGGCGGCACTGACCTGGCGCTCGCCGTTGACCACGTTGATGGCCGGGCGCAGTTCGGTGCCCGACAGCACCTGCGCACTGGTACGCGCATCCAGCGATTCCTTGCGGAACTCGGCGCCCCAGGCGAAGCCGACTGCACCGGCCGGCAGCTCCCACAGCGAGGTCGAGGCCTTCACGTTCAACGCGTGCAGCTTGTACCAGCCCGGGCGCTTGGTCTGCAGGCGCAGTGCATCCAGCGCCCCTGGTGTGCTGGACGGGTTGAGGAAGTTGTAGCTGCCATCGCGCAGGATCTGCTCGAACGCGTAGCGGTTGACGAAGTTGTCGACGTACTCGCGCTGTGCACTCTGCGAGGTCAGCGCTGCCACTTCCCAGTCCCAGCGCTCGCCGCTGCCGCGCACGCCGGCCAGGGCACGGTAGAACACCTGGGTGTTGTCCTTCAGTCGCGGGCCGAGATCGAAGAAGGTGTACTCGAACGGCAGCGGCGTGTTGCCCGGATTGTTCGGATGACCGACCGGCAGCACCGCCGGAACGTCGATCAGGGTGCCGGTGGCCGGGTTGTAGGCGCGCAGACCCGGGCCGACGGTCAGCGGCGCGCTGAAGATCTGGTCGGCCTTGTTGTGGCTGTACAGCACGTCGGCGAAGGCCTCGACGCTGTCGTTGAAGCGGTAGGTCGCGCTCAGCGACGCCTGCAGGCGCTCGGCGCCGGGCTGCAGGGTCTTGAACGGTTGCGCGTTGAAGGCGCAGGCCTGGCCGGGCAGGGTGCTGCCGAAATCGCTGTACGGGCGCAGTTGGCTGCCGTCGGGGCAGTTGGCGAACGGCTGCGGCGCGCGTGGGTTGGACAGCCAGTTACCACCGGCAGTGGACCAGCCGGCCAGGCGGCCACCGGGCTTGTCGCGGAAGTCACCACTGCGGGTATAGGCGCGGTCATCGCCATCGAGGCGGTCGCGCTTGAGCAGGTCCAGCCCGAACAGCACATTCCAGCCCTGCTGTTCCAGATCACCGAAGCCGGCCAGCAGGTTGGCCTTGCGCTCGTCCAGTCCACCCTGGGTGGCGGTACCGAAACCACCGCCGACTTCTACGCCCTGGAAGTTCTTTCGCAGGATGATGTTGATGACGCCAGCGATGGCATCTGAGCCGTACACTGCCGAAGCGCCATCCTTCAGCACTTCGATGCGCTCGACCGCGCTGATCGGCAGTGCGTTGAGGTCGACGAAGGTGTCCTGGGTATTGAGTGCAAAGCCGAAGTTGGAGACGCGATAGCCGTTGACCAGCACCAGCGTGTTCTTCGGCGACAGGCCGCGCAGGCCGATCGACGCCGAGCCCGCGGCGAAGCTGCCGGTGTACTGCTCGTCGAAGCTGTTGCCGGCGTTGGCCGACAGGTTGCGCAGCACGTCGGTGAGGGTGGAGCGGCCGGTCTGCTCGATCTGTTCGCGGCTGACGATCTGCACGGGGTTGGGCCCAGCGGTATCGCTGCGCTTGATGTTGGAGCCGGTCACAAGCACGGTGCCTAGGGTGGTGCTGTCCTTGCCGGAGTCGGCGGTTTCAGCGGCGCCGGCAGCGCCGGCGATGAGGCCCAGCGCGATGGCGCTGGCAAGCAGGTTCAGGGTGGTGCGGTACATGGAAGCGACAACGCCGAACGGGGGAGGAGCCATCAGTACCGCACGCAGCCCCGTGCGCCTTCCAATGACGAAAGCGCATTCAGTTATACATCACAGGTTCTTAACGAAAGTCTGCACCCTCGATGGGGCGGTCTGCGCTTCGGTGGGTGAGGACCGCTCTTTGGTGGGGGCGGACCGTTGGTCCGCACTCCTCCCAGGGGGCAGATCCCTTTCCAACGGAAAGGGATCTGACCCCGGCTGTCCAGCCCATCAAGGCCGCAGCAACACCTTGCCGTTACGGCCCGAACCCGCGCCGGCCTTCGCTGCCTGGGTGATGTCGTCCAGCGCGAAGATCTGCTCCACCGGCAGGGTCAGTTCGCCGCTCGCCGCACGCTTCAGCAGTTCGCCAACCAGCCGGCGCTTGTCCTCCACCGCCATTGCCTGGCTGACCTTGCTGCCCCAGAAACCCTTCACCGTGGCTTCCTTGTAGATCAGGCCACCGGCGGGAATGCGCATCGGCTCGCCGCTCATCACCCCGAACGACACCAGGGTGCCGTGGTGGCCGAGCAGGTCGACCAGATCGCCGCTTGCGTCGCCGCCGATGGAGTCCACCGCGGCCGCGGCCTGCGCTTCGCCGGTAGCCTCACGCACGCGATCCTTCCAGCCGTCTACCGAGGTGTCGAACACATGATCGATGCCCAGCGCCTGCAGCTGCGCGACTGCATCGGCATTGCGCACCAGATTGGCCACATGCACGCCACGCGCCCGCGCCAGCATCGCCAGCGACTTGCCCACCGCGCCGTTGGCGGTGTTCTGCACGATCCACTGGCCCGCCTCGACGTGCAGGAACTCCAGCAGCATCAGCGCGCTCAGCGGCATCGCGATCAGCTGTGCGGCCATTTCGTCGGGGATCGCCTCCGGCATCGGAATCACCATGCGTGCCGGTGCAATGAACGCTTCGGCCCAGGTGCCGTGCACCGAGGCGGCGGCCACCCGCTGGCCGATCTGCAGGCCGTCGACGCCATCACCGAGTGCATCGACCACGCCCAGTGCTTCACTGCCAGCGATCGCCGGCAGCGTCGGCTTGTAGCCGTAGAGGCCACGCACGGTCAGCAGGTCGTGGTTGTGGATCGAGGCCAGCACGGTGCGGATGCGCACCTCGCCGGGGCCGGGCTCGGGCAGGGCGGCATCGACAATGGCAAGGACGTCGGCCGGGTCGCCGAAGGAGGGGTACTGGGCAGCGCGCATGGGCGGTGTTCCGGGGAAAGTTGAAGTTGTACCGAACTGGGGACGCAGGCGCCGTCGACAAGGCGCCGCAGGTGCAACACGGCATCCTGCGACTGATCGTCGCGACATGTACTGATTACTGCATCTTGTGTTGACGAGTTCGGATATCCCCACTATGTTGTGGCCGTCACTCCCGGTCAGCCGCCGCCGCCGGACATGCAGCAAACGTCCCGCGGCCCGCCCCTGAAGGCTTGCCGTGTCGACGCGGCCGCCACCGTGCGGACGCAGGTCGCCCCCACGGCCCGGATACCGGCCGCAGGCGCAGGCAGATGCCGACGACCTACGTTCCCGTGCCTTGGCAATCCACCCGTTCGCCCTGTGCGCCGGTATCGCGTGCAGGGCCGCCATGGTATCGACCGCCAACGCGCGTACGAGCCTGGAGTTCCACCACCATGACCGACAGTACCTTCCGCGTGGCCGATCTGGCCGGCGCTGGCGACGCCTTGCGCGCCGGTGGCGAGCGCGTGCCGACCTGGATCACCAAGGAGGCCGGCAACCGTCGCCTGCCGTTCGAGGCCGATCGCCTGCAGCGCAGCATCGATGCCGTGCATGCCGAGCTCCCGCAGCTGGATGTGAGCGACTACCGCCGCGTGGTGCAGGCGATGGTCGAGCGCAAGCCCAGCATCAGCGCCGATGATCTGGTGGATCTGCTGATCCGCGAAGCGGAATCGCGCGTCGACCTTGTCGCGCCGCAGTGGGAACAGTTCGCTGCACGCCTGTACCTGCGCCGGCTGTACAAGCGCGCCAGCCGCAACCGCTTCTACGATGTCAGCCTGAAGTACGGTTCCTACGTGGGCCTGCAGGAAAGCCTGGCCGACCGCGGCATCTACAGCAATGACATCCTGCGCTGCTATTCCAAGGAAGAGCTGCAGCAGGCCGGCGAGATGATCGACCCGGAACGCGACCGCCTGTTCGCCTACAACGGCCTGTACCTGCTGGCCACGCGCTACCTGGCCAGCGACCGCAGCCGCGAGGTCTACGAACTGCCGCAGGAGCGTTGGCTGACCATTGCCCTGTACCTGATGCAGGAGGAAAAGCCGCGTGAGCGGCGCATGCAGTTGGTCGGCGAGGCGTATTGGGCGCTGTCCAATCTGTACATGACGGTAGCTACGCCGACGTTGGCCAATGCCGGCAAGGTGGGCGGGCAGCTGTCGAGCTGCTTCATCGACACGGTGGACGACAGCCTGCAGGGCATCTATGACTCCAATACCGATATCGCCCGCGTGTCCAAGCACGGCGGCGGCGTCGGCGCCTACCTGGGCTACGTACGCAGCAGCGGTGCGCCGATCCGTGGCGTGGCCAACTCCTCCGGCGGCGTGGTGCCGTGGATCAAGCAGCTCAACAACACGGCGGTGTCGGTCGACCAGCTTGGCCAGCGCAAGGGCGCGGTGGCGGTGTACCTGGACATCTGGCACCGCGACATCGAAGCCTTCATGGACCTGCGCCTCAACAACGGTGACCAGCGCCTGCGCGCGCACGATGTGTTCACCTCGGTCTGCGTGCCCGACCTGTTCATGGAAGCGGTCGAGCGTCGCGCCGACTGGTACCTGTTCGACCCGCACGAGGTGAAGCAGGCCAAGGGCTGGTACCTGCAGGACTTCTACGACGAGAAGCGTGGCTCGGGCAGCTTCCGTGACCGCTATGCCGAGCTGGTGGCCGACGAGCGCATCAGCCGCCGCACGGTGAAGGCGATCGATCTGTTCAAGCGGATCATGCTCAGCCAGCTGGAGACCGGCAACCCGTTCCTGTTCTACCGCGATGAGGTCAACCGCAGGAATCCGAACAAGCACGCGGGCATGATCTATTCCAGCAACCTGTGCACTGAGATCCTGCAGAACATGAGCCCGACGCGGATGATCCAGGAGATCGTCAGCGGCGACCAGATCGTCACGACGCGTCGTGCCGGTGACTTCGTGGTCTGCAACCTGTCTTCGATCAACCTCGGCCGTGCGATCAGTGCACCGGATGACCTGTTGGCCACCGACGTGCTGGAACGCCTGATCCCGATCCAGGTGCGCATGCTCGACAACGTGATCGACCTCAACGCACTGCCGGTGCCGCAGGCCACGATCACCAACCGCAAGTACCGCGCCATCGGCCTGGGTACGTTCGGCTGGCACCACCTGCTGGCGCAGCAGTCGATCCAGTGGGAGTCGCAGGATGCCGAAGAGCTGGCCGACCGCCTGTACGAGCGCATCAACTTCCTGACCATCCAGGCCAGCGCGCAGCTGGCGAAGGAGAAGGGCAGCTACCCGATGTTCGCCGGCAGCGATTGGCACAACGGACGCTACTTCAGTGACCGCGACTACAGCGGCGCGGCCTGGGACAGCCTCGCCCGCGAGGTCGCCACGCACGGCCTGCGCAACGGCTGGCTGTTGGCGGTGGCGCCGAACATGAGTACGGCACAGATCGCGGGTTCCACCGCCTCGATCGACCCGATCTACAGCGCGTTCTACTACGAGGAAAAGAAGGACTTCCGGCGTCCGGTGGCCGCACCGGGCCTGTCGCTGGAGACCTGGCCGTACTACGAGAAGGGTGCCTACAAGGTCGACCAGTTCGCCAGTGTTCGCCAGAACGCGCGCCGCCAGCGCCATGTCGATCAGTCGATCAGCTTCAACCTGTACGTGCCCAGCACCATCCGCGCCAGCACGCTGCTGGAGCTGCACCTGAGCGCCTGGCGCGAAGGCCTGAAGACCACCTACTACGTGCGCTCCAACGACATCGACATCAGCGAATGCGAGTGGTGCTCCAGCTGACCGCCGGCGACCCACGGTAGTGCCGGCCGCTGGCTGGCAACCCCGCGATCTACGGTAGCGCCGGCCGCTGGCCGTCAACACGATAGAAAGAGAACGAAGGCAGAAAACCATGGCAACTCCCCTCGACCGCATCAAGATCCTAGAACCGCGCCACCCCAACCGCAGCACCGGCATCATCAATGGCCGCACCAGCGGCATCCTCAACTGGAACGACATTCCGTACCCGTCGTTCTATCGGGCCTACAAGGAGCTGTCGACCAACTTCTGGATTCCCGATGAGGTCGACATGAAGCTGGATGCCCGCCAGTACGGCGAGCTCAACGCGCGTGAGAAGAATGCCTACGACTCGATCATCGGCCTGCTGGCCACGCTCGATTCGCCGCAGACCCGCTTCATCTACAACGTGGCCGAGTACATCACTGACCCGGCTGCGCATGCGAATGCGGCGATCATTGGCCAGCAGGAGGTGATCCACAACGAGAGCTACAGCTACGTGCTGGCCTCGATCACCGACCTGCCGAACCAGAACCGCATCTTCGAGATCGCCCGCACCCACCCGACCATCATCAAGCGGAATGCCCCGATCATGGGCGCGTATGACGACTTCATGCGCGAGAAGACTGCCGAAACCCTGCTGAAGTCGCTGATCCAGTCCTCGATCCTGGAAGGCATCAACTTCTATTCCGGGTTTGCGTACTTCTACAACATGGTGCGGCAGAACCGCATGAACGGTACCGGCAAGATCATCAGCTTCATCAACCGTGACGAGCTCGCCCACACCAAGTTCATCAGCGAGCTGATCCGCGCCATCATCGGCGAGAACCCGGAGCTGCAGACCAACGAGTTGACCGCCTACGTGCACCAGTCATTCGAGCATGCCATCGAGCTGGAGACGCAGTGGTCGTCGGAGGTGCTGGACGGTATCGACGGCATCGACGTGGACGAGATGGTGCGCTACGTGAAGTACCGCGCCAACAAGATGGCCGGCATGCTCGGCATCGAGCGCCTGTACAGCGACACCACCGACAACGTGATGCCGTGGATCAAGGCCTACGCCGACAACTTCACCGAAACCAAGACCGACTTCTTCGAGATGCGCAATGCAAGTTACAAGAAGACCAACGTCGACAACGGCTTCGACGACCTCTGAGCCGGGTGAAGCGCTGAGCATTCTGCTGGTGGTGGCCTCGCTGAGTGGCAACACCCGCGAGCTCGGCCGGCAGATTGCCGAGCGTTGCCGTGCTGCAGGCCACGCGGTGCACTGGCAGGAGGCCGACGACCTGCGTCAGGCACCGCCATTGGCCGCTGATGAGGCCGACCTGGTGCTGCTGGGTTGCTGGACCGACAACGCCGGCCGCACGCCGGCGGAGATGAAGGCCTGGGTGGCCGGCATCGCCGACCGCGGCGAGCGGCCACGGCAGCTGGCGGTGTTCGGCACCGGCGAGACGCAGTGGGGACAGGAGTATTACTGCGGCGCCGTGCACCGGCTGATCCGCTATTTCCACAGCGACTACCCGCCGCTGGAGATCGAACAGATGCCGCATGGCGAACGCCATGCCGGGGCCATCGAGGCCTGGACCGATGCGGTCCTGGCCCACTACTGGAGCAACACCGATGCAGATCATCGACGCCACCACGCCTGAGCAGTTCCAGCAGCTGCTGGCCGAGCACCCGCGGGTGCTGGTGGATTTCCACAAGGACCAGTGCCCAGGGTGCCGGATGCTGGAAATGTCGCTGCATCGCGTGGCGACCAGCAGTGCAGGGCAGGGCACCACCCTGCTGCGCGTGCAGCTGGAAGTGCTGGGTGAAGCGTTCTTCAGGGAACTGGGGTTGCGTCAGACGCCGACGCTGTCCCTGTTCCGCGACGGCGATGAGCGCACCCGCCTGGCCGGGTTCCAGTCGCCGCAACAGATTGAGGCCGCGATCGCGTTGCATCTATGACGCAGAGATGGCGGGGTCGGATCCCTTGCCTCCGGCAAGGGATCCGACCCCGGCATTGGCGTCACCCGCCGGCGAAGGTATCCACCAGCAGTTTCACGTTCAGCACCACGATCACCAGCGCGATCACCCAGGCGATGCTGCCCAGCCAGCGCGGGGCCACCAGCGCGCCCATCGTCACTTTGTCGGTCACGATGCGTACCAGCGGGATGATCGCGAAGGGCAGCTGCATGGACAGCACCACCTGGCTCAGCACCAGCAGCTTCACCGCGCCCTGGTCGCCGAACAGCATGATGACCACCACCACCGGAATGATCGCCAGTGCGCGGGTGATCAGCCGCCGCAGCCACGGTGGCAGGCGCAGGCGCAGGAATCCTTCCATCACGATCTGCCCGGCCAGTGTCGCGGTCACCGTGGAGTTCAGGCCGGAGGCGAGCAGTGCCACCGCGAACAATGTCGAGGCCAGGCCGACGCCCAGCATCGGTGCCAGCAACTGGTGCGCCTGCTCGATGTCTTCCACGTCGAAACGGCCATTGGCATGGAACACCGCCGCTGCCAGGATCAGGATGCTGGCATTGATGAAGAGGGCCAGAGTAAGTGCAATGGTGCTGTCGGTAACCGCCCAGCGAAGCGCACTGCGGCGGCCCTCATCGGTGCGTGGGTAGGCGCGGGTCTGCACGATCGACGAATGCAGATACAGGTTATGCGGCATCACCGTGGCACCAATGATGCCGATGGCGATGTACAGCGCATGCGGATCGGTCACCACCTGCGCGCGCGGAATGAAGCCGCCCAGCATTGCCATCACCGGCGGCGCGGCCATCGCGATCTGCACCACGAAGCAGGCGAAGATCACCATCAGCAGCGCGATCACGAAGGCTTCCAGTGCACGGAAGCCGCGGTTCATCAGCAGCAGCACCAGCAGCGTGTCCAAGGCCGTGATCACCGCGCCCCACAGCAGCGGCAGGTCGAACAGCAGCTTCAGTGCGATCGCGGTGCCGATCACCTCGGCCAGATCGCAGGCGATGATCGCCGCCTCGCATAGCGCCCACAGCGCCAGGTTCACCGGCTTCGGGTAACGCGCGCGGCAGGCCTGCGCCAGGTCCATGCCGGTGGCGATGCCCAGCCGCGCCGACAGCGCCTGCAGGATCACCGCCATCAGGTTGGAAATGAGGATGACCGACAGCAGCAGGTAGCCGAAGCGCGAACCGCCGGCGAGGTCGGTGGCCCAGTTGCCGGGGTCCATGTAGCCGACCGAGATCATGTAGCCCGGGCCGAGGAAGGCCAGCAGGCGGAACCACCAGTGGCCCTTGTCGGGCACCGCCACCGAGGCGTTGAGCGCACCCAGGCTGGCCGCAGTGGAGGCCGAAGGGTCGCGGGGTGCCAGGGTGCTCATGGATTCGAATATAGCTCCTGCTATAGTCATTAGCAATGTGAAACAATCGTCTTTATCGCGTTACTGGTCCAGAATTCAGGTTCAACACCGGAACTACCGGAAGGACAGGCGCAGGCGTGGGCAAGACCGATGATTCGACATCGCTGAAAAGCACCCCCTTGATCGAGGCCGAGCGCCAGGTCGAAAGCTTCCGGCAAGTGCGTGAGGCGCACCGTATGGAGCTGGTGGAGGACTATGTCGAGCTGATTTCGGACCTGCTGGCCGACGGCGGCGAGGCCCGCCAGGTCGACATCGCCACCCGCTTGGGAGTGGCCCAGCCCACCGTGGCGAAGATGCTGCGGCGCCTGGCCCGCGATGGCTGGGTGGTGCAGCGTCCGTATCGTGGCGTGTTCCTGACCCCGGAAGGCGAGGCGCTGGCGCATGCCAGTCGCCAGCGTCATCAGACCGTGGAGCGTTTCCTGCTGGCGCTGGGCGTGGACCCGGATACCGCCCGACGCGACGCCGAGGGTATCGAACACCATGTCAGCGAGCAGACGTTGGCGTTGTTCGAGGCGTTCGTGCGCAAGGCCGAGGGCGGGGCGCCGTAACGGCAGCGCCGGGCCATGCCTGGCGGCCGTAATGTGGCGTCACGCATTTCGCCGGGCATGGTCCGGCGCTACCGCGATTGGGTGCCGGCGTTGGGACAATGGGCCTGCTGCTGCGCGCACGCCCGGTTCGTCCATTCTTTCAACACAGGCTGCAGGCCTTGATAGCGTCGCCCGTGCCAGCCATTGGCCAGCACTTTGCCGTCGGCATCGATCAGCACCAGATTCGGCGGTGCCAGCCCGGCCAATGCCTGCAGTGCCGGCATGCGCGCGGCGCGGCGCGGGTCCAGCACCGGCCACGGCATGTCCTGCGCGTGCATGTAGCGGCGCAGCGCGCTGTCGCTCTCATCCAGGCTGACGTAGACCACTTCGGTATCGGCGCCGGCCTCGCGCAACGCGTCACGCACGCTGCGAAGGGTCGGTACGAAGGCATGGCAGGGCGCGCACCAGTCGGCACCGAAGTACAGCGCCACCAGTTTCGGCGGCGGTGACCACTGCATCGGCCGCAATGATCGCTGTTCCGGCCGCATCAACGAGGCCGAGACCTGAGCATGCAGGTCCGCGGCTATCGCCGGTGTGGCCAGCAGCACGGCACAGGCCAGCAACAGCGCTCGTAGTGGATCAGAACGCATAGCGCAGGTTGACGTACCACGAGCGCGCGAAACGCGGCCCGTAGACATAGTCGCTGTCACGCAGCGCGCCCACTTCCAGATCCTTCTGGCGCTGGTCGAATACGTTCTTGACGCCTGCGGCTACCGACACTTCCTGCTGCGCCTGCGCGCCCAGGTGACGGTGCCAACGCGCCCCGAGGTCGGTGACCAGGAACGAGCGCGTGCGGTGCAGTTCGCCCAGCCGGTTGTTCAGCACCGACATCGGGCCGGTGTGGCGCAGCGCGACGAAGGTTTCCCACGGTTCGGCCGGCATCCAGCTGAGCTGGGCCAGGCCGGTCCAGCGCGGCGTCTTCAGGTAGTCGCGGCTTTCGATGACGGTGTCGCCACCGTCGCCGGTGTCATCGAAGATGCGCTGCGGTTCGCGGAAGCGCGAGCGGTACCATGAGGCGCCTGCGGTCAGGCGCCACTGTGGCGATGGCTGCCAGCCGAGGTTGGTTTCCGCGCCCAGCACGTTGGAGCCGGAAGCGTTGTAGCGCAGCTGGCTCAATTGTCCGTCATCGCCGCGCTGGATCTCGCCCAGCGCGAAGGTGTCGCGGATGCGCGCATAGGAGGCAGTGGCATCCCAGCTCCAGACCGGATTCGCCGGGTCCGAGCGCCAGTCGAAGCCGAACAGCGTGGTCAACGCACGCTCTTCCTTCAAGCCGTCGGTATTGCGCACGCGCACCTGTTCCCCGCCAAGGGTATCGACATGCACGTCCTCGACGAAGATCTCCGGCGCACGGAAGCCGGTGGCAATGCCTGCCCGCCATTTCAGGTTCGGCGTGGCCTGCCAGGCCAGCGCGATGCGCGGCGAGAACACCGCGTTGTCCAGCTCCGAGCTCTTGTCCACGCGCGCACCCAATACCAGGTCGACGTTGTCGCGCAGGCTCCATTCGTCCTGGATGAAGGCCCCCAGGTTGTGGAAGGTAGCGTCCTCCAGAACCGCAAGGCGCTGGCCGTCACCGGTGCGGTTGTCGTCGCGCAGCGCCTCGTGCTTGTACTGCACGCCAAAGGCCAGCGCGTGCGCGCCCAAGCGCCAGTTCAACTGGCTGTCGATGTAGTGCAGCGGGTTGTGGGTGCGGCCGTACTGGCGCCACGAACGCGAGGCCGCGCTGCCGGTCACGTTCGGGTCCAGCTGCGACGGGTCATAGCCGGGCACCGACGGATCGGTGACGACGTCACCTAGACCGCCATAGAAACTGTCGCGGTCGATGTCGGCGAAGGCGTAGGCCAGGCGGAAATCGAGGTCGGCATTGATCTCCTGGTCCCACGACACGCTGCCTCGGCGGTACTTCGTATCCAGCGATTCGGCGATGTTGGCCAGATACTCGGGCTGGTCCAGGCGGTTGCCGCCGCGGCGGGTTTCATCGGTTACCTGCAGGTCCAGGCGCAGCCGCGTGCCCGGCGTGGGCGCGTACCAGGCCTGCAGCCCGCCGACCTTGAGGTTCTTGCGGGTGATTTCGGTATAGCCATCACCGTTGTAGTCGATGCCGCTGTTCCAGTTGCGCTGGGCAATCACCGATAGGCCGGCGTCTGCTTCCTTGGCCACCAGGTCCAGTCGCACGTCGGCATTCTTCTGCGGTGTGCCCTTCAGCACATCCACACCGGCCTGCACATGGCCACCGCTGCGCGCCGGCAGCGGGGGAATCAGGTTGATCACACCGGCCACCGCGCCCGGCCCATAGAGTGCCGAGCCGCCGCCCTTGACCACTTCGATGCGGTCGACGAAGCCGGCCGGAATCTGTTCCAGGCCGTACACGCTGCCCAGCGTGGACAGCAGCGGAATGCCATCGAACAACAGCTGGTTGTAGGCGCCGGGCAGGCCCAGCAGCTGTACTTCGCTGGTGTTGCAGTTCTGGCAGTTGCTCTCCACGCGCAGGCCGTTGATCAGCTCGGCGGCGCGCGAGAAGTCGGTAGCCGCGCGCAGCGCGATGTCTTCCTTGCGCAGCACCTCGGTGCGGATCGGCACGTCCGACAGCAGGCGTTCGCTGCGGGTGGCGGTGCTGACTTTGACCTGCACGCGGTCCAGCTCGGTCGGCTTCGGAGTGGCCGCCAGCGCGGGCAGGGGCAGGGGCAGGGAAATGGCGGCGGCCAGTGGCAAGCGGCGGAGGATGAGGGAAGCGGGCATGACGCGTCGTCCTTGGGGAGGGAGGGCGGCGAGGGCGACCTGGCTGGTGCATATGAAAGCAGTGGCTTATAGATATAGCAAGTGCTATATAACGAAGTCGCAGCAAACCGGTGCGCCGCACAAGTCCAGAGGGATCATGGAGGTGTTATAACATTACATTCAACGCCTGCAACCCTGCCGGTGGTCATGCGCGGGGGATGGCGTTGCTGCGTGGGGCGGGGTGGCTGGGGTCAGAGTCCTTTCCTGAGGAAAGGGATCCGACCCCGGAGCCCTAACGTCAGCCGCGGCGGAATGCGGCCGGGGTGCGGGCGCCGACGATGATCATGCGGATCATCGTGGAGATCTGTTCGACCAGCTCCGGATCCTTCTCCGGCGGCAGGTCCATGGCGGTGGCGCCCATCGCGAACACCAGCCGGGTGATGGCCTTGGCCACCAGCTCCGGGGCGTGCAGCACCGCGCCATCCAATGCGGCCAGGCGCACCAGATCGTGCTGCAGCTCTTCCTCGAAGTAGTGCAGCTCGCGTTCGACCGCGTGCTTGAAGTCGTCCGAGCCGACCGCGCCTTCGCGCAGCAGCACATGCAGCAGCTTGTCGTCGGCGCGCAGCTGCTCCATGAAGGTCTCCACCGAGACCCGCACCACGCTGGTGGCGGTGGAGGTGGCGCGCTGCCGGGCCTCGCCGATGATGGTGCGCAGCGAACGGCCAGCCGCGTCGATCAGCGCCACGGCCAGCTCGTCCATGTCGCGGAACTGCCGGTAGAAGCTGTTCGGGGCAATGCCGGCTTCACGTGCCACTTCGCGCAGGCTGAGCGTGGACAGGCTGCGGTGCGGCCCGATCAACTTCAGGGCGGCGGCCAGCAGATCCTCACGGCTCACCGTACGGCGGGCCGGGCTGTTGGCATCTTCGGGCGTCGACAAAGCGGTGGCGGCGGCCATGGGGGTTCCGGTGGGGCGAGGCTGAATCATACCCAATCCGGTTCAATATACACATGTATACACAGGTGTATGTGCGCCCGTATAGTGCGCCCATGAGCGCTGTCGTCCGTCCGTCCCTGTTCTCTCCATACCGCTGGGTCTCGCCGTCGCTGTTCGATTTCTGGGCGGGCCAGCTCAATCCCCTGTGGACCCTGCGCGAGCCGATGGCCCGCCTGGTCCGGCGCGAGCCGGCCGGCGAGGGCGCGGCGACCCTGGTCCTGCGCACCAACCGGCACTGGGCCGGCATGCGTGCCGGCCAGCACGTCACCCTGGGCGTCGAGATTGAAGGGCGCCTGTGGCAGCGCAGCTACAGCCCCACCGCACTGGGTCGGCGCGAGCTGGCGATCACCGTCAAGGCGATCGACGGTGGCCGGGTCAGCCAGCATCTGGTCAACCATGCGCAGCCGGGCGAACTGTTCCGCCTCGATGCCGCCTTCGGCGAGTTCCATATGCCGGCCGCGGCGCCGGTGCTGCTGCTGGCGGCCGGCAGTGGCATCACGCCGATGCGCAGCCTGTTGCGCGAGGCCTGCCAGCGCCCGCTGGCGGCGCCGGTGGACCTGTTCTACTGGGAGCGCACCGCTGCCCATCTGCAGTTCCGTGATGAACTGCAGGCGCTGGCCGCAGCGCATCCGAACCTGCGCGTGCATCTGCTGACCACCCGCGAGGGTGAAGCGCCGGCCGCGCGTATCGATACCCATGAACTGCAGGTGGCCGGCGATGACACGCCGTTGGTGCAGCGCCATGTGCTGGCCTGCGGCCCTGATGGCTTCGTTGCCGCCGCGCGTGAACGCCTGGCGCACCAGGTGGCCGGTTTCCAGGCCGAAGCCTTCACTCCGCCGGCGCCGCTGCGCGATGCCAGCAGCGAAGGCGAGGTGTCGCTGACCCTTGCGCGCAGTGGCCGCCAGCTGAGCGTGCCGCGTGGCCGCTCGCTGCTGGAAAGCCTCGAAGCCCACGGCATCAAGCCCAAGCATGGCTGCCGCATGGGTATCTGCAACAGTTGTAGTTGTGATCGCGTCAGTGGTGCCACCCGCCACCTGCGCACCGGCGACCTGCAGTCTGAATCGGCGCAGCCGGTGCGGATCTGCGTGAGCGCGCCGACCACCGACCTGACCCTGGATCTCTGAGGACCCGTTGCCATGACCCGCGCTACCGACCGTGCTCTGAGCACCACCGAGATGCAAGCCTTCGGCCAGGAACTCGATGCGATCCGCGACCGCGTGATCGGCAGCCTTGGCGCTTCCGATACCCGCTACATCCGCCGCGTGGCCGCCGCAGTGCGCTGGTTTGGCGTGGGTGGCCGTGGCCTGCTGTTCCTGGCGGCGTTCTCGCCGTTGTTCTGGATGCCGCTGCTGTGGCCGGCCGCGATCACTGGCACGCTGCTGCTGGCGCTGTCGAAGATCCTGGAGAACATGGAGCTGGGCCACAACGTCATGCACGGCCAGTTCGACTGGACCGGCGACCCCAAGCTTAACGGCAACACCTACGAGTGGGACATCGTTGCCACCGCCGACAACTGGCGCAAGACCCACAATTTCCGCCACCACACCTACACCAACGTGCGTGGCATGGACGATGACATCGGCTACGGCCTGCTGCGCATCTTCCCGGAACAGCGCTGGAAGCCGTTCTACCTGCTGCAGCCGATCATCGCGCCGATCTTCGCGCTGCTGTTCCAGTGGGGCGTGGCCGCGCAGGACCTGCGCCTGGGTCGTTGGCTGAAGGGCCGCATCAGTGGCCGTGCGATGTGGATGCAGACCCGCCCGGTGGCGCGGAAAATGGCCCGTCAGGTGCTGAAGGACTACGTGTTCTTCCCGCTGCTGGCCGGCCCGTTCTTCCTCACCGTGATGCTGGGCAACATGGTGGCCAACGGCCTGCGCAACATCTGGACCTACGTGATCATCTTCTGCGGCCACTTCACCGCCGAGTCGGAAACCTTCCCGAAGGAGTGCCTGCGCAATGAGTCGCGCGGCCATTGGTACCTGCGCCAGCTGCGCGGTTCTTCCAATATCAGCGGCGGCTTCCTGATCAACGTGCTCTCGGGCAACCTCAGCCACCAGATCGAGCACCACTTCTACCCCGACCTGCCGGCCAACCGCTATGCGGCTATCGCCAAGGAAGTGAAGGACATCTGCCGCCGTTACGGCCAGCACTACAACAACGGTTCGCTGCCGCGCCAGTTCGGCCAGGTGGTCTGGCGCATCCTGCGCCACGCGTTCCCGAGCAAGCCGCGCCGCCTGCCGATGTCGGACATCATGTCCGCACCGGCATCGGCCAACGCGGGCTGATCAACTCAGCCCGTTTTTGCCAGGGCCGCTTGATCGCGGTCCAGGCGGCGCAGGAACACCTGCATTTCCTTGCGTGCCTGCTGGTCGCCCTTGCTGCCGGCCACGCTCAAGCCGCGTTGCCATGCTTCGCGCGCCGCCTGCGGTTGGCCACTGGCCAGCCAGGCTTTGCCAAGCAGCTTCCAGGCCGCCGAGTACTGCGGATCAAGCACCACGCAGCGGCCCAGATGAGTCGCCGCACGCACCGGGTTGCCGGCATCCAGCCAGCCCTTGCCCAGGCCGAAGCGCAGCAGCGCGCCGTCCTTGCCGGTGGCGAGCATGCATTCCAGAGCCTCGATGTTCATCAGCGCACCTCCACCAGCAGCTCGGCCGGTCCCGGCTGGAAGCGGCCCCGATGGAACAGCAGCGGCGCACCACCATTCTCGTGTACCTCGATGATGCGGCCAGCCAGCAGCAGGTGATCGCCGACCGGCCACTGCGCGTGGCGGGTACAGGTGAGGTGCGCTACCGCACCGGCGATGCGCGGTGGGGCGTCCTCTTCTTCATCCAGCAATGCCAGACCGTCGAAGCGGTTGCGTACCTGCGGATCGGCAAAGCGCCGGGCCAGTGCTTCCTGGTCAGCCGCCAGCACGCTGATCGCAAAGCGGGTGGCGCGCTGGAAGGCGGACAGGCTCTGCGCGTGCAACGCCAGGTTCCACAGCACCAGTGGCGGCTGCAATGACACCGGCACGAACGAATTGATGGTCAGGCCGATGGACTTGCCCTGCGCATCGCGCGCGCAGACGATGGCCACGCCGGTAGGAAAGTGGCCGAGCAGCCGACGCAGTGCCCGCGGCGGCATCTCGACCGACGGCACCGGGGCCGGGGCGGGGAAGACCCCCGCCCACGGCCCGGCGTACGGCAGTGTCTCGACGCTCATGAGGCCCGGGCCTGGCGGTAGCGCCGGCCGACTTCGGCCCAGTTGATGATGTTGAAGAACGCACCGATGTAGTCCGGGCGACGGTTCTGGTAGTGCAGATAGTAGGCGTGCTCCCAGACGTCCAGCGCCAGGATCGGGGTATTGCCGGACAGGCCGACCGTAGCGCCCATCAGCGGGCTGTCCTGGTTGGCGCTGCTTTCAACCTTCAGGCGGCCGTCGCGATCGCTGGTCAGCCAGGCCCAGCCACTGCCGAAGCGGGTCTGCGCGGCCTTGGTGAAGGCATCCTTGAAGGCGTCGAAGCCGCCGAGGTCGCGGTCGATGGCGGCGGCCAGTTCATCATCGGGTGCACCACCGTTGGCGCTGAGTACGGTCCAGAACAGGCTGTGGTTGGCATGGCCACCTCCGTTGTTGCGGACCGCGCCACGCTGCGCCTCGGGCACGGCATCGATGTTGGCGATCAGCGCCTCGACCGGCTGTTCGGCAAGGCCGGCCTGCTCGAGGGCGGCATTGAGGTTGTTGACGTAGGTCTGATGGTGCTTGCTGTGGTGGATCTCCATCGTGCGCGCATCGAAGTGCGGCTCGAGGGCGTCGTAGTCATAGGGGAGCGGGGGAAGCGAGTACGACATCGAAGCAATCTCCGTGGGGAAGGCCAGGTGGCTGGCCGTGGGGAGATCGTTATCGCACCTCAACATTGGTTTAGGTCAAGGGGCGGGATTGAAATGGGTGCGCTGACGGCGCCTTGATTCATTCCGTGTTGCAGGTGCGGAGACGGCGTCAAAGGCAAGCGCAGGAGCGACGTGGTAGTGCCGGCCGCTGGCCGGCAATCAGTGAAGGTCGGGTTGCCGGCCAGCGGCCGGCACTACCAGAACCCGCTTTCCGAGCCTCCTCCCACACGTATCTACAAAAGCGCCGGCAGGTGAACCAGCCGCCAGCGCTTTCACCAACTCAACTCAACCAATCCTTGCATGCACCATCCACCTGCTCGCCGCACGCCTGCTGCATCCGCTGCTGCAGTCGCGCCAGTGTCTCCGCGCCCTGGTGCTTGCCGCTCCACGCCTTCAACTGCCCGGCCAGGCGCTCGAAGCGCTGGCGGGTGCGCTGGTGGTAGCCCGAAGGCTGCGCCTCCAGCTCGGCGATCAATGAGGCGGTCGCCTGCTCGATGCGTGGCGCATCGTCCGGGGCCAGCCGCAGCAGGCCTTCCACGTACAGCACGCCCCACTGCACACGGGTCGCCGGGCCCTGCGCGCCATCGTAGGCACGCTTCAGCCACTCCAGCGCGCCGGCGGTGTCGCCGCGCTGCTCCGCCAGTTCAGCCAGCTCGGGCATGTAGTAGTACGGCTGCTCGCTGCGCTTCAGCTCGGCCAGCAGCAGCGCCTCGGCACCGGCATCATCGCCGACCTCGCGCAGTGCATAGACTGCGCTGCTGATCGTGGCCTGGCGCGCATGGGCATCGGTGGCGGCGGCATCGGCGGCGGCCGCGCGTTGCTTGACCCGCTCCACCAGCGCCGCCGGAAGCGCGCCCTTCGGCTGCTGCTGGCGGACCAGCGAAACTTCGGTCAGGGCCCGCGACAGGGCATCGTCGGCGCGGTCACCACGCTCGGCGTCGGCGCGTTCCAATGCCACCAGCAATTGCTGGCCCAGGGTGGTGGACGTGGCCGGCCCTGCGCTGGCCTGCTTCACCAGCTTGGCGCCTGCATAGCCCAGCAGCTCGCGGTTGCGGCGCACTTCGACAGGCTGTGCCAATACTGCCTGCAGCAGCTCGCGCACTTCGGTGGGTGCCGCGCTGGGCGTGTCGGTGGTGGCCAGCGCCAGCAGCGCGAAGCGGTGTTGCAGGGCCGCATCCGGTGCGGACCTGGACAGCTGGCGAAGAACGTCTTCACTCTTGCGCTCACCGGCCAGGCGGTTGGCATCCACCTCCCAACCGTAGTCGCCCAGCACCTGCCAGTCTTCCGCCGCCAACCTGTCCGGTGTGGCCAGGGCGGTGGCCAGCGTGGCGGCAACCGCACTGCGGCGGCCCGCCGCCACTGTCAGGGCGCGGGTCAGTTGGGCGGCATCGTTGCCACCGGCGACGCGGGTGATCTCGTTGCGTTGTGGGTCGAGCACGATCAGGGTCGGGTAGCCGCGCACGCCGAAGCGTTCGCCCCAGGCCTGCGCACCTTCCTCGTCGCCATCCAGGTAGACGGGAACGAACTTGCTGGTCAACGCGATGAAGGCCGGGTCCTTGAACAGGCCGGCCTTGAGCTGGTTGCATGGCGGGCACCAGACCGCACCCCAGTACAGCAGCACCGGCTTGCCGCTGTCGGCGGCTTCGGCAAAGGCGTCGTCGACGTCGCCCTGGCGCCAGGCAATGGCAGTGGCCGGCGCGGGCGCCTCGGCGGAGTTGGCGGTGGACACCGGGGCCGGGGAGCAGGCGCTCAGCGCCGAAGCCAGCAGCAACATGGAAAGCGCGACGCGCATCGGCACATCTCGAAGGACAGGGTGATGGACCATTGTAGGAACGACCGGGCCGCTGACTGATGCAGTTTGCTTATGACGGGCATGCGCGAGGGCATGACGCCTTTATTGCACTGCCAGGTAGCGACGGACCGTGCCCGGCGGATGCCGTCAGGGCGCTGCCCGCAGCATCTGCTGGTACACCAGTCCGTTGAACTCGCCGACCTCGCCGTCCAGCACGAAGCCGTAGCGCTCATAGACTGGCACGGCGTTGAGCGAGGCGCGCACGGTCAGCACCGGCTCGCGCACCCGCAGCAGCACTGCCTCGAACAAGGCATGGCCGATGCCCCGGCCCTGGCAGGCGGGGTCGACGAACAGCATGGCCAGATGGCGGCCTTCTTTCAGTTCAACAACGCCGACCACGCGCGCATCCTGCTCGGCCACCAGGATGTGGTTGTCACCTTGCAGGCGCGCGGCGAACGCATCGGCGGCGGCGACGCTGCCGAATGTGGCGATGCCGGCCGCGCTGAGCGAAGGCGCCACGGCTTCGTTGAAGGCGGCCATGCACAGCGCACTGATCGCAGGCACGTCGTCGATGTGGGCGGGGCGGATCTTCGGCATGCAGCGTTCTTTCCTTGGTGGGCGGCGCGTCATCGCAGCCGCATGCCTGCACGCTAAGCTGAGGGCATGAGTGATTTCAATCCCGCGTACGCTTCGTTGTTTCCGCAACAAGGGCTCAGCCTGGGCCTGATGACGCCTGTCGCCGCACATGGACTGGCCGATCCACGCGAAGCGCGGCGCATCGCGCGGCTGGCCGACGATCTCGGCTTTGCCGCGCTTTGGGCGCGCGATGTGCCGTTGATGGTGCCGCAGGGCCCGGATGCGACAGCGAGCGCGCTGGACGATCCGTTCCTGTGGCTGGGCATGCTTGCCGCAGCGACCGAGCGCATCGTGGTCGGCAGCGCGGCCATTGTGTTGCCGCTGCGGCAGCCGTTGCAGGTCGCGAAGTCCGCGTTGAGCCTGGACCGGATCAGCGACGGGCGTTTCGTGCTCGGCCTGGGTTCGGGTGACCGCCCGGAGGAATTCGCCGCGTTCGGTGAGGATCTGGAGGGCAGGGCGGCGACGTTCCGTGAGCGCTGGTCGCTACTGCGTGCCGCGTTGTCCCTCGACACCGACGAGCGCGCTGAGGTCCTGGATGCCACCGGCGGCTTCGAGGTGCTGCCGGCACCGTCCGCGCGCATTCCGATGCTGGTGGTGGGCACCGCGCGGCAGAGCCTGCAGTGGATCGCGCGCGAAGCCGAAGGTTGGGCTACCTATCACCGCGAGGAGGTCGCTCAGGAAGGGCGCATCGGCCTGTGGCAGCAAGCGCTGGCGCAGCGTGGTGGATCGGCAAAACCCTTCGTGCAGTCGATGCTGCTGGACCTGCAGGCGGATCCGCAGGCGCCGCCCGAGCCCTTGCCGTTGGGCCTGAAGGTTGGCCGCGATGGCCTGCGTGATTATCTGCTGCGTGTGCATGCGCAGGGTGTGGCGCACGTGATGTTCAATCTGGTCGAGAACGGGCGGGCAATGGATGAAGTGCTGCGCGAGATTGGTGAGCAGGTGTTGCCGCAGACGCTCCGGTAGGTGTCCACCTGGGTGGACACGCCATATCGCTGCCCCGCTGCGCGCGACGGGCATGGCCCGGCGCTACCCGCCGGTGTCCGGAACGTCCGCATCTGCGTATCATTCGCATTTGATATCCCGATGCCGGAGCTCCGCGTGACCGAACGTTCCCCCATGCACCCGACCGGACGCCTGTTCGCCGCAGTCGCTTTCATCGAGGCTGTGACCTGGGCCGGCCTGCTCATCGGCATGTGGATGAAGTACGGCCCGATGGCCAATGTGGCGCTGGTGAAGCTGTTTGGGCCGCTGCACGGCGTGGCGTTCCTGGTCTATGTGGCAGTCACCCTGTTTGCGGCAGTGCACCTGCGCTGGCCATGGTGGGCGAGCGCGCTGGCCTTGCTGGCAGCGATCCCGCCGCTGGTCACGCTGCCGCTGGAGTGGTGGTTCAAGCGCCGTGGTCTGCTGGGCCTGCGTGCAATGCGCTGAACCCACTGTTGCATGCCCATTCAAGAGAATGGGTATCAAATGCAAATACGAGCCGTTATCATTTAAGGGTGGCATCTGGTCCTGAGCAGGGTCGGTGCCGGGTGGGGCGTGTAGGCGCGCCCGGCCATCCTTTCCTGTTACGGCTGGTGTTCCATGCACGCACGTCCCGTCGTTCCCGGCTTGCCGGCGCTGGTGTTGGCTGCCCTGATCGGCACCATGGCGATGATGTCCTTCGTCGCCGTGATCGGCCCGGTGGTTCGCATGCTCGGTTTGTCCGAGTGGCATGCCGGCCTGTCAGTCACCGCCGCCGGCGTGTTGTGGATGCTGGCCGCGCGCCCCTGGGGCCAGCTCAGCGACCGCGTCGGCCGCAAGCGCGTGCTGATGCTGGCGATGAGCGCCTACACCCTGGTCTACATCGCGCTGGCGGTGTTCATCGACGTTGCCCTGCAGGCAGTGCCGCCTGTGTTGGTATCGGTGCTGGTGCTGGTCGGCGCGCGTGGCCTGATCGGCCTGTTCTACGCCGCCGTGCCCCCTACCGCTGCCGCGCTGATCGCCGACAAGGCACCGACCGGCCAACGTGCCAAATTCCTCGCTCGCCTGGGCAGCGCCAACGCGCTGGGGATGGTGCTGGGGCCGGCGGCCGCTGGCTGGCTGGCCTATACGAATCTGTCACTGGCGCTGTATGTGGCCGCATTGTTGCCGCTGCTTGCGCTGGCATTGCTGGCCTGGCGGCTGCCGGCCACACCGCCAGTGGAGAGCGCCTCTGCACAACGCCGCCATCCGATGAGCCGTCTCGACCCGCGCCTGCGCCTGCCACAGCTGGCGGCGTTCATTGCGATGGTCTCGGTGACCATCGCGCAGGTGACGGTCGGCTTCTTCGCGATCGATCGCCTCGGCCTGGATGCAGCGGCGGGCGCACGCATGGCGGGTATCGCGCTCACTGCGGTCGGCGTCGGCCTGATCCTGGCGCAGGCGCTGGTGATGAAGCTGGAGGTGCATCCGCGGCGCTGGATCATCCTGGGTGCGTTGATTTCCGGCATCGGCTTCGCTTCGGTGGCCGGCGTTCAGCAGGCCTGGCAGTTGCCGGCAGCCTATGCGCTGGCCGCGTTCGGCATGGGTTTCGTGTTCCCCTCGTTCCAGGCGCTGGCTGCCGACGCGGTGGAAGCACACGAGCAGGGTGCTGCCGCCGGCACCGTTGCTGCCGCGCAGGGGCTGGGCATGGTGGCCGGACCGATGCTCGGCACGCTGTTGTATCGCGGTGGGCCCAGCCTGCCTTATCTGCTGGTGGGTGCGCTGCTGCTGTTGCTGTGCGCGTTGGCCGCCGCGTATCGGATGAAGGAGACCTCATGAACGATTCCCTGATGCAGGGCGCGTGGCCGGAGGCTGCGCCGCCGGCCCTGGATACCATCGACGACGCCGCACTGTTCCTGTTGCAGCATGCGGGTCAGCATGTGCATGCGCGCGGTTGCCGGGCCGCGCTGCCGAGTGGTGCGCTGGCAACCCTGGCTGAGCGTGTTGCGGATTTCTTCGCCCAGCAGCGTGGCGGCCCCGGCCTGCTGGTCGGCGCGGTGCCGTTCGAGCCGCGTGCTGATGATGCGCTGTACCAGCCCGAGCGGCTGCTGCCGCCATTGCCGTTGCAGCCGCAGGCGGCGCCGCCGCTGGAGGGTGAGCTGCGTGCAGAGCCCGCAGCGGTGGACTATGCCGCCGCCGTGGCCACTGCGGTGCAGGCCCTGCGCGCGCCCGAACAGGATCTGCATAAAGTGGTGCTGGCGCGCAGCCTGCTGGCCCGCACCCGGCAAGCGCTTTCGCCGGATGTACTGCTGGCACGGCTGGGTGCGGACCCCTCGGTGGCCACCTATGCGGTGCCGCTGCCGGTCGAACTGGGGCGGGCCCCGGCCTGGCTGGTTGGCGCAACGCCGGAGCTGTTGCTGCGCAAGCGTGGTGTGCAGCTGCTGTCGCACCCGCTGGCCGGGTCCGCACGCCGCAGCGCCGATGCCACCGAGGACGAGCGTGCCGCGCAGGCGCTGCTGGCCTCGCGCAAGGACCATGACGAGCATCGCCACGTGGTCGAAGCCATCGTCGATGGCCTGGCGCCGTACTGCAGCCACATCGATGCACAGCCGCGGCCGGCGCTGCATGCGACTGCCAGCATGTGGCATCTGGGAACCCGCATCCACGCCACCCTGAAGGATCCGCAGACGTCTGCAGCCGAGTTGCTGGCACAGCTGCACCCCACGCCAGCGGTCTGCGGTACGCCACGGTTGGCGGCACTGCAGCGCATCCGCGAGCTGGAACCGGTGCCGCGCGGCTTCTATGCCGGTGCAGTCGGCTGGCTGGACGCGCAGGGAGATGGCGACTGGTACGTGGCGATCCGCTGCGCGCGACTGCAGGGCACGCAGCTGCGCCTGTACGCAGGCGCCGGCATCGTTGCCGATTCGCGGCCCGAGGCTGAAGTGGCTGAAACCGCAGCCAAGTTCGCTGCCCTGTTGAACGCGCTGGGTGTCCATGAATCGGCGCCCGCCATCGAGCCTGCCGCATGAATACCTCCGCTGATTCTTCCCGCCTGCCACTGCAGCAGGTATGGCCTGATGAACTGATGGCGCGCTATCGCGAGGCCGGTCACTGGCATGGCGAGACCTTCCCGGCGTTCCTGCGCGAGCGCGCGGAACGCTATGCGGATGACATCGCGGTGGTGGCTGGTGACGTCCGCCTGAGCTATGCGCAGCTGTGGCACGAAGCCGGTCGCATCGGTGCCGGCCTGCTGGCACTCGGCCTGCAGCCCGGTGAGCGGGTGCTGGTGCAGCTGGGCAACACCGCTGGCTTCATCACTACGATCTGTGGCCTGTTCCGGGCCGGACTGGTGCCGGTGTACGCACTGCCTGCGCATCGCATCACCGAGCTGGTGCACTTCGCGAACAAGGCCGAGGCCAGTGCCTACATCACTGCCGACCTGCACGACGGCTTCGATCATCGCGGACTCGCGCGGGCGCTGCAGGCCGACGTACCTGCGGTGCGCCACGTGGTCATCGATGGCGATGCAGCGGAGTTCACCGCGCTGGAGTCGCTGCAGGGCGACCGCAGCCAGCTGCCGGCCGACCCGGATCCGCAGTCGGTGGCGTTCCTGCAGATCTCCGGTGGCAGCACCGGCCTGTCCAAGCTGATCCCGCGCACGCACGACGACTACATCTATTCGTTCCGCGCCAGCAATGACATCTGCGGCATCGACCGCGACAGCGTGTATCTGGTCGCGCTGCCGGCCGCGCACAACTTCCCGATGAGTTCGCCCGGCTTCTTCGGTGCGCTGTATGCCGGCGCCCGCGTGGTGCTCAGCCCCGGCCCCGGCCCGGATGCAGCGTTCCCGCTGATCGCCCGCGAGCGCGTGACGTGCTGTGGCCTGGTGCCGCCGCTGGCGCTGCTGTGGGCGCAGGCGGCCGCCAGCAGCAAGCATGACCTGTCCAGCCTGCAGGTACTGCAGGTAGGCGGCGCCAAACTGGTGCCGGAAGCCGCACGGCGCGTGATCGATGGCTTGCGCTGCACCTTGCAGCAGGTGTTCGGCATGGCCGAGGGACTGGTCAACTACACCCGCCTGGATGATCCGGAGGAACTGATCGTGGCCTGCCAGGGCCGCCCGATCAGCCCGGATGACGAAGTGCGCGTCGTCGATGACCATGACCAGCCGGTAGCCGAAGGTGAGGTGGGGCATCTGCTCACCCGTGGCCCGTACACCATCCGTGGCTACCATAACGATGCGGTGGCCAACGCGCGCTCGTTCACCGACGACGGTTTCTATCGCACCGGCGACCGTGTGCAGCAGCTGCCCGGAGGCTATCTGGTGGTGCAGGGCCGCGCCGGTGACCACATCAACCGTGCCGGCGAGAAGATCTCCGCCGAAGAGATTGAAGATCACCTGCTGGCGCACCCCGGCGTGTTCGACGCCGCCGTGGTCTCCATTCCCGATGAGTATCTGGGCGAGCGCAGCTGCGCCTTCGTGATTCCGCAGGGCGAGCCGTTCAAGGCGCCGGCTCTGAAGTCCTGGATGCGCGGTCGCGGTCTGGCGGCGTTCAAGGTGCCCGACCAGGTCGTGTTCGTTGACAGCTTCGATACCACTGCGGTCGGCAAGATCAGCCGCCGCGAACTGCGCGCGCAACTGCGTGCGCGTCATCTGCAACAGACAGGAGGAACGCGCTGATGGCGCTGCCCCGTATCACCGATTACCCTTTGCCGACCGCCGCCGAACTGCCGCAGGCCCGTGGCCCGTGGCGCCCGCAGCGTGATCGTGTCGCGCTGCTGGTGCATGACATGCAGCGTTACTTCCTGGCGGCGTTCGACGCTGGCAGTGCGCCGCTGCGGCCGGCGGTGGACAATATCGTGCGCCTGCTGGCGCATTGCCGCGCACACGGCATTCCGGTGTTCTACACCGCCCAGCATGGTGACCAGGACCGTCGCGACCGTGGCCTGCAGGCCGACCTGTGGGGGCCCGGCATGCGCCGCAGCGCCGACCACGAACCGATCATCGAAGCACTGGCACCGCAGCCAGATGAGCACGTGCTGGTGAAGCACCGCTACAGCGCGTTCCAGCGCAGCAACCTGGAGACGCTGATGCGGGTACGTGGGCGCGACCAGCTGCTGGTGACCGGCGTGTACGCCCATATCGGCTGCACCGCGACCGTGGTGGAGGCGTTCCAGCGTGATATCGAGGCCTTCATCGCCGCCGATGCGGTGGCGGACTTCTCGCGTGCCGATCACGATCAGGCGCTGCACTGGATCGCGCGCACCAGCGGGGTGCCGATGACCACCGACCAGCTGCTGGAGGTGCTGTGATGGCTGCCACGGGTGAGGTGCTGGATCTGGAGCGGATGCGCGCCGATGTGGCGCGTGTGCTGGAGTGCACGCCGGCCGAGATCGGTGACGACGACAACCTGATCGACCTGGACCTGGATTCGATGCGCATGCTCGGCCTGGTCCTGGCCTGGGGCAACACTGGCCTGCCGCTGGAGTTCTCGCAGTTGGCCGAACACACGACGCTGCGCCAGTGGTGGAACGTGGTGCAGACGCTGCAGGCCGCGCAGAACGCATGAACGCCGTCGCGCTGGCCACGCCGGTGGCATTGACCGAGGCCCAGGCCGGACTGTGGTTCGCGCAGCGGCTGGCACCGGACAATCCGTCGTTCAACACTGCCCATGCGGTGTGGATCGAGGGTCCGCTGGACGTGGCCGCGTTCGTCGCAGCGGCGGACCAGGCTGCGGGTGAGGCCCAGGCCTTTGCACTGCGCTTTGTCGAAGGTGCCGATGGCCAGCCGCTGCAGTGGCATGACCCGGCACATGTGCCGCTGCTTTCGGTGCGTGATGTTTCCGCCGAGGCGGATCCCGCAGCTGCGGTACGCAGCCTGATGCGCGCTGACCGGTTGAGCCCGGTCGACCCCACCCGCGACCGGATCAGCCAGCAGGTGCTGTTCGATCTGGGTGGCCAGCGCTGGGTCTGGTACCTGCGCGCGCATCATCTGGCGGCCGATGGTTACGGCATGGCGCTGTTCACTGACCGGGTGTGCGCGTTGTATGCCGGTCGTGCCGGTGAGTCACTACCAGGGCTGGCGGGCGTGCTGGCTGATGATGCCGCTTATCGTGCCGATCCGGGCCGGGCGCAGGCCGGGCAGTGGTGGCGCGCGCACATGCAGGGCGCACCGGCGGGCGTCGGCCTGGCCGGTACGCTCGCTGCCAGTGAGGACGCGCTGCGCTGGGTACAGCCGCTCGATGCGGCATTCCGGGAACAGCTGCTGCAGGCGTCGGTTCGTTGGCTGCAGCCCTGGCCGGACGTGCTGGCCGCGTTGTCGGCCGAGTACCTGCGGCGGATGAGCGCTGCCGATGAAGTGGTGCTGGGCGTGCCTTACATGGGGCGGCTCGGCAACGCGTCGGCGCGGGTGCCGGCGATGGTGATGAATGTGTTGCCGCTGCGCGTGGCGGCCGCCGAGGGCAGCGTCGAGGCCTTTACCCGCGGGCTGGGCCGTCAGCTCAGCCAGGGGCGCAAGCACGGCCGTTACCGTGGCGAGCAACTGCGCCGGGACCTGGGCCTGGTGGGTGCGCAGCAGCGCCTGCACGGTCCGCTGGTGAATGTGCAGCCGTTCTACAAGCCGCTGGTGCTGACTGGCGTGCAGGCGGCGCTGGAGGTGCTGTGCACCGGTCCGGTGGATGACCTGACGCTGGGCTTCCGTGGCGACGGCCAGCACCTGCTGGATCTGGAGATCGAGGCCAATCCCGCGCTGTACAGCCGCGAGGATGTCGAGGCGCACGCGGCGCGGTTGCTGCATTTCGTGTCGACGGCGCTGGAGGCTGAAGACATCGCGGCGGTGCCGCTGGCCACCGTCGAAGAAGCGAAGCAGGTGGTGCACGGTTTCAATGCCACCGCGCATGCACTGCCGCAGACCACGTTGGTTGAGCTACTGCAGCAGGGCATGGATCGGGATCCGCACGCGCCGGCGCTGGTGTTCGGCGACACTGCCCTGGACTACGCAACGCTGGAAGCGCGCAGTTTCGCGCTGGCGGCGCAGTTGCGGGCGATGGATGTCGGCCCCGGCAGCGTGGTGGCGGTGGCGTTGCCGCGCTCGCTGGAGCTGGTGCTCGCGTTGCTGGCGGTGCTGCGCGCGGGTGCGGCCTATCTTCCGCTGGACCTTGCCCATCCCGACGAGCGGCTGGCACGTATTCTCGCCTCGGCGCAGCCGGTGTGCGTTCTGGCTGCGACGGACGTATCGGCGCGCATGGCCGGCGTGCCAGTGCTTGCGCCAGAGCAGTGGACCACGCTGAGCTTCGCTGCACCGTGGGCCGATCCTGCACCCGGCGATGCGGCCTATGTGATCTATACCTCCGGTTCGACCGGCGAGCCCAAGGGCGTGGTGGTCGAACACCGCGCCATCGTCAACCGTCTGCTGTGGATGCGCGAACACTACGGCATCCGTGCCGATGACCGTGTTCTGCAGAAGACTCCGGCCACGTTCGACGTCTCGGTCTGGGAGTTTTTCCTGCCGCTGCTGTGCGGCGCGACGCTGGTGGTGGCGGGCCCGGATGTGCATCGCGATCCGACCGAGCTGGCGCGGCTGATCCGCGCGCATGGCATCACCACCGCACATTTCGTGCCGTCGATGCTCGATGCGTTCCTTGCCGCGCCGGCCTCCGAAGGCCTGCAGCTGCGCCTCGTGTTCACCAGTGGCGAAGCGCTGGACGCGTCGTTGCGTGATCGTTTCCATGCGCGCGTGCAGGCCGAACTGCACAACCTGTATGGCCCGACCGAAGCGGCAGTGGACGTGAGCTACTGGCCGGCTTCGGCGCAGGATCGCTCACGGCCGGTACCGATCGGCTTCCCGGTCTGGAATACCCGCCTGTACGTGCTGGACGCGCGGATGCAGCCGCTGCCGGTGGGTGTGCCGGGCGACCTGTATCTGGGGGGCGTGCAGCTGGCGCGTGGCTACCTCGGCCGCGATGATCTGACCGCCGAGCGCTTCCTGGCCGATCCCTTCCTGCCAGGGGAGCGCATCTACCGCACCGGCGACGTGGCGCGCTGGCGGAGCGACGGCGCAGTCGAATACCTGGGCCGCAGCGACCATCAGGTAAAACTGCGCGGCCTGCGCATCGAACTGGGCGAGATCGAGGCGGCATTGCGCGAGCTGCCGGGCATGGATCGGGTGGAGGTGCTGCTGCGCCAGGACGCTCCTGGCGACGCCCGGCTGGTGGCCTATGTGCCTTCCGCCCTTGCCGAGGCGACGACGCTGCGCAGCCATCTGGCCACGCGCGTGCCGGACTACATGGTGCCGTCGGCCTTCGTCGGCGTGGAGCACTGGCCGGTGACCGCCAACGGCAAGCTCGACCGCAACGCGTTGCCGAAACCACCACAGCATGACGTCGCTGGATTGGCACCGCGCACGCCGCTGGAACAGGAGCTGGCGGTGCTGTTTGCCCAGGCACTCGGGCGTGAAGCGCCAGTGGCGGTGGATGCGGACTTCTTCAGTCTCGGCGGCGACTCGCTGTCGGCGGTGCACCTGCTGCTGGCGATCGAGCAGCGCTGGCGCTGTGACCTCGGCTTGGGTGCCTTGTTTGCGCAGCCCACCGTGGCCGCGCTGGCGATACGCATTGCCGAGCCGCCCGCGCTGGCTGATCACGCGCTGGGGCCGGTAATCGCGCTGGCCGCGACCGAAGCCGCCGGACCCACGCCTCTGTTCGTACTGCACCCGGCCGGTGGCATCGCCTGGAACTACCGCACCCTGGCCCGGGCACTGCAGCCGGCCCGCCCGGTGTACGGCCTGCAGTCGCCGGCACTGGACGCGCGGCAGCCGCTGCCGAGCAGCATCGAGGCGATGGCCAACGACTACGTACAGCGGGTGGTCGCATTGCATCCGAAGGGGCCGGTGCATCTGCTGGGCTGGTCGGTGGGGGGCATCCTCGCCCAGGCGATGGCGGTGCGCCTGCATGAGATCGGTCGCGAAGTCGGCGAGCTGGTGCTGCTGGATGCCTACCCCAGCGAATGCTGGCGCGCCGAGCCGGAACCCGATCCGATTGCGGCGCTGCGTGCGCTGCTGGCCATTGCCGGGCACGATCCGGATGCGCATCCGGAGCTGGACAGCCGTGAGCGCATCCTTGGTTTCCTGCGTCGTGGCGGCAGCGCGCTGGGCAGCCTGCCGGACGTGGTGCTGGATGGTGTAGTGCGTGCGGTGACCGGCACCAATCGCTTGATACGCGAGCATCATCATCGGCCGTTCGTGGGCACGCTGGTGCATGTGCGCGCGGGTCGAGACCATCAGGCACGGCCGCAGCTGCAATCGGCGTTGTGGCGTGCACACGCACTCAAGGTGCAGGCACTTGAACTGCCGTTCCTGCATGCTGAGCTGACCGGCCGCGATGCGGTGGCGCAGCTGGCGCCATGGTTGTCGGCGCGCCTGCGCCATTGGGATGAGCAACAGGAGATCGCAACATGCAGTTGACCGGTTTTGAAGGCCGCGTGGCGTTGGTGACCGGTGCATCCGGCGGCATCGGAGAGGCACTGGTACGGCTGTTGGTCGAGGCCGGCTGCACGGTGGTGGCGACCGATCGCGATGCGCCCGTGGTCGCGGATGCACGTGTGCAGGCGTTTGCCCTTGATGTGACCGACAGTGCGGCGGTGGATGCGCTGGTGGATCGTGTAGAAGCCAGCATCGGGCCGATCGGCCTCGCCGCCAGCGTGGCCGGGGTGCTGCACGTGGGCGAGGTGACCGGCACCACCGATGACGATTGGCGCCGGGTTTTCGCAGTCAATGCGGATGGCGTGTTCCATGTCGGGCGTGCGCTGGCGCGGGTGATGTCACCACGTCGGCAGGGTGCGATCGTCACCGTCAGCTCGAACGCGGCGGGCGTGCCTCGGCACGGCATGGCCGCCTACGCGGCATCCAAGGCAGCCGCTACGATGTTCACCCGCTGCCTTGGGTTGGAGCTGGCACCGCTCGGCATCCGCTGCAACATCGTCGCCCCGGGCTCAACGCTGACCCCGATGCAGACCGGCATGTGGCAGGACAAGCACGGCGCCGAGCGCGTGATCGCCGGCAGCCTGGAGACCTACAAGGCCGGCATTCCACTGCGCAAGCTGGCGAGCCCGGAAGACGTCGCCCATTCGGTGATGTTCCTGCTCTCCGAGCAGGCCGGACACGTGGCGATGAGTGACCTGTACGTCGACGGCGGCGCCACCCTGCGCGGGTGATTCCTGCTAATGCCGGCCGCTGGCCGGCAACCCATGGCCCCGGTAGTGCCGTCCGCTGGCCGGCAACCTCATTCAACTTCAGACATCTCCGAACATCCATCGAGGCATGGCCTGACGTTCAACACCCAATGATCGCTCCACGATGAGGCATGAGCAGCCACCGCCTCCGCCTGGGCCGGCGTTCCATTGTCGGTCAGGTCTACGTTCTGACAACGACCACACATCAGCGCCGCCGGCTCCTTGAAAGCGAAGCTGCAGTGGCATGTGTAATCGACCCGTTTCATTACATCGAGCGGCGGGGGCTGGTGCAGTCACTCGCATGGGTCGTCATGCCGGATCACGTCCACTGGATGTTCGAGCTGCGTGCAGCTCACCTTCCAGACATTGCGCGCCGAATGAAGTCGTCGAGCGCGCTTGCCCTGAATCGCCTGGCGGGTCGTCGAAGTACGGTGTGGCAGCCTGGCTACTTCGACCACGCCGTGAGGGCTGAGGAGTCGCTGGCGCGGCCAGCCCTATACATCCAGGGGAACCCGGTACGCGCCGGTATTGCCGAGCAGATTGGCGAGTATCTGCATGCGTGGTCGGTCTGGGCGTGATGCCGGCCAGCGGCCGGCACTACCAGGCTTTCGAGCGAGACGGTTGCGGCACTACCCGTTGCGGTCAGGGAAGGGTCAGTCGGTACACCAGCACGCGGTTGTCGTTGTCGTACGGGCTATCGCAGGGCTGGCCCTGCATGCGGCAGTGACGGGCGATGAAGTCGTTGTCGTTGCCGATCAACAACAGCACGTCGTTCGGATGCTGCGGGTCCAGCGCCGGCAGCACGTCCATGGCTTCCCACTTTTCCGAGAGCAGCCCGGCATGTGGGCCGCGCATCGTGTTCAGATCCAGCCCGGCACGCGCGAGCTGCGGGCGGTCGAGCAGGTTCAGCAGTTCGTCGCTGCGTGCGGGCACGATGCCTGCCTTCAACGTGGTACCGGTGGGATCAGCCAGTACCGAGGTCGTGCCGGTTTCGTAGGTGCTGCCGGCCAGATTGCTGGCATCGGCCACATCCACCAGCAACACCGACTTGTAGACGATCGGGTCGTCGACGTCCTTGCCCAGGCCATTGCCATCCCGGGCCAGCAACAGGAAGCGATGGTCGTCCAGCACGCGGAGCTCGCTCTGCGCGGCGGTGCGGTCCAGTTTGCCCTTGCCGTCTTGCGCGTAGGCGGGCAGGGCCATCACGTAATGGCCGATAGGTTGCTGTGGCGTCGGCGAGGCCGTCACGTCGTAGACCAGTACGCGGGTGTTGATACGGCCCGCCGCGTTGCCCTGCGCGCTGTCCTGCAGTGTGGCGCTCTGCAGGGCGACGAACAGGCGGGTGCCGTCGGGTGACAGGCCCATGCCTTCCACGCCCTGGTTGTTGCGGCGGCCGGTCTGCGGTGGCGCCAGCGAACCGAACGCCGGCTTGCCCTCGCGCTGCGGCCTGATCGCAGGGGGCGCCACGATCACGCCCTGCAGCTGACCCTGCGCATCGAAGTAGTAGACGTTGGCGGTGTACTCGTCGCCGATGTAGAAATGGCCATCGGCGGTGAACTGCAGCGACTCCGCATCCAGCGAGACCTTGCCGGCGCCCGCGCCGCTGGCCGGCGAGGGCAGCACCACATCGCGTTGGGTGATCGTGTGCTCACCCGGGTCGGCACCGGTGAACGGCTGCTCGTTGAAGTCCTTCAGCACCACGCCCTTGTCCGGGACCATCGACAGCATACCGAGCGCACCGGGCTTGCCTCGCGTAACGTCGATGCGCAGCTGCATGCGCTCCACGCGTCCAGTGTAGTCGTAGAACAGGCCGGCCTCGGGATCGTTGCGGCCGCGGTCGGGCAGTGTCCACAGCACGCCTTCGTAGCCGCTGGCGGTGCGCTTCCAGGTGCCAGGCTGTACCGCCAGCGACGAGAACGAGCCCAGAGTGTCGCCGAGGAAGTCCACCGTGCCTGCCGGCAGCCGCCCGGCGGCGACCAGGCCTTTATCCACGTAAGTACGACCGCCCAACTGCAGGGTGCGTGGCGGTGCGCCAGCGGCCTCGTGTGGAGCAGAGTATCCGCCGGCGGAGAGGGTGGCCAGCAGCAGGGCGGTCGCGAGCATCGGTGGACTCCGGGTGGTCGATCAGAAGCGAAGGTCGATCGTACCGAACACCTGGCGCGGTGCCGAAGCATGGAACACGTACAGCTTGCCGGCCGGGTCGCTCGGCGCGAATACGCTCGAATCCAGGTTGCTGGCGTAGCGCTTGTTGGTCAGGTTGGTCACGTTGAACGACAGGCGCATGCCCTTGGCGAAGCCAATCTGGCCGAAGTCGTAGCCGCCGGCCAGGTCGAACACGGTGAAGCCGCCGAAGCCCTGGTCGTTGGTGTAGGTGTAGAAGCGTTCGCCGGTGTACTTGCCGCGCAGGCTGGCGAACCAGCCGTTGTCACGCCAGGTGATCTCGGTGGCCAGCAGCTGCTTCGGTGTATCGGTCTGGATCTTGCCCTTGATCTGCTGCTCGACACCGGCCTGCACGTAGTTGGAGGCGTAGGTCGAACGGTTCAGCGAGGCCGAGGTGTACCAGCTGAAGTGCTCGTTCGGGGTCCACAGCACGGTCAGCTCGGCACCGCGGCTGTCGACGCCGCCGACGTTGTAGAAGCGGTTGCCGCAGGTCGGGCCGACCGGCTGCCGCGAATCGCAGGGATTGTACTGCAGCAGGCGGTTGTCGAAGCGCACGCTGTAGGCTGCGATCGAGGCCTGCAGGGTATCGGTGACGAAGCGGTAGCCGGCTTCCAGCGAGCGCGACTCTTCCGGCTTCAGGTTGCCCTGTGCATTCCAGGTGGCCTGGCTGACCGCCTGCGGGCCCAGCTTGAAGCCGCCCTGGTACATGGCGATGTTCTCGGCGTAGCTGGCGAAGACCTCGTGGTGCTCGGCCAGGCGGAAGTTGGCACCAACGCTGGGCAGGAAATTCTTGCTGGCCTTCAACGAACCGGTGGCGAACTGGTTGTTCGAGGTCGGCGAGATCGGCGTCTTCGCGTCGCCTGGCAGTGCCTGTGCATCAGAGGTGGCGTACGGGCTCTTGGCGCCGAACTCCAGGGTCAGGCGGTCATCAAGCAGGCGCCAGGTGTCCTTCAGGAAGAACTGGTGGGTCTTCCAGCGCGTGCGCTGGGCGAACACGCCGACATCGGAGGGCAGGGTGTTCATGCCGCTCAGATCACGCGGGCCGTCCACGGCGGTCTGGTAGCGCTCGGCGCTGCTGGTGTTGCGTTCGTACCAGACGCCGCCTTCGATGCGATGTGCACCCAGCTCCCAGTCGAACGACAGCGTGCCGCCATCGCGGTCGATGGTGTAGATGGTGTTGCGGAAGATGATCGGAATCTCCTGCGCCGTGCCCTTGTTCGACCAGGCGCCGCTGTTCCAGTTGTGGCCTTCGCCGCGGTCATCGTGGTGGTAGGCCAGGGCACGCAGGCTGAAGCCATCGGCCAGGAAGAAGTCGCCGGCCAGGTAGTAGAGGTTGTCATCGCGCAGGATCTGCCCGGCAGTGAATGCACCATCGGCGTCCTTGTCCGGGCCGCTGTTGTCGCACTTCTTCGCGTTGAGGCTGGCGATATTGCAGTAGGCCTTGGCCACCGCCTTGTTCCAGTCCGGCGCATAGCCACCCCAGTCCCAACCAAGGCCGCGCGACATCTCGTCCTTGGACAGGTAGAAGTAGTCCGCCTGGGTGGTGCGCGAGGTATCGACGAAACCGGTGATCTGGCCGCGGCCGAAGTTCCACACGCCCTTGGCATTGAACTGCTTGGTGGTGGACGTGTTGTAGGCGGTCTGGTCGTTCCACAGATCAGAGACGGCGTTCATGCCGGAAACGTAGCCGGAGAAGCCGTTGTACTCGCCGCTGTCGACGCGCACGAAAGTGCGGCGGTTGGCATCGCTGCCGAAGGTCTGCACCACGCGGCCCCCCAGCTCCTGCGCTGGGCGGTCGGAGGTGTAGGAAATGGTGCCGCCGAGGTTGCTGGTGGACGGCGTGCCGAGGCTGCCGATGCCCACCGCCAGTTCGGCGCCGGCCATGTTCTCGCTGATCAGCGCACGGTTGATGGTCAGGCCGTTGTAGTTGTTGTACGCACCGTCGCCCAGCGGCACGCCGTCCAGCGTGTAGCCGAGGCGAGTGGAGTTGAAGCCGCGCAGGCTCAGGGTCATCGACTGTTCGTTGGTGCCCAGCGCATCGGCCGACTGCGCGTTGACGCCCGGCAGCAGGTTCAGGGTCTTCTGCAGGCTGGTGCCCGGCGGCAGGATGTCGAGGTTCTCGCGGGTGATGCGCTGCACCTGGCGCGCTTCACCGCTGCCGATCACCGAAACCGCATCGAGGTTGGTGGCGGAGGGCGTGCTGGAGGTCGGGGCAGCATCCTGCGCCCAGGCCGCGGGAGCGAGCGCCAGGGACAGCGCAGCGGCCAACAAAGTCTTCGTCATGTTACGGACACTCATGCAGGCACGAGCGACCGCATGGGCGCGGAGCTCATGGATTTCAAAAGGGGAGACAGCCGATGCGACCGGCGGGCGCTGCGGATGCCGTGGGTCAGCGTGAAAATGGTGCGCTAAACAGATGACTGTCTGGTGACACCGCTATGCGCGTGGCATGCCGATGCATGCATTGGTAGATGCCAACCTTGGTTGGCATGCGCGGCGTCGAACAGACGCTGCGCTGCTCTGTCGCAGGAGCGCCAAACAAGGTTGGCATCTGCCGGGGCAGGTCAGGCTTGTCGGGTCAGGAGCGCCGAACGAGGTCGGCATCAATGCGCGATCAACCCGTGTTGCGCGACTTGCGCGTGCGCTTTGGCTTTGCAGTATCACCGCCGCTGGCGGCGCCATCCTGCAGCGCCTGCAGCCAGGACAGGGTGTCCACGTAGTCGATGAAGTGGCGCAGGTAACCGGGACTGGTCGACTGCATCGTGTCCAGCATGCGTTGCACCAGCACCGCCGAGTTCAACGGGCCGCCATCGGCCGGGGCCTCGGTGCGGAGCGAACGGCGTACCTGCAGTTCGCTGCGCAGCTCCGACCACTCGCGCTGCACCTGCTGCAGCATCGGCACCTGCGGGTAATGCGGCAGCGAACGCGATCCCGCATCGAGATCGCGCACCAGCGCGCGCAGCGCATCCAATGCTGGCGGCTTACTTGGCATCCGCGGCCTTGGGCTTGGGAATCGGTGCGATTTCCACGCGGCGGTTGCGCGCGCGGCCATCTTCGCTGGCATTGGAGCTGACCGGTTGCTCGCTGCCGAAGGCAGCGGCGAATACGGCGTCGGCCGGTACGCCATCGGCGATCAGGGTGCGGGTCACGGTCAGCGACCGCTGCGCCGACAGCTCCCAGTTGTCGGCGAAACGCCGGTTGCCTTCGCGCACCGGCGCGTCATCGGTGAAGCCGCTGACCATCAGGATCTCTTCGCGAGTGCCCAGGTAAGCAGCCAGCGGTGCGGCCAGGCTGCGCAGCAGCTCCTGGCCTTCCGGCTGCAGCTGGTCGGAGTTCAGCGCGAACAACACGCTGCCGCTGATGCCGATGCGGCCATCGACCAGGGTCACGCGACCGGCGGCCAACGGGCCGGCCAGCGCCTGTTCCAGGGTCTGCAGGCGCTTGGCTTCGGCCTGGCGCTGCTTCACTTCCTGGTCCAGCCGCTGCGACAGCTCCAGCTGCACCGCGACCACACCGACCAGGATCAGCACGAACGCGCCCAGCAGCACCGACATCAGGTCGCCAAAGGCGGCCCAGATCGGGGCGTGCGAACCGCCGTCGACCTCCAGCTCGTCGCTCATGCGTTGCCGGCCTTGCCGCGGCGCGCGGCCAGCTGCTGCAGTTCTTCCATTACCTGCTTCTGCGACAGCAGACTGAGGTCGACCACCTCGCGCGCCTGCGCTACGTAGTAGGCCAGCTGCTCATCGCTGCGGGCCAGCGAGGCATCCAGTGCGCCGCCGATCTGTTCCAGGCGGCCGGACAGCTCGGTGGAGGCGCTGCCGAACTGCGCGACCGCTTCGCCGAAGGTGCCGGCCAACTGGCCAACGTCGCCCGCGCTGCCGCTGAGTGCTGCGGCAATGCCATCCAGCTTGCCGGTCTCGGCGGCGATACGGTCGGTGAAACGGTTGCCGACGCGTTCCAGCAGCTCGGCCGAACCGCCGACCAGCGCGTCCACCGCGGTGCGCTGCTCGTGCGAGGCGTGATTGATCGCATCCAGCAGGGTCTGCACGGTGGCCAGCAGGCGGCCGCGCTCTTCCAGCATCGCGTTGTCGCGCACCAGGCTCTCGGAGAGCGTGCTGCGCAGCTCGGTGATGACGTCGGCAGCAGCCTTCGGCGCAGCGGCGGCGGTCTGCAGCAGGGTGGACACTTCGGCCAGTGTGGCGCTGGCCTGCGCGCGACCGTTCTCGCCGATCTGCTGCGCGGTTGCTGCCAGCGTGTCGCAGACCTGCTGCTGCTGGGCGGCCAGGCGTTCGCCGTTGGCCTGCAGGCGTTCGGCCAGCTCCGTGGAAACGTGCTGCAGGGCATCGCTCCAGCGCTGCAGGCGCTGTTCGTCGCCGGCCTGTAGCTGGGTCTGCAGCGCGGCGTGGGCCTGCTGCAGTTCGGCGCTGACCGCGTCCCAGCGCGCCTGGCGCTGCTGCTCGCGGCTGTCCAGGCTGGCCTGCAGTTCGGCGTGCGCGGTCGCAGCGGCGGCCTGCGCGGCCTGCCACTGCTGCGAGCGCTGCTCTTCATGATCCTGCAGCAGCGACTGGCTGGCGCTGTGGTGCTGTTCAAGTGCCTGCAGCAGCGCCTGCGCACGCGCGTCCAGATGCTCGCTGGCGGCCAGCAACGCCTGCTGCTGGCGTTCGACCAGCGCAGTATTCAATGCCTGCTGCTGTTCGGCGGCGGCGCGCCAGGCCTCGGCGTTGCCGTTGGCATCGGCCTGTAGGCGCTCGCCGATGCGCGTGACCAGTGCTTCGGCCTGCGTGCCTTGGCCGTCGCTGAAGGCCTGCAGGTGCTGGCGAAGATCGCTCACCAGTGCCTGTTGTGCCTGGGTCTGCTCGCTCACTACCTTGGCCCAGCTGGCTTCCGTCGCCACGCGGCTGCGTTCGAAACCGACGCTCAGGCCAGACAACTGCTGCTGCACGGCCTGTTCGACACGGGCGTGCAGCGCTTCACCATGGTGCGCCAGGCCAGCCAGCGTGGTCTCGGCCATCGGCTGCAGCGCACCACCAATCGCGGCGGCACTGGCTTCGGCACCTTCGCGCAGCGACTGCTGCAGCGAGACGGCCAGGCGTTCCTGCAGCGCTTGGCTCTGGGTCAGGAACTCGGCCTGGCCGGCCAGCAGGCGCTCATTGGCGGCCGAACTATGCTGTTCAAAGGTGCTGGTCATCGCCTGCAGGCGGTCGACCAGCGCAGGCAGCGCGGCGGACTGTGCCTGCAGCAGGCGCAACGATTCGGCGCGCTGCCAGGCCTGCGAGTACGGGTGCAGGTCGCCGGCAATGGCGCGATCCAGCTGCTGTACGGCCTGCAGGCGGTCACGGCGCAGCAGCGCGGCCAGAAGGCCGAGCATGGCCGAGCTGGCCACACCAGCGATAGAGGTGCCGAATGCCACCGCCAGTCCCTGCACCGGCGACGCCAGCGAGCCGCGGATGGCGGCCATGTCGGTTGCGCTCTGCAGGGCCAGGCCGGTGCCACGCAGCGTGTCCATCATGCCCAGCAGGGTGCCGAGCATGCCCAGCAGCACCAGCAGGCCAACCAGGTACGGGGTCAGCACCGGCGCGGGCAGGGCGGTGCGCTCGCCTTCCACGCGCAGGCGCACGGCGTTGCGCAGGCCCATCGGCACGCGCTCCAGCCAGGGGGCAAGGCTTTCCTTCGCGCTGGACAGGTCACTCAGTGCGCTGCGCAGGCCGTTGCTGGCCTGGCGGTAGCGGTACAGCTCCACGCCACCGGCGATGTAGCAGGCCGCGATGATTGCCGCCACCGCTGCACCCAGCGGATGCACCGAAACGTAGCCAATGCCGATCCAGCACACGGCCAGCAGGCCGACAAGGAAAACAACGACATGGAAAGCAGTTCTGGACATGGTGTTCCGGTCAGTGGGAGCGCAGGGCGTCTTGCAGCCCTTCGATCGGGTGGAAGCGCAGCTGCAGCTCGGCAAGCAGCAGGGTGCGCATGTCATGGCGGAAGGCCGCGCGCCAGCCGGGCTGGCCGTGCACGCGTTCAAAACGGGCGCCGAGCACCGCCGGCGCGGTGGCCAGCAGGCTGTGCTCGCGCGGGGTGAGGGTCTGTTCCATCACCGCATCGACCTCGGCCAGTCGCGCCAGCTCAGGCGAAACCTGCACGAGTTGGTCGCGCAGGCGCCCACGCAGGCCCCCGGTGGCGGTCTGGATTGCCTGCTGCAGCACCCGGTAGCGCTGGCGCAGCGAGGCAAAGTTGGGCGCAGCGGCAGCTTCGGCCAGGTCCAGCAGACGCTCGGCCTCGGCATCCTCACTGATCGAGGCCAGCAGGCTGGCGTGGGCCTGGGCGCAGTCGGCCAGTACATCCTCGACTGCTTCGGCGGCCTCGCCGGGCTCGGGCAGGCGTCCGCCCAGCGCTCCGGACAGGGCCACGGCACGGCTCCAGTCCACCCACTGGCCGAGGCGATCGGTCAGGGCGGGACTGCTGGCCGGCATCGCGCCGTCGCTGAGACGGGCGAGCAGGCGGAGGAATTCCGGTCCACCCAGGACCGGCTGCGCTGCTTTCGCCATCAAGGGGTGAGGGGCCAAAAACCGTTGATTTTACAGCCAGATGACCCGGCCTGGATGAAGGCGGGGCGGGGGGAGGGGACCCGCAGGCGCGACAAGGCTTAGAATGACCGGCTGCACCCATTCCGTTCGACCCTTGGAGTACCCAATGACTGTTGCGCAGTTCTACCCGATCGGCACCCCCGGACAGCCCTGGGGCGACGCGGAACGCGCACAGTGGCGGGCCCGCCAGCAGCGTCAGCGCAGCTACCACGACGACGTGGTGGCCGCCCTTGAGCGCCTGGACGACAGCTTCGACGTGATCCAGTACGGCCAACTCGACTACGCCCCGGACCATTACCCGCTGTTCGCCGTGGTCAACCACAACTGGAATCCGGCGCTGCCGACCGCGCTGATCACCGGCGGCGTGCATGGCTACGAGACCAGCGGCGTGCATGGCGCCCTGCAGTTCCTGGAACAGCAGGCCGAGCGTTACCTGGGCCGGCTGAACCTGATCGTGGCGCCGTGCGTCAGCCCGTGGGGCTACGAGCGCATCCAGCGCTGGAATCCGGATGCGATCGACCCGAACCGCAGCTTCCGTGACGGCGGCCAGATCGAGGAAGCCGCCGCGCTGATGCGCTGGGTGGCCGAGCGCAAGCCGAACCTGCTGGTGCACCTGGACCTGCACGAGACCACCGACAGCGACCTGCACGAGTTCGATCCGGCGCGCTGTGCCCGCGACGGCAAGTCGTTTGAGCGCGACACCATTCCGGATGGCTTCTACGTGATCGGCAACAGTGAAGATCCGCAGGCCGAGTTCCAGAAGGCGCTGATCGCTGCCGTCGCCCCGGTCACCCACATCGCCCCGGCCGACGCCGAAGGCAACCTGGTTGGCCTGCCGCTGCAGTCGCCGGGCGTGGTCTGGGGCGAGTCGCGCTCGATCGGCGCCTGCGCCGGTTTCACCGATGCACGCTTTGCCACCACCACCGAGGTCTACCCGGACAGCCCGCGCACCAACCCGCAGGAATGCAATGACGCCCAGGTGGCGGCGGTGTGCGCGGGTCTGGATTTCGCTCTGGCGGCGCAGTAACGCATCAGCGCAGGGTCATACCCGGCGGGTTGGGCGGGGGCTAGCCCAGCAGGATCACGCCCCACACCGTGCCGACCATCAGCAGCGCGGTGGTCTGGGCGGCGCTGCCCATGTCCTTGGCGTTCTTGGAAAGCGGGTGGTGCTCCAGCGAGATGCGGTCGACCACCGCTTCGATGGCCGAGTTGAGCAGTTCCACCAGCAGGCTGATGAAGCAGACGGCCAGCACCACGGCCCGTTCGATCGTGCTGATGTCCAGCACGAAGGCCGCTGTCATCAGTAGTGCGTGCAGCAGCAATAGCTGCCGGAAGGCTGCTTCGCCACGGAAGGTAGCGATGAAGCCGTCGCGCGAATGGAGCAGCGTGTGGAAGATGCGGCGCAGGCCGGTCTTGCCATGCGGATATTTGCCGCTGTTCTTGGGGGAAGGTGGCTGCATGCCGGTCCTGCCATGAAGTGATCTCTTGGCAGCATGTGCAGGCGCGCGTCGGGAAAGCGTCGGACGCCCGTTGGATTTTCCTTCAACCGCCCTGGCGCTGCGCCTGGATGGCCTGATCAAGCGCATCCAGATCGTCGGTCGGCGAGGCCAGCCATGCCGGGTACGCCTCGGTCTCGACGAAGGCGGAGGATCGCAGCACGTCATCGAATGCCGGATTGTCCTTCTCCGCATGGCGCAGCAGGCCGGACATCAGCCCGCAGATGCGGACGGCCGCCTGGTAGGCACCCTGCAGCGATCCGGCCGGCTCGGTGACCGTGTTGAGGAAGGCCGCATAGGCCGGCCCATCGAAGACGAAGTCCTCGCGCTGCTGGAAGGCATCGCCGTTGAGGTTGGCTTCGCCGGAGACGTGCCGTGAGAATCCCCAGGACCAGATGTCGAGGAAACGCAGGTCATCCAGCATCCGGCGCGCATCGTCATTCAGCGCGACCGCGCCGGACAGAGCGTGCTCCAGCGTGGCCGCTGCGAACGGTTCGGTGCCCTCGTGGGCCAGGAAATCGGTCAGGCAGCGCAGGGCGCCGGGATGGTCTGGATCCAGCTGCAACGCCCGGTAGATCACGCGGGCGCCTTCCACATGGCGGCCTTGGGCGATGAAGATGTTGAGCGCGTGGTGGGCGAGCTGGTCGGCGTTGAGGTCGGCAATCCGGGTCATCGGGGTCTGGCTGGCGTGGACGGACGGTGTGCACAAGTCTGCCAGATCACTCATTCGGCCGGGCTGCGTGAATCGCGCATCGAGTAGATCACCGAGAAGATCTTCCAACCCCGCTCGGTGCGGACCAGCTGCCACATTTCCTTGCCCCAGTTCGTCTTCACACCATCGTCGTGGAAACTGTAGTTAAACGACACCGAGGCCACATCACCATCGGTCTCGATCTTCGTGTTGGAGAATTTCTCCTCCGTCGGTTTCGGCGAGGCAACGGCCCCGTCGATCAGCGCGATGAAGTTGTTGGCGGGAATCTGCCGTGCCTTGATCGCATCGGGCCTGGTCTTGCGGATGTCCTGCAGGCGCACGTCCTCGGAAACGACCTGCCAGCCGATGTCTTCCGCCTTGTCCGAGAAGAACAGGCCCATGTAGGTCGGCTTGTCCTTGTTGATCAGCGAGGTGCGGAATGATTCGACCACCTGCTCGATCGCCTTGACGTCTGCACGGGCGTTCTGCGCGGCGTAGACCGGCAGCCACGCCGGGAGCAGAAGGGCGAGGGCGGCGAAGCGTGCACGTGCGTTGGGCATCATAGGATCCTGAGGAAGAGTGAGGTGGCGCTGGCGCATCACCGCGCGTAGGTTCGCCAGAAAAGCACGCGGTCTCCGGTCCTGTTCATGGCGACGAAGACCGATTTTCCGGATTCGGGCGTGCAGCGAAAGACGTGGTACGACGCGCTGAGTGTCGCGTCGCCAGGCCACCAGTATCGATTGAACGCAACAGGATCACTGTTGTCGAATGGGGTCGCCTGGCAATCCGCAGGCAGCTGCAGCGGCAACGCAGGGGGCTTGGTGAAGGCCAGCGCGCTGGTGTTGGAGTCGAGGTCGTGCACCTCGCGCAGGTCGGTCGCCTCGTGGGGCACCCAGCCGGGAATCCACCCTTTGTTCACCATGTCGGAGTCAAGCGCCTCCTGTAGGGTCTCGAACGAACTTTCCATCACTAGGCCGCAGGCGCATAGCGCGCTATAGAATGTCACGACAATGGCGCGCCTGGCCATTCCACCGGGGCTAGTCATCGTCGTCCTCCTCTGCGGAAAGCAGCCTACCCAGTTCTTCCGGCGGCAAGCGCTTGAGCCGCGCTTCCAGTTTCCGATCGTACGGCCGGTCATTGGGTTCGGTATGGCGCTGCGCCTTGCGCGCGTACTGCTGCATGAACAGACCGATCTCCTGCGCGATCCTGTCCTTCCGGCTCTTGCCTGCCATCGACGGGCGTCCCTGTGTTCATCCTGAATCATCGGTCGGCGCACGCTAGCACGGATGCCGGGCGCCACAACAGGCCGGTTTGACGTTGAAGAGTATCTGCGCGGATGACGCGCGGGCGCGCGGCGCGGGAGGGGATCTGCCAATGAGGACGCCGATTTGGGGGCTTACCGGCCTGTCCGTGGCGTACGTTGCCGGTTGCTCGGCGATCTCAGTGTGGCATTCCCGCGCGCTTGCCTCGGTCCCGGTCGAGGCGAGCAGGGTCGAGGTACTCCGGGCGCTGGGGCAACCTGACGTGGTGGAGCACGCCGGTGTTCCCTTTGCCCGCTATGCCAGCAGTGGATGTAGTGGCCGCTGTGCGCAGCGATGGTGGTATGAGAACCGGTTGGGCCTGGATACCGAAGCCTGGTCGGTGGAGATGGAATGCTTCCGATTACGTACTCGTAAAGTCGCGCGTGACATCACCGTAGAAGACCGCAGCAAGCGCATGCGTATCCATCGTCCTTTCATCTTCATCGCAAGCCTGGCCCTGATGGCGTGGTGTACGTTGATGGGCGTGCTGGTGCTCATCTACGGCTTCAACGAGCAGGGCCTGCGCTGCGGCAGGCTGTGCTCACTGGAGGTTTCCATCCGCCAGATCTTTGGTGTTCGGGGATTCGAAATACTGGTGGTGATGGGGCTCTTTGCCAGAGCGCTGATGTGCGGGAGCGCTAATGTGCGGGTATGTCGCACTGCGGGAGGGCATGCATGCCGGGCGGCCGCGGAGGCAGGCGGGGCGCCGTGGACGCAAACACCGCCGACTGGGGCGACCCCGGTCGTAAGGTGTCTGCATCGAGGCAAATCGCTCCGTGTGGGGACGCTGCAGGTCGCTTCAGCGATGCAGGGCGTCGACGATCAGCCCGGTGGCGATCTCCACCAACAAGTACTCGTTGTCGGACTGGCGCACCCAGCGCCGGTCGCGGCCCGGCTCACGCAGGTGATAACGCGCATAGTCGTCCACCCAGTAACGGCGATCCACTTCGGCCCAAGGCAGGCGCTCACCACGTCGCCAGGCTTTGTTCTGCCAGCCCGGCGGCGGCGCATCACGGTTGTGTGGGCCGCCTGCATGCGGTGGCGGGCCGTTGCCGCGCGCGTGGTGCGGTGGATCGGCGAAGGCGGGAGCCGCGGCGAGTGCAGCGGCCGTGCTCACGGCAATGGCAAGCAGACGTATGGATGTCATCGGGATGCCTCCGTCATGGCCGCGTTATGCGGCGCTGTGAGCGCGAATGTACGGCAGGCCGTGTGAATGAATACGGGCGTGGGCATGGCATTCATGAACAGATCGCGTTGCGGCTGCTGCTGCGAAGACGACCTCAGCGGACCGCGCCATTGGCCGCGTCGCCCGCAGCCCAGCCACCACCCAAGGACAGGAAAAGATCCATCTGGCGGTCAATGCGCTGCGCGCGCGAGGCGGCCAACGCGGACTCCGCATCTGCCAGCGCGGCCTGGGCCGAAAGCACATCGAGAAAATCGATCCTGCCGAAACGGTAGAGTTGCTGTGCCTGCCCGGCGGCCCGCGCTGCGTCCCCACGCGCCTGCGCCAGGCTGCGCTCGCGGTCGAGCTCCTGCGCGCAGGCAGAAAGCGCGGTCTCGGTCTGGCGCAGTGCCTGCAGCACGATGCCGTCAAAGGATGCGAGAGCGGTATCTGCATTGGCACCGGCCGCTGCGATGCGGGCCTTGGCTACGCGGCGGTTGGGCCAGTGCCATGACAGCACGGGACCGATGCTCGCACCGAAGCCGTCGGCCGACAGCAGATGCGCCGGCGCGCCAGCCACGCCCGAAGAAGCGCCCAGGATGATCTGCGGATAGAGGCTCGCGGTCTCGGCGCCGATCATTGCAGTTGCGGCGGCCAGGCTGCGTTCGGCTGCGCGTATGTCAGGGCGCCGCTGGAGCAGCTGCCAGCCGTCACCGACCGGCAGCGCCTGCTCCAGCTCAGGGGGCCGAGGGCAAGCTTCGGCCTCCTTGGGATAGTCCGCCGGGAGCCTGCCCATCAGTGTGGCCAGTTCGAACAGTGCGGCCTGGCGTTCCGCCAGCAGGTGCGGTACCCCCGCCGCGCTGCGGTTGACGGCGGCACCGGCACGGCTGACATCGAAGCCCGTTCCGCGCCCGCCTGCAGCCAGGCGACGGGTTGCCTCCAGCGTGGCGTGCTGTATCGCCAGCACCTGCTGGGTTGCAGTGAGCGTGTGATTGCTGGTGCACACCTGGAGATAGGCACGGGTGACGGCAGCAGCGACGACCACGCGGACCTGGTCCCGTGCCGCAGCGACGGCCTCCGCGTCCGCGTTGGCGGCTTCGATGCCGCGGCGGATGCCGCCTGCAAGATCCAGCGGGAAGGAGAGGTTAACGCCCAGCGCATAGGACTGCGGTGCGGCCGACGCCTGGCTGTAACCACCGGCATGGGTGAGCGTGCCCGATGCATCCACTTCGGCCTGCACGGAACCGCGCGCACTGTACTCCAGCACGGTTGCGCTGGCGCGCCGAAGGTTGGCATCGGCGGCGCGGAGGTCGGTATTGGCCGCCAGTGCTTCGCGTACGTAGGCGTCAAGCCGGGGGTCACCATACAGTTGCCACCATCGATCCGGTGGCGCGTCGTGGCTGAACGATTCCTCCTGCGCCGAGATAAACGTCCGCGACGCCCGGGGGGAGGCAGCGACCGCACTCGCAGGCAGGTGATAGTCGGGGCCGGACACGCAGGCCGTCATCGGCAGCAGCAGGGCAAGCAGCCCACCACGTACTGTTCGCAAGCTCACTTGCAGGCTCCCTGTGCCGAGGGCGTGATGGTCACGTTCGCAGTGCGGCCGACGATCAGACGCGTATCCGACGGAGCATCATCGATACGGATGCGTACCGGGATGCGCTGTGCCAGTCTCACCCAAGTGTAGGTCGGCGCCACGGCCGGCAGCAGGTTGTGCGTGTTCGAGCGCTGATCGTCGGCAATACCAGCGGCGATGGTGTCCACGTGTCCGCGGACGTCGTGGTCGTCGCCCATCAGGCGGGCCACGGCGGCATCGCCTTCGGTGATGCAGCCCAGTTTGGTTTCCTCGAAGTAGCCCTCGATACGCAGGCTGCGGGTGTCGATCAGCGCCAGCGCCTGCGCACCGGGTTGCAGGTAGTCGCCCGCGTGCAGGTCGAGGTTGGTGATGATGCCATCGGTGGTCGCGCGCACCTCGGTGCGTTGCACGTTGAGCTGGGCAACGCGCTGTTCGGCACGTGCCTGCGCCAGGGCGGCCAGCTCGGTATCGACCTTGGCGGCATTGCGTTCGCGGATTTCCGACGCGACCAGGTTGCCAAGTGCGTTGTCCCGCGACGATTCGCGGCGGGCCAGCGCCAGCGTGGCGCGTGCGCTGCTGACCGCTGCGTCGGCCTTCTCAAGCGTGGCAGCGAAGCGCGGTTGATCCAGCACCAGCAGCAGTTGACCTGCGCTGACCTGCTGGTTGTCGTGCACCAGTACCTGGGTGACCAGTCCACCTATGTCCGACGCAACGCGCACCACATCGGCGCTTACCCGTCCATCCCGTGTCCACGGGCGCGTTTCGTAACGTTTCCAGATGGACAGGGAGGCGACGACGGCGATCGCAAACACAATCAGCGTTGCACTCCAGCGCCCGATGACAGCAAGCGTGTGTTTCATTTCATTTCTCGAACAGGGGCGTGAGCCGGATCATCAGCTCTGCCAGGATCACGAACAGGGACAGGCCCACCAATGGCCGCCAGGCGAACAACCGGTACAGACCGAGGCTGGCGAGCAGGCGTGAGGCCAGCACCGACAACGCCAGCGCGGCGACGGCTACGGCGAGCAGGCCGGGAATGAGCACGCCATCAATGGAAAAATCAGAAAACATGTGGTCAGTGCCGATGGGTAAGCGGGGATGCCAGCAGGTCGCGGCGCAACCCGCAGAGCAGGTGCGACAGATGCCCCTGATCAGCCCCGCTGCTGGCCGCCGCTGCCTCGCGCATGCGGTCCAGCAGTTCCAGAAGATGGATGTCGACACTGCGTGCCGAGTGGGCGCGAACCCTGAAATGTGCAGCGACGCGTTCGATCAGCGCCGCATGAAGCGCCCGGACCTGCGGGTTGTGCAGGCACTTGTCCAGTGCGCGGAGTTGGTTGGATGCACGTGCCGCACGAACGTCCGCAAACAACGCTCGCAGGTCGTGTGCTGCGCTGGAATGGCCCTGCAACCTGGGAGCGAGCAGCCCGACTCGATCCAGCACGCGGCTGAGCCAGGCGCGGGTCACACCGCCTTGTCCGGCGGCGTGTCGTGCGATGTCCCGACGGATCGAATGCTCCAGCCGTGCGCGGTTGCGGCCCGCATCGGCGGTCTGGAACAGCTGCATGCTGCACAGTGCCACCGCCGTACCCACAAACAACGCAACGCTGCTGTTGAGTGCGCCGACGATGTTGACCGTATTGGTCGCGCCCAGGCCTGCGATGAGCGGGAAGGTCAGCACCACGCCCAGGGCGGCCATGATGAAGGGCGGCCGGGCCAGGAACGATCCGCACAGCAGCAGCACCGGCGCCAGCGCGACAATCAGGCCGACAATATCGGACAGCGTGGGGAAGATCAGCAGACCGTAGAGCAGGCCGACGGCAACGCCGATGCACGATCCCACCAGGTAGCGCATGACATGCGGTGCCGGCGCTTCGAGGGTGCCGAACAGAACGCATGCAGTGCCGATGATGGACACCGCCGTGGCGCCGTCAGACCAGCCCGTAATGATCCACAGCACGCAGCTTAGCAGGATGCCCACGAACGCCCCCAGCGCGCTGCGCGCGGCGATCCTGTGGTCCCGGTGAATCATTGCGCCCTGCGCATTCCGCGAAAGACGGTCAGGCACCTGCAGGCGCCAGTCGGGGCGCGCAGTGTGCAGTTGTGCCTGCAGCACGCGGCAGTCGGCGTGGGCAAGGTCGAGTTCGGCCCGTTGCGCGGTGAGGCTGGCCTGCAGCAGATCGCGCCAGCCCGTTGCATCCATTGCGCCGGCCTGCGGTGAACGCAGCCGGGCGACGGAATCTTCCACCGCGCTGGACAGCATCAGTACGTCCAGCATCCGGTCATGCAGGGCGCGCAGGATCTGTACCTGGGCCACGCCGTGGGCGCTGTCGAAGGGCAGGTGGATCGACAGCACATGCAGCTCGAGCAGGTCGGCAGCCACTTTCGAACGGTCCGTTGCCAGCACCGTGTTCGATGCACCGGCGCGCATGTCGCGCGTCCATCGTTCCGCATCATCGAGCACGGCAGCAACCCGCGCGTGCACGCGCATCGAGACCCGGCGCGGCAGCACCAGCCCATGTACCAGCGTTGCGGCCAGGATGCCGATGGAGATTTCCTGCACCCGCGTGATGGCAATGGTGAACACATCTCCCGGCACCATCACCGCAGGAAAACCAATCAGGCTGGTGGTATAGCCGGCCAGCAGGAACGCGTACGCACGTGGCGTGCGGTCGAGCATCGCCAGATACAGGCACAGTGCCATCCAGGTGGCGAGCGCGGCGCTCAGCACCAACGGGGCATTGGCGAAGCGTGGCACCAGCGCGACGGTGGCGATGGCCCCACCCACGGTACCGAGCAGGCGGAACAGACCTCGGCTGAGGGTTGCGCCGGACAGTGGCTGCGACACCAGATAGACCGTGCCGATCACCCAGAACGGGCGGTTCAGGCCGATTCGCAGAGAGACATACAACCCCAGCGACGCGGCGAGCAGGCATTTGAGCGAGAACAGTACCGCCTCCTGGTCGGTCCTGAGGGCAGGGCTCTTCAACCGTGCAAATGCCTGGAGCACGTGGGGGAGGAACGGGGTGGGAGAGTGCATGCGGCTCATGCTAGTGATCGGCCGCCATGGCGAATTTCGCTACAATGACAACCAATCGCTAAAACCGGTCAATGTGAGAATGGCTCGCATTTCGCTCCCTGGCTTTGACCTGGACCCGGACGAGACCGATCGCCCGGCGGTCGCCAGCCGCCTCCAGGTGGCCGAGCACGACGCGGAAATTCCCGTGCATGAGCACCGCAAGGGCCAGCTCATTCTTGCGCTGCATGGGGCGGTGACCTGCGAAGTGGCCAATGCGCTGTGGATCGTGCCGCCCCAGTGTGGCGTCTGGATTCCGGGTGGCATGCCGCACAGCAACCGCGCCACCGCCAACGCGCGCCTGTGCTACCTGTTCGTCGAGCCCGGCGTCGTCGAACTGCCAGCGCAGTGCGTGACGCTGGCGATCTCCCCGATGCTGCGCGAGATGATCCTGCACCTGGCCGACGCGCCACTGGACTATCCGCATGGCAGTCACGCCGATCGGCTGGCGCGGGTGCTGCTGGACGAACTGGTGCAGATGCCGGCCGAGCACCTCTCGCTACCGGTCAGTAATCACCCGAAGGTGCGGGCGTTGGCTGCGGCGCTGTCGGCTGATCCGGCAGACCGCAGCACCATCAGTCAGTGGGCCATGCGCCTGGCCCTGGGCGAGCGCACGTTGACCCGGCTCATCGAACGGGAAACGGGATTGTCCTTCGGGCGCTGGCGGCAGCAGCTGCATCTGCTCATCGCCATTCGTGAACTCGCCGGCGGTGCACCAGTGCAACGCGTTTCCGAGACGCTGGGCTATGAGTCGGTGACAGCCTTCATCACGATGTTCAAGAAGGCGCTTGGTCTTTCCCCGACACGGTATTTTGCGGTGCGCCTGCGGGGGCAGTAGCCGGAGACAATCCGGAAAGCCATTGCCTGGAACAACTACTTCAGGATGCCGATGACCAATTGAATCGCGGCCACGACCGCAGCAGGGTCCCCGCGCTGGAGGGTGTGTCCGGTCGACAGATAGCGATGCGTACCGCGCGTGAACCCGAGAAGAGCAGGGCGTGCTGTGCCTTCCAGAGTGCTTTGCCCGCTGCGGTTTCTTCGAAGAACAGCGGTTCAGCCGCGAGCTTCGTTGCAGTCAGCAGCACCACCGGCACGTCCGGCATTGAGCGTGGGGTCTCCGCACCGGGCGCATCCAGTTGTCCGGTCAGCACCGCGTAGTCGGCGGCCATCACCGGCGGCAGCTGCCTGCACGCGTGCACTGTCGGCCTGCTTGAACGCGTGGCGCTGCCCCATCGTGGTATGCATGGATACGTTCTGCACTTGTGGCCTGGCAACCCAGTGTGCAATTTGCGGGAATGTTCCATAAGCAGATCAGGGGGAAGACATGCAGTTGATCCTGGCGGTGGTTCTGGCTGTGCTGGCAATGCCGGCGGCTGCGCTGGAGGCGGCAACGCCTGCGCAGTTCGATAGCCATGTGGTACATGACCCGGCCCTGGGTGACATTGGCTGGCACATCGACAACGTCAACCCGGAGGAAAAGGGACCGCTCGTGGTATGGCTGCCAGGCTCAGGTGCCCTCCCGCACTTCCAGCGTTTCAGCGACGGCAGCCAGGGAACCACTTTTCCCCGCGATCTCTTCGCATTTCGCGACCGCGCGCACTTCCTGGTGGTGGACAAGCCCGGGATCCCGTTCTCTGCTGATATGCGGCTGGACGAGGCAACAGGAAGACCTGTGCAGCTGGATGGGCCCATCTATCGAGCGTGGCTTGCGCGCGACAATCTGATCGCGCGCACGGTGAAGGCCATTGCAGCCGCACGCCGCACGCTGGGGGCCAGGGTCGATCAGGTCGTGATCATGGGCGGATCCGAGGGAGCGCAGTATGTCTTTGCTGTGGCAGGCCAGGCACACGCGGACAAGGCCATGGGATGGGGCGGACTGGCCTTGCCGCAGTACCACGACTTCATCATCGAGCAACGGCTGCGTGCCGAACGGGGCGAGATCACCCGCGCCGAAGCGCAGGCCGCCGTCGAGGAGGTCTTCGCGGCCATCAAGGCTATCCATGCCAATCCGCTCGGCCTGGAGCAACAGTTCATGGGCGAGACCAACCGGCGCTGGTCCGGGTTCGGTGCGCATGCCGTGGTGGACGACATGCTGGCACTGAAGATTCCGCTGCTGTTGGTGCAGGGCGGTGACGATGACAAGGCCCCAATCATCAACACCGATTTTGCGATGGTGGCGTTCCTGTCCCGTGGTCGTAGCAACCTTGACTACTGGGTCTATCCGGAGGCCGACCACGGGATGCGGGTGACTGATCCCGCGCGTCCGGGCAAGCGCATCTCGATCGCACCGGAGATTTGGACACGTGTCTGGGCGTGGGTGACGAAGCAGCCCTGAGCGGGTGATGGTGGCGGCTCCCTCACGGACAGTAGATGAACGGGGGACGAGGCAGCCTGACACTTCTGCCCGTCGACCGGAGCGTCGCACGACGTCACACGTCCACCTGCAACCGCCCCACCGCCTGCGTGCACAACGACTGGCTGGCCAGTACCAACCCCTCCATCACCCGGTCGCCCACGTACTGCCCGGGGTCGCCGTTCTGCCGGGTGCGTTCGGCCGCCAGCAGCATTTCCAGCACCACCCGCAACCCGGTCAACGCGCAATCGGCGTCGGCCAGGGCCAGGCAGCGGCCGGGCAGTTGGTGACGCTCCGGCCAAGGTTGTCCGTCGGCCGCCGCACCGGAGCCGATGCGGTGGAGATTGGCAATGAAGGTGTTCCTGTCCACTGGCGGCGCGGCTTGTGGCGAACCGTCGTCGCAGGCGGTGCTGCGGTAGGCGTGCAGATGCGGGAAGTCCGATTCGTTCATGGCAAGGCTCCGTGCAGGGCAATCGGTAGCCGCCACCCCGAAAAGTGGCGGGCGGTACGTGGTTCGAATCCGAGTTGGTCCCAAGCCGGTGGGCGCGAACGCCCCCACGCACCGCCCGCCATAGCCGGCAGACGGATTGCCAGCCGGCGCCACGGAATGTGGACGCCGACTGGCAAGCGCAATCACTCAGGACCAACTCGGGATTCGAAACCCGGCCACCCTTTTCCGGTGGCACGCCATCTGAGCCCCTGGCGCTGTGCAATGCCAATCAGAAGAGTTGCAAACATCACTCGATTGGAGAGGCTTTTGACATTGTCCTACGCTGTTAAGCCCTGCCAGTGCTGGCTGGCGTAGTGATCCGCCCGCAACGTGCAATCTGCGACATGTGTCGAGGTTGTCACGGCGAACGGGACGGGTGGGGCGGGCGTATCGCGACAGGCGGCGCCAATTCAGGCTGCGTACCTCCCGGGTTGACGCTTTCACCGCCCCAGCGCACTCTGCGCTCTGGGGTCGACAACCCGTTCAGGGGGAAGGCTGCAGGGTGGTACCAGGAGGTGGAACAGCCATGAGCCAACTCACCGACGGTTTCGGACGCAGCTTTCCGTACCTGCGCCTGTCGTTGACTGAAGCCTGCAACTTCCGTTGCAGTTACTGCCTGCCCGACGGCTACCAGGCCGATGGCCGCCCGCGCTTCCTGCAGGTGGATGAAATCGCGCGCCTGGTGCGTGCGTTCGCCGCGCTGGGCATGAGCAAGATCCGCCTGACCGGCGGCGAGCCCAGCCTGCGCAAGGATCTGGAAGAGATCATCGCCACCGTGGCGGCGGTGCCGGGCATCCGCAAGGTGGCCATCACTACCAATGGCACGCTGCTGCCGCGGCGCCTGCCGGGCTGGCACCGGGCGGGCCTGACTGCGCTGAACGTGAGCATGGACAGCCTGCAGCGCGAACGCTTCAAGACCATCACCGGCCATGACCGCCTGCCGGAGATCCAGCAGGGCCTGGCGCTGGCGCAGGCGTTGGGCCTGCCGGCGATCAAGCTCAACGCGGTGCTGCTGCGTGGCCTGAACGACGACGAGCTGCCGCAGTGGATGGACTACCTGCGTGACCGCCCCTTCAGCGTGCGCTTCATCGAGCTGATGCGCACCGGCGACAATGAAGCCTATTTCCAGCGCCACCACCTGCGCGCCGACCTGGTGATCGAGCAGCTGCTGGCCGCGGGCTGGCACGAGCGCCCGCGCGCGGCCGATGCCGGCCCGGCGCGCGAGTTCGGCCACCCCAACCATCGCGGCAGCATCGGCATCATCGCCCCGTATTCGCGTGACTTCTGCAAGGGCTGCAACCGCCTGCGGGTGACCGCCAAGGGCGACCTGCGGCTGTGCCTGTTCGGCGAGTTCGGCGTGCCGCTGCGCCCGCTGCTGCAGCGCGACGAGGACCACGACGCGCTGCTGGCACGCATCAACACCCAGCTTGGCCTGAAAGCGGCCGGGCATGGACTGCACCAGGGCCAGACCGGGCTGACCCCGCACCTGGCCTCGATCGGAGGATGAGCAACACGATGAGTGGGGAATTGAACGCAGCCTTCCACATGGCCGATGTCCGCAACAAGCGCATCAGCCGCCGCCGTGCGGTGGCGGTGGGCGAGCTGCATGCCGGTCCAGTGGCCTATCCGCTGATTGTCGAGCGCCGCCTGCCCAAGGGCGATGCGCTGGTGATGGCCGAGATTGCCGGCCTGCAGGGCGCCAAGATGGCCTCGATGCTGATGCCGCTGTGCCACCCGCTGCCGCTGGAACTGGTGCAGGTGTTCTGCGCGCCGGTGCCGGAACGGCAGGCGATCCGCGTGTGGTGCGAATGTGCCAGCGAGGCGCGCACCGGCGTGGAGATGGAGGCACTGGCTGGCATCAACGCGGCGCTGCTGACCCTGTACGACCTGAGCAAGCCAGTGGAACCGGCCCTGCGCATCGAAGGTATCCGCCTGCTGTTCAAGGAAGGCGGAAAGCGCGGTGTCTGGCTGCATCCCGACGGCATGGACGAGGCCGAGCGCGCGCGCTTCAAGCCGCGTGCGCCGAAGGGTCTGGAGGGCGCGGCCTGCGCGGTGATCACGCTGAGTGATCGCGCCAGCGACGGCACCTATGAAGACATTTCTGGTCCGACCCTGGTGACCGGCGTGAAAAAGCTGGGCGGCGAGGTTGTGGCCGCCGAAGTGTTGCCTGATGGCATCGAGCCGTTGGCGGGCCGCCTGCAGGCCTTGGCGGCCGAGGGCGTGCGCCTGTGCCTGTGCACCGGCGGCACCGGGCTGGGCCCGCGTGACCTGACCCCGGAGGCGCTGCGTTCCTTGAACGTGCGGCCGGTGCATGGCCTGGCGCAGATGGTGCGGGCGCTGAGCGCGCAGCACACGCCGATGGCCTGGCTGAGCCGTGCCGAGGTGGTGCAGCTGGGCAACATGCTGGTGTTTGCATTGCCGGGCAGCCCGAAGGCCGCCGCGCAGTGCCTGGATATCCTGGCGCCGGTACTGGGCCATGCCCTGGCGATGGTCGAGGGAGATGGCCACTCATGATTCCCTACGGCGAAGCCTTGCAGCACCTGCTGGACGCGGCCATGCCGCTGCCGGCCGAGCGCCTGCCGCTGCATGAGGCCGCTGGCCGCACTCTGGCCAGTGACATCATCAGCGGGCAGTCGCTGCCACCGTTCGACAACTCGGCGATGGACGGCTTCGCGCTGCGCGCCAACGGCGCGACGTTCGAGGCCGGTACCGAATTCGTGGTGCAGGGTTGGCAGGCGGCCGGCGATGCCGGTGCCGAAGGCGGCGAGGGTGCCTGGGAAATCATGACCGGTGCGCGCATGCCGGTTGGGCTGGATACGGTGGTACCGGTCGAGAACGTGGACGTCCTCGCCAGCGAGGACGGCCGCCCGACCTGCATCGCACTGAAGAGCACGGTGAAGCCGGGCCAGAACGTACGCCTGCGCGGCCAGGATGTGAGCGACGGCGAGCGTGTGCTGCAGGCCGGGCAGGTACTGGATATAAATGCACGCACCCTGCTGCACGCCATTGGCGTGGGCCAGGTGGCGGTGGTGGCACGGCCGAAGGTCGCTGTCATTGCCACCGGCAAGGAGTTGGTGACCGAGGCGGCACAGACGCTGGAATCCGGTCAGATTCGTGACAGCAACCGGCCGTACCTGGTCGGCCGCCTGCAGGCCGCCGGTGCCGAAGTGGTGTGGCAGGGCACGGTGGGTGATGACGTGGCCGCGTTCAATGCGGTGCTGGATGAAGCGCTGGCCGCTGGCGCGCAGCTGCTGATCAGCACCGGCGCGGTGTCGGCCGGCCGCTACGATTTCGTTCCCGATGCACTGCGTGGCCGCGGTGCGCGCATCGTCTTCCACAAGGTGGCGATTCGCCCGGGCAAGCCGTTGCTGTTCGCGGTGCTGCCCAATGGCGCGCTGTATTTCGGCCTGCCGGGCAACCCGGTGTCGGCCGCCGTGGGCCAGCGCTTCTTCGTCGAGCCGGTGCTGCGCCGCCTGCTGGGGCTGGCACCTGAACCCGTGTTGCAGCTGCCGCTGCAGGCCGACGTGCGCAAGCCGCCGGGCCTGCGCTTCCACGCGCGTGCGCGGGTGGAAGTGGACGGTCAGGGGCGCCTGAGTGCTCGCGTGCTGTCCGGGCAGGAGTCGTTCCGTTTGATGTCCATGCTGCAGGCCAACGCCTGGGTGGTGCTGGAGGCCGAGGGCGACCTGGCCACCGCTGGCACGCCGGTGCGGGTACAGGGCTGGGGTCACCATGACCCGGTGCAGCTGGTGAGCCAGGAGTCATGATGAAACAGGTGAATCTGCAGTTGTTCGGTGCGTTTTCCGATCTGGATGCCAGCCGCGAGATCGCGGTGGATGTGGCCGGTGGCACCGTGGCCGATCTGCGCCAGGCGCTGCGCGAGCTGCTGCCTGCGCGCTGGCCGGGCTTCCGCGCCGGCCTGCTGGACTACTCGGCGTTCGCCGATCAGCAACGCGTACTGCGTGACCACGAGGCGCTGCCCGACGATGGTCGGGTGGCGATCCTGCCGCCGGTGAGCGGGGGCTGAGCGATGAGCGGGAAGATCATCGCGAAGGTGGTGGACCGCGCGCGGGCGGCGATCGATCCGGCCGAGGGCATCGCCGCGGTGTCCGATCCGGGCTTCGGCGGCATCGACGTGTTCATCGGCAAGGTGCGTGACGTCAACATCGGCCGGCCGGTGACCGGGATCACCTACGACCTGTTCGAACCGTTGGTTTTGAACGAGTTCACGCGCTTGGCGGCAGAGGTCCAGGCTACGTTTGGCCCGAAGCTGAAGCTGTATGTGGCACATGCCAAGGGCCGGCTCGGCATTGGCGATGTGGCGGTGGTGGTGGCGGCGGGCAGCCCGCACAGAGACGAAGCGTTCCGTGCCTGCCGCCAATTGATCGAGGTGGTGAAGCACCAGTGCCCTATCTGGAAGCAGGAGCATTATGAGGACGGCGACAGCGAGTGGAGCGAGGGTTGCAGCCTCTGCCATGTGGAGAGCGAACCCGCACATGCCCATGGCCATGCGCACGATCATCCCCATTGATGCCGATGTCGCCACGCATGGCGTGGCTCGACCATGAATGGAACCATCGACGGCATCGTACTGGCCGGTGGCCTGTCCAGCCGGATGGGGCGCGACAAGGCGTTGCTGCCCTGGCAGGGCAGCACCCTGCTGGAACACATGCAGGGCCTGTTGAAGCAGGTCGGCGCGCGTGAGGTCTGGGTCAGCGGCAACTATCCGGCCTTCGGCGGCATCCCTGATCGTGTGCCCCGATGCGGCCCGCTGGGCGGGCTCTACAGTGTCGCGATGCAGATGCCTGACGGGCCGGCATGGGTGGTGCCGGTGGACACGCCACGATTGAACGCCGCACTGCTGCAGCGACTGTGCCTGGCAGAAGACACCGCCTGCGCGGTGTTTGCCGACGAACCATTGCCGATGCGGTTGCAGATCGATGATCATTGCCGCCGCGCGCTTCAGGAGCTGATTGAAGATCCGACGGCGCGTCGTTCGCTGCGCTCTCTGCAGGAACGCCTGGGCGTGACCCGGTTGCCACTGGCGCCAGGCGATCAGGCGTTGCTGCTCAATTGCAACACCCCGTCGGAGTGGGAGTCCATCACACCATGAAGGTCCAGCTGCAACAGCAATCGATGCGCCTGCGAGTGGATGAAGAAGAGCTGGCGCGACTGCTGGCCGGTGAGTCGGTGGAGAACCTGACCCGGTTTGGCGGTAGCGGTGGCTGGGGCGTAGCGCTTTCTCTGCACGCCGGTGATCAGGCCGTGCTGCTTGATGGCGGCACGTTCTGCCGGTTGGTATTGCCACGCGAAGCGGTTGCAGCATTGGCGGGGCGGCTGCCCTGCCGTGATGGCCTGGGCTTCGGTATCGCGTTGGACGACGAAAGCATGCTGCAGCTGCAGTTCGACGTGGACGTGCGCGACAGCATGCGCCAGCGTGGCCCGCAGCGGCGTTCGGGGCCTGCGTCGGAGTAGGCGCCGGTTGCGCAGGGCCGGCTGGCACGCTGTCGTATGATGGACGCCTTCGTTCCTGCGTCGCCGCAATGCCCCTGAATCCTTCTGCTCCCTCTCCGCCGCGACCGGCCACGCCCAATCCTGCGGCGGCCGATGACGGTGATGCGCTGCATTTCTGCAGCACCTGCGCGTTCTCCGATGCCTGCATCTCGCAGGGCTACGACAAGACCGCGCTGGGCGAGCTGCATGTGCTGGTCGATCACGTGGGGCCGTTCCAGGCCGGTGACTACCTGTTCCGTGCCGGCGATCCGTTCGACTCGATCGCAGCAGTGCGTGCCGGCATGGTCAAGACCTTTGTCGATGACAGCCAGGGCAACGAGCAGGTGCTGGGCTTCAGCCTGCCCGGTGAAGTGATCGGGCTCAATGCCATCCATGGTGCGCGCTTTCCCTGCAATGCAGTGGCGCTGGACACGGTCTATCTGTGCCGCATCTCCTTCCCGCGATTGAGCCTGCTGGCCACCCGCATGCCGGGGTTGCAGGCGCGGCTGTTCAGCCTGCTCAGTGCCGAGATCGGCAAGGTCGCGACGCTGGCCGCCAACCATCGCACCGAGGAGCGCATGGCGGCGTTCCTGCTGGATCTTTCCGAGCGCTATGCACGGCGCGGATTCTCCGCCACCCGTTTCAATCTGAGCATGGCCCGTACCGAGATCGCCAACTACCTGCGGATGGCGCCGGAGACGGTGAGCCGGGTGCTGCGCCGGTTGAGCGACGAGGGTGTGATTGCGGTGAACCAACGTGAGATGCTGTTGCTGCAACCCGAGCGGCTGGCGGAACTGGCCTTGACCCGGGAATCCGGACTGGACTGATCAGACAACCAAGGGGCCGACCATGAAGCGAACGGGGCTGTTGTTGCTGGGAATGCTGGCTGCAGTACCGGCCTGGGCGGCCGACCTGACGGTGTCGGCGGCGTCGAGCCTGACCGAGAGCTTCCGTGAACTAGGCGCGGCCTACGAGAAGGCGCACCCGGGCACCAAGGTCGATTTCAACTTCGCTGCGTCTGGCGTACTGCTGCAGCAGATCAGCCGCGGTGCACCGGTGGATGTATTCGCCTCGGCCGATGAAACCACGATGGACCAGGCGCAGCAGCAGGGTCTGCTCGCCGCCGGGACCCGCCAGGTGTTCGCGGTGAACGCGCTTTGGGTGGTGGTGCCACCGCAGGCCAAGGCGGCACCGCGCACCCTCAAGGACCTGGCCGGTGCCGGCGTGCAACGCATCGCACTGGGCAACCCGGACAGCGTGCCGGTCGGGCGCTATGCCAAGGGCGCGCTGGAGGCGGCGGGCCTGTGGCCGTCGGTTCAGGGCAAGACCATCACCACGCAGAACGTACGCCAGTCGCTGGACTACGTGGCGCGCGGTGAAGTGGATGCCGGCTTCGTCTATGCCACCGATGCGCAGGCGATGCCTGACCGGGTGCGCCGTGCCTTCGCGGTGCCGGTGGCGGGGCGCATCGCCTATCCGCTGGCGGTGACCAGGGCCAGCGCGCAGCCGGCCGAGGCCAAACGATTCGCCACCTTCGTGCGTTCGACGCAGGGCCAGGCGATCCTGGCCAGGCACGGGTTCGGCAAGCCCTGAGGCATGGATCTCGACTGGAGCGCGCTCGGGTTGTCGCTGAAGGTGGCCGGCTGGGCCACCGCGATCAATCTGGTGCTGGGCGTTGGTCTGGGCGCGCTGCTGGCGCGTCGGCGCTTTCCCGGTCGCGAGCTTCTGGATTCGGTGTTGACCCTGCCGATGGTGCTGCCGCCGACCGTGCTGGGTTACTACCTGCTGGTGCTGATCGGCCGTAATGGGCCAATCGGTGCATGGCTGCAGTCGTGGTTCGGCATCAACCTGGTGTTCACCTGGCAGGCTGCAGTGATCGCCGCCGCAGTGGCCTCGCTGCCGCTGGTGTTCAAGCCGGCACGTGCGGCGTTCGAGGAAGTGGACGGACAACTGGAGCAGGCCGCGCGCACGCTCGGGGTATCCGAAGCGGCGGTGTTCTTCCGCATCACGCTGCCACTGGCCTGGCGTGGCATCCTCGCCGGCCTGCTGCTGGCATTCGCGCGCGCGATGGGTGAGTTCGGCGCCACGCTGATGGTGGCCGGCAGCATTCCGGGCCGCACGCAGACGCTGTCGATCGCCATCTACGAGGCGGTGCAGGCTGGGCAGGATGGCAAGGCCAATGTGCTGGTGATCCTGACCTCGGTGGTCTGCATCGTGATCCTGCTGCTGGCCGCACGGCTGGTGGGCGGGGGGCGCCGGGAGTTGCGTGATGTGGCTTGACCTGCAGGTGCGGCGCCGTCTGCAGGCGGCCGGCCAGGATTTCGTGTTGGACGTATCGCTGCAGTGCACGCAGCGGCAGGTGGTGCTGTTCGGCCCCTCGGGCGCCGGCAAGAGCCTGACCCTGAAGGCGGTGGCCGGGCTGTTGCGGCCGGGGCAGGGCCATGTGCGCCTGCAGGGACAGACCCTGTTCGATGCGGCCACCGGCGTGGATCTGCCGCCGCAGCGCCGCCGGTTGGGTTATGTCTTCCAGGATTACGCGTTGTTCCCGCACCTGAGCGTGCGCCAGAACGTGGCGTTCGGATTGCAGAAGGGGTGGTTGAATCCGCGGACTGGCCAGCGCTTCGATGCGGTGGAGCAGTGGTTGCACGCATTCCGCATCGATACGGTGGGCGATCTGCTGCCCTCGCAGGTATCCGGTGGACAGCGCCAGCGTACCGCGCTTGCACGCGCCTTGGTGACGCAGCCGCAGGCACTGCTGCTCGATGAGCCGTTCTCCGCGCTGGACCATGATCTTCGCCAGCACCTGCGGCAGGAGCTTGAGACGGTACTGGACAAAACCGGCATTCCGCTGCTGCTGATCAGCCACGATCCCCAGGATGTGGCCATGTTCGGCCAGCAGGTGGCACGCGTCGTCGACGGCCGTATCGTCGGCGATTGACCCGTGATGGACGCACTGGCGATGGTTGGCTACATCTGATGGTAGTGCCGGCCGCTGACCGGCAACCATGGAATCCGGAGCAGCCGGCCAGCGGCCGGCTCTACCGGTCCAGAGGTTCCGCGACGCACAGGCGATGGTTGTCTACAGCTGATGGTAGTGCCGGCCGCTGGCCGGCAACCACGAATTCCGGAGCAGCCGGCCAGCGGCCGGCTCTACCAATCCAGCGTTCGGGCAATCCAGTGGAATGGATCAATACAGCTCGCAGTGCGTGCGGCCTTCACATCGCAGCGTGTCCCAGTGCCCCTCGCCACCGATCGCATCGATGGCCTCGCGCACCGCACCTTCCAGGTGGCTCTTGTTGCCGCACAGGTACAGATGCCCGCCACGGGCCAGCACATCGCGCACTTCGTCGGCGCGCTGCTGCAGCACATGCTGCACATAGACCTTTTCGGCGCCATCGCGCGAGAACGCGGTATGCAGGCCGGCCAGCACACCGCGCGCGCGCCAGTCCTGCAGCTGTTCGCGGTACAGGTAATCGTGCTGGCTGTGCTTCTCGCCGAACACGAGGTGCACCTCGCGTTCGCAGGCGTTGGCCTGCAGTTCCTGCATCAGGCCCATCAACGGTGCGATGCCGGTGCCGGTGCCGACCAGCAGCAGCGGTGCATCGCCCGCGTCGGTCAGATGGAAGCCGGGATTGGAACGGCAGTACACCCGAGCGGTATCGCCGCCGTGCAGCAGACTGCCGGTGGCAGTGCCGAAGCGCTCGCGACCGCGCAGGGTGTAGCGCACTTCGCGCACGCACAGGCTCAGCTGGTCGTGATACGGGTGCGAGGCGATGGAATAGGAACGCGGCAGGCGTGGTGACAGCAGCTCGCGAAGGCGGGCCAGCGGGATGCTGTCCGGGGTGGCGTGGTCCTGCAGTATGTCCAGCAGGTCCAGGCCGTGCAGGTAGGCTTCCAGCTCGCGCTTCTGGCTGACCTTCAACAGGCCCTTCAGTACGTCGCTGCCACCGAGCTTGGCCAGTTCGCGCAGCACGCCCTTGCTCAGCAGGCGCAGCTCCCGATCATGCAGCGCAGCCACAGCGGCGGTGTCGCCGTACCAGGTGGTCAATGCCTGCAGCAGGGCAGGGTCGTTCTCGGGTACCACGTGCAGGGTGTCGCCGGCGCGGTAGGCCATGCCACTGCCGGCAATGTCCAGTTGCAGGTGCCAGGCAGCCGGATCGCTGCTGTTCAAGCGGCGGCGTTCGAGAATGGGGGCGGCAAAGGCATTGTCTTCGCCATAGGCAGTGACCTGCAGGTGCAGGTCCTGGCCAGCGTTCGCGTCGCCATCCAGCACCTGGCCCAGCACCGGCCGCCATTGCTGGAAGAACTGCTCGTAGCCCAGGTCGGCATCCACGCGGTGCAGCAGCGGCTGCGCCTGGCGATCGCTCAGCGCGGCATCCAGCGCCTTGGTGAAGCCGCAGAAGCTGGGGTAGCCGGTGTCACCGAGGCCGAACACCGCATAGCGCAGGCCGCTCAGTGTCGGAGTCTGGCGCAGGGTTTCAAAGAACTGTTCGCCGTTGGCCGGCGGTTCGCCGTCACCGAACGAGCTGGAGATCGCCAGCAGCACATCGCCGTGGCCGAGGCTGGCCACGTCGATATCGTTGAACGGGAGCACCTGCGGCGCGTGCGGCTGCAGGTCCGCGCCCAGGCGCTGGGCCAGGGCGCGGGCATTGCCCGACTCGGACGCGAAACCCACCAGCAGGCGGCTGAAGGGCGTACTGGTCGGGAGAGCGTTCACGCGGCCTCGTAGAAGTCGTCGAACTTTTCCTTGCTGAACTCGACCAGGTCGTAGTTCTGCATCAGGTCGTTCACCACGCGGCGGATGCTGATGTACGAGGTGATGTTGCCGTCGGCGTCGAACAGCGGCTGCACGGTGGTGTCGACCACGTAGAGCACGCCACCCTTGCCAAGGTTGGGCACGATGCCGGTCCAGGTTTTGCCGGCTTTGATGGTGTCCCACATGTCCTTGTAGACCGCCTTGGGCACATCAGGATGGCGCACGATGCTGTGCGGCTGGCCGATAAGTTCCTCGCGCGCGAACCCGGTGAGCGTGCAGAACAGGTCGTTGGCGTAGGTGATGTTGCCCTGCAGGTCGGTGGTGGAGATCACCATGACGTTCTGCATGGCATTCAGCAGCTGGGCGTTGTCGGGGGTGTAGCTCATCGCAGGTCCTTTGGATGCCGGTGACGCCGGCGTATTGGGTTCCCGCATAGAGATACGCCCGCGCGGCGGCGGGCGGTTTGACATTGATCAAGCGGGTGGCGGGATGGCCTGCGACCGGGTGTCGCAGGGAGCGTTCACTGCTGCAGGGAAAAGCCGATCGTCTCGTGGCAATGCCGCATCAGGTGGCGGCCTCCCTCATTGATGTGCAAGGTGTCCGCGTCACCGAAGAACTGCAGCAGCGCTCCCCCGGTCGTACTGCCTGCATGCGCGGAGCGCCTGGCTGCCGATGGCAGAAACGGATCAGCTCGCGGATCGTGTCCGCCAGGCAGATCCGCACGTGCAACGGCGCCTTCGATCATCAGCTGGGCGCATGCGCCTGCCAGATAGGCGTCTTGCTCCCGCTGCCCGCCGCGCCGATGCTGTCCTGCCAATGCGGTGGCGATATGCTGGAACTCATGGGCGGTGGTGGCGATCACGCGCCTGCGCAGCGAGTCGGTGTCGGGACCGGAGGGAAACCAGAAGCTGACCATCTGGCCCGGCGGCTCTGGTCCCGGCAGCTGTCGCCAGATGCCGCCTCCGTCACTTACGATCGTCAACTGATAGCGCATAGGCGTCCGTTCCTGCCCATTGGCCTGGAGCGGCAGTCCAGCGGATCGTGCGGCGGCATCGCAGAGCCGTGACGCCTGCATGGCCGAAAGCGCTCGATCTGCCCAGAGAACTCGAGTTGCGACGGATGACCACCCGCACTCGATGGACCGATTGGGGAACTCCGAGCTTTCCGGGCCGGGAAGCATCGACACTGTGCTGATCTTCAGATGTGAGGAAGGGCCTCGCAGCAGGGTGGCATACCCTCCATCGGTACTGACCAGGTTTCGGGGAGGCAGCTGGATGGATTGGCACGCACTTGTGGCCAGAAGGATTGCCGCCAGCCCAGCATAGAGCCCGAGGGGGAGGCCCGGTTGGGCACGCCTGGACTGACGGCGCTGCATCAGGGGGTCAGCCCGCATTGATACGGCGATGGATACTTCGTACAGACTTGAAAGTCCGAGACTGAGGCCGCCTTGGTGGCTCCGCCGTATCGTGAGGCCGCCGCGATGGTGTTTGGTCCGGGGGCTGCATTTACATCGAATGTTGCGAGGTCGTACCTCAACTCGGTCGCAGGACCGGACGAAGCTGCGGCCCATGCGTTCACTCCATCCGGATCGACAAGCCGGAGGATGGTTCCTGTTCGATGCCATTGGAACTGCTTGGCGGCGATGGTGGCTCCTTGCCGGCCATCAAACAGCAGCAGGGTTACAGACCCATTGGCCGGGAAGGCTATGGATGAACCCGAGACGTCGATTTCGAACTGCGCGGCGTCTGGTACTTCTGATGTCGACGCCAGCAGAATCCGCTCGAACCAAGGTAGGCCGTCGCGTTCGCCTCCGCCGATCTTGCCTCCAATCCTGCCTTCCATCCGGCACTTCTTGGTTTCTTCGCACGATGCGCTCAACTGCCACTCCATTGGCCCGCAGCCAGTAGAGGTGAGGGTGATACCGACAGCTGCCACGATAAATCGTAGATTGCTCATTGGTATCCTCCATGTTGGACTTCGATTGACCGATCAGCTCAACCTGCTGTTTCGGCAGTCAATCCGTATCGGCTCAGGCTCGATCAGGCAATCGGAATTGTTTCAAATACCTCCAGTAGTTGGTTCGGAGCCACATTTGACGCGCCAGACAAATGCACAGGTCGTGCCAATGGCGACACTTGTGTCTCCAGCCGCACCACGTGGTGGAGGCGCTTCTGCGTCAGCCCATCAGATAGCGCAGCACACCCGCTGAGACCACGCCGATCAGTACTGTCGGCAGCATCGACAACCGCGTGGCGGCCAGCAGGGTGATCGCCAGCGCGGCGAGGTCAGCCGGCTTGTCGGCGACGAAGTCCGGGGCGATCACCGAGATCAGCACGCAGCCCGGCGCGGCTTCCATCACTGTCACCGCGCGCTTGCTCAACGTGCGGTTGCGCAGCGCGAGGAAGCCGACGATGCGGGTCAGGTAGGTGGCAGCGGCCATCAGCACGATGGTCAGCACCGAGGTCCAGTGGATCAGTCCGTTGAAGATCATGCCGCGTCCTCCGCCAGCAGCCAGGCTGCCGCCAGGCCGGCCAATGCGCCGCTGGCCACGTACCATGCGCCCGGGATCAGCAGGTAGGTGGCCGCGGCCACCACCAGGCTGACCAGCCACGGACGCGCCGCTTTCATGCCCTGCCACATGCCGCGCAGCAGCACCAGGAACACGGCGGGGAAGGCCATGTCGAAACCATAAGCGTGGATGTCGCCCAGCATCGGGCCGACGATCGCGCCGAGTGCCGTACAGGCCACCCAGACCGTGTACAGGCCGGCCGAGACGCCCAGGTAGTAGGAAAGGCTGAAGCCGAGCGCACGGCGGCGGGCGTCGGCCACGCCCATCGCCCAGCTTTCGTCGCACATGAAGAACAGGGCCGGCAGCACGCGGCGGCGCGGCAGGTGCTGCAGCAACGGGGCCAGGCTGGCGCCCATCAGCAGGTGGCGGCTGTTGACCAGCGCGGTGATCGCCACGATCAGCGCGATGTGCGGCGGCGAGCTCCACAGTTCGACGGCGGCGAATTCCGAGCCACCGGCGAAGTTGAGGCCGGTCATCAGCGGCACTTCCAGTGCGCTCAGGCCCTTCTGTGCGGCCTGGGCGCCGAGCACCAGGGCGAACGGAATGAAGCCGATCATCACCGGCACGGCAGCGCGAAGGCCGCGCAGGAATTCGGCACGCGGCGCGGTATCGCAGGTGTCGGGCAGGGGGAGGGTGGTACGGGCGTCCATGGAACGGCACAACGAGGTGGGGGTGGCCCATGCTAGCGGCCCAATCGCGAAATCGGGTTGCGTTGATGCCATCCGATTCGGGAATATTGAGATTCCATGCGGCCAAGGTCGCCAAAGGTGAAATCCAATGCAGTACCAGCTCGACAACCTCGATCGCCGCATCCTCGACGCCCTGCAGCGTGACGGCCGCCTGCAGAACCTGGAGCTGGCACGGCAGGTGGGCCTTTCGCCCTCGGCCTGCCTGCGCCGGGTGCGATTGCTGGAGGAGGGCGGCTACATCGACCGCTACGTGGCCTTGTTGAACGAGGCCAAGGTGGGCCGTGGTTTTACGGTGTTCGTGCGGGTGTGGCTGCGCGGACAGGACGAGGACACCACCAATCACTTCATCAACAGCATCAAGTCTTTCCCGGAAGTGCTTGAATGCCATCTGATGGCGGGTGACTGCGACTTCCTGCTGCGGGTGGCGGTGGCCGATCTTGATGCCTACCGGCAGTTCCAGATGCAGCACCTGAACCGGATTGCCGGGGTGCAGAACACCAAGACCGAGATTCCGATGCAGCGGATCAAGCAGACCACCCAGCTGCCGCTTTGAGGAATGGGTGGTTCCCGGCCGGGTTGCACCCGGCACCCGCGGTAGTGCCGGTCGCTGGCCGGCAACCTCAGAAGCAACAGCCGAAGCAACAGCGTGTATTCCGTGGGATGGCGGGGCGGGTCCGGTTGCAGGGGACGCCGTAAACCCCCAGGCCGGCCCAACCGCTGGCGGCTGGGCGTTCGGGCGCTTGCGAAGCAGTGCTTCGCAAGCAAAGCGCCCTCACCCATGGGGGCTTGGCCGCGGCATCCATGCCGCGGACACCCCTGCAACCGGACCCACCCCGCCTTCGACAGTTCCCCGCGATCTTTCGGGGTCGGATCCCGTTGCTGCGCAACGGGCTCTGACCCCAGGAGCAGATGAAGCAGATGAAAATGTCTGTTCAATTCATTGATGCCTGATGCGTGACTGGCTTCTTGGAGCCCGGCCCGACGTTGGTCGGAGGCAGCAGTCATCGCAATGACATCTGGCACCGGTACGGTTTGAGCCCGCTTGCTGGTCGCGCGCGGGCCGGGGTTCCGGTCGTGGCGCGCGTCCACTGCAGCTGCTGTCGCTGCCGAGGGTCATGTGTTCTACGTCAGGGGGCTGAATGGACACCATGCGGTCAGAACTTGGAAGGTGGCCATCGCCGCATGGCTGCTGCTGTCCTTTGCCGCTGCCGGGCAGGATGGTGTTCATGCCTACGACATCCCTGCGCAGCCGCTGGAACAGGCGGTCGAACGCTTCAGTGTCATCAGTGGGTGGTCGGTGATGTACCCGGGTGACCTTGCCGCCGGGCGCAGCAGCCACGCGCTGAGGGCCAACCTGCCGCCACTCCCCGCGTTGCAGGCGCTGCTGCAGGACACGGGCATCGAGGCCGAGATGATCGGTGAGCAGCGCGTGGTGCTGCGCCGGGGCACGCCCTCGGTCGCCGAACCCGGTGTTGGCACCGGCCTTCCCGAGGCCGAGCGTCGGCGTCGCTACGGCGGGCTGCAGCAGCGCCTGCGTGCGGCGTTCTGTGACGACCCCGAGATCGCGCCCGGCCGCTATGCCGCGACGCTGCGCTTCCACGTCGACAGCGAGGGCCAGGTGCATGCGCCCGAGATGCTCTCAGGCAGTGGCAGCGCCCGCCGCGATGCACGCCTGTTGCAGGCGTTGCAGGGCCTGGTGCTGGCGGCCGAGGCCGCTGCGCTGCCGCAGCCGGTAACGCTGCAGATCCGACCTTCCGGTACCGACCACGACTGTGGCCGGCGCTCGCCCCTTCCATGACTTCAAGGATTCGAACATGAGCAACGGTACGGCTGGGGCAGTAGACCTGATGGACCACCTTCTGGGGGCCTACGACGAGCTGAAGCGCCGGCTGGTGCGCAAGCTCGGCTCGGAAGAACTGGCCGGTGACGCGCTGCAGGACACCTGGATGCGGCTGAGCGCGCGCCGGGATCGTCTGGACGCGGTGCAGAACCCGGCGGCCTACCTGTTGCGCATGGCGATGAACACGGTGATCGATCGCCAGCGGGCCGATCATCGCCTGCTGAGCCTGGAAGAAGTGGATACATTGATGGACATGGCCGATCCAGGCCCGGGCCCGGCACAGGCCGCCGAGCTCGAGTTCGCGCTGGAGGACATGGTCGGCCTGCTGCAGCGCATGCCTGAGCGCCGCCGCCGCATCCTGCTGGCGATCCGCGTTGATGGCCTGCAGCAGCGTGATGTGGCCGATCACCTCGGCGTGTCGCTGCGGCTGGTGCAGCGTGAACTGAAGGCGGCCCAGGACTACCTGGCCGAGCGCAGTGGGCAGGGGCGCCAGGTGCGGTTCTGAGCGGCGGCATCCGTCTACACTTTGACGCCGAGCAGAACCCCGCAGCGTGCGGGTCCGGCATGAGCCCCCATGGATCCTGACGATCGCCCGCAACGCCCGCTGGATGCCGTCGAGCGTCAGGCCCACGCGTGGGTGGTGCGCCTGACCTCGGGCGAAGCCACCGCCGCCGACGGGCGCAGGTTCCGGGCGTGGTGCGAGGCCGATCCTCTCCATCGTGAAGCATTCGGCCGTGCGCGCCGGCAATGGGAGCAGGTGCGCCTGGCCGGCGAGCAGCTGCCCGCCGCTGCGCGCCAGCCAATTGCCGCGAGTCCGGCGCAGCGCTGGAGCCGTCGTGCCTTCCTCGGTGCAGCGATTGCCGCCCCGGCGAGTCTGGTAGTGGTGGCGGCGATCCGCCCACCGCTGGGGCTGTGGCCATCGGTGACGGCGATGGCGGCCGACTTCCATACCGGCACCGGTGAGCGGCTGCAGATCGCGCCTTCGCCACAGCTGAAGATCGAGCTGGACACCCAGAGCAGCCTGCGCCGTCGTGCGGACGCGCAGGGCGAAGGCTTCGAGCTCGTACAAGGCCAGGCCGCGATCGAAACCCAGCCTGGCCTGCGCCTTGCATTGTTCGCTGGACCGGGCTGCGTGATCGCTGATGAAGGTGCGGTGCGCCTCGACGTACGCAACACCCATGGCCAGGTGCGGGTGACCTGCCTGCATGGCAGCGCCCGCATCGAGCATCCGCAGGGCCGGCTGCAGCTGCAGGCGGGCCAGCAGACCCAGTACGACGAGCGCCTCAGTGGCGTGGTGGCTGAGGCCGTGGCCTCGGACGTGAGCGCCTGGACCGAAGGCATGCTGGTGTTTCGCCGCGCGCCGCTGCACGAGGTGGTGGACGAGATCAACCGCTATCGCCGTGGCAAGGTAATACTGGGCGAATCAGCATTGGCCCGCGCGCCAGTCAGCGGCCGCTTCCGCATCGATGATCCCGATGCAGCGCTGGAGCAGCTGCGACTGACGATGTCACTGGATCTGCGTCGCTTTCCGGGTGGCATTGCCGTCCTTGGTTAGATGAAGACGCTGCCCGTGCGCGCCGCGCGGGGCTGTTGCAAGCAAGGAGAAGCCAAGGATGCGCAACGAGACCATCGGTGTGCTGGATCTGCGTCGCAACCTGTCGGCGTTGCTGGAAACCACGCAGCGGCGGCCGTTGATGGTGCATCGCTATGGATCGCCCTGGGTGTGCGTGGTGTCCGATGCGCACTGGCAACAACAAGCAGTGCTGCTGGAGTTCGATCCGCAGTCCCACCCGTTGGCGATGCTGCTGCGCCTGCAACAGCAGGCTGTGCCGTTGCCCGAAAGTGGCGTGTTGCCGCCGGCGGCGATCGCCCGTGCGCTGCTGCTGGCGCACATGCATGGCATCGATGATCTTCCGCAGCTGCACGAGCAGGTTCAGCAGCAGCGCCTGTGGCACTGGTTCGTGGCCGGCGGCCATGGCGTGATGGACGGCTGGCAGCTGCCAGCGCTGCGTGTCGCGATGGCGTCATGGCTGGATGACGCAGGCATGACCGATGTGCTGGCAGCGTTCGCGCAGCGCAGCGACGTGGCGGTGCTGGCGCGGAGATGCGGTGGCGACGCACCACGGCTGGACGGCGAAACCTGCAGGCGGATGACGTTGCTGTGAAGCTGCGGATGAAGCGCCACCCAGTGCACAGAGATGCATTCGCGTTGTCGCTTCACCTGCCTTGTCGACGTCTTCTCCAGAGTACGACGCACCACGCGTCGCGGAGCACAGGCGGCGCTGATGGCAGACAGTCGCAGGATCAACATGCTGGAACTGGATCGCCACCTGAGCCAGTCGCTGGAACAGGCGCGGCATGCACCATTGAACGTGCAGCGCTACGGGCATTCATGGGTCTGGGTGCTGTCCAGCGACGCCTGGGCCGACGCCGCGCGCTGGGCTGCACTGGACAGTTCGTCGCATCCGCTGCTGGCATTGCGCAGGGCGCTCGACCCACAACTGCGGCCCTGGCCCGAATGTGCGGCGGCGCTGCTGCCGCTTGAGGCCGGTGATGTACGCGTGCTGCAACGCGCGGCATTGCTGGTGGTGATGCGCGGCCTGAACAGCGCGCAGCGCGTGTACGACGACCTGCGCTACCACCAGGCCTACCGGCAGTTCATCGGCCTCGACCACGGCACGGCCTGGTCGCCGATGCAGTGCGTACGCCTGTTGCAGGCCTGCGCACATCCACTGCTGCGGGCCTGTATCGACGGCACGCTGGGCAGCCTTCCATCTCCGTTGCTTGAAGCGGCGTGTGCGCCAGCGGTACGTGCTGCACCGCTGCAGGCACAGCCGCAGCGAATAGCAGGCGGATGTTTATCGTACTGACACATGCACCGCTGACCATGGCGCAGCGGTCTCTTCCAGGATGATGAGGGCGGAACAATGGCAAGGCAGGTGGGTAGTCGCAGGGCTCGGCAGCAGGGTTTCAGCCTGATCGAGATCATGGTGGTGGTAGTGATCATCGGCATCCTTGCCGCATTGATCGTGCCGCGTTTGATGGATCGCCCGGACCAGGCGCGCGTGGTTGCGGCGCGCCAGGATATCGCCGCGCTGATGCAGGCCTTGAAGCTGTTCAAGCTGGACAATGGCCGCTACCCCAGTGCCGAGCAGGGCCTGCAGGCACTGGTGAAGCCGCCACAGGGCAGCGGCACGATGCCGGTCACGCCGTACCTGGACCGGCTGCCGAATGATCCGTGGGGTCACCCGTACCAGTACCAGATTCCCGGCACCCATGGCGACATCGATGTGTTCTCGCTGGGCGCGGACAGCAAGCCCGGCGGTGACGCCGGGAACGCGGACATCGGTTCCTGGCAGCTCTGAGGCGCGCCGATGGCAGCCCGGAAGTGTTCGGTTTCGTGCGCCCGCCAGCGCGGCATGGCGGTGATCGTGGCGATGCTGGTGGTGGCGTTGGTGGCCGTGATCGCCACCGCGCTGCTGACCCGGCAGTCGGCGCAGCTGCGCGCGCTGCGTGGCGACCAGCTGCGCGCACAGGTGCGCATGGCCGTGGATGCCACGCTGGAGCGTGCCGCGCAGCAGTTGCGTGAGGACGTGCGGGAACAGTTGACCACGGTCAGCAACGGGCGCTGGGCGCGGCCATTGCAGCTGCAGGCGCCGTTGCCAGTGCAGCTGCAGCTGGTCGATGCGCAGTCCATGTTCAACCTGCGCAACCTGCTGGCCTACGGCAAGCCGGACCCGGAAGCGCGGCGCGCGTTCATCGCGTTGTGCTCCGGGCAGGGCCTGGGGCAGGGTGCCTGTGCGTCGGCGGCGGACCACATCCAGGCGCGCCTGCGCGATGGCGATGTCCAGGCGCAGGCCCCGCTGCCGCGTGAATCACTGATCGAGCAGGCCTTCGCGGGTTCCGATCCAATGGCCGTGCAGGCGTTGGCACGGCGCACCGTGGTGCTGCCTGCGCAGACTCTGGTCAACGCCAACACCAGCGATCTCAGCGTCCTGCAGGCGGTCGTACCCAGTGTCGAGCCCGGGCGTCTGCAGGCGCTGCTTGGTGAGCGCGATGGTGGCCATTGGCTGCTCAACCGCGGCGACATCGCCAATCGGCTTCAACTGAGCAACGCGCAGATGGCGTTGGTACCGCTTGGCATCCATAGCGAGTGGTTCCTCGCCGTCGGCCAGGTGCAGGCCGATGGCAGTGTGGTCGACTTCCGCGCGCTGATCTGGCGCGAGTACCGCGACGACAGTGTGCGCGTGCAGCGTGTGTGGACGAGGATCGGTGCATGAGCGTGCAGCTGAGGGTGCGCCTGCCGGCGCTGGAGCGCCTGCATGCCGACAGTGCGGTTGAGTGGGCGCAGTTGCACAAGGGTGTGGTGCTGGCCAAGGGCCGCGACGCATTGGCCGTGCTGGGTCAGCGTCATCCGCAGGCAGGGGTGTTGGCCTGCCTCGACCCGCAGGATCTGATCCTGCTGGAGCTGCAGCTGCCGCCGCTGTCGGGCCGCAGGCTGCAGGCCGCGCTGCAGGGTGAAGTGGAGGCGATGCTGCTGGATGACCTGCAGGAGGTCGCGCTGGCGCATGGTGCCCAGGCGGCCGATGGCAGCGTGCCGGTGGCCTGGCTCGGGCAGCAGGCGATCATGCAGGCGCAGCATCTGCTGGCGTCGTGCGGCCTGCAGCTGCAGGCGCTGTACCCGACGCCGCTGCTGCTGCCGTGGAAGGAGGCCCAGGCCACGCTGCAGGCCTGCGGCGAGCACCTGCTGGTGCGCAGCGGGCGCGATCGTGGCTTTGTGCAGTGGTGCGGTGGGCGCGACGTGGGGGCGGTGCTGCAGTCGCTCGCGGCGCGCCTGCAGCAATCCGGGGTGCAGGCCGTGCAATGGATCGACAGCGTGCCGTCGGCGTGGCCGGAGAGTCTGCCGGCAACCGTGGTCGCGCATGAACTGCAGGCGTGCGGCCCCCTGCCAGCGTGGTCGTTGCCACTGCCGGGTCGCAGCAGGCAGGCACCGCGGTTGGCAATCGGCCTGGCAGTGGCGGCGCTGGTGCTGGCGGCGCTGGGCCTGCAGCTGCAGGTCTCGCGCTGGCGCAGCGAGGGCGAGGCGCTGCAGCAGGACATGGCGCGGCAGTTCAGTGCGCGCTTCCCGGAGATCACCGATGTGGTGGACCCGGTACTACAGGCGCGGCGCGCGCTGGCGGTGCCGTTGTCGGCGCCGCCGTTGCCACCGGTGCAGCGGCAGGTCGCCACCATTCTGCAGGCAGTGCCCGAGCTGGGGGGTCAGGTGCGTGGTCTGCATTACACGCCGGGCCAGCTGGAACTGGAGCTGGATGACAACGCACGGATATTGGCCGATGACGCACAACGGCTGGAGCAATGGCAGCAGGCCGTACAGGCGCAGGGTCTGCAACTGGTGCGGGACGCGGGCGGACGCCTGCGCGTGAGCGGGGGCGGGCAGTGACTGCCAGGACGCTGCGCCTGGGCGAAGGTCTGGCCGGCCTGCAGCAGCGCTGGCAGCGCCTGCCGCCGCGCGACCGGCTGATGCTGTGGGTGATGGTGGTGGCGCTGCTGGCGGCGGGTCTGTGGATGTTGTGGCTGGAGCCACTGCTGAAGCAGCGCACGCATTGGCAGGCCGAACTGCCACGGCTGCAGGCGCAGGCGCGCGTATTGGCGCCGCTGCTGCATGCCCGCGAACGCCAGCAACTGGCGCAGGGGCATCAGCCGACGCTGGCTGGGCTGCGCGGACAGATCAAGACCGCCGGCCTCGCCGACGGACTGCATATCGACGCACGCGACGGGCGCTGGCACCTGCAGGTGCAGGCGGTGCCCGCTGACGCGCTGTGGAACTGGCTGCTGCCCGTGCTGGCCGATCCGGCCATCGAACTGCAGCAGCTGCAATTGACACGCACAGGGGACGCGAACATGCCGGCGGCACGGATTTCCGGAGACATCGTGATGGTACCCACCGTGGGTGACCATCCATGAGGGTGATGCGCAGCCTTGCCTGCAGCACCGCGCTGGCCCTGGTGGTGGGCATGGCCCACGTTCCGGCGCCGGTGCTGGCGCAGGACGCCCGGGATGAGCCGGTGCAGTTGAATCTGGTGGAGACCGATATCGGTGGTGTACTGCGCATGGCGGCGCGCTTCACCGGTCGCCAGTTCCTGGTCGACCCGCGGGTGACCGGCAAGATGACCGTGGTCTCTGATGGCCCGGTCAGCCGTACCCAGGCGTACCAGTTGCTGCTGGGCGCACTGCGCATGCGTGGCTTTGCTGTGGTCGAGAGCGGCGGTGTCAGCCGGGTGGTGCCGCAGGCCGACGCCAAGCTGCTCGGTGGCCGTGTGGGCGCCGGCGGGGCCGGCGGCGAGGTGGCCACGCGCACCTTCGCGCTGCGCTACGAGAATGCCGCCGCGCTGGTAGCGGTGCTGCGGCCGATGATCAGCCCGGACAATCCGATCACTGCCAACCCGGGCAACAACACCCTGGTGATCACCGACTACGCCGACAACCTGGAACGCATCGCGCGGGTGATTTCCAGCGTGGACACACCGGCAGGCATGGACACCGACGTGGTCAAGCTGCAGCAGGGCATCGCTGTCGACGTGGCGGCGATGGTCGCGCCGCTGCTGGATGCGCAGGGTGCCGAACCCAGCCAGAAGGTGGTGGTGATGGCCGACCCGCGCAGCAACAGCGTGCTGCTGCGCTCCAGCAGCCCCGGCCGTACCCGCCTGGCGCGGCAGCTGGTGGAGAAGCTGGACAAGGCGCAGGACGAGTCCGGCAATCTGCATGTGGTCTACCTGCGCAATGCCCAGGCCAACCAGCTGGCCGGTGTGCTGCGCGGTGTGGTGGCCGGGCAGAGCGATGCACCGGCAATGGGCAGCAACGAAGGCGTCACGCCGCTGCCCGGCGACGCCAACCGCGCCACGCCGGCGCAGCCATCGCAGCCCCAGCAGGCCAAGACCGGTGGCAATGCACTGGAATCACAACGGCTGGATCCGAATCGCCGTGATCCAATCGACGCTGGCAGTACCGGTTTCAGCCAGAACGGCATCTCGGTGCAGGCCGACGTGGCGACCAACACGCTGCTGATCTCGGCGCCCGAGCCGGTGTACCGCAACCTGCGGCGGGTGATCGACCAGCTCGACCAGCGCCGTGCACAGGTGCTGGTGGAAAGCCTGATCGTGGAAGTCAACCAGACCGACGCGGCCGAGCTGGGCGTGCAGTGGATGTTGGGTAATGGCCGCACCTTCGGCGGCACCCATTTCGGTGGTACAACCGGCGGCAGCGGCCTGAACACCGCCGCGCGCACCACTCTGGACGTGCTGCCCAAGGACGGCCTGAAGATCGGCGTGATCGACGGCACCATCAACCTGCCCGGCGTCGGTCAGATCCTCAACATGAAGGCGCTGGCCAACGCGCTGCAGAGCAAGGGCGGTGTCAACATCCTGTCCACGCCGAACCTGATGACGCTGGACAACGAAGCGGCCAGCATCATGGTCGGCCAGACCGTACCGTTTGTCAGCGGCCGCTACGTGACCGACGGTGGTGGCGGCAGCAACAACCCGTTCCAGACCATCGTGCGCGAGGACGTGGGCCTGAAGCTGCGGGTGCGCCCGCAGATCTCCGAGGGCGGCACGGTAAAGCTGGACATCTACCAGGAAGTCAGCAGCATCGACGCGCAGAGTGCGAACAGCACGGCCGGCATCATCACCAACAAACGCGCCCTGGATACCAGCGTGCTGCTGGACGATGGCCAGATCATGGTGCTCGGTGGGCTGCTGGAAGACAGCGTCAGTCATGGCCGTGATGCGGTGCCGGGCCTGGGCAAGATTCCAGTGCTGGGCGCACTGTTCCGCAGTGACACCCGCAAGCGCGCCAAGACCAACCTGATGGTGTTCCTGCGCCCGCACGTGGTGCGTGACCCGGCTGCCGGCCAGCGCCTGACCCGCGACCGCTACGACTACATGCGCAATGCACAGGCCGGCGCGCAGCCGGTGCAGAGCTGGGCATTGCCGGCGCTGTCGGCGCCGCAGCTGCCACCTCAGGACCTGTCTGTGCTCGGCCAGGGCAATGCGCGCGATGGACAGGGCCAGCCGCTGCAGAACACCAGCCTGGCGGCGTTGTATCCGGCCGGTGAGGGCGATGCCCAGCTGGTGCAGTTCGCACAGGGGCTGGACCCGGCGCGTGCCAGCCAGGGCGTGGCGCAGGTGCGTGCACTGGGCCTGCAGGCCTATGCCGAAGCGGCGCCCGGCGAGAGCGGGCAACGCCTGCGCGTGCGATTGCCACGCGATCCGGCGACGCTGGACCCGGCACTGCAGCAGCTGCGCGGGCTGGGCTACACGCCGGAACTGGTGATCGGGCCGTGAGCGCCGCCGCACCGCTGCCGTATGCCTGGGTGCGCAGCCATGGCGTGATGCTGTCCGAGGCCAGCGGCGAACCCGTGTTGCTGGGCACCGCCGAAACTGCGGCGTGGGCCGTGGCAGAACTGCGGCGCCGGCATGGTCCGCTGCCGTTCCAGGCGCTGGATGCTGCGACCTGGCAGCAGCGGTTGGGTGAGCAGTACCGTGATGGCGGCGATGCCGCTGCCGTGGTCGGGGCTGCTGAAAGTGAAGTGGATCTGGACCGGCTGATGCAGGACATGCCGGAGGTCACCGATCTGCTGGATGCGCAGGACGATGCACCGGTGATCCGCATGATCAACGCGCTGCTGGCACAGGCCGCACGCGATGGCGCCAGCGATCTGCACATCGAGCCGTTCGAGACCCACTCGGTGGTGCGCTACCGGGTGGACGGCACCCTGCGCGACATGGTGCAGCCGCGGCGCGCACTGCACGCGGCGCTGGTATCGCGCATCAAGATCATGGCGCACCTGGACATTGCCGAGAAGCGCCTGCCGCAGGACGGGCGCATCGCGATCCGCGTGGGTGGGCGGCCGCTGGACATCCGCGTCTCCACCGTGCCGACCGGGCATGGCGAGCGCGCCGTGCTGCGACTGCTGGAGAAGGATGCCGGGCGCCTGCAGCTGCAGCGCCTGGGCATGGCCGATGACACCCTGGCCACGTTCACCGGATTGATCCGGCAGCCGCACGGCATCGTGCTGGTCACCGGGCCGACCGGCAGCGGCAAGACCACCTCGCTGTACGCGGCGCTGGGCCAGCTCGACAGCAGCACCAGCAACATCCTCACCGTGGAAGACCCGGTGGAGTACGACTTCGCTGGTATCGGCCAGATCCAGGTCAACGCGCGCATCGGCATGAGTTTCGGTACCGCGTTGCGTGCGATCCTGCGCCAGGATCCGGACACCATCATGATCGGTGAGATCCGCGATCTCGAGACCGCGCAGATTGCCGTGCAGTCGTCGCTGACCGGCCATGGCGTACTGGCCTCCCTGCACACCAACGACGCGATCTCGGCGGTGACCCGCCTGGCCGACATGGGCGTGGAACCGTTCCTGCTGGCCTCGTCGCTGCGCGGCGTGCTGGCGCAGCGGCTGGTGCGGCGGCTGTGCACGCAGTGCCGGCGCGCCGAGGTGGACGACGAGGGCCGTACCGTGTGGCTTGCAGTGGGCTGCGCGGCCTGCGCCAACAGCGGCTATCGCGGGCGAACAGGTATCCACGAACTGTTCGTGGTCGATGACCGGGTACGCGCGTTGATCCATGAAGGGCAGGGTGAGCCCCCGCTGCGCGAGGCGGCACGGCGTGCCGGCATGCGCACGTTGCGGCAGGATGGCCAGCGCTGGGTCGACAGCGGGGTGACCACGCTGGAAGAGATCCTGCGCGTTACCGGCGACGATTGAGGCCTGCATGGCACTGTTCGACTACCAGGCTGCCAACGCGCAGGGCCGCATCGAGAAGGGGCAGTTGGATGCCGACAGCCCGCGCGGTGCGCGCCAGCTGTTGCGCGGGCGCGGGCTGACCCCTGTGCAGGTAAGCGCCGCGCGCATTGCCGGCAGTGGCTGGGGCGCTCGCCGGCTGTCTGCCAGCGAGCTGGCCTGGGCTACGCGCCAGCTGGCCAGCCTGCTGGCAGCCAGCCTGCCGTTGGAAGGCGCATTGAGTGCGGTGATCGAGCAGGCCGAACGCCCCCATGTTGCGCAGGCGCTCACCGCGGTACGCGCCGACGTGCGCGCCGGCCAGCGCCTGACCGTGGCGCTGGCAGCGCGGCCACGCGATTTTCCGCCGATCTATCGGGCGCTGGTAGGAGCAGGCGAAGACTCCGGCGATCTGGCACGGGTGATGGAGCGCCTGGCCGACTACATCGAAGAACGCAATGCGCTGCAGGCCAAGGTACTGACCGCCTTCATCTATCCAGCGGCGATCAGCCTGGTATCGGTGGCGATCGTGATCTTCCTGCTCAGCTACGTGGTGCCGCAGGTCGTGACTGCGTTCGTACAGGCGCGGCAGACGCTGCCGATGCTCACGCAAGTGATGCTGGCCGCCAGCGCGTTCGTACGCAGCTGGGGCGTGTGGGCGGGGCTGGGCATCGCTGCGCTGGTGGTGGCCTGGCGGTTGGCCCTGCGCAAGCCCGAGCTGCGCCTGCGATGGGACGCGATGCTGCTGCGGGTGCCGATGGTCGGGCGCTTCGTGCTGGGCGTGAACAGTGCGCGCTTCGCCTCGACATTGGCGATCCTGCTGGATGCTGGCGTGCCGCTGCTGCGTGCGCTTGAAGCTGCCCGGCAGACCCTGGGCAATGCGTTGCTGGCGCGTTGTGCAGATGATGTGTCCGCGCGAGTGCGCGAAGGTGCCGCGCTTGGCTCTGCGCTGAAGGTGCAGAAGGTGTATCCGCCGATCCTGGTGCACCTGGTGGCCAGTGGCGAGAAGACCGGTTCGCTGGCGCCTCTGCTGGATCGCGCCGCGCAGACGATCTCGCGCGAGATCGAGCGTCGCGCGATGGCACTGACTGCGTTGCTGGAGCCGACGATGATCCTGGTGATGGGCGGCGTGGTGTTGACGATCGTGCTGGCGGTGCTGATGCCGATCATGGAAATGAACCAATTGGTGCAGTGATGCGCGACGCCCATCACGGGTAGCACCGGGCCATGCCCGGCGAGCGCGCAGCGCGGGACGCTTTCGATTCTCCACACAATCCTCCACACCTTTTTTCGATCTTCCACAGGTTTCTTAAGCGGCCTGTCATCGGCGCAGACCAGCATGGACACGTCGCCGCAGAGTGGGCTGGGAGGCCCTCGGCGGCAGCAGGCGTGTAGTGACCGTTCCTCCCTTGGTGTTTCCCTTCGCAGTAAACCCTTCAGGAGAAGATCATGAACAAGTACAAGACCCTGGCCGCGCTGGTTGCTACCGCGCTGCTGGCCACCGCCGGTGCCGCTTCGGCGCAGACCGCCGTCACCGGTGGCGGTGCCTCGCTGCCGGCCGACCTCTACAAGGGTTCGGCTGACAGCATCCTGCCGGCCAACTTCAGCTACGCCGTGACCGGCTCGGGTACCGGCAAGAAGGCCTTCCTGGAAAACAACTCGGCGCTGTTCTCCACCACCGGCACCGTGCACTTCGCCGGTAGCGATTCGGTGCTGAGCAGCACCGAACTGAACACCTACAACAGCACTTACAACGTGTCCGGCGATGCCAACCGCTACGGCGCCCTGGTGCAGATTCCGTCGGTGGCCACCTCGGTCACGATTCCGTTCAACAAGGCCGGTTCGGCCGTTGACCTGTCGGTGACCCAGATCTGCGGCATCTTCTCCGGCAAGATCACCAGCTGGAGCCAGCTGGCGGGCCTGGGCCGTACCGGTGACATCCAGGTCGTCTACCGTGGCGAAAGCAGCGGCACCAGCGAACTGCTGACCCGCTTCCTGACCAGCGCCTGCCAGCCGGCTGACGTGTCGGGCAGCAACCTGAAGTTGACCAACGGCGTGCCGGCGTTCTCGGTGCAGTCGACCTTCGCCAACCTGTTCACCACCGTGCCGTCGAACTTCATCGCCGCACCGGCCACCGGTGGCACCGCGCTGTACAACGCCGTCTATGCCGTTGACGGCCGCGTTGGCTATGTCGGCCCGGACGTCATCCCGAGCCTGACCGACGCCACCAAGGTCGCCAAGGTCAAGGGCTTCTCGCCGGATGAAGTGAGCGTGCAGGCCACGCTGGAAACCGCTGCGCCGCCGACCGGTGCCGCTGCCGAGAACCCGGCGAACTGGGTGCCGGTGTTCGGCAACCCGAGCGCGGGCTATCCGATCGCTGGCTACACCAACTTCGTGTTCGGCCAGTGCTACAAGAACGCCACCGTCGGCGCCAACGTGCGCGGCTTCCTGACCCGCCATTACGGCAGCACCGTGGTCAACGGTGTCGAGCAGGGCCCGAACGACGTCGCCATCCGCGCGCACAAGTTCATCCCGCTGACCAAGGCCTGGCGCGATGCGGTCCGTGCTCGCTTCGCCACCGCCACCAACGCCGGTGCGGTGAACAATCCGAGCACCTGCTCGGGCATCGGCCGTCCGCTGTAACTGCGACATAGAAGTGTTCTCCGCGTGCGCCGGCCGTCAGGCCGGCGCACTGCGGTATGAACGACCGTATCCAGACAAGGCATGGAGTTGCCAATCTCATGAACTTGCTATTGAAGGCTTTCTGGCTCGCCAGTTGCGTGTTGGTCGGAACGCTAGAAGCAGATGCCCAAATTCTTGTCCAGGGCGGTGGCGCGACAATGCCCGCAGCTCTGTACCAAGGCAGTCCGGACAGCATTCTTCCGACCTCGTTCAGCTACGTCCCTACCAGCTCGGGCGTCGGCAAGCGGGCATTCCTGAGCAATGAGCCATCACTGTTTTCGACGACGGGGACTGTCCACTTTGCTGGCAGCGATGCGGTACTGAGCAGCACCGAGTTGTACAGCTACAACAGCACCTTCAACCGGGCTGGTGATCCCACCCGTTATGGGGCATTGATCCAGATTCCGGTTGCGCTGGCTCCGGTGATTATTCCCTTCAACAAGCCTGGTTCAGCAATTGACCTGTCGGTCACCCGGATCTGCGGGATATTCTCCGGCAAGATCACCAACTGGTCGACCATCGACAGCGCCCGCACCGGCACCATTCGGGTTGTCTACCGTGGCGAGAGCAGCGGCGCCACTGAATTGCTGGCCCGTTTCCTGACCAGCGCCTGCCAGCCGGCCGATGTCTCAGGCACCACGCTGAAGCTGACCAACGGCGTGCCGGCGTTTTCGGTGCAGTCGACCTTCGCCAATCTGTTCACTAGTGTTCCCGAGAACTTTGTTGCAGCTCCGGCGTCCGGTGACGCGGCGGTGTACGCCGCCATTTTTACGACCGTCGGAACAATGGGATACACAGGTCCAGACCTGTCTCTTGATCTCTCGGATGCTACTCGAGTTGCACAGGTCAAGGGCTTCTCTCCAAAGGACGTGAGTACTCAAGCGACACTGGACAACGTGCCACCGCCGGCCGGTGCCGCTGCCGAGAACCCAGCGAACTGGGTGCCGTGGTTCGGCAACCCGAGCTCAGGATATCCAATCGTGGGTACCACCAATCTCCTGTTTGGGCAGTGCTACAAGGATGTACTGTTGGCCGCAAGAGTCCGCGGAGCGCTTTCGCGACTCTACGGCAGTGTCGTGGTCAACGGCGTCGAGCAGGGCCCGAACGATGCCGCCATCGGCGCGCACAATTTCATTCCGCTTAACAAGGCCTGGCGTGATGCGATCCGTATGCGTTTCGTGGCCGCGAGCAACCCCGCTGCTTTGAACAATCCCGGCACCTGCTCGGGCATCGGCCGTCCGCTGTAACTGCAATTGCTTTGGTAGTTGCAGGAAGTGCACAAGGGCGCCGGCAGCAATGCCGGCGCCTTCTGCGTATGTCCGCTGCATGACCGTGATGCGCCTGTCGTCTTCACGCCGCCGCCACCGTCTATGAGGTGCAGGGCGTGCCTCGCGCAGGCCCATCCGTACACACGCCGCCGCCGACGCGGCCCATCAGGTTGACGAGGTCCCCGATGTCGCACCCGCATTCGCCCACCGCCCGTTTCCCTGCTGCCCTGTGGCGCAGCCACCCGATGGCCTGGGCCGTCGCCGTGGCCCTGGGCAGCGTGGTGGCTCCGGCCACTCAGGCCCAACAGGCGTTCAGCCCCGGCTGGTTCGCCGAGCGCGGTGCGGCGCAGGGCGCGGCGGCACAGAGCGGGCGCATGCCCAATGGCGTGCCGATCCAGTTCCAGCTACCCGCGCAGCAGCAGGATGCGGCACGGCAGAAGCTGCAGCAGTCGATCGACAACCTTGGTACGGCCGCGCAGGCCATCGCCCTGCAGCAGCGCCTGCAGGAACAGGCACGGCAGGCGCGCCGCGAGGCGGGCTTCGTGATCGCCGATGGGCTGGGCAAGGATGGCCTGAAGGTCGACGAGAATCCGCTGACCCGCGGCTGGATCAACGCCCGCGAGGCGATCCAGTCGCAGGCCGCCGACGGGCGGGTGCTGGTCAACATCGAGCAGACCGCCGACCGGGCGATCCTGAACTGGGAAACCTTCAACATTGGTGGCAACACCACACTGAATTTCCTGCAGAACCCCGACTGGGCCGTGTTGAACCGGGTCAATGATCCCGCCGCAAGGCCCAGCCAGATCCTTGGCCAGCTGAAGGCCAATGGCACGGTGTTCGTGGCCAACCGCAACGGTGTGGTGTTCGGCAACAACAGCCAGGTCAATGTCCGCAACCTGGTGGCGGCGGCCGCGCGCATCAGCGACGCGCAGTTCCGTGAGCAGGGTCTGTACAGTGCCGAGGCGAACACCTCGGCGCTGACCGACGCCGTAGGCAAAGTCATGGTCGAACGCGGTGCACGCATCACCACGCACGAACCGACCACGGCAACGCGGGGCGGTGGCTATGTGCTGCTGGCTGGGCACAGCGTGGAGAACGCGGGCCAGATCGAGACGCGCAAAGGTCAGACCCAGCTTGCCGCCGGCGACAGTTTCGTGATCCGCCGTGGCGTGGGCACGGCGCAGAACACTGCATCGACCACCCGTGGCAACGAGATCGCACCGCGCTTCGTCGCTGACAGCACGGCCGGCAGCGTTCGCAACAGCGGTCTGATCCAGGCACGCGAGGGCGACATCACCCTGGCCGGCCGCACGGTCGAACAGGCCGGCGTTGCGGTTGCGACCACCACGCTGAATCAGCGCGGCACCGTACACCTGCTGAATTCGGCGTCCGATGCGGCGGGCAGTGTGACCCTGGCCTCCGGCTCGACCACTGCAGTACTGCTGGAAGACGATGGCAAGAGCACGGCGCTGGACAGCCAGCGCGATGCCCTCATCAGGGAATCGGCCGAGCAGGACAAGCTTCGCGGTGGCAGCAACAGTGGCACCTTCGACAATCTCTCGCGCCTGCAGGACCGCCGCGAGCAATCGCGCATCGAAGTCGTCTCCGGCGGCGATGTGAACTTCCAGGCCGGCGCGCTGGCGGTAGCCACCGGCGGCCAGGTAATCGCCGACGCCAGCCGACGCAGCTATCTGGATGATGGCGCGCGCGTGGACGTCTCCGGTGCGGTGGGCGTGCAGGTGGCGATGGAAAGCAACAACGTCAAGGTGAAGGTGCAGGGTAACGAGCTGCGCGATTCACCGGACAACCGTGACAGCGGCAAGCTGATCAGTAGCGAGGTGTGGATCGACCGCCGCCAGTTGATCGAAGTCGCCGCCGGTACCGGCGGCTATGAAGGTACGCGCTGGTATGCCGGCGGCGGCCTGCTGGAAGTCGGGGGCTACCTGGACAATCAGGGGCATTCGATCAGCGAATGGGCAGCGCAGGGTGGAACCGTCCAGCTGGCAGGCAAGGAAGTCGTCAGCCACGTCGGTTCGCGCATCAATCTGGCCGGTGGCAGCCTGGATGTGCAGTCTGGCGTGGTGCAGCAGAGCTGGCTGCGTGGCCGCGACGGGCAGTTGTACCGGCTTGATGATGCACCGGCCGAGATGCTGTACGACGGTCTGTACCAGGGCTATGAAGTGAAGCAGGAGCGTTGGGGGGTCACCGAATCGTTCCGCAATCCGCTGGTGGCACCCACCCAGCGTTTCGACAATGGCTATACCGTGGGACGCGATGCCGGCCGTCTGCTGATCTCGGCGCCCACGGCTGTCCTGCAGGGCCAGGTGGATACGGTGGCCTTTCAGGGACTGCAGCAGACGCGCCGCCCCGACCAGGGGCAGGACGGGTACGCGCAGGCACAGACGGCGGCGGCCCGCAACGCGCAGCTCTGGCTCGGGCGTTTCGACAACAACGGCCGAAGTGCAGTGTTCGATTCGCAGATCCGCATCGGAGCGCTCCAGGCCGACACCCGGTCATGGACGTTGCAGGCGCCGATCGGGGAAACACAGCGCAATACCGTGTGGTTGGACAGTGAGGTCCTGAGCGCTCAGCGTTGGGGGCAGGTGGACCTCGCTTCTGCGGGCCGTATCGACCTGGATGGCACGCTCAGGTTGCAGGAGGGCGGTCGGCTTGGGCTCACTGCAAGCCGCGTCAGCTTCGGTGGGACGGTGCAGATTGCCGGCGGGCAGGTGGAGGCCGGCAACCTGCTTCCGGCGCTCGGCGGGCCCACGGCCCTGCTGAGGTCCGGACGCGGCGTGGTGGATGTTGCGGCGGGCGCACGGATCGATCTCGGCGGCAGTTGGAGCAACGCGCTTGCTGCGCCGGATGGCGACCCCGCGCAGGCGTGGATCGACGGTGGACAGATGCGCTTCAACAGCAGTCACGACATCCATGTGGGTGAAGGGGCAGCGATTCTTGTCGATGCCGGCGGCGCGATCGATGCCAGTGGCAAAGGGCGCGTAGGCAAGGGCGGCAGTGTCAGCCTGCTCGCGGCCAGCACCGAGGTTGCCACCGACGGCAGCGGGCGGATCCGTATCGGCGATGGCGCACGCTTCAGCGCGCACGGCAATGGAAGCGGCAATTTCTCGCTGGCAACAGGCGGTGCGGTGTCTATCGGCGCGCCTGGCACAGATGCATCGGCGGCGTCGTTGCGACTGCAGTCAGCACTGTTCAGGAGTGGCTTCGCCGGCTATGACATCGCCGGGCACAACGGTTTGACGGTTGAAGAAGGTACCCAGCTGCAGGTGGAACGACCGGCGCTGCGCCTGGCCGAGGGCGCACAGCAGGCACTGGCCCGCGAGCAGGGCGTTCAGGCCTGGACGCCGTCGCTGTATGAGGCGGATCCGGCCAGCGGGCGTGTATCGCAGCGCGGCGGCGCGAGCTTGGCACTGCGCGCAGGGCATCTGCTGTCCACGGCCGATCTGCTCGTTGGCAAGGGCGCAAGGATCGAGGTCGATGCCGGCCAGACGATCGAACTGTTCAGCGCCGGCAACCTGGACGTGGCTGGCAGTCTGAAGGCGGCCGGCGGCCGTATCCGCCTGGACGAGGCATTCGATCCGACCGGTGTGCGTGGCGATCAACGCCGCGAACGTCGCTGGACGATTGCCGAGGGCGCCCTGCTGGACGTGAGCGGCGATAGCGTTTCCCTGCCCGACGCGCGCGGGACATTGCGCGGACAGGTGCGCAAGGGCGGAACGATCGAGATCGGGGGGGCGTTGGACTGGGAAGACCAGGACAACGTACGCCACTTGCCGCCCGATACCTTCGTGGTGGTGGAGCGCGGTGCGCGGCTGGACGCGTCCGGTGCTTCGGCGCTGCTGGACATTGATGGCAGCGGGCGCACCCGGGTGGACAGCGACGGCGGCAGCATCGTGCTGCGCGCCGGCAATGCGCTGTACCTGCAGGGCGACCTGGACGCAGCAGCGGGCGGCGACGGCGCGCGCGGTGGCACCCTCGGCGTTGCCTTTGGTGGCGGCACCTACAGCAGAACGGCAGAAGGCAAGGACGTGCTGGCGCCGCGGGTTATCGCGCTGACCCAGCACGCCGCGCAGGCGGCGGACCTGCCTGCACGCCTTGAGTACGGCCATGCGGCATTGTCGGTGGAGCAGGTCGAGGCCGGTGGTTTCGATCATCTGGCCCTGTTCGGCGACATCCGCGCCCTGGGAGATGTCAATCTGCGCATGGACCAGAGCCTGCGCATCCAGGGCTTGAATGAGCGTTACCTCGGCCTCGTCCCGGGCAACAGCGAGGGCGGCCGCCTGCAACTGGCCGCGCCATATGTCCGCCTTGCGCAGGGGCGCTGGTGGCAGCCGGCCGGGGAAGGCACGTTGCGCCCACTGGAGGCAGCGTTCGACAGCGGCCGGCAGCATCGCCTGGACGTGAGCGCCGATCTGATCGATCTGCGAGACGTCACCTGGCTGGCGGGATTTGACCAGGTCGCGCTGCGCAGCCGCGGTGACATCCGCGTGCTGGCCCCGGTCGCCAGCAGTTCACTCGTCTCCACGCTGGCAAGCCCGGGTTCGATCGATATCAGCGCCGCACGTATGTATCCGGCGGCCCGGGCCAAGGGACGCATCGTGGCGGGCGTCCCCGACATCGGTCCTTCAGGCCTGTCCTGGCAGAACCCCGACGCCGTACTGCGCATCCATGGCATTGCAGGCGGCGCGCAACCGGCACCGGACTCTGCGTTCGGAAGCCTGGAGCTGGTGGCGGCGACGGTGGTGCAGGGCGGCAATGTGCAGGCGCCGTGGGGCCATGTACAGCTGGGTGGCAGGGAATTCAACGCCGATGCGGCCAGCCGCGTCGACCTGCTTGCAGGCAGCGTGACGTCGGTGAGCGGTGCCGGCCTGCAGCTGCCGTTTGGCGGCACCGTGGATGGTGTGGGCTGGCGCCGTAACGGTGCCGACTTCGATGTGCTGGGCCCCGGCTCGACCAACATCCCGATCGGTATCGACATCGTCGCCAACGCTTTCAATGGCGTGGCGGGCAGCGTGCTGGACGTCTCCGGCGGAGGCGAGCTGTCCGGTGCCGCATTCGTGGCGGGGCGCGGCGGCTCGGTGGACATCCTGAGGCACGCGCTGGCGGATGCGAACCCGCGCTACCGCTTCAGCGGCAGTGACAATGCGGTCTACGCGATCATGCCGGGACGCTCGGGCACGCAGGCGCCGCAGGCGGTCGCTGACGGCAGCGCCGATCCGCGCATCGGCCAGCAGATTGTCATTCCTGCCGGGGTTCCCGGCCTCCCGGCCGGAACCTACACGCTGCTGCCGGCAAGCTACGCACTGCAGAAGGGCGCATTCCGCGTCGAAGTCGGCGCCGAAAGCGCCGTCGGCAGCCGCCAGGCAGTGGCGACCGGCACGGGTTCCTGGCGCGTCAGTGGACACCAGGCGCAGAGCCTGGGCGGTGGAGTCTCATCGCTGCTCACCGATCTGGTGCTGACGCCGGCGGATGTGGTGCGCCGCCATGCCAGCTACAACGAGACCTCCTACAGCACTTTCGTACAGGGCGTGGCTGAGCGGCGTGGTGAAGCGCTGCGCTGGCGGCCAACCGACGCCGGCAACCTCAACCTGGTGTTGGGCGATGGCGCCGGACGTTCGAGCGTGCCAGCCGCGATCTTCCAGGGCGTGTCACGCTTCAACGCCGGCAGCAATGACGGACGCGGGGGCACGCTTTCAGTCAATCTGCTCGCCTCCAATGAGGCAACGCTGGAGATTGCCACCCAGGGCGGTAGTGCCGGCAGCGGTAGCGGCGCCACCGTCTTCGACTCGGCGCTCAATGCGTTCCGCCCGGAGACGATGCTGATCGGCGGCGTGCTGCGGCGTGACGCGACGACCCATTCGCTGGAGGGCAGGGCGCAGCACATCGTGGTGCGCAACGGCGTCAACCTGACGGCGCAGGAAGTGCTGCTGTCGGCCGCGTTCGGAGGCAAGGGAATCCTGGTGGAGCAGGGCGCTTCGATCGATACCTTGACCGGGGCAAATACCTCGCGCGTGGCACAGCCCACGGCGCCCTATCTGGTGTCGGGCGGCCTGCTTGCCGTGTCCAACCAGCGCTTGACGGCGCTCAGTGCGCAGGGCGGCAGTGCCGGCGGTCCGGTGGCGATCGACATCGGCGGATGCGTGGTGGACTGCAATGGCCAGACCCGGTTGCTGTCGGCAGGCAGCATCAACGTGGTCACCGACGGCGCGCTGAGCATTGGCGACGCGGTGAGCTACGGCACGCGCCAGCTCGGCCTGGGCATGTCGGCGCTCAATCTCGGCAGCGCCGAAGCCATTGCGGTGGCAGCGGCAGCCGGCGGCCTGCCGGCGGGCATGACCATGAACCAGGAGGTCCTGCAGCGATTGCTGCGTGGAAACACCGCCACCGGCGCGCCGGCGCTGGAGGCGCTGAGCCTGACCGCGCGCGATGCCATCAATGTGTTCGGCAGCGTGGACCTGGATACGCGTGACAGTGCGACCGGCCGCAGCAGTCTACGCAGTCTGGTGCTGGGTGCCCCTGCCATTCATGGTTACGGCACTGCGACCGACCGCGCCCGCATCTTCGCCGATACGCTGATCTGGGACGGTACGCTGGCCGGCACCACGTTGCCCGGCGGTGAGCAGACCCAGCCGGCCGGCGAGGCGATGGTGGGTCGGCTTGGCCAAGGGCAGCTGGAAATCAATACGCGGGTGCTGGAACTGGGGCGTGCGCCCTTCACCCGGCCCAGTTCGTCGGTGGCCGCGGATCGCCAGGTGCTTGGCTTCGCCGGCGTTACCCTGGCAGCGTCGGATCGCATGTTGTTCTCCGGCAAGGGCAGCCTGGATGTCTTCCAGCGCCAGGGCGACTACGTGGCAGGCAGCGGCTGGCAGTTCAGCGGCGGCGCGCTGGATATCGTTACCCCGCTGCTGACCGGCAGCGCGGGCGCGCAGCTGGCAATCCGCAATGGCGGTACGGTGCAGGTGCGCGGTGCTGCGGCAACCGCGGGCAGCGATGCGTTGGGTGCGGAGTTGTCCATCACGGCCGAACGCGTTGTGATCGACAGCCGGGTGGCGCTGGCGTCCGGCCGGTTCGAAGCCAATGCCCGCCAGGGCATGGCGCTTGGCAGCAATGCAATGCTGGACATGGCGGGGCGGAAGGTAAGCCTGTTCGACGTGGACAAGTACAGTTGGGGCGGCGACGTAGCGCTGTCGAGCCGTGACGGTGACATCGTTGCCGACGCGGCGTCGCGCATCGATCTTTCCGCCCGCAACAACCGCGGCGGCCGCTTGACGGTCGCTGCGCTGGGCCCGCAGGGCGGCCGTGTAGATCTGGCAGGTACGTTGCTTGGCGGAGCCAGCGGCCGCTACGACGCCGGTGGCACTGAAGTGCCCTACGACGGCGGCGAGCTGGTAGTGCGTGCACGCCAGTTGCAGGACTTCTCCGGCCTGAACACCCGGCTTACCGCCGGTGGCATTACCGGTGGCCGGACGTTCCAGTTGAGCGAAGACGACCTGGTGATCGGCGATGAAGTGAAGGCGCGCAACGTTGATATCAGCGTCGATGGTGGCAGCCTGCTCGTCAATGGCCGCATTGATGCCAGTGGCGAACAGGTCGGCAGCATCCGCCTGTCCGCCCGCGATGTGTTGCGTATCGACGGAGCATTGGACGCGCATGGCAGCGCCTTGCGCGTCGATAGTTACGGCAAGATCATCGACAGCGCGAACCGGGCGATGATCGAACTGACCTCGGCCAGTGGCAGCCTGCAGCTGGGCGCGATCTCATCGATGGACCTGCGCGCCGGCACCTCGGTGGCCACGGGTAGCAGCCCGGGCCAGAACGATGGCCGCGCACGCGGCAGCGTCAAGCTCAACGTGCCACGCGTGGGCAGCAACGACGCCGCGATCGACGTGGCCAGCGGCATCCGTATCGCCGGTGCCGCCGACGTCCAGGTCAACGCCTTCCGCAGCTATGATTCGGCGCCATTGGCCAGCGCTCCGGACGTGCATGGCCATCGTCCGCAGGTGATCAACCAACACTGGCTGGACACGGTTGTGGACCCGGACAACAGCCAGTGGATGAACGCCGCGCTGACCAATACGGTACTGCAGCAGCGTACTGCCGCACTGGGCAGCTATCGCCTGCGCCCCGGCGTGCAGATCGTGGCGCGGACCAGCAGTGACAACCCGCGTGGCGATCTGGTCGTGGCCGGCGATATCGATCTGTCCGGCTACCGCTACGGACCGCAGTCGAACCGGACCGATCCAGCGCGCCGTGGCTTTGGTGAATCGGCAGCGCTGGTGCTGCGCGCCGAAGGCGATATCAACGTCTACGGCAGCATCAACGATGGATTCGCGCCGCCGCCTGCCAATCCCGATGAGGACGGCTGGGTGCTGCTGGAAGGGCGCAGTGCCGGTACGCCCAACACGGCGTTCGGTGGCGACCTGATCGTGCCCGGCGAAGGTGTACAGCTGCAGCGCGGCACCGAATTCCGTGCTGGCGCGACGCTGAACTATGCACTGCCCTTCGAGGCCGTGACCCTGCCGGCCGGAACCGTGCTGCCCGCGGAAATGCGGTTGTCGGGACCGCTGCTGCTGCCGGCCGGCACCGTGCTGGGCGCAGCAGTGACGACGGCGGGTGGCGAGGTGGTAGCGGCTGGAACCGTGCTGGCCCAGGCATTGACGTTGCAGGCGGGTGCGCGCCTGGGCGCCGGCTTCCGGCTGCGCGCGCCGGCGCCGGTGGCCGCACAGGTGTGGCCGGCCGGCGTCGCGCTGCCGATGGCGATGAAGCTGTCAGGCGCGCTGGACCTGCATGCCGGCGCGATCATCCCGTCGATGACCAAGGTGGAGCTGGCCGGCGATGCGCCGGTGAAACTGCGGCCTGCCGACGCCAGCGGGCGCCAGGGACGCAACTGGGCGCTGGCGGCGATGCTGCCCGAAGGGACCACCTCGTGGGATCTGACTGCAGTGGCCGGTGCCGATACGACCGCTGCCGATCCGCGTACCCGCAGCTGGGGAAGTGACGGCAGCATCGTGCTGGCCGACAGCCACTACAGCACCATCGGGACGGTGACCACGACGACGGAATGGAAGGGTGATCGCGTGATCACCCTGGACGGCTCGCTGAATCTGTGGGGTGACGAATCGTGGGTCGGGAAGCCCGTGGCTGATCTGGCCCGGGAGCTGGGTTTGACCGAGAACGAAGTCTGTGAGTCCGGACCCAATTGCGGCCCCGCCCCGCGACTGGTGGACAAGGAAGGCTCGCTGGCATGGTGGGGCGATGAATCCTGGGTCGGCCGCCCGGCTACGGAACTGGGCGCCGAGATGGGCATGTCGGAGGAAGAGATCTGCGCGGCAATGGGCTACTGCTATGGCGGTGGCACGCTGACCGAGGTGACCACCTACGGCAAGCGCCTGGGCGCTCCCGCCTGGAGCGTGCTGCGAACCGGCAAGGGAGACCTGACGCTGCTGGCCGCGCAGGACGTGCGCATGAAGTCCGGCTTCGGTGTGTACACCGCAGGTGCGCCGACGGCGCTGGGTGATGGCCGCGATGCGCAGTTCAACACGGCGCGTGCGGCTGCGCCCTGGCACACCTCGCTGTTGGGCAGGAACCAGGTGTCGGGCAACTATGATGCGGCGCTGGCCAGTTACCGTGCGTGGTATCCCGACCATGGCGGCGATGTCAGGGTTGAAGCTGGGCGCGACATCATCGGCGACGCCTGGACCGCCCGGTCCGAATCGGGTACGGCGCAGCGCGACCAGGCCGGGCATTCAAGCGCAGCCGTGGGTGGTTGGTTGTGGCGGCAGGGTTCGGGCACCACCGAAGGCGTCCAGGCAACACCCACGAGCTGGTGGATCAACTTCGGCACGTACAGCACCGTGGGCGCCGAAGCGGACGCAGCTCCCCGCATGGTCGGGTTCACCGGCTTCGGCACGTTGGGAGGCGGCAATCTTTCACTGGAAGCGGGCCGCCACGCGGGCGTGCTCGACCCGATGGGCAATGCCCTGGGTCTGTTGACCGCGCCTCATTCCAGCGCGATTGTTGCTGCGGTCGGGTCGACCGGGCGCTTCAGCAACGGTGAGCTGCATCTGACCGGTGGCGGCGACCTGACCCTGCGCAGTGGCGGTGCGTTGAATCCTGGCCTGCGCGCCAGCGCGCAGCAGCCGGAGAGTTTCCTGCAGGATCTGGATCTCAATGGCGCGGTGACCAACCTGCGCGGCAGCACCCTGCTGCAGGCGGCACGCATCGGTGGCCTCAGCGCGATACAGAGCAGCTACGGAACGCTGGGCCTGATGGATCCGTTCGTGGCGGACGCCCCGGTGGCGATGGCGGGGCCCCTGCTCATTCTGGGTGATTCCACTGCCCGGCTGCAGGCCCGTGGTGACATTGTTCTCGGTGGCGCCGCAGATGCAGGGCGTGTGCCGACGGCCAACTACAACGACGTGGTTCTGGGCGATGGCCAGCATGCAGCTGGCACGACGTGGTTCTCGCTCTGGACCCGAGGCACGGCACTGGACCTGTTCTCGGTAGGCGGAAATCTCGCACCCAGCCTGGCCGGAAGTCTGCATGCAACCGGTAGCAACATGTTCGCTGAAGGCATCGCGCTGCGCGAGCAATCCGTTCCGGCCAGCATCAATTACTGGCTGTATCCGTCCAGGTTCAGCGCGGTGGCAGCGAGTGGTGACATCATCAGCGCCTCGCTTCGAGGTCTCGGACCGGGGGCGACTACGGGCGATGTGATCCTGCTCGCGCCTTCGGCCAGCGGCCAGCTCGATGTTCTGGCCGGAGGCTCGATCCATGCCGCGATCAACGCCACCGGCATTGCACGTTCCGGTAGCGACGCCCGCTTGCCTGGTCCGTTTGATCCTGCATTCATGGCCCAGCGGGGCGCCAGCCTGACCCGGGTCGGCCACAATCTCTCCGACGATGGGGTGCAGGGAGCGGATCCGTCGGCGAACCTGCCCTTGTTCGCGTTCGGCCCCAGTACTCCGACCACGGGTGCGCTGACGTCCCGGCCCACGTCGCCCAGCCGCTTCTATGCCGTTGCCGGTGACATCATCGGGTTGGGCAGCGGCGGGCGCAGGCAATTGAGGCGGAACATCGGCGAGGAGAGCCGGACACTGTTCGACTGGTACGAAGCGGGCTCGGCCGTACAGCTGCGCGCCGGTCGCGACGTGATCAATGCGAACGTCACAGCGCTCAACACCAGCGGTACCGATATCAGCGGGATCGAGGCGGGCCGGGACATCATCCGCAGCAACCTGACGGTGGCCGGCCCTGGCAACGTTGAAGTGAGTGCGGGCCGGCAGCTGCGCCAGGAAGAGGCCGGAAGCATCGTGAGCCTGGGTGGCGTCGTCCAGGGCGATGCCCGTCCCGGTGCCAGCATCGCAGTGACTGCCGGCAATCAGGGCATTGACTTCGATGCACTGCGCACGCGCTACCTGGACCCGGCCAACCTGGCCGATCCGGCGCAGTCGCTGGCATCGCAGCCCGGCAAGGCGGTGAAGATCTATGACAAGGAGTTGAAGCAGTGGCTGCAGCAGCGCTTCGGCCTGGCCGTCGACGGCGCCGAGGTGCTGGCTGCGTTCGACCGGTTGCCGAGCGAACAGCAACGGATCTTCCTGCGCCAGGTCTACTACGCCGAACTGCGCGAAGGTGGCCGCGAGTACAACGATCGGAATGGACCACGTGTTGGTTCTTACCTGCGGGGCCGTGAGGCCATCGCCACGCTGATGCCGGACAAGGATGCAGCAGGTGCGACGATCCAACGCACCGGCGATATCCTGATGTATGGCGGCGCCGGCGTACGTACCGAAGCCGGTGGCAACATCGAGCTGATGGCACCGGGCGGACAGATCGTGGTGGGTGTACAGGGCGTGGTGCCACCGGCCAGTGCCGGGCTGGTGACCCAAGGGCAGGGTGACATCCGGCTGTTCAGCCAGGACAGCGTGCTGCTCGGCCTGTCGCGGGTGATGACGACGTTCGGCGGTGACATCCTGGCCTGGTCGGAGCAGGGTGACATCAATGCCGGTCGCGGTTCGCAGACCACCTTGTTGTACACGCCGCCGCGTCGCGTCTATGACGGCTGGGGCAATGTGATCCTGTCGCCGCAGGCTCCCGCCAGTGGCGCAGGCATCGCCACCTTGAACCCCATCGCCGAAGTGCCGCCGGGCGACGTAGACCTGATCGCGCCGCTGGGCACCATCGATGCAGGCGAGGCCGGTATTCGCGTCTCGGGCAACATCAACCTTGCCGCGCTGCAGATGCTCAACGCGGCCAACATCCAGGTGCAGGGTGAGAGCAAGGGCCTGCCGGTGTTGGCCACGGTGAACGTCAATGCGCTGGCGTCGGCCAGTGCGGCAGCGAACAGTGCCAGCCAGGCCGCACAGGACGTGATGCGCAAGAGCCAGGACGACGCACGGCGTAACCAGCCGTCGGTGATCAGCGTGCAGATCCTCGGTTTCGGCAGTGGCACCAGCAGCATTGCGCCGCCGGCGCGCGGCACGACCGCCAACAGCGGCTACGACGCCAACAGCGCCTTCCAGTTCCCGCAGGCAAGCCACGACGATGGCACGCAGCGCCGATAGGCATTGCATGCCCCGGTAGGTGCCGACCTTGGTCGGCACGCATTGCCCGATGCACCGCATCGGGCTGCAGCATCGGGCCAGCCGCCAGGGAGCGGTGGCGGCCCCAGCCAGGACGGCACGGAGGGCAGGGAGCGGCCATCAGCGGTGAGGACCACCGACACAGCGCCGCCGGGTGCAGGAGAGCACCCGGCGGCAGGAGGGTAGTAGACCCACGCCATGCGTGGATGCCTGGGCCAGCATCAGTGCCGACCAACGGTCGGCACCCACCAGAGGAGGCTCGGGGGTAGATCCCCGCCATCACCAGAGCAGGCTCAGCAGTAGATCCCAGCCACCAGCGGAGCAGGCTCTGCAGTAGATCTACGCCATGCGTGGATGCGGTGCCACGAACGAATCCTACAACTCCAGCACCCGCCGGTAACTCAACGGCCCACGCCCATCGCGCAGGCCCAGCCGCAGCTCCAGTCCGGTGGCTGGCAGCACCTCGCCCTTGCTCGGCAACACGGCCCATCCCTCGCCGGGCTGCCACGCGCGCACCTCGAACCGCTGCACATCGCGCGCCACCGCGATGCCCTTCGACTGTTCCGGCGCCGGCAATGGATACCGGTCCGTGGCCGCGCCGCTGGCCCGCCACAGTGTGCTGCCCTGACGCCACCAGCGCACGCGCTGCCAGTGCAGCCCATCACTGCCCACGCTGCGGGTGATCTCCAGCGCGAAGCTTCCATCCGGGTGCCGCTCGCTCACCAGCGACGGAGGCAGCAATCGCTGCGGACGATCAGCCGGACGCACCGCGCCATTCATCAGCGCATCATCCGCACGCATCTCGATATCACGCTGGAACTGCTGCAGCACGCGCAGTGCGGTGGTGGTCTCGGCATCCGCCTGTCGCAGGCGCTGGTCGCTGCTGGCCACGCTGTCGAGCGCGCGCCAGCAGATCAGTGCCAGCACGCCCATGATGGTGATCGCGATCATCACCTCAATCAGGGTGAAACCGCCCACGGCGCGCTTCATGGCGCGGCCGTCCACGGCAGCTGCATCCGCGCCAGCGACTGCCGCGGTGCATCCTCGGCGACCACGCTCAGTTCCAGCTGCGGCTGGCCGTCGCTGCCCGTGCCCAGGTGCTGCAGCACCAGGAAGGTTCCGCGTCCCTGCACGCAGCGTTGCCGTGCATCCTGGGGTGCCTGCCCGGCCAAACGAAGCTCCTGCCAGCGGTCCTGCGCGCACATCAGTGCCAAGCGGCGATCACGCAGCCGTGACTGATCGTCGGTGGCCACCGCCACCGAGCGCATCACCGCCGCCAGCGCAATCGAAACGATCGCCAGTGCGATCAGCACTTCGATCAAGGTGAATCCGCGCATGTTCCGCTTCATTGCACGACCTGCAATTGTCCGCTGCCATCATCACGAAGGCGCAGTGTGCGGCCCTCCAGCGACAGCCCCAGCTCCCAGGCGGTACCGATCCATTCCGGGCTTAGTTCGATGGCATTGGCGGGCTGCACCGCGATACCCGTTGCCTGCCACCGCTGCGGTCGCAACAGGTCGTCGCGCTGTACGGTCACCCATTGGTTGCCCTCACGGCGGCTGAAGCGATAGCCGCTGGCGTCGGCCTGCCAGCGGATGCTGCGGCCGTCGATGCGGGCCTCGTCGCGTGCCACCTGCAGGCGCTGCGCCAGCCGCTCGCCTTCCTGCCGCAGCTGCCGGCCGGGGTCGAGCAGGCTGCCCAGGCCCAGGCCGATCCCGGCCGTGCAGATGCCGATGATCACCAGCACCACCATCAGTTCGATCAGGGTGAAGCCGTGCGGAATGCGTTGCATCGACATCGCCTCCTGTCCTTGCCGATGCCTGCCAGCGTACGCGCGGATGATGAAACAAAAGCGTCAGCGACGGCTGCTAGCGTGGTCGGACACGAACGTGGCAATGGTGCGGAACATGGATGGCAGGCGCTGGGATCGCAATCGGGTGTTGACCCTGCTGGCGGCGACGCTGCTGCTGGCGGTGGTGGCCTATTGGGGCGTGACCCTTGTCGGCCAAATACCCTCGGTGGCCGCCAGTGAGGCACAGCCGAATGTGCCTGTGCGGCCCGTGTTCGACGCAGCGGCGAGTCTGCCGCTGGTGCGGCTGCTTTCGCCCGGTGCGGTGCAGACAGAAGTGGTCGTGCTGGGCGTGATGGCCGGTGACCACGCGCCACTGGCCCTGCTCTCGGTGGATGGCCGCCCGGCGGAAGCCTATGCCCCCGGTCAGCGGCTGGGTCCATCCACGGTATTGGCTGGCATCAGTGCCAGCGCTGTGGAGCTGCAGCAGGCAGGCCAGTCGCGCAGCCTGCCGGTGCCGGAGCTGCCACCGGTGCCGACCGATGGCATCGTGCCCGCCAACTCCCTGTAGAGCCGAGCCCACGCTCGGCTGTCTTTGCATTCATCGGCGATGCCACGCAGAAGCAGCCGAGCGTGGGCTCGGCTCTACAGCTGTGCAGGATCAGCGCGCCGGACGCTGCGGTACCACCGAACGACCAAAGGCATCGCCCATGCGCTGTCGCGTGCCTTCCAGGTTGTACTGCATCAGCTGGTTGCCGGGCTGCCGCATCAGCCGTTCGGCTTCGGGCAACGGCGGTGACTTCGCAGATTTCGCCGGTGGCGCCAGCTTGCGCTGCAGGCACTCCCAGGCGGGAATCCGTTCGCCGTTGACCTGTACTTCAATACACGGTGCAGCGTCCTCCTGTGTTTTTTGTTCGCCGGCCTGCACCGAGGGCAACACCAGCAACACGACGAAGGCGAGCGCCGGACGACGCCATGTGATCAACAGTCCGCTCATTTCCGATCTCCCGCAGCAGCAAGGGCTCTGCAATGCAGACGTATGGCGTGCGCAGTGTCCGCCTGCGCGCGTTGGCGGACCGTCAAAAGATGACAGTGCTGTCACAAAACTGTTGGCGGCTTTGACGCGACCTACACGTCCTGTTGGTAGACCCACGCGCCGCTCCATGGCCACTTCCTTCGATACGACGCGATGCTTTCGATGACTCCTGTTCCGTACCGAGCCGTCCGCCTTCCGCTGCGCCTGCATCCGCTGGTGCTGGCCCTGGCAACCCTGCCGCTGCCGCTGTTTGCGCAGGAGGCGGCACCTGCGCCCAGCGTGAACATCAATGAGTACATCGTGCGTGGCAACACCGTGCTCGATCCGCGCCAGATTGAACGCGCGGTGGAGCCGTTCCTCGGCCCGGGCAAGACCCTGGCCGATGTCGAAAAGGCACGCGACGCGGTGAATGCGCTGTATCAGCAGGCGGGCTACCAGTCGGTCTATGTCGAGCTGCCCGAACAACAGGTCAGTGCTGGTGTGGTACTGCTGAAAGTGCAGCAGACGCCGATCGGCCAGCTGCGGGTCGTAGGCACGAAGAACGAATCGCCCGAACGCATCCGTGAGCGCGTGCCGGCACTGGCCGAGGGCAAGGTGCCGGACTTCGACCAGGCGCAGAAGGAACTGACCGCGCTGAATGAAGGCGGACGTCGCCAGGTGATGCCGCTGGTGCGAGAGGGCCAGGTGCCGGGCACGATGGATGTGGACCTGCAGGTCGAGGAGAAGTCGCCGTGGCGGGCCAGCGTGGCGCTCAACAACGACCACAGCGCCGACACCGAGAAGCTGCGCCTGAGTGCATCACTGGCCTACGACAATCTGTGGCAGCGCGGGCACAGCGCCAACATCGGCGTGTATGTGGCTCCGGAAGATACCAAGCAGGCCAAGGTGTTTTCGGCCTCGTACATGATGCCGTTCGAAGGCACGCCGTGGAGCCTGGAAGCATCCGGCTACAAGTCCGACAGCCGCGTACTGAACGCAGGCGGACAGGTCGGTACCGGCACCGGTACCAACGTGATCGGCAACGGCCATTCGATCGGCGTCAAGCTCAACTATCGACTGACCGGCAGCAGCCAGTGGTGGCGCCAGCTCAGCCTCGGTGTGGACTTCAAGGACACAGAGGAAGACACGCAGATGGGCAAGGAGAGCCTGAAAACGCCGCTGAAGTACGCGCCGATCACCCTGGCATTCGTCGGAGTGCGCCAGGGTGAGCAGGACCAGCTGAGCATCAATACCCAGTTGGTCGCCGGCACCCGTCGCCTGTTCGGCTATGGCAGCGATGCCATCGGCTTCGGGCAGAAGCGCTACTGGGCCGATCCGAGTTTCGTGGCCTTCAAGGCCGATGTGGCCAACACCCACACCTTCGGCAGCGATTGGCAGTGGTACGCGCGCGGCTCGCTGCAGGTAACCGATGCGCCGCTGGTGTCGGCTGAGCAGTTCGCCGCCGGTGGCATGTACACCGTGCGCGGCTATCTCTCGGCCGAGGCGATCGGCGACTACGGCGGCCTGGCCAGCCTGGAGTGGCGTACCCCGGCATGGTCGCTGTGGAGCGGCACCGATCTGCGCGTCTACAGCTTTGCCGACGCGGCCTACCTGCGCCTGCGCCAGCCGCTGCCCGAGCAGCGTGACAAGTACAACCTGGCGTCGGTCGGCCTGGGTGCGCAGCTGCGCCTGGGCGAACACCTGCAACTGCGCCTGGACTACGCCTGGCCCTATGCCGATGGCCCGGTCACGCGCAAGGACGACCCGCGCCTGCATTTCAACATCAGCACCAGTTACTGATCCTTTCCTTGAACATGCGTTCTCCGGAGACCCTTCGCATGGACCGTTTGCTTTCCCGAGTGTTGCTGCTGCTGGCCGCGCTGGTTGCGTTGCCCGCCGCTGCGGCCGATGCCAATTGGTGGCAGGCCGAATGGAAGTACCGCAAGCCGATTACCGTCGACGCCGGCCCGCAGGGTGCGGGCCTGGCCGGTGACCCGGGCCGTACGCCGCTGCTGCTGCGCCTGCATACCGGCAACTTCGGTTTCGACGGCACCCAGGATGCGGGCAATGACCTGCGTTTCGTCTCGGGTGATGGCCGCACTGTGCTGGCCCACCAGATCGAGCAGTTCGATCCCAAGCTGGGCCTGGCCCTGGTCTGGGTGGACGTGCCAGCGGTCAGCGCCGCGGCGCCGCAGACGATCTGGATGTACTACGGCAACGAGAAGGCCCCGGCCAGCGGCAACGGTCAGCAGGTATTCGACCCGGACTACACGCTGGTCTACCACTTCGCCGAAGCCAATGCGCCGGCACGCGACACCACCGCCTACGGCAACAATGCCGGTGCTGTGGTGCCGCCGTCCGAAGGTTCGGTGATCGGCCGTGGCGTGCAGCTGGGCGCAGGCCCGTTGCCGTTGCCGGCCAGCGCCTCGCTGGCACAGGAAGCTGGCGCGCCGTTGACCCTCTCGGCCTGGATCAAGCCGGGCAGCAACAATGCGGCGCAGGCAATCTTTGCCCGTCGCGATGGCGCCTCCGAGCTGGTGCTGGGTATCGAGAACCGGGTGCCGTTCGTGCAGCTCAACGGCCAGCGCAGTACGCCTGCGCAACCAATTCCGGAAGGGCAGTGGGCGCACGTCGCGCTGACGGCGGAGAAGGGCGCGTTGCAGCTGTACCTCAACGGCCGTGTGGTGGCCCAGCTGAGCGGCGAGCTGCCGGCGCTGGGTACCGCCCCGGTAGTGGGCGCCGATGCACCGGGCGCGGTACAGCCTCTGGCCAACTTCGAAGGCGCACTGGATGAACTGCGCATCTCGCGTGTGGCACGTCCGGCGGCGCTGCTGCTGGCCGATGCCACTGCGCAGGGTGCCGACTCGCGCCTGATCAGCTACGGCGCCGATGAGCAGTCGGCCGGCCAGAGCCACTTCGGCTTCATTCTCAAGGCGATGCCGTTCGATGCCTGGGTGGTGGTCGCCATCCTCGGCCTGATGATGCTGATGTCATGGGCGATCATGATCGCCAAGAGCCGCCACTTCGGCCGCACCAGCAAGGCCAACGCGGTATTCACCGAAAGCTTCGGCAAGTTGTCCGGTGTGCCGCTGCGCACTCTGTCCGAGATGGACCGCCAGGGCAAGGCGCCGACCGCGATGCATGACGGCTCGCTGTGGCGCATCTACCAGGTGGCCATCGATGAAATGCAGCAGCGCCACCAGCGTGATGGCAACAGTGGCTACCTGAGCGGCGCCACCATCGCCGCGATCCGTGCCTCGATGGATGCGGTGATGGTGCGCGAGCAGGAAGCGATGGCACGGCGCATGAACTGGCTGTCGACAACCATCGAAGGTGCGCCCTACGTGGGCCTGTTCGGCACCGTGATCGGCATCATGCTGGTGTTCGTGGTGGCGGCGATGGCCGGCGCGGTGGACATCAACTCGGTGGCGCCGGGCATGGCTGCAGCGCTGCTGTGTACCGCAGCCGGCCTCGGCGTCGCGATCCCGGCGCTGTTCGGCTACAACTACCTGGGCGCACGCGCCGAGGCGATCGGCGCAGACATGGCGGTGTTCATCGACGAGTTCGCCGCGCGACTGGCCGAAGAGCAGGACGGGCGCGGCCCGGCCGCGGTCCAGGGCTGAGGGGCGCGCCATGGGCCAGAAGGCGAAGTTCGGCATCAAGAAGCGCGAGAAGGGCATCAACGTGACGCCCTTCGTGGACGTGCTGCTGGTGGTGCTGGTGATCTTCATCCTGACCAGCAACGCCTCCATTCCCGGCATCGAGGTCAACCTGCCGAAGGCCAGCAACAGCGTGGCCCTGGAAAAGCCGAAGACCAAGGCGATCACCATCGACCCCAGTGGCCAGGTGTTCCTGGATGCCTACCCGGTGACGATGGCCGAGCTGGAAGACCGGCTGCGTACCGAACGCGCGACCACGCCAGATTTTCCGGTGATCGTACGCGGTGATGCGCAGGTGCAGTACGCCCGCGTGGTCGAGGTGCTGGACCTGCTGCGGCGGCTGGAGCTGGCCCAGGTCGGCCTGGTCACCGGCAAGGCGCAGGGCTGAGGCATGACGGCCCATCAACCCCCTCGGCCGGAGCCCGGCATGCGCGGTCGCCAGTTGCTGGTGACCGTCGCGCTGGTGCTGGCCGCCTTGCTGGTGCTAGGCATCGCGGTGTGGTGGCTGCTGTTCAAGGACACCGCCAGCACCCGTCGGCCGGTGGTGCAGCCGCCGATGCTGGCACTGCCACCGCCGCCTCCGCCGCCACCCCCGCCGCCGGAAAAGCCGCCAGAGCCGGAAACGCCGCCGGAAGAAACGATGCCCGAGCCGGAGCCGCTGGATCAGCCGACGCCCGCTGAAGAGCCGACGCCGACCCCGGACAACGCTGACCCGGTGACGATGAATGCCGATGCCCAGGCTGGCGGTGACAACTTCGGCATCCAGTCCGGCAGTGGCGGTGGCTCGTCGGGCGTCGGCCGTGGCGGCGCCGGCAATGCCACCTACGGTCGCTACCTCGGCTACCTGATGCAGCAAGCGATCTCGCGCGACGACAAGGTCAAGCGCCTGGCGTTCCAGCTGCAGGTGAATGTGTGGCTGGCCACGGACGGTCGGCTGGAGAAGGTCGAGCTGGTGCGTGGCAGCGGTAACGAGGAGGCCGACGCGGCCGTGCTCGACGCGCTGCGACGCATCGGCAAGGTCGACCAGGCACCGCCGCCGTCACTCGATTTCCCCGCCCGCGTCCTGATCCAGGGCCGCCGGCCCGGGGCCTGATTCCCGACTTCCATGATTCCCCTTCTTTCGATGAGAACCGTGATGAACGACCACGTCCGCGCACGAACCGACTCCCGCCGCCCGCGGCCGGCCCGACGGGCGCTGCTGTGCTGCGCCGTGCTGCTCAGCCTGGCCGCACCGGCCGGTGCGATGGCCGCCGAAACCACCATGGTCAAGCTGATCAAGGGCCTGATCGCCAGTGGTGCACTGAAGCCCGAAGACGGCCAGGCGTTGTTGGTGCAGGCCGAAGCCGAAGCGGTGGCCGCACAACGCACCGCAGCCAGCGGCAGCACGCCCGCCAGCGGTGGCGTGGCCCTGGAAGCCGGCGACGTGCGCGTGCCCTACGTGCCGCAGAGCGTACGCGACGGCATTCGTGACGAGGTGCGCCAGGACGTGATGGCGCAGGCCAAGGCGGAAGGCTGGGCGGCACCCAACGAAGTGGCCGAATGGACCAAGCGCATCAAGGTCACCGGTGACATGCGCGTACGCAGCGAGTCGCGCTTCTACTCCGAGCGCAACAGCGACATCGTGAGCAACTGGGCGTCGATCAATTCCGGCAACGGCTTCGATACGAACACCAACACCAACCTGCAGCTGCCACCGCTGCTCAACACCCGCCAGGACCGCCGCAACCTGTGGCGCATCCGTGCCCGTCTCGGCATCGAAGCGACCATCGGCCAGCACACTACCGCCGGCGTACGCCTGGCCAGTGGCAGCAGCAATGGCCCGGTGTCGACCACCGAGCAGCTGGGTGGCGGCCTGAGCAAGAAGGATGTATGGCTTGACCAGGCCTGGCTGGCCTACAGCCCGGCCGACTGGGTGACCGTGCGCGGTGGCCGCTTCGGCAACCCGTTCTGGACCAGTGACACGCTGTTCTCCAACGACCTCAACTTCGACGGCCTGGCCGCCAATCTGAAGTACGACCTCGATGGCGGCGACGTCGGTCTGTTCGCCAATCTGGCGGTGGTGCCGTTGGAATACACCTCCGACAGCTCGCCCAGCCAGAGCCGGGTCAAGACCCCGAACGAGAACAAGTGGCTGTCCGGTGCGCAGGTGGGTGTGAACTGGCACTTCAACGACGACAATGCGCTGCGCGCCGCGCTGGGCTACTACGATTTCAAGAACATCAGTGGTCGCCTGTCCTCACCGTGTGCGCTGTATGCGGGTGCGGTGGGCTGCGACACCGACTGGTCGCGCCCGGTGTTCATGCAGAAGGGCAACACCCTGATGCTGATCCGCGACATCGCCCGCAATCCGCTGGATCCGGCCAACACGCCAACCCCGCAGTATGTCGGCCTGGCGTCGGAATTCCGCCTGGCCACAATGAACCTGCGCTGGGATACGCAGCTGGCGCAGGACATCGGCATGCGCCTGGAAGGCGACTTCATCCGCAACCTGGCTTACGACAAGCAGGCGATGTTCCGCCGAGCCAACAGCGGCATCGTCAACAACTACGGCGCCGGCGGTACTGCCAGCATCGATACCTTCCGCAGCGGCGACACCGCCTGGATGCTGCAGGCCACCTTCGGTGCTACCGAGCTGAAGGAGAAGGGCCAGTGGCAGGCACTGCTGGGCTATAAGCATATCGAGGCCGACGCGCTGCCCGACGCCTACAACGATCCGAACTTCCACCTGGGTGGCACCAATGCCCGCGGCTACTACGTGGGCGGTGCCTACGCGCTCGACGCGCGCAGCTGGATCAGCGGCAAGTGGATGGCGGCCAAGGAAGTGTCCGGCGCGCCGCTGTCGATCGACGTGTTCCAGCTGGAGTTCAACACCGGCTTCTAAGCGGATGGCGTGATGGGCATCACGCGAAGCGTGGCGGGGGCGCAGCGATGCACCCGTCTAAGGAAAGGAGACCACGCGTTGCACAAAGGAGGAATGGATGAGCCGTCGCAAGCTGTTCGAAAGTCCCGAACCGTCCAGCCAGATGCTGGGTGTTGGACCGGCCTATGTTTCAGTGGAGGGCCTGCGCCAGCACCTGGCCGAGTTCCTGCTGTACTCAGGCCGGCCGGTGGTGATCATGCGCGGGCGCAGCGAAGTGGGCTACTTCCTGCCGGCGCGCTGCTGGCGCCAGCGCGACGATGACCCGCTGGCGGCGGCTGCCGCCGACCAGCTGCTGGATGCGGCCGGTTTCCAGGCCGAGGACATCCAGCAGGTGGAGCAGGAGTTCAACGCCATGCGCCAGCGCACCGTGCTGCATTCGCGGCGCTGAGCACGCGGGGGGATCCGGGCCGCCGGGCATGGCCCGGCGCTACCCGATGGCGCCGGGCTGCTCCGGTAGCGCCGGGCCATGCCCGGCGAGCGCGGCGATCAGACCGCCGCCCCGCGCTCGCTGGTGATCCGTGCGCCCTCGCGCATCACCAGGGTCACCGGGGTCTTCTCCACCACTTCCAGCAGACGCTGCCACTGTGCATCGCTCAGCTCAGCGCTGGCGTGCAGCACGCGATGTACATGGAGGCGTCCATCCGCATCGCGTTCCGAACGCAGCTCGGCATGGAACTCGCCCAGCTCCCAGCCCTTGCGTTGCGCATACATGCGCAGGGTAATGGCGGTGCAGGCCGCCAGTGAGGCCAGGTACAGATCGAACGGCGCGAAGCCCTTGCCCTGACCACCCAGAGATGCCGGCTCGTCGGCATCTACATCGAAGCTGCCATTGCTGATGTGGTGCAGGTAGTTGTCGCTGGTCGAAACAATGCGTGCGTAGGCCATCATGTTCTCCATCTGTCTGTAGCGTCGAGCCGTGCTCGACTGCTCACAAAGGAGGCGCCAGCCAGGGCCAGCGCCGCCACCCGATCACTCGGTACGATCGTACGAGAACTGGATGCCCGCCGTACCACCGGTTTCAATGAAGAGGTTCATGAAGGCCGGCACCGTTTCCGAACGGGCCCAGTCGCGCTGCAGCTCGCAGAACAGCTGCGGCACGCTGATCAGCTGGCCACCGGCCTGTTCGATGCGGCGCAGCGCGGCATCGTGTGCCGCCAGCGAAGTGCCACCCACCGCGTCGACCACCACATACACCTCGTAGCCTTCCTTCAACGCATCCAAGGCCGGAAAAGTCAGGCAGGCCTCGGTCCACAGCGCGGTCATGATCAGCTTGCGGCGGCCGGTGGCTTCCACCGCCCTGCGGAACTCGATGTCTTCCCAGGAATTGATGGTGGTGCGGTCGTAGGTGGGGTAGTCACCCAGCACCTTGCGCAGCTGCGGAATCGGCGGCTTGTTCAGGCCGGTCTTGACGTTGACCGTCGAATGCACGATTGGCAGTCCGTAAGCCACTGCGGCCTTGGCGGTGCCGACGATGTTGTTGACCAGCAGCTGGCGGTCCATCGAGGCGATGGAGTTCACCTGCACCGGCTGGTAGTCGATGATGATGAAGGCGGAATTCTGCGGGGTCAGCAAGTGGTCGCTGGCCGGATCGCGGATCGGTTCACTGGACATGGTGGGTCTCCGGTTGGGAGGGGGCCGGCGGCTGGCCGGCACCCCGGGGGGGCAGCTCAGCTGCGCTGTGAATCCAGCTGCTCGTGGTTCTTCTGCACGTCCTGCGCCTTCAGGTAGCTTTCGATCAGCAGCTGGTAGTTCGGGAAGATGTTCGTGTAGACCTCGGCCCACTGCTGGGCATCGTCGCGGTTCCAGGTGCGCTGGATCTCCGAGGCCACCGCGGCGGTATCCATCGGGACCACGCCGGCCTGCGCCACGCGGGCCAGGGTGATCTCTTCGGCCATCTTCGAATAGGTGCCCGAGGCATCGATCACCGCGAACACCTGGTAGCCATCGGCCACCGCGGCGATGGACGGGAAGGCCATGCACACGCTGGTGATGGTGCCGGCGATGATCAGCTGCCTGCGGCCGGTGGCCTTCACCGCAGCAACGAACTCCGGGTTGTCCCAGGCGTTGATCTCTCCCTTGCGCGCCACGTACTGCGCATGCGGGGCCGCCTCGTGGATCTCGGGGATCAGCGGGCCGTTCGGGCCTTGTGGAACCGAGGCGGTGGTGATCACCGGGATCCTGGCCAGCGTGGCCATCTTCGCCAGCGCAGTGGCGTGGGCGCGCACGCTGGTGAATGGCATGTCACCGATGGTCTGGAACAGGCCGCTCTGGTGGTCGATCAGCAGCATCGCGGCGTTGTCCGGATCGATCACCGGGCGGGCACCGTTGAAGTTGGCGGGGGTACTCATGGTCAGTCTCCTGGAGAAGGTGGGCGATGGCCCGTTGGCGCGGCGGGTCATCGCCCGCCGCGCGGAAGCGCTCAGTGCGCGATCTGGCCGAATCGGCCGCTGTTGAAGTCGTTGACCGCCTGCGCGATCTCGGCCTGGCTGTTCATCACGAACGGGCCGTAGCCCACCACCGGCTCGTCGATCGGCTCGCCACTGAGCAGCAGCAGGGTGGCGTTGCTGTCGGCGTCGACGAACACGTCCTCGCCGCTGCGGTCGAAGGTGACCAGCTGTGCTTCGCCGACCCGCTGGCCGCCGTTGATCCGGACCGTGCCCTTCAGCACCACCAGCGCCAGCGTGCGGCCGTCGGCCACCGGCAGTTCGGCGTGGTGGCCCTGCTGCAGGCGGATGTCCCAGACATCCATCGGCGTGTGGGTAAGGGCCGGGCCGGCGTGGCCGTCGAAGCGGCCGGCGATGACACGGACGCGGCCGGCGCCATCGGGCAGCTCCACCGAAGGGATATGCGCATCGAGCAGGGTCTGGTAGCCCGGTGCGCCCATCTTGTCTCGGGCCGGCAGGTTCACCCACAGCTGGACCATGTCCAGGGTGCCGCCGCGCTTGCTGAATTCCGGTGTGTGGAACTCTTCGTGGAGGATGCCCGATGCGGCGGTCATCCACTGCACGTCGCCCGGGCCGATGGTGCCGCCGGCTCCAGTCGAGTCGCGGTGGGCGACCTCGCCCTCATAGACGATGGTGACGGTCTCGAAACCGCGATGCGGATGCTGGCCGACGCCACGCGGGGTATCGCTGGGGGCGAAGTTGTAGGGGCCGGCATAGTCCAGCAGCAGGAACGGGCTCAGGTGCTGGCCGTGGGTGTTGTAGGAAAACATCGAGCGGGCGGGGAATCCGTCGCCCACCCAGTGCGGGCGGGGGGCACTGTAGGTACCGGTGACACGCTTCATGGCGATCTCCTGGCCGGGGCTGCCGGCGGCTGTTCTTCGTTGCGAAGACGATATCGCCGCGACAATTGGGCCGGTAGACGCCAATATTTGCCGTCATAGTCCTATCTGGTGAACAATGGCGGCAGGCCGTGGGCCGCAGGAGATCGCCCCGTGTTCATCGCAGACATCCGCCGTTGTGACCTCAACGACCTGTTCTACTTCGCCATGGTGGTCGAGCACGGCGGCTTCTCGCAGGCCGGTCGGGCGCTGGCGATGCCGAAGTCGAAACTGAGCCGTCGCATCGCGCTGCTGGAGGAACGGTTGGGCGTGCGGCTGATCCAGCGTTCGACCCGGCGCTTTTCAGTCACCGAAGTCGGCCAGGACTACTACCGCCACTGCAAGGCGATGCTGGTCGAGGCCGAGGCCGCAGAAGAAGCCATCGCGATGTCACGCGCCGAGCCGCGCGGCACCATCCGCCTGGCGTGCCCGATCGCGATCCTGCATGCGCGCATCGGCGTGATGCTGGCTGACTTCCTCGCCCTGTATCCGCAGGTGACGGTGCAGTTGGATGCCACCAATCGCCGCGTGGATGTGGTGGGCGAGGGCGTGGATGTGGCGATAAGGGTGCGGCCGCCGCCGCTGGAGGACAGCGACCTGGTGGTGCGCGTGCTGGCACGCCGGGTCTGGTGTACCAGCGCCAGCCCGACACTGCTGGAACAGTTGGGCACACCGCAGGTGCCGGCCGATCTTGCGGTGATGCCGACGGTGGACCTCGCTTCGGCCAGCCAGCAGCACGTATGGGAGTACACCGGGCCCGACGATGTGCTGGCCAGCGTGCACCATCGCCCGCGCCTGGTCAGCGATGACATGATCGCGCTGCGTGCGGCGGCGGTGGCCGGGGTCGGGTTGCTGATGCTGCCGCGGATGATGATCACCGATGAGCTGGACAGTGGCGCGCTGGTGCCGGTGTTGACGGAGTGGGTGCCGAAGCACGGCATCGTGCACGCGGTGTTTCCGTCGCGACGTGGCTTGTTGCCGGCGGTGCGAGCGTTGATCGATTACCTCGCCGAACGCTTCGAGGCGCTGGACGAACCGTAGGCCCTTCATCCACGCATGCACGCATGGCGTGGCTCTAAAAGGCTTTGCTTGCCGCCTGCGGCCGCGCGGCCCACAATCCACGTCCGGACCGTCGCCATCACGCCCATCATTCCCCGGTCCGGCCTTGGCACCTATGTCTCCCAATGCCCTGGCGCTGGTCGAGCTGTTGATCCGCGAGCGCCGTGCGTTGTCTCGCTTCATCGCGCGCTATCTCGACCCGGCCAGTACCGAGGACACCCTGCAGAACCTGTACCTGAAGGCCAGCAGCGTGCCCGGTGATCCACCGATCCTGGAGCCGCGTGGCTATCTGTACCGGATGGCCTATCACCATGCGCTCAACCGCAGCCAGGCCGACGCCCGCGAGCGGCGCGCGATGGCCGAGTACGCCGCCGACATGGCCGAGGCCGGCCACGATGGCGAGGCGCAGGCGTTGGACCAGGCACAACTGCGCGAGATCACCCAGACCATCCTCGCGCTGCCGGCGCAGGTACGCGAGTGCTTCGTGCTCAACCGCTACCTGGGCCTGAGCGAGCGGGAAATCGCCACTCGGCTCGGCATTTCCAAGAGCCTGGTCGGCAAGCATGTGCTGCGCGCGGCGCTGCTGATCCAGCAGCATCAACAGGGAACGCGCCGATGACCGGCGATTGCCGTGGGCAGATCGCGCCCGCCGTTGTCACAACAGGAAAGCGCACCCGTTCGCGGTGCGGCAGGCCACAACCATGACCACGTCCGAACCCTCGCCGCGTCAGGCCAGGCAGGCGTTGCGCTGGGTGATCCGGTGCAGTGCAGGCCCGCTGCCGGAACGCCAGCAACGAATTCTGCAGCGCTGGCTGCAGGCCGACCCCCGCCATGCGCTGGCCTGGCGCCAGCAGCAAGCCTTCTGGCAGGGGTTGGATGCCGCCGGGCCCGAAGTGCTGGCGGCGCTGCCTGAACTGACCGCCGACCGCCAGGGGTTGCGGCCGATCGCACCGCGTCGCCGCCTGCCTTGGCTGCTGGCCAGTGCAGCCGCAGTGGTGCTGATGGTTGCCGCTGCGCCGCACGCGCTGCTGCTGGCACGCAGTGACCTGCGTAGTGGCGATGCGCCACGCGTGGTGCAGCTGGAAGACGGCAGCACCGCCGTGCTCGATGCGGGCACCGCGCTGGCGCTCGAGTTCGACGGCCAGCAGCGTCGCCTGCGCCTGCTGCGCGGGCAGGCCTGGTTCCAGGTGGCGCACGAGGCTCGTCCGTTCCAGGTCGAGGCCGGGGGCGGCCGGGTCCGTGATATCGGCACCGCCTTCAGCGTGTCGATGAAGGACACCACGGTCACCACCCAGGTCAGCGAGGGTGCGGTCGACGTGCGTCCGGGCGATGGCAGCGTACAGCGCCTGCATGCGGGGCAGTCGCGGACGTTCCGTGACGGCCGCTGGCTGCAGCCGGTGCGGCTGGAAGATGCCGAGGCCATGGCGCCGTGGCGGCGTGGTGAGGTCGCGATCGACAATCTGCCGGCCGCGCAGGCCATCGCCGATCTGGCGCGCTATCGGCGTGCACCGGTATGGGTACTGGGCGGGCAGGGCGCGAACGTGCGGGTCAGTGGCCTGTTCCACCTGCAGCAGCCGGAGACCGCTATTGATGCCGTGGCCGCACAGGCGGGACTGCGCGTGCAGCGCTTGCCCGGTGGCGCGTTGGTGCTGTGGTGAGGTGCAGCCGGTTCATGGCGGGATACGCGGCATGAAAAAAACATGAAAAAACCGTGGGCAGTCGCCACACGCGGCTGTCTATAGAGGTATAGCCAGAGCGAAACACCGTTTCTTCTCAAGCCAGACACACCACCGGCACCGGATGTGCCCGTGGTCCAGCCACGCTTGAGGAGTTCCTGTCCATGCCGTCCACGGCATCTGCCTGTCATCGCCGCGCCACCGTCCTGGCTCTGGCCATCTCTACTGCATTGCTGCCGCTGGCCTGGGTCCCGGTCGTGCAGGCGCAACCGGCGGTCGTCGCGCCGTTGCGCCAGTACACCATTCCGGAACAACCCCTGGCCGACGCCGTGCGTGCCTTTGGCCGCCAGGCCGATGTGCAGGTGGTGTTCCGCAGTGACCTGGTGGAGGGCCGACGCTCCCGTGCGGTGCAGGGCGAGTACAGCCAGATGCAGGCCCTGCAGCAGCTGCTGCGCGGGAGCGGCGTACGTGCGCAGCGCGGCATGGACGGCACCTGGAGCCTGCGTGCCGCAGCGGAGGCGGGTGAGGGGGAAGGGGTACGGGTGACCGAAACACTGGACGTGGCCGGTCGCCTGCAGTCGGAAGGGGGCGAGGCCCGCGATCGGCGCGGCTACGATGATGTGTTCGCGCTGGACCTGACCACGGCGTATTCGGGGCGAGACCGGGTGGAGCGCTATCGCGGTTCCAATCCGGCCGACGTGGTCAAGGATCTGGTCGGTGTGTTCAGTGGAGACGCCCGCAACAGCGGTGCGCTGGACGTCAACATCCGTGGCATCCAGGGGCCGGGGCGGGTGCCGGTCAGCATCGACGGTGGCGAACAGGCGCTTACGGTCTGGCGCGGCTACAACGGCGTCAGCAACCGCAACTACATCGATCCCAACCTGATCGGTGGCATCCAGGTCATCAAGGGGCCAGGGCTGGTGCGCGATGTGCACAGCGGGATCGGTGGCGCGCTGGTGATCAAGACCATCGACGTTGACGACATTGTTGCTGCCGGCGAACGCTTCGGCGGGGAGCTGAAGATCGAAGGCAGCAGCAATGCGGTGGCGCCACGCCTGCCTCGCCTGCACACCGGCGAGGACTACCGAACCGTAACGGGCTTCCCGCAGGGCTCGCCGAACTCGCCCTATGACGACCGCACCCTGGTGGTGCCGGTGAAGTCGCGTAGTGGCAACAACCCCTTCGATGGCGAGGACCAGGCCTGGCGCCTGGCGCTGGGCGTGCGTGGCGACAACGTCGACCTGATGGCCGCCTACGCCTGGCGCAAGCGCGGCAACTACTTCTCCGGGAGCAACGGCAGCGCCTACTACGACCAGGACCGGCGCGAGCAGTACGAGTACCAGGGCATCGACTACATCACCACGCTGGCGCGCTATTTCAAGCCCGGCGATGAGGTGCCCAACACCTCCAGCGAACAGGAGTCGTGGCTGGTCAAGGGAACTTGGCAGATCAATGACGAGCAGCAGCTGAAGGCCACCTGGCGGCGCACGCTGTCGCACTATGGCGAGATCATGCCGTCGCGGATACTGTCCGCGCCGGACTACGGACGAATCCAGTGGCCGCTAAGTCGGGTTGCGTCCGATGCCTGGAACCTGGAGTACCGCTTCCAGCCGGCCGGCAGCCGCTGGCTGGACCTCTACGCCAACCTGTGGCGCACTGAGACGGACAGCGATACCTACACCGCAGGCGGCTTCCCGAACTTCGCTCCCGGCAATCCGGACTGGAATGCCGGGGCCAGCCCGATCCTGCGCAACACCGCGCTGGCGAATGCGAGCAACGACCGAACCGGCCTGACCCTGAGCAACCGCTTCGCCCTGCATTCCACGCTGGACCTGACCGTGGGCGGCAACTGGCAGTACGAGAAGCTGGGTTCGCGTGACCCGTATTTCGGCCCGTCCGATGGCTGGCGCATCTACCCGCGCGCTGGCCGTCGCCAGGAAGGCGAGGGCTACCTCAATCTGGAATGGCGTCCGGTCGACTTCCTTGCTTTCAACGCCGGCGTGCGCTACAGCCGCTACTGGGCCTTCGATGATTTCCTGCAGGCGCATCCGGAGCTGCTGACCAAGGGCGTGGGCAGCAAGGAGGCGACCTACCGGACGAATGAGCTGCCCGAGCGGCCGGCCAGCCTGCAAGCGCAGATCGATGCACTGGAGGCCGAACGCGAGTTCTGGGAGAGCATCGGCATGGGTTCGGTGGTTGACGATGCACTGCATGGTCTGCTGGCGTACTACGAGACGCCGCAGGCGGTGGAACATCGGCTTCCGTGGTTGCCCGATGGCAACGGCAACTATGCCCGTGCGACCAACCCCTGTCTCAACGGCCAGGTGGCGGTCATACCCGGCGTGCTGCCGATCTACCCCGGCAGCGACCTGGTCTGCAATATCGGCAACACCATGCAGTCGCGGCCGGTGGACGGGCGCAATGACCGCCGCCGCGATCACGCGTGGTTGCCTACTTTCTCGGCCACCGTGAACCTGTCCAAGGCCGCGCGCGTCTACCTGCGCTACAGCGAAGCAGTGCGCTTCCCCAGCATGTTCGAAAGCACCATCGCTTTCTCCAGCAGCCTCAACCCGCTGTACACGCTCAAGCCCGAGCATGCCTACAACTACGAGCTGGGCTACGTGCACGACCTGTCGGGCCTGTTCGGCAACACGGCCGATGCCGACGTCAAGCTGGCCTATTACGTGCACAAGACCCGCAACGTGATCGAGCGCGACGCCTACTTCCTGTTCGACAATATCGACAAGCAGACCATCCGCGGCATCGAGCTGCAGGCACGCTTCGACAACCGGCGCTTCTTCACCGACCTGGGTATTTCGCGCACGCTGGAAAACGAGGTGTGCGACGAAAGCACGGCAGTGCTGCTGGATGCCAACCGTGGCCTGGTGCCGAACTGCGTGCAGGACGGTTTCGTCAGTGGCTACCTGCTGACCCAGGCGATTCCGAAGTTGTCGGTGAACCTGTCGCTCGGTACGCGCCTGTTCGATGAACGGTTGGAACTGGGCAGCCGCATCGTGCACTACCAGCGCCACGAAAACCCCGATCTACAGGCCTATCGCGACCGGTTGCTGGCCGGTGGCAGCAGCCTGCTGTGGCAGAACGTGCCGTTCACCTGGGGCAACATCACCACCGTCGATGCATACGCGCGCTGGCGCTTCAACGAGCACGCCAGCGTCGAGCTGGTGGGCAGCAACCTCGGCAATCGCTACTACGTCGACCCGGCCACGCGCTCCACGCTGCCGGCGCCGGGCCGCACCCTCAAGCTCGGCTTCACCGCGCGCTTCTGACCTCCCGCTTTCAAGCGTTGTACCCGTAGTTCCCACAACCCAAGGAGCAATACCATGAAAATGTTCTCCCGTTCGGTTCTCGCCGTTGCTGCCACCTTTGCCCTGGCCGGCGCCGCGCATGCCGCTGACATCGTCGGTGCGGCCAGCCCGGTGACCGACGCCGAGCTCTACGTCGCCGTCGGCGAATCGCAGGTCAACGGTGGCCCGCACAAGGCAGGCAAGGCCGGTATCGGCGTCGGCACCGTCTCCAACGCCAAGCCGGTCGATTTCCAGGGCCTGAGCCTGTACTCGGGCACCACCACCGTCAATGGCACCGCTGTGCGCACGCTGGCCATGCCGATCACCGGCGCACCGGGCAGCCATGCCGGCATGGGCCACTTCAACTTCGTCAAGGTTGGCAGCGGCGATGTGTGGTTCGGCGAGTGGTCCAAGGATGGCGCCGCTGGTGGCTTCAACAACCGCCAGGTCTACTTCGTCGGTGACCGTGCCGGCACCACGCTTCCGGCCGGTGTGGCCACCTACAGCGTTGCGGGCCTGAACAAGTTCAACGGCAGCAACCTGCTGTCGGGAACCTTCCGTGCGGACTTCGGCAGCGGCAAGCTGCTCGGCGGCCTGACCGGTGGCGGCCTGGCGATCAACGTCAACGCCAACATCAACAGCGCCAATGCGTCGTTCGCCGGTTCGGCCACTGCCAACGGCAGCGTTGCTGGCACCACCCAGGGCCAGTTCTTCGGCGCCAACGCGGCCGCCCTGGCCGGTATCGCCACCTTCAGTGGCAACAGCCAGTACGACACCGCCTTCGGCGGCAGCAAGAACTGATTGCCACGCCCCTGACGGGGCAGGGCAGGGGCAAGCCGCGATCCGCCAGTCCCTGCTTCGGCCCGCTGCATGCACCACCACGGATCGACCATGCGCCACTCCATCTTCCTTGTCGTTCTGCTGCTGGCGGCCGCCGATGTGCGCGCCCAGCAGGACGATCTTCGCCGCGTGCTCGAACAGGGCACCGACCTGCGTCACCAGCAGCAGGACCAGCATCGCCTGCAGCAGGCCGAGTCGGAGCGGCCGACCATCACCATCGACGGCCAGACGCTGCGCGTGGAGCGCACCGTCGATGATCTTGGCCAGGCTCTCTACCTGTCACTGCAGCATCAGCAATGGCAGGCCGCCGCTGCGTTCCTCGAGGAGTACATCGAACTGCCCGGCCATGACCCACTGCTGCGCCACTATGCGCAGGGGGCGCTGGCGCGGGTGGCGGGCGACCATCGCCGCGCGGCGAAGGAGTACGAAGCACTGCTGGTGGCGCAGCCGGATTTCCTGCCGGCGCGCCTTGAACTGGCGCGTGTCTACGCAGAAGACCAGCGCGATCGCGATGCGGTCGCGTTGTTCAGGGCCATCGCTGCGGGCATCAATGCCGATGATCCGGCCACGGCCGGCGTCCGCGCTCGCGTGGACGGCTACCTGAGTGCCCTGCAGGCGCGCCAGCGCTGGAAAGGCGCGCTGTCCGCCGGCCCGGCATGGAGTGACAACATCAACCGCAGCTCGGCCAGTCGCACCTGCCTGTTCGGCGTGGGCGACGCCTGCATCATCGAACGGAAACTGCCCGACGCCCAGCGCGCGGCGGGCCTCGACTACGACGCCAGCCTGGAACGGCGCTGGGTGCTCGGCGGGCATCATGGGCTGTACGTGCGCGGTCTCGCCTTCGGACAGACATGGCGCGGGCAAAGTGCGTACAACGAGCTCAATGCCAACGTGCAGGCGGGTTACAGCTGGCGTAGTGCACGGCAGACCGTGCTGCTTGCCCCCAGCTATGACTACCAGGGCCTGGGCAACCATGCGCTGCAGGGCGGCAGTGGCGTGCACGGGGAATGGCAGTACGCCCTGGATGCACGCAGCCTGCTCAAGCTGGAGGCCGACTGGAAGCGCCAGCGGTATCGACAGCAGGGCCTGGCCAGCAACTACGACGGCGAGCTGGCATCGTTGTATGCCACCTGGTTCCGCGCGCTCAACCCGCGCTGGACGGTTTTCGCCGGGCTGGATGTCACCGACAGCAGCGCAGCCGACCCAGCCAACGGCTACCGCCAGCGCGGCCTGCGGCTGGGCGCGGCACGGCAGTGGATCGGCACCACGGCCACCGTATTCGTGTCGCTGCGCCATCGCGACTACGACACCTGGAGTCCATTGCTGGAGGCGCGCAGGCAGGACGACGAACAGAACCTGATCGCCATCGTCCGCAGCGAGCGCCTGGCCGTGGCCGGGCTGGTGCCCAGCCTGAGCCTGCGTTATGCCCGCATCGACAGCAATGTCGACTGGCTGTACAGCCACGACCGCAGCCTGCTCAGCCTGAAGTGGGAGCGGGCCTTCTGAACGCGCCGCTGCAATGCCGCGGTGAACGCGCCGTGGCCGCGACCTTCATCCATCATCACGCGCCCTTGTAGCCCGGTTCGCGCATCCTGCGGGCGTTGCGGCAGAGGTGGGCCGCGTGTATCGAGGAGCGCCGGTCGTGCTGGAAGCGGGCAACAAACCAGAGGGCCTGAAAGGGCTGCGTGTACTGGTGGCGGAGGATGAATTCGCCATCGCGATGTTCCTGGTCGACTATCTGGAGCTGAAAGGCGCACAGGTGGTGGGGCCGGCGGGCAACCTGCAGGCGCTGGGGCAGCTGGTCGATGCCCATCCGATCGACGTGGCCCTTCTGGACATCAACCTCGGTGGCGAACAGGTCTATCCGTTGGCCGACCGCCTGGCCGAGGCCGGTACCCCGTTCCTGCTGACCTCCGGCTACGACGACAACCTGCCCAGCCGCTTCGCCAGCGCGCCGCGCTGTACCAAGCCTTATCACATCGAAGCCCTGGTGCAGCAGCTGGCCGGGCTGGTGGCGACGCCGCAGGTCCCTGCGGGCATCGCCTGATTGCGCGGCATGTCGCGCCGTCCTGAAGGCATTCACGCCGCCGAGCTGCGTGGCGGAATGCCACCCACGCCGCGCCCGCACGCGCGCCACGATGGCATGGCCGCGCGTATCGCCCGCCATGACTGGTCACGCAGCCCGTTGGGCGCGATCGAGCAATGGCCGCCGCACCTGCGCGCCACCGTAGATCTGATGCTGGCCCACGGCTTCCCGATGATCGTGTTGTGGGGCGAACAGCTGGTGCAGCTCTACAACGATGGTTACGCCGAGATCCTGGCCGACAAGCACCCTGGCGGGCTTGGGCAGCCGACCCGGGAATGCTGGCCCGAGGTCTGGCACATCAACGGTCCGCTCTATACCCGTGTATGGCAGGGCGAGACGCTCACCTTCGAAGACAAACTGTACCCGCTGGTCCGCCATGGGTGCCTGGAAGACGTCTGGTTCACCATCACCTACAGCCCCATCCGTGGCGAAGAGGGGCGGATCAACGGGGTGCTGGTGACCATGTTCGAGACCACCGCGGCACACATGGCGCTGGCCGCACGTGAGCGCGAGGAGCTGCGGCGGCGCGAGAGTGACCGGCGCCTGGAACTGGCCTTCAGGATGCTGCCGGTGGGCCTGTGCATCGTCGATCTGCAGGGTCGCATGCTGCTCTCCAATGATCAGATGCGCGCCTACCTGCCCACCGGCAAAGTGCCTTCCAGGGACGCGGACAACCAGCATCGCTGGCACGGCTGCCATCCCGATGGCACCACCATCGCACCGGACGACTTCGCCATTGCGCGGGCGATGCGCGGCGAGACCGTGGTGCCGGGGCTGGAATTCCAGTACCTGCACGATGATGGCCGCGCACGCTGGACGCGGGTCGCGGCCGCTCCGTTGCGTGACGCCGACGGTGAGGTCAGCGGCGTGTTCGCCATTGCCGTGGACATCGATGATCTCAAGCGTGCGACCGAGCGCCAATCGGTGCTGTTGGCCGAACTGCAGCACCGGGTGCGCAACATCATGTCGACCATCCATGCCATCGCCTGGCGTACCCGCGAGTCGGTCGGCAGCGTGGATGAGTATGCCGAACGCCTGTGCGGGCGGCTGATGTCACTGGCGCGCACGCAGAGCCTGCTGACCCGTGGTGCCAACGCGGGGGTGTGCCTGCGCGGCATGCTGGATGAGGAGATCGCGGCGCAATCCCCGCCTGCTGCGGTCTACCGCCTGCAGGGCGAGGACGTGCTACTGCCACCGAAGGCCGCTGAAGTGTTGTCGCTGGCCATCCATGAGTTGGCCACCAATGCGCTGCGGCATGGTGCGCTGACCCATGAGGATGGGCATATCGACGTGTCCTGGCACCTGCAGGTGCAGGAAGGGCAGCCGTGGCTGGGTCTGCACTGGTGCGAGCGCCATGCCGAGGTGGAGGACTGGGAGTTGCCCCGGCAGCGGGGCCTTGGCCGATCCCTGATCGAGCAGCGCGTGCCCTATGAACTGGCCGGCAGTGGCGAGCTGCGCTTTGGCGCACAGGGCCTGGACGCCTGGATCCGCTTCCCGCTGCGCGAGCGCGACAGCCTGCTGCAGACCGACGCTCCCCAGGCTGGAACAGGCAGGTGAATGCCATTAATCCCCAATTTGGCCAAATTGGGTATAGTGGCCATAGTCCACTTCTGTCTGGAGCCGTGCCATGACCCTGCCGCTGGATCTGCCTGGCCTTGAGAAGGCCCCGGCCTCGTCGGTGAAGACCCGGGGCTGGCCGAGCCTGATGCGCACCGTGCGCGAGAAGCAGGCACTGGTCATCACCAACCATAATCATCCCGAAGCGGTGATCGTGGATATCCGCACGTATCAGGAGCTGCTGGCCAAGGCCGCCGGCGGTGATGCGGGTGAGCGCAGCGAGGAGCTGCTGCGCCTGCGCAGCGAGTTCGACCAGACCCTGGCCGGCCTACAGCGCGGGGAAGGGCTGGGCAAGGTGCTGGGCCAGCCGATCCGTCGCGGCCGCAAGGTCACCCTCGGCCGTCCGCTCTGACCGATGGGGCGGATCCTGGTGCTGGCCGGCGTCAACGGCGCCGGCAAGAGTTCGTTGTTGGGAACCTGGCTGGAAGCGGAGGGCCTGGGCTGGTTCAATCCCGATTCGTTCACCCGCCGCCTGGTCGAGGCCGGCTGGCCGCTGCCCGAGGCCAATGCCGAGGCCTGGCAGGAAGGTACCCGCCGGTTGCGCCAGGCCATGGCCGACGGCACGGACTTCGCCTTCGAGACCACGCTGGGTGGCAACACCATTCCACGCCTGCTGCGTGAGGCCTGCGAACACCATCACGTCGCGATCTGGTTCTGTGGCCTGGCCACGGTCGAGCTGCATATCGCCCGCGTTGCCGCACGGGTAGCTGCCGGCGGCCATGACATCCCGGTGGAGAAGATCCACGCCCGCTTCGATTCGGCACGCGAGAACCTGCTGGAGCTGCTGCCACACCTGGCCGAGCTGCATGTCTACGACAACAGCGCACCGGCTGACGCCGAGGGCTGCGTCGAGCCGCTGCCGGTGCTGGCGATGGAGCGCGGCCAGCTGCAATACCCGGTCTCGGTGGCCGAACTGCTGCATACGCCTGACTGGGCCAAGCCGATCGTGATGCGTGCGATGGAGTTGGACGGGTAGGACCGGTACTTCCTGGCCGAGGATCACAACAGGGCCGGTACGATTTCGCTACGCTGTTCGCACATTCAAGGAGGATGTCATGCAGGGATCCGCAACGCTCCGCTCGACCCCGATCCGCCTGACGCTTGCAGCGCTGGCGCTGGCGCTGTCCTGCATGCCGGCGATGGCCGCGTCGCCCGCCGCCAAGCGACCATCGCCGCCCAGCCTGGTGCAGGCCTTCCACGCCGCCGAAGCCAGTCTGCGACTTATTCCAGGCGGCGATATCGAATCGGACTTCCGCCCGGCGTGGACGGCTGTTGCCGATCTCGATGGTGATGGCCGTTCCGAGGTTGTGTACTTCTACACATCTACCTACACCGGTGGCAGCTTCGCGCAAAGCAATGTGGTAGCGGTGATGACGGAGCTGACGGCGAACGATCCACGCGGCCAGGAGAACCCGAACAGCCTGTCGCCGGTGGAGGCAGAGGACTATGCCGCCATCCGCAGGTATGGCTATGGTGACGACGCGGCTGAACAGATTCCAGGCGCCATCCGCGCGATCCGCATCCAGGGTGATCGCATCATTGTCGATTTCACCGTCAGTGCCGGGGCGACGGTCTGCGAATGGAAGAGCCCGAACCGCCACGTCTGTCCGCCGGACGGAAACTACACCTGGACGCTGCGTTGGACGCCGGGGAAGCTGACCCGCATCAAGAAGTAGCGCCAGGTAGCGCCGGGTGTACGTACCCGGCGCCACTGGCCCCGAAGATCCACGCCAAGCGAGGATCGCGTTCTGCGCCCGGCCTCAGGCCGGTTTCACCTGCTCAGGCTCTGCAGCCTCCGGCAACGGCGGCAAGGTTGGGTCCACTGTGACCGGCACATCGCTCTTCAACAATGCCGCGGCTTCCCTGTCGCTGCCGACGGCCGGCGGTGAGCCGCGCAGCGGCAGGCCGGCGGTTTCCTTCACGAACAGCATCGTGATCAGGCCGATCACCGCCGCGCCCATCAGGTAATAGGCCGGCACCAGCGGGTCGCCGGTACGTTCCACCAGCCACGCGGTCACCAGCGGCGTGGTGCCACCGAACAGCGATACCGAGACGTTGAAGGCGATCGACAGCGCGCTGTAGCGCACCGGTGTGTAGAACAGCGCTGGCAGGGTGGACGGCATCGAGCTGGTGAAGCACACCAAGGCCAGGCCCAGCAGCATCAGGCCGAGGAAGATCATCCAGTCGTTGCCGCTGCCGACCAGCAGCAGGCACGGAATGGCCAGCACCAGCAGCGCGATGCAGGCGCCGATGATCATCGGCCGGCGGCCGAGTTTGTCACTGAACAATCCACCGACGATGTTCAGCGGCATCATCACCAGCATCACGATGATGATCAGCAGCAGGCCCTTGCTCTCTGCGTAGCCCATGGTCACGCTGAGGTAGCTGGGCATGTAGGTCAGCAGCATGTAGTCGGTGACGTTGAACACCAGTACCAGGCCCATGCACACCAGCAGCTGGCGGCCGTGCACCTGGAACAGTGCACCCAGCCCCGGACGCTCGTGCTCGCGCTTCTCGGCTTCCTCGGCAAAGGCGCGGAACGCCGGGGTTTCTTCCAGTTTCATGCGCATGTACAGGCCGAGCAGGCCCAGCGGGCCAGCCACCAGAAACGGAATGCGCCAGCCCCAGTCCAGCATCTGTGCGTTGCTCAACAGCATGTGCAGTGCGGTGACCGTACCGGCGCCGGCGATGTAGCCGCCCAGCGTGCCGAACTCCAGCCAGCTGCCCATCAACCCGCGGTTGCGGTCGGTGGAATACTCGGCGATGAAGGTGGCCGCGCCGCCATATTCGCCACCGGTGGAAAAGCCCTGCACCACGCGCGCCAGCAGCAACAGCACCGGCGCCCAGATGCCGATGCGCTCATAGGAGGGAATCAGGCCGATCGAGAACGTGCCCAGCGCCATCAGGATCATGGTGAACGCCAGCACTTTCTGGCGCCCGTAGCGGTCGCCGAGCGGGCCGAACACCAGGCCGCCCAGCGGGCGCACCAGGAACGCCACGGTGAAGGTGGCGAACGCGGCGATTACCTGTGCGGTGGGATTGCTGGACGGGAAGAACACCTGGCCGATGGTGACGGCCAGATAGCCGTAGACACCGAAGTCGAACCATTCCATCGCGTTGCCGAGTGCGGCGGCACCGACGGCACGCTTGAGCATGGGCTTGTCGACGACGGTGATCTCATCGACCTTGAGGTGGCGGCGGCGTTTGAACCAGCCAAAATGGGCATGGGAATCAGGCGTGTCCTGCATGGGGGCTCCCTTGTAGGTATGGAATAGGGGATGGGCGATGTGATGTGTCCCGGAAATCGGAAACGGCGATGCAGGCGCAAGTGGCGCAGGGGCATCGGAGCGCGGCGTGGGGGGCCGGGGAATGTGTGCAGGCACAACGCCACGCGCACGGCAAAGCACCGCCGCAGGGGCGGAAACGCAGCAACGGGATCACACCGGCAGCGCAGTCAGCGGCCGGGTGTCACAGCAGCGTGGGGGATGCAGGCAGGGGGCCTGCGGGCGTCAGCCGCCGGGATCCAGCGCGAGGCGATGGAAATTCAGGGCGGGAGCAATCGTGGCAAGCGAAACGCCGGTCGGCAGTGCTTTCCACGTAACAGGTGCGCCCGTCACGTAGTGGGTCGTGTCGATCATCCGTTCATGATAGCGGCATCGGCGTGAGCGTACAGCGAAGCGGGCTGATCTGCACGCTGTGTTCCACGTCGCCTGTTCAGATGGCTCAGGCCGACTTTGCCATCAATCCAAGCACAGTGCAGACCACCGCCACCGCACCCGGCAACGCCAGCCGCCGCGTAATCAGTGCGGCACCAACCACCGTCAACACCGAGAACATGATGGCGAGTGAGAACAGCGGTTGGCCCTGCAGGAACTGATGGATACACCCTGCGCAGCCGAGGATGGCCAGGCTGGTGGCGAAGTAGACGTGGAACAGTGAGCCAGCGTGCACAGAGGTTCCTCGCGATGATGGAGGCCATAGCGGCAGGCCGCTGGACAAATTTAGGGGGGATTGCAGATTGCGATGACCGGATCACATCCTGTAGGCGCGCCGGTGACATCGATGTGCATAGGGTGGAGCACACAGCAACTTTTTCTGACTGATGGAGGGTGCAATGGCGCGTACGATTCCCGAAGGAACGTTGATCGTGGTGGCCGATGGTGGTTCGGCAAGGGTGTTCACCAACGTGGGTAGCGCGCACCAGCTTGCGTTGAAGCAGGAAGGCGAGCTGCGCCTGCAGGACATCAGCGAGCAGGGCGTGTCCGGGCAGGGCCCGGCCGGTGCTGTGCCCAAGGACATGTCGATCTCGCAGCTCAATGAAGCGACGTTTGCCAAGCAGGTGGCCGAACAGCTCAACGAAGATGCGTTGAAGAACCGGTATGCGCACCTGGTGTTGATCGCCGACCCGACCACGCTGGGCCGCATCCGCCCGCTGCTGCACAAGGAAGTCCAGGCGCGATTGCTGGGCGACATCGCCAAGGATCTGACCAACGCGCCGCTGGAAGACATCCAGAAGGTACTGGCGGCGTAGCGCTCATGCCGTTCATGCGTGATCACCTGCTGACCGAGCCCACCTCTGCGGAGGTGGAGGCGCAGGCGGGCTGGCAGCTGCTGGAATTCGGGACGGCCTGGTGCGGTCATTGCCAGGCTGCACAGCCGGCGTTGCGAGCCTTCGTCGAGGCGAACGATCTTCCGCACCGGAAGATCGAAGATGGCAAGGGCAAGCCATTGGGCCGCGCGTTCAAGGTGAAGCTGTGGCCGACGGTGATGCTGTTGCGCGATGGCCTGGAAGTGGCGCGGGTGGTGCGCCCGGTCGACAGCACAGATCTAGCAACGTTGCAGGGCGTACTGCCGGACTGACGCCTATGTAGCGTTGAGACGGCCGATGGACGCCCGCACTGCAACATGCAGCGCAGCAAACCCGGTGCTAGCATCCGGCAACCATCTGAATCGATCCAAACGCCGATGCCCACGCTGGACCGTCGTCTCCTGATCGCCGTCGCCGCCACGGCGATGCTCGCCTCCGGCCTGGCGTCGGCCGCTCCTGCCAGAACGGCCGCCGACAAGGCCTATGCCTCGGTCGACCCGTTCATCGGCACCGGTGGCGAAGGCCACACCTATCCCGGTGCCACGGTGCCGTTCGGCATGGTCCAGCTCAGCCCGGATACGCGCATCCAGCCGCGCGAGAAGGCCTACGGCTGGGCGGCCGGCTATCGCTACGACGACAGCAGCATCGTCGGCTTCTCGCACACCCATTTTTCCGGCACCGGCCATTCGGATCTGGGCGACATCCTGCTGATGCCGTTCACCGGCAATCCGGGCCTGGAGCGTGGCGATCCCGAGAAGCCGCGCAGCGGCTACGCCTCGCGCTTCCGTCACGACGACGAGAAGGCCGAGCCGGGCTACTACGCGGTCACCCTGGACGATTACAAGGTACGCGCCGAGCTGACCACCAGTGCGCGCGTGGGCGTGCACCGCTATGCCTTCCCCAAGGGCGCCGAAGCCAAGGTGCTGCTGGACATGCGCACCAGCATGTACGACTACCCGGGCAAGGTACTGTGGTCGCGGGTGCGGGTGCGTGCCGATGGCACGGTGACCGGCTTCCGCGAAACGCGTGGATGGGCGCCCGGCCGCCAGGTGTTCTTCGCGATGCGCTTCTCGCGGTCGCTGGCTGGACACGAACTGCACAACACCGAGAAGGACATCGCCTACAAGGGCTTCCCGCCACCGGGCGAGAAGGATCCCGCGCAGCGCGCCCAGATCGAAGGCAGGCAGCTGGTCGGCACCTTCGCCTTCGGCAAGCTGGACGCGCCGCTGGTGGTGAAGGTAGCTATTTCTCCGGTCAGTGAGGCCGGCGCCATCGCCAACCTCGACGCGGAAGTGGCCGATTTCGATTTCGATGGCGTGCGTGCGCAGGCCAAGCAGGAGTGGACGCAGGCGCTGTCGGTGCTGGATATCGAAGCCCCCGAGCATGCCCGCCGCAGCGCCTACACCGCGCTGTACCACACCCTGCTGGGGCCGACACTGTTCATGGATGCAGATGGCCAGTACCGCGGCTCGGACAATGCCGTGCACCAGGCCAAGGGCTATACCAACTACTCCACCTTCTCGTTGTGGGATACCTATCGCGCGCTGCATCCGTTGCTGACCCTGGTGCAGCCTGAGAAGCGCAACAGCGATTTCGTCAATTCCATGCTGGCACACCATGAGCACAGCCCCTACGGCATGCTGCCGGTGTGGTCGTTCCATGGCCTGGAAGACTGGTGCATGATCGGCTACCACGCCGTGCCGGTGATCGCCGACGCCTACGTGAAGGGCATCCGTGGCTTCGACGCCGACAAGGCGCTGAAGGCGATGGTCGAGACCGCCAACTACGGCCCGTACGATGGCATCGCGCAGTACCGCGAACTGGGCTACGTGCCGATCGACGAGGAAGGCGAGGCCGCCAGCAAGACGCTGGAGTACGCCTTCGATGATTGGACCATCGCACGCATGGCGCAGGCCATGGGCAAGGCTGATGTTGCCGCTACCTTCGACAAGCGCGCCGGCAACTGGCGCAATGCTTTCGACAAGGACACCGGCTTCATGCGCGCGCGCAAGCGTGATGGCAGCTTCCGCACCCCATTCGATCCCAGCGCCAGCGGCTACGGCACTGACTACACCGAAGGCAACGCCTGGCAATACTCCTGGTACGTGCCGCAGGACGTGGCCGGACTGGCCGCAGCGCACGGCGGCAGTGACAAGCTGCTCGCGCGCCTTGACGAGGTGTTCAACGCCAAGGTGGATCCGTCCATCTTCGAGCACATGGAAGACATCACCGGCCTGATCGGCTGGTATGCGCATGGCAACGAGCCCAGCCACCACGTCGCCTACCTGTATTCGTACGCCGGCCAGCCGTGGCGCACCCAGGCCCGCCTGAAGCAGATCATGGACACCCAGTACGCCGACCGTCCTGATGGCCTGGCAGGCAACGATGATGTCGGTCAGATGTCGGCGTGGTACGTGTTTACCGCGCTGGGTTTCTATCCCGTAGCGCCGGGCAGTGGCGAGTACATCCTGGGCCGTCCGTTCCTGCCGAAAACCGCGATGCGCCTGCCCAACGGCAAGACATTCACCATCGTGGCTGATGGTCTGGACGACAAGCACACCTACGTCGGCAGCGTGAGCCTCAACGGCAAGCCGTTGCAGCGCACCTTCCTGCGCCATGACGAGATCCTGGCCGGCGGCGAGCTGCGTTTCAGCATGCAGGCCGAGCCGAACAAGGCGTGGCCGGGGCAGGGCGCGCAGGCGCCGTATTCGATGAGCAGATGACGATGAGTAGATGACGATTGGTAGGTGCCGACCTTGGTCGGCACGCGGAAGGTCAACGGCGCCCACCAAGGTGGGCGTCTACCGGATGGCGTGACTGGTAGGTGCCAACCTTGGTTGGTACGCAGGACGTCAGCGGGAACGAAACCGCAGCCCCACCCGCGCGCCACCGATCAGGGCGGTATCGATCACCAGCGCCGCATCATGCCGCTGCGCGATCTCGGCCACGATCGCCAGCCCCAGCCCGCAGCCGTCGCCTTCTGTGCTGGCTCGGTAGAAGCGTTCCGTGACGCGCGCGCGCTCGGCTTCGGCGATGCCGGCGCCGTTATCGTCCACCCACACCCGCACGCCACCGGCATCGTGCTGCAGACCCAGGGTGATCACGCCGCGCACGCCGCCATAGCGCAGCGCGTTGTCCAGAAGGTTGCCCAGTGCCTCGCGCAGCAGCTGCGGATCGCCCTGTACCTGCAGGCCATCGTCGGGCCCGTCATAGCCAAGATCGACGCCTGCAGTCAATGCACGGTCGGCATAGCGCTCCACCACGCCGCGCGCCAACGCGGCCAGGTCCACAGGCTGCAGCGGCAGTGCGCTGCCATGCGGATCTTCGGAGCGGCTGAGCATCAACAGCTGGTTGACCAGATGCTGCAAGCGGGCCAGCCCGGCCAGCGTGCCGGACAATGCCAGCTGCTGGGCCTGCGGATCATGCTGGCGCAATGAACTCTCCAGCTCCACCTGCATCGCTGCCAACGGTGTGCGCAGCTGATGTGCAGCGTTGCTGACGAAGCGGCGCTGCGCGGCCTGCATCGCGTCCAGCCGCTGCAGCAGCGCGTTGTAAGCCTCCACCGCCGGCCACAGTTCGCGCGGCGCTTCCTGCGCAGGATCCAGCGGTGCCAAAGGATCCGGCCGCGGACTGGCCAACTTCCGCGCGACCAGGTTGGCATGGCGTGCGGCAGCGCCTGTACCGGACCAGGCCAGCCACGCCGCCAGTGCCAGGATTGCGGCCTGGAACGGAACGCTGGTCAGCAACAGCTTGCGCTCCAGCCGATGGCGCTTGCGCAGTGTCTCGGCCACGCGCAGCCGGATGTCATGGCCCGGGCCGGCGCTGACCACCACTTCAACCATGCGCACGGCCTGCCCGCGTAGCCGCGCGTCGTAGTACACCGCGTCGTCATTCCCAGCGGCGGCCATGGGGCGAGGTAGTGCCTCGGGCAGGTCGCCATACAGGCGCCCGCCATCCGCATCGACCACCTCGCCATGCACTTCGTCGGCGGTGTCCCAGGTGAACATGCGTGATACCGCCGGGGTGATTTCGATGGATGCGCGGCCGTCCTGCACCGTCACCAGTTCGGACAACGACATCGCTGAATCCAGCAGCCAGCGGTCGTAGACCTGGCCGGCATAGAAGCGCGCCAAGGCGAATGAACCCACCGCACTGCACAGCAGCAGCACCAGCAGAGGCAGCCACAGACGCCGCAGCAGCAGGCCGCGCAGGCTGTGCACGCGCTCAGTCACCCATGGCCTCCAACCGGTAGCCGAGGCCGCGCAACATGCGGATGCCGACGCCGGCGTGGGCCTGCTCCAGCTTGCGGCGCAGGCGGCTGACGTGCACCTCGATCACCGACAGGTTGGCCTCGTGATCCCAGCTGTACAACGCATCGAACAGGCGCTGCTTGGTCACGGTGCGCCCCGGGTGCTGCATCAATGCCTCGACCAGCGACAGCTCGCGTGCGGTCAGCTCGATGCGCTGGCCGTCCACCTGCACTTCGTTGCGGATGCTGTCGAAGCACAGCCGGCCCAATCGCTTCTGTGCTGGTGCGTCACTGCGGCGGCGCGACAATGCACGCAGGCGCGCTTCCAGCTCACCCAGCGCGAATGGTTTTGCCAGATAGTCGTCACCGCCACGGTCGAGGCCGAGGATGCGGTCCTCCACGCCATCGCGCGCAGTGAGAATCAGCACCGGCAGGGTGGCGCCATCGTTGCGCAGGCGCGACAGCAGGTCGAGGCCATCCACGTCCGGCAATGAAAGGTCCAGCACCATCACGTCATAGGGTGCACTGGCCAGCGCCGCAGGTGCGTGCAGCCCGCGCGAAAGGTGGTCGCACAGATGGCCGGCGCCCTGCAGGGCGCGGATCAGTCCATCGGCCAGGGCAGCATCGTCTTCGATCAGCAGGATTCGCATTGCAAGCTTCGTGCAAGGTTCGGGCAAGTTTGGCGCAAGTGCATCACCTTACCGTGACGTGCATGAATTTCTCCCCTCGTCATGCGGCCGTGCTGGCCGCTCTATTGTGCGCGCCTGCGGCTTCGGCGCTGTCCCTTGCAGAAGCGCAGCGTGCAATGGAAGCGCACAACCCGGACCTGCGCGCGGCGGCACTGGAACTGCGCGGGGTACAGGGTGATGCGCAGATGGCGGCGTTGCGGCCGGCCACCGAGTTGTCGATCGGCACCAGCAAGATCAGCCCCAAGCATGGCATCGGCCCGGGGCGCTGGCAGGACAGGCGCGTGGACAGCACCGTGGGCCTGGGCTGGACCTGGGAACGCGGTGGCAAGCGTGCATTGCGCATCCGACAGGCCGACGCGCTGCTGGAAGTGGCCGGGCTGGAGATGCTCGATACCCGGCGCCGCCAGCAGGTGGCGCTGCATGAAGCCTATTTCGGCCTGAAGGGCGCACAGGAGCGGGCGCAGATTGCCGACGCCAACCGGCAGAGCTCGGCCGAGCAGATGGCGGCGGCGGACAAGCAGGTTGCGACAGGGGTGATGGCGTCGGTGGATCGCGCGCGGCTGGCGGTGGACGACCTGGCTGTGGCAGACGCGGCGCGCGAGGCAGCATTGGATCTGCGTGACGCGCGGAATGTGCTGGGGATGCTGCTTGGACGTGACGACAGCCATGACCTCAGCGCCGATGATCCGTGGCCAGACCCCGCGGGCAGGGCCGATGAGCGCGCGTTCGATCCGCAGCAGCGTGCCGATCTGCGTGCCGCGCGTTCGCGCCTGGCTGCCGCCGATGCCGGCGTGGCACTGGCACGCAGCGAGCGCCACCGCGACGTTCAACTGGGTGTGGAAGCAGAGCGTGAGCCGACCGACATCAGCGGTGTCACCTGGGGTGTGTCGTTGACCATTCCGCTGGGTGGGCCGTCGCGGGCGCGCGGCGCGATCCAGCGTGCCGAGGCCGACCGCGACAGCGCCGCACTGGAAATTCAGGTGCTGCAGCGCGAAGCACGCGCCGAACTGGACCAGCTGCAGGCCAGTGCGCAGTCCGCCGCACAGCGTCGCACCGAGTACGAGGGGCTGCAGTCAGACGCCGCACGCAAGGCCGTGCAGGGCATCGAGCTGGCCTACCGGCGTGGTGCTGCCAGCCTGACCGATCTGCTGGATGCGCGCCGCAGCTGGCGCGAGTTCGAGGCCGCGCTGATTGAAGCGCGTGCCGACCATGCCATTGCCCTGGCGCGCTGGGAAGCGGCCGCATCCGTTGCTGAAGGAGAGTCCCGATGAAGTCCACCGTCACTTATCGCCCGCAGGCGCGACACGCCGTGCTGCCGGCCTTACTGGCGCTGGCCCTGCTGGGCGGCTGCGGTCGAGAGCCAGCATCCTATCTTGAGGATGCGCCGCAGGTCAGCGCCGGCCAGATCCAGTTTCCCGCCGACAGCCGCCAGCTGGACGTGCTGCGCAGCGAGGCGGTGAGTGTCGGCGCAAGCGCCAGCCTGCAGTTGCCGGGCCGGGTGGTCTGGGATGAGACGCGCTCCAGCGCACTCCACACGCCGCTGCCGGGGCAGGTGGCGCGCATCGAGGCACAGCCGGGGCAGAAGGTGAAGGCTGGCCAGGTGATCGCCTGGATCACCTCGCCCGAGTTCGGCCAGGCCCAGGCTGAAGGTGCGCGTGGCCGCGCCGAGCTGCAGCAGGCACGCAAGGAACTGGACCGTACCCGCGAACTGCATGCGGCGGGAGTGGCGTCGGGTCGTGAACTGGACGAGGCCGAGGCCAACTTCGCTGGCAGCCAGGCCGATCATGCGCGCACGACTGCCTTCGCCAAGGCCTATGGCAACGGCCAGCGCGTCGATCAGCGCCTGCCGCTGCGCGCGCCCATCGATGGCGTGCTGGTGGAGCGGCGAATGAGCCCGGGAATGTCGGTCAGCCCGGACAGTGAACAGCCGTTGGCAGTGATCGGCGATCCGGACCGCCTGTGGCTGTTGCTGGACATCCCCGAAAGCCTCGCCGGACGCTTGAAGGCGGGCATGCAGGTGAGCGTGCCCGGCGCCGATGGGCAACCACTGCAGGCGACCCTCCAGCACGTGGATGACTTCGTCGATAGCGAACGCCGCGTGGTGCAGGCACGCGCCGAGCTGGACAATCGTGCACGCGGCTTCAAGGCCGGACAATATGTGCGCGCCCAGGTGGCGTTGCCGGCCGAGGGCGGTGTCTCGTTGCCCGATGCGGCGGTGCTGCTGATCGACGGCAAGCAGGTGGTGTTCGTGGAAGAGGGCAAGGGCCGCTTCGTGCGTCGCGCCGTGCACGCGGAGGAGCTGGGTGACGGCCGGCTGTGGGTACGTGAGGGCCTCGCCGCCGGCAGCCGGGTGGTGGTCGAAGGCGGCCTGCTGCTGCAGCAGCTGGTCGACAGCGCGCCGGCAGCCGTCAGCACCGGTAGCGGGCACGCTGCGCCATGATCGATCGCCTGATTGCCTACTGCCTGCGCCAGCCATTGATGGTGATGCTGGCACTGCTGCTGTTCATCGGCGCTGGCATTGCCGCGTTCCGCGTACTGCCGGTGGAAGCCTTCCCGGATGTGTCGGACACCCAGGTAACGGTGGTGTCGCTGCACCCGGGCCGTGCCGCCGAAGAGGTGGAGCGCGAAGTGACAATGCCGCTGGAAGTGGCGCTGTCCGGCATCCCGCATTCGGTGCGGGTGTTCTCGCATACCCAGTTCGGCCTGTCGATGATCATCCTGACCTTCGACGACAAGGCCGACGACTATTTCGCGCGCCAGCAGGTGCTGGAGCGCTTGCAGGGTGTGGAGCTGCCAGAAGGGGTGACCCCGGAGCTGGAGGCGATGAGCTCTGCGGTGGGCGAGATCTACCGCTACGTGCTCAAGGGCCCGCACATGACGCCGACCCAGCTGCGCACCGTGCAGGAATGGACGATGGAGCGCAGCTTGCGCACCGTGCCGGGCGTGGCCGATGTGATCAGCTTCGGTGGCTTCGCGCGCACCTTCCAGGTCAAGCCGGACCTGGACAAGCTGCGTGACCGCGGCATCAGCCTGGGTGAGTTCGCTGAGGCACTGGAAAAGGGCAGCTCCAACGCCGGCGGCGGCTACGTGGAGCGCGGGCAGCAGCAGTTCCTGATCCGCGGCGTGGGCCTGATGCGTTCGCCGGCCGACATCGGCAACGTGGTGGTGGCGCAGCGTGGGGGCACGCCGATCCTGGTGCGCGACCTCGCCGGCATCGCCGATACCGGCCTGCCACGGCAGGGCCTGGTCGGCCAGGACGACAATGACGATGCGGTGTTCGGCATGGTGCTGATGCGCAAGGGCGAGAATCCGTCCGACGTGCTCGACGCTCTGCATGCGCGCATCGCCGAGATCGAGGCGAACCAGCTGCCGGCTGGGGTCAGCATCGAGCCGTTCTACGACCGCTCGTGGCTGGTCACGACCACGCTGAAGACGGTCTTCCGCAACCTGCTGGAAGGTGCGGTGCTGGTGTTCCTGGTGCTGTGGCTGTTCCTGTACAACGCCCGCGCCGCGCTGATCGTGGCGGCGATGATGCCGCTGGCGCTGCTGTCGACCTTCCTCGGCCTGCACCTGTGGGGCGTGCCGGCCAACCTGCTGTCCTTGGGTGCGATGGACTTCGGCATCATCATCGATGGCGCGGTGATCGTCACCGAGCACATCGTCTCGCGATTGTCGAAGCTGCCACCTACGGCTGATCGGAAGACGCGGTTCTCGACCATTCTTTCGGCCGCATCGGAAGTGGGCCGACCGACGTTCTTCTCGATGCTGATCATCATCGCCGCGCACATCCCGATCTTCACCCTGCAGCGCCAGGAAGGCCGCATGTTCGCGCCGATGGCGTACTCGGTGACCTCTGCGCTGATCGGTGCGTTGATCCTGGCGCTGACCGTGGTGCCGCTGTTCTGCTACTGGTGGCTGCGACGGGACCGCATGCGCGATGGCAACCCGCTGATGGACCGCCTGACCGACTGGTACCGGCCGATCCTGGAGCGCGCACTGGCCCGGCCACGTGCGGTGGTGCTGACCGCAGTTGCGTTGCTGGTGGGTACGTTGGCACTGGGCACTCGCCTGGGCTCGGAGTTCCTGCCCGAGCTGGACGAAGGGTCGATCTGGCTGACCGCCACACTCGACCCCAGCACCAGCCTGGCCGAAGCGCAGCAACAGTCGCGGCGCATCCGTGAGCTGGTCGGCAGCTTCCCGCAGGTGTCGACGGTGGTGGCCAAGCTGGGGCGCCCGGAAGACGGGTCCGATGCCAAGGGTGCCAACCAGATCGAGGCGCTGGTGGCGTTGAAGCCGGAGAAGGAATGGCCGAAGGGCGTGGACAAGCGGCAGCTGGTGAGCGACCTGCAGCGCACGCTGGAGCAGCGCATTCCGGGGCCGGAGTTCTCGATCTCGCAGCCGGTGCGCGACAACATCCTGGAGAGCATCTCGCAGATCAAGGGCCAGGTGGTCATCAAGGTCAGCGGCTCGGATCTGGACGTGCTCAACCAGTACGCCCAGGCCATCCTGGGCCAGGTGCGCGGGGTGGAGGGCGTGGAGAGCGCCTTCATCGACCGCGATGGTTCGTTGCCGCAGCTGCAGATCGAGATCGACCGCGACCGTGCAGCACGCTATGGCCTGAATGTGCGCGACATCGACGAAGTGATCGAGACCGCGCTGGGCGGGCGCCAGGTCGGCGAGCTGTGGGAGGGCGATCGCAAGTTCCCGATCTCGCTGCGCCTGGACGATGCCGACCGCGACCTGCAAAGGCTGCGCACGGTGCCAGTGGGTATCGGCGATGGCCACACGGTGACGCTGTCCGACGTGGCCGACTTCCGCATGGCCAGCGGCGCGATCAACATCTCGCGCGAGAACGCGCAGCGGGTGAAGGCGGTCAGCATCTTCATCGCAGGGCGTGACATGGGCAGCGTGGTGGCCGACATGCGCAAGCGCGTGGATGCCAGCGTGCAGCTGCCGGAAGGCTACCGGTTGGAATGGTCCGGCGAGTTCGAGAACCAGCAGCGTGCGATGAAGCGGCTGGGCTGGGTGATTCCGCTGTCGGTGCTGCTCATCTTCGTACTGCTGTTCGATGCCTTCAAGGACATCAGCAGCGCGGCGCTGATCCTGGCCAACGTACCGCTGGCGATGATCGGCGGCATCCTGGCCCTGTGGTTGACCGGCATTCCTCTATCGGTGTCGGCGGCGATCGGATTCATTGCGTTGTTCGGACAAGCGGTGCTGAACGGGGTGGTGATGCTCAGTCGATTCGCCCAGCTGCGCGAGCAGGGCATGGACCTGCTGCAGTCGGTGGTGCAGGGCTCGCTACAGCGCCTGCGCACGGTGCTGATGACCGCGCTGCTGGCGATGTTCGGCCTGCTGCCGATGGCGACCTCGCATGCGATCGGTGCCGAGACCCAGAAGCCGCTGGCGGTGGTGGTGATCGGTGGCCTGCTGTCGGCGATGCTGCTGACCCTGCTGGTACTGCCGACGCTGTACTACTGGGTGCACCGGCGCCGCGCCATGGCCCGGTAGATGCCAACCTTGGTTGGCACGCGGTGAAGCGCCCACCAAGGTGGGCGACTACCGGGGTTGGCGCGTGGTCACACCATCCCGCCATTGGCGCGCAGCACCTGGCCGTTGATCCACCCGCCATCGGCACCGGCCAGGAAGGCCACCGCTCCGGCGATGTCCTCCGACGTGCCCAGTCGCTCCAGGGGATTCATCTTTGCCAGCCGCTCGATCAGCTCCGGTGCCTTGCCATCCAGGAACAGGTCGGTGGCGGTCGGGCCGGGCGCCACCGCGTTCACGGTGATGTTGCGCCCGCGCAGCTCCTTGCTGAGGATCGCGCCCATCGTCTCCACCGCGGCCTTGCTGGCCGCGTACACGCTGTAGTTCTCCAGCTTGATGCCGACCACGCTGGTGGACAGGCTGATCAGGCGGCCGCCGTCACGCACCCGTCGCGCGCTCTCGCGCAGCACGTTGAAGGCGCCCTTCAGGTTGATGCCGATGACCCGTTCGAACAGTGCGTCGTCGCTGGCGGCCAGCGGCGCCAGCTGCAGTACGCCAGCACTGTTCACCACCACGTCGATGCCGCCGAAGCGGGTCTCGATGGCGTCGAACAGCTGGCGCACCGCCTGCGGGTCGGCCACATCGGCCTGCAGCGCGATGGCCTGCGCACCAGTGGCCGTGAGTTCGGCTGCCAGTGCCTCGGCATCATTGCGGCGGCCGGCGTAGTTGATCGCCACGGCATGGCCGTCGGCGGCCAGACGGCGCGAAATGGCAGCGCCGATGCCACGGGAACCACCGGTGACCAGGGCGACACGGCGGGCGGAGGAGGTGGGCATGGTCGGTTCCAGCAGGGCGCGCCGGACTGGCGCAGTGCCATCTTCGCCATCTCATCGATCCGGATAATCATGCATAATCCGCCAACATCATCCGGGTAGCCGAACAATGGACCGTTTCACGGCCATGCGCGCCTTCGTCCGTATCGTCGAGCGCCGCAGCTTCACCCGTGCCTCCGAGGACCTCGGCCTGCCCCGGGCCACGGTGACCGATGCGATCAAGGCGCTGGAGAATCGGCTGGGCGTGCGCCTGTTGCACCGGACCACGCGGCTGGTGGTGCCGACCCTGGAAGGCGAGGCCTTTTACGGTCGCTGCCTGCGGTTGATCGCCGACATGGACGATGCCGAGGCCGCGTTCCGTGACGTGCCGCCACGCGGTCCGCTGCGCATCGAGGTACACGGCACGCTGGGCAGGCATCTGTTGTTTCCGCACCTGCCGGACTTCCTGCAGCGCTACCCGGAGATCGAACTGGAGGTCAGCGAGGGCGATCGCTATGTCGATCTTCTGCGCGAGGGTGTGGATGCGGCGCTGCGTGTCGGCACTCTGGCCGACAGCGATCTGGCAGCGCGGCGGTTGACGCTGCTGCGCGAAGTTACCGTGGCCTCGCCAGGGTATGTGCAGGCGCACGGTTTGCCCGACAGCATCGAATCGCTGGGGCAGGGCCACCAGATGGTCGGTTACCGCTCCAGTGCCACCGGCCAGCTGATCCCACTGGAGTTCCAGCAGGCTGGCCAGGTCCGCTATGTCCCGCTGCCCGCGCGTGTGCGCGTCTCCGGCGCCGATGCCTTCCTTGGTGCAGCCCTGGCAGGGCTGGGCATCATCCAGGCGCCGCGCTACCGGATGGACCCCTACATTGCGCGCGGGCAGCTGGTCGAGCTGTTGCCGGACGCACCGCCGACGCCGAGCCCGTTGAATCTGGTCTACCCGCGCAACCGCACGCCGTCGCCGCGGCTGCGGGTGTTCATCGATTGGGTAGCCGGGATGTTCGACCCGGCCGGGGTTGCCGGCCAGCGGCCGGCACTACCAACCGCTGGCCATGCTGGGTAGTGCCGGCCGCTGGCCGGCAACTGCAATACGCTGGGTGTGCCAAGGCTGCCGGCCAGCGGCCGGTATTACGGGGCTGCGGCGCTCGGCAGCACCAGCTCGAACACGGTGCCGGTTTCATCGGAGGTCACGCTTACCGTTCCGCCATGCGCCTGTGCAATTGCGCGGGTGATCGCCAGGCCAAGTCCAGCACCTTCGTGGCGGCCACGCTCGCCGCGATAGAAGCGATCGAACAGGCGCGGCAGTGCTGCTTCGGCGATCGGCGGGCCGAGGTTGTGCACGCTGACCCTGCACATGCCATCGCCCTCGACCAGCTCCACCCGCACCTGGCTGCCCACGGCTGCGTGCTTCAACGCGTTGGACAGCAGATTGGCGATCGCCCGGTGCAGCATCAAACGGTTGCCTTCCACGCTCGCCACGCCGTCGCGGCGCAGGGTCAATTGCCGGTCCTCAGCCAGCAGTTCGTAAAACTCCAGCAGCGAATCCACCACCGCATCCAGCGCCACCGGCTCGCGCGACGGCAGTGCACCCGGCGCCTCGGCCTGCGCCAGATACAGCAGGTCACCCACGGTCTGCGCCAACTGCTGCAGTTCTTCGGTGCACGAGGCCAGCGTCTCGCGGTAGGCCTCGTTGCTGCGCGGGTGGGCCAGCACCACCTGTACCTGGGTCAGCATGTTGGTGATCGGCGTGCGCAGCTCGTGGGCCAGATCACCGGAGAATTCGGTCATGCGTGCGAAGTCCTGCTGCAAGCGCGCCAGCATGCCGTTGAGGGTCTGCGCCAGCTGTTCCAGCTCAGCCGGCGCGCTGCGGGCGTTCAACCGCCGTTGCAGGCGCCCTGCGGTGATCTGACGGGCTTCATCGGCCAGCGTCCGCAGCGGCCGCAGCGTTCGCCGCACCACATAGCCACCCAGCAGGCTGCTGGCCACGGCGGCACCGATGATGGCGATCGCCAGCAGGTGGCGGAAGCGCTGCAGGAAGTCGGCGTGGCGGGCATCGTCGATGGCCAGCAGGATCAGCAGCTGGCTGCCGTCGGCCAGGGTCTGGCGCAGGTGCAGCGCATGCATGCACGTTCCGTCGGCAAGGATCCAGTCGTGCCGCCGGAAGGCACTATCGATAGGCTGGCTGCGGGCGTGTTCGCGCAGCAGCGCCGGCGCGGTGGAAAACAGCACGGTGCCGCGCGCATCCACAATATGAAAGGCGATGTCGGGATGGTGGCTCAGCGCCTCTGCCAGTCGCTGCCCGCGAACGGACGCAGGCCCATTGCCGGCCAGGTCGCTGATCAACGCGACCTTGTTCTCAAGCTCGGTGAAATCCTGTGCGACCAGGTCGTGACGGGCACTGACATAGATCGCCACGCCCAGTGCCGCCAGCACCAGCGTTGCCACGGTGGCGAACAGCAGCGTCAGCCGCACCGCGATGGAGCGGCGCAGGCTCATCCGTTGCGCGCCGCGCCGTCGTCCGGCGCCTCCAGCACATAGCCCATGCCGCGCACGGTAATGATCAGCTTGTCGGCGAAATCATCGTCGATCTTGGCGCGCAGGCGGCGGATCGCCACATCGATGACATTGGTGTCGCTGTCGAAGTTCATGTCCCACACCTGCGAGGCGATCAGCGAGCGCGGCAGCACTTCGCCACGGCGGCGTGCCAGCAGCTCCAGCAGGGTGTACTCCTTCTGGCTGAGCGCGATGCGCTGGCCGCCACGCTCCACCCGGCGGCGCTGGGTATCCACCACCAGGTCGGCAATGACGATGCGTTCCACCTGCGGCACCGCCTGGCCACGGCGCAGCAGCGTGCGCACGCGCGCCAGCAGCTCGGCGAAAGCGAAGGGCTTGGCCAGGTAGTCATCGGCGCCCAGCTCCAGGCCCTGCACACGGTCGGCGATGCTGCTGCGCGCGGTCAGGAACAGCACCGGCAGCGGCCAGCCGGCTCCACGCAGCCGCGACAGCACGGTCCAGCCATCCAGGCCGGGCAGCATCACATCGAGGATGACCAGCTGGTACTCGCCGCTCTCGGCCAGGTGCAGGCCGTCGATGCCGTTGCTGGCGAGGTCGACCACATAGCCGGCCTCGATCAGGCCCTGGCGCAGGTAGTTGCCGGTCTTGGGTTCGTCTTCGACGATCAGCAGTTTCATGGTGCGGCCATCATCGCAGCTTGCGGGTGGGTCGGCAGCGGAGGTTCATGCCACCGGGTCCAGGGTGCCGAGTACCGCAACGCAGGCCAGCACCAGCAGCGCCAGCACCGCTTCGCAGGCCAGGCTGTGGCGCAGCGAACGCAGTGGCCTGGGTTGCCAGCCGCCGCGGATGGAAACGGCCAGCGCCGGTACCAGCCGCCAGCGATGCAGCGCGGCCAGCCCCAGCATGCCACCCACCAGCCCCAGCTTGATCATCAGCCAGCGCCCATGTGCGGTGCCGGTGAGGTTCTGCACGGAACCGCCAAGATCGACATAGGTGTAGGTCCCGGTCATCGCCAAGGTGGCGACGATGATCGTGCCGGGTACCGCGAATCCGTGCGCGGCCTGCCACAGTTCGTGGGTGCGCTCGTGCAGCCCCGGTCCTTGCCGCCGCAGCGCCCGTTGCAGGATGGCGGCGATCGCCCCGACCCAGGCGCCGGCGGCCAGCAGATGCAGCATGCCGGCGCCGAGCCGAAGTGTGCCGCCGAACCCGTCGCCGGCGGCGGCATGGCCATTCCAGGAAAGGCTGGCCAATGCGCTGGCAGACAGTGCCAGCAGTGCGAGGCGGCGCAGGCCCTGTACGGGGCGGTTGATGGCCAGCAGCGGCAACATTGCCAGTACGGCCAGGAGGCGCAGCAGGCCCGCTTCCCCCACTGGCGTACCGGCAAGAAACCAGCGCGCGGTCTCGCCGTCGATGTCGGCCGGCGATATGCCAAGCACGCCGGACAACCGGGTCACCGCGTCGGTGATGACCAGTACCAACGCGATCACGGTGAGCGTCAGCGAGACGCCGTGCGGCAGCCCGGGCCGGACGAACAGCATCCGCCCGAACAGCAGCATCAACACGGCATACAGCGAAAACCGCAGCGCATACGGCGAAAGCTCGGCCACAGCAGCGGCCTTACTTCACGGTGAAGCGGTAGTTGCCGGTGATCGGATGGCTGTCCTGGCCGACCGCGCGCCACTGCAGGGCGTAAGTGCCGGCAGGCAGCGGCTTGGCGAAGCGCGCGCGCAGGGTGTGGCCGTCCTCGGAGATCTCCTGCGCAGTGGTCGGCATCGCCATCTTCATGCGGCCATGGTCCATGCTCAGTTCGATGCGGGTGGCACGCGGCATCACCTTTTCACTGAACTGCAGTTCGATCTGGCTGGCCGGGGCCACGGTGGCGTCGGCGGCCGGCGTCGCACGCACCAGGCTGGGATGGGCCAGCGCCAGCGGTGCGACCGCAAGGCCGGACAGCAGCAGGGCGAGCGAGGTGGGGCGGAGCAGGGCGCGGGTCATGTGCGGGAACGCCTGTCGGGAAGTTGCGCTCAGGGTGGTGCAGCGCGCCTTTCGCTGCCCTGACGCGAACATTACCGGTCTGTAATGTTGGCTGCCGGCCCGCGGCCGGCGCTACCGGGCCCGTGACTGCGCGATCCAGGCCGAAGGCGAACAACCGACCACACGCCGGAAGGCTGCGCTGAACTTGCTGGGATTGGCGTAGCCACTGGCCAGCGCAACCTCGGTGACGCTGCATCCCTGGGCCAGTGCCCCGCGCGCCCATTGCATGCGGCGTCGGGTCAGGAACGCATAGGGCGGCAGACCGGTGGCGGCGCGCAGCGCACGACCGAACGTGGACGGGTCCATCTGCACCGCAGCGGCCAACTGTGCGACTTCAAGAGGCTGGCCGTGCTGTGCATCGATGTAGGCCTCCAGCTGCTGCAGCCGCCGCGTGGACAGTGCCGTGTCCCTGCCGCGTTCCGTGCAGGCAAGCCCGGCAAGCTGGCCCAGGCGGTGGAGCAGGACCTGGGCGCCATGCTCCAGGAAGCCTGGCAGGCAGACATCGGCCTGCGCGCTGCACCACAACGCCTGCAGTACCGAAGTGATCACCGGGTCGTGGTGCAGCCGCGCCGCCAGCGGCTGCAGGTGTTGCAACCGCTGCGGATCCTGCGGATGCAGGCGGGTATCGATGGCGATGCCGAGCAGATCGACTGCGGGGCTGGCATAGGTGCCGGTGTCTCCCGGCAGCACCAGATTGAACTGGCCGGGCCGCCACGGCGCCTGCAGCAGGCCGTTGAGGGTGCGCTGCTGCAGCCGTCCGCCGCCGCCCACGGCCAGGCCCAGGCGAAGCTGGGGCGGATGGCCCATCTCGCCTTCGCTGACCTCGAAGCGATGGCGCAGCAGCACCACCGCCCCGTCATCGCTGGCGTAGGCAGCAGGGGCCTGCGACCGGGTTTCCTGCAGCAACTGGTCGGTGAGGGCGGGCATCACGGATCCGGGAATGGAGCGGCGCTGCCGGAAATGGAGTGGCGGCGGGGCGCGAATGTTACAGGATAACACTCTTGTCCCGCGCTGCCGCCGCCCGCGCGTCCGCCACTCCATCCGTCGAGGTTCCCGCTTTGAAGTCGTCCACGCCTGCTGCCGCGCTCATCGCAGCATCCCTGCTCGTTCCTGCCTTGCCCGCCCTTGCCCAGCAGGCCGACCCGACCACGCTCGACGGTGTCCGCGTCACCGGTTCCAAGCGCGATACCCCTTACCTGAAGAGCGATCTGTCGGTGACGGTGCTCGATCGGCAGGCGCTGAAGGAAGCGGGCGTCACCGAGTTCCGTGACCTCGACAAGCTCGCGCCGAACGTCAAGTTCAATGCGATGGGCCAGCTCAGCAACATGTTCATCTCGATCCGCGGCATCGAGTCCAATCCATTCCTGGTCAACCGCGCCTCGGTCTACATCGACGGCATTCCGTTCCGCGAACTGAGCAATGCCGTGCTCAACCAGGTCGAGTCGGTGGAGGTGCTGCGCGGCCCGCAGGGCACGTTGTATGGCGCCAACAGCGAATCCGGCCTGGTGCTGGTGCGTACGCGTGGTCCTGCGGACAAGCGCGAAGGCGAGGTCAACCTGCGCAGCACCTGGTTCGGCAACGGCAATGGCACCGCTCTCGATGGCTTCCTGGCAGGGCCGCTGAACAAGACGGGCAGCCTGTCCGGCTCGGTGGCGTTCATGGGCTCCGATGAGGACGCCTACCTGAAGAACCTCACGCCTTCCGGTGCGCGCGGCGAGGTCGGCGAAGGCTACCTCCAGGGCAAGCTGCGCTGGCGGCCGAGCGACTACGTTTCGGTGAACGCGCTGGCCTATCACCTGCGCACCCGCGCGCCGGGCATGTTCGAGTATGAATACCTGCCGCTGGATACCGGCCTCTACAACCGCACCTACGGCACATCGCTCAATGGCGGCCGCCGTGCAGGTGACTTCACCTACATCAACGACGCGCCCAAGCGCACCGAAAAGGACGAAACGGTGGCCGGCCTCAGTGCGCAATGGCAGTTGCAGGCCGGCACGCTGGACGTGGCCGCTTCCTGGCGGGACGAGGAGGTGACCTCGGCCGGCTACGACTTCGACATGACCAACAGCCCGGCATTGGCTGGTCGCATCTACGACAGGAAGAAGGAATGGACGGCCGAGGCGCGCTTCAGCTCGCCCAGCGACCAGGCGCTGACCTGGATGGCCGGTGTGTCGACCTACCGCAACAGCAAGGATTCGATCCTCGGCACCTTCGTCGGCCCGGCGCTGCATGGGCTGGACAGCTACAACCTGGCGCCGCGGCAGACCTCCAAGGGCGAGGACTACAGCGTCTTCGCCACCGCCAGCTATACCTTCCCGGCATTGCCGAAGCTGACCGCCAGCGCCGGCGTGCGCCATGAGCAGGCACGGCGCTCCACCGAACAGCGTGCCGGTGCGCTGGATCTGGGCGCCGGTGGCCGCGTGCTGTACCGCGATGCCGCGCTGGCGCATACCTTCTCGGCCACGCTGCCGCGGGTGTCGCTGCGCTACGACGCCACTGACGACCTTTCCTTCTACGCGGCCTCGGCCAAGGGCTACATTCCGGGTGGCTTCAATCTGGCTGCGGCGCAGAGCGATGTGGTCAACGACAAGGTGCTGCGCTACGAGTCCGAACGCATGTGGAGCCATGAGCTGGGCTTCAAGATGAACCTGGCCGGCGGTCGTGGCCACATCGGTGGTGCGCTGTTCCACATCACCTCGGACAACTGGCAGGAGATCCAGGTGGCCACCGATGCCAACGGCCGCCCGATCTCGTCGGACTACGTAGGTTCGGATGCCTCGATCCGTTCGCGTGGTGCCGAGCTGGAGGGCGTGTTCGAAGTGCTGCCGGGCTTCACCCTGATGGCGAATGTGGGCTACGTCGATGCGAAGTACACCAAGCTGTGGGTCAGCGTGGACCAGAACCTGGATGGCAAGCGGGTCAAGCTGACCCCTCACTACACTGGCTATCTGGCGGCGCGCTATCAGTTCGACTCGGGCATCCATGCACGGCTGGAATCGCAGTTCACCGGCTCCAGTGCGCTGGATGAACGCAACCGCGCGTTCCAGCCCGCAGTGGCCGTGCTCGGTGCGCAGCTGGGCTACGAGACCGGGCCGTGGAGCGCGCGGGTGTTCGTGCAGAACCTGACCAACAAGCGCCGCATCAATGGCCTGATCTTCGACAACCTGGCCTTCGGCCGCGACGGCAACTACTACGGCCCGGTCGACAGCCCGCGCATCTTCGGCGCGGAAGTGGGTTACCGCTTCTGAGCAAAGGTAGTGCCGGCCGCTGGCCGGCATCTGCGGGGCGCCGGCCAGTGGCCGGCGCTACCGGTGGACGTGCAATGCCCGCCGGTTGCCGATGTGCGCGCATGCCAGCAGCACGCCACCGCAGGCGGTGGCCACGCCATGCCAGAGCAGCGATTCCTTCAACGGCAGGTACAGCGACGCTGACACCAGCAGGATCGCGCCAACCACGGCCAGCCGCACCGGCAGCCAGCGCCAATGCCGGTACAGCCCGGCCGTGGTACTGGCCAGCGCCAGTGTCGAGGCCATCAATGCGAACAACCATTCCCAGCGCGACATCATCAACAGCAGCGTCATCACGCCGTGGCCGGGGTGCTGGAACGAGCGCAGCGCCATCATTGCCGCCGGCACGAAGGCCAGCAGCAGTGGCAGGGCGATGCAATGGGCGGCGCAGGCCAGCGACAGCCAGGCACCGGCCAGATCGAAACGGGGATGCCAGCGTGCCGAAGTTGGCGGCTGGGCCAGAGCCCTTGCGGGGGTCGGGGGGATGTGGTCCATTATGTTACATAGTAACAATTGGAGTCTCCCCTATGAAGCTTCCTGCTGCTCTTTTCCTGCTGCTGGCTGCCAACGCGGCGCAGGCACACGATGTCCGCCAGCATGCACCGCACGTGCACGGCCAGGCCACCGTCGATCTCGCACTCGACCAGGGAACGCTGGAGTTCGCCCTGCAGGCGCCGGGTATCGGCATTCTTGATTTCGAGCGACCGCCCGCCAACGCGACCGAGCAGGCGGCACTGTCGCGCGCCACGGCATTGCTGAAGGGCGGCAGCTGGGTCACCCTGCCCACCGCCGCCAACTGCCGCCTGGCCAGCAGTGAAGCCAGTGCCGAAGGCTTCGCTGCGACCGCCGCTGTGCCAGCGGCCGGGCAACATCGCCACGCCGGTTTCACTGCCAACCTGCAGTATCGCTGCACGAATCCGAGTGCACTGCGCGCCCTGGTCGTGCGCCTGCCGGTGCTGTTCCCCGGGTTGCACGAAGTCATCGTCAACAGTGCGACCGCCAACGGCCAGGACCGCAGCGTGCTGAGTGCCGACAACCTGCGCGTGGTGCTGGCGCCGTGAGCACGCCAGCGGTGATCGCCCTGGAGGATGTGCAGTTCGGCTACGCAACACGCCTTGTGCTGGATATCCCGCAGCTGCTGATAGAGCAGGGCAGCAGCGTGCTGTTGCGTGGAGTGAGCGGTGGCGGCAAGAGCACCTTGCTCGGCCTGCTGGCCGGCGTCCTGCTTCCCGGCAGGGGGCGGGTCGAAGTGGCGGGTCACGCGCTGCAGATGATGCGGGGTGCCGCGCGTGATCGCTTCCGTGCCGATCAGCTGGGCGTGATCTTCCAGCAGTTCAACCTGCTGCCGTTCCTCAGCGTGCGCGACAACATCGCGCTGGGCCTGCGCTTTTCTCCGGTGCGTAGTGAGCGCATCAGCGGGCCGCTGGACGACGAGATCCTGCGTCTGCTGGAAGCGCTGCAGCTGGATCCGGCGTTGTCCAAGCGTGCGGCCGGTACCCTGAGTGTCGGCCAGCAGCAACGCGTGGCCGCCGCACGCGCCTTGATAGGCCGCCCCGCAGTGCTGCTGGCCGACGAGCCGACCTCGGCGCTGGATCGCCAAGCCGCGACCGCCTTCCTGCAGCTGATGTCCGCACAGTGCCGGGCCGCCGGTACCACGGTTCTGGTGGTCAGCCACGATGAAAGCCTGCAGCCCTTGTTCGACCGCACCATCGCGTTGTCGCAGATCAATCACGCAGGTGGCACCCATGCTTGAACTTGCCTGGGCCAGCCTGCGCAGCCGCGCATTGAGCGTCAGCCTCACCGTGCTGGTGATCACCCTCAGCGTGGTGCTGCTGCTCGGTGTTGAGCGCGTACGCATGCAGGCGCACGAAGGTTTCGCCAGCACCGTCTCAGGCACTGACCTGATCGTCGGTGCCCGCTCCGGGCCGGTGAACCTGCTGCTGTATTCGGTGTTCCACATCGGTGACCCGACCAACAACGTGTCCTGGCAGTCCTACCAGGAGCTGTCCTCGCTGCCGCAGGTGAAGTGGGCGGTGCCATTGTCGCTGGGCGATTCGTGGCGCGGCTACCGGGTGATCGGCACCAGTGGCGGCTACTTCGAGCACTACCGCTACAGCGCGGGGCATGCGCTGGCGTTTGCACAGGGGCGGCCGTTCGACGACCTGTACGACGCCGTGATCGGCGCAGAGGTGGCGCGCGCGCAGAAGGTCGGCCTCGGCGACGAGATCGTGCTGGCCCATGGCACCGGCGCGGTCACGTTGGCCACGCATGCCGACAAGCCGTTCCGTGTGGCTGGCATCCTGCAGCGCACCGGCACGCCGGTTGATTCCTCGGTGCTGGTCTCGCTGCCGGCCATCGAGGCGATCCATGTCGACTGGCGCTCCGGCGTGCAGCTGCGCAGCCAGAGCGTCAGCGCCGAGCAGGCGCGCCACCTGGACCTGACCCCGACCAGCATCACCGCTTTCATGCTCGGGCTGAACTCGCGCATTGCCACGTTCTCGGTACAGCGCAGGATCAACGAGTATCCGGACGAAGCGATGCTGGCGATCCTGCCCGGCGTAACCCTGCAGCAGCTGTGGCAATCACTGGGCACCGCCGAGCGGGCACTGCAGCTGATCAGTGCGATGGTGGTGCTGCTGGGCATGGTCTCGCTGGTGGCGCTGCTGGTCTCGACCCTGCAGGAGCGACGGCGCGAGATGGCGGTGCTGCGTGCCATCGGTGCACGCCCGGGCTATATCGCCAGCTTGCTGGTGGTGGAGGCGGTGGCGACCAGCGCGCTTGCCTGCGTGCTCGCACTGGCCGCACTGGTGGTGGCCAGCCTGGCCGGGCGTGGCTGGGCGCTGGCCAACTTTGGCCTATCGATCACCCACATCTGGCCGGATGGCCGCGAACTGGCGTGGGTCGCGGGTGTGCTGGCGATCAGCGCGGTGGCCGGCCTGGTGCCGGCGCTGCTGGCCTATCGGCGCACGCTGGCCGATGGCCTGTCACCCGGGGGCTGAGCATGCGCTGGTTGCCACTGTTGGCAATGTTACTGGTGCTGACCGCCTGCGAACGCCCGGTCGATACCGGCGTGCAGGCGCTGCCACCGTCACCGGTGGTCGATCGCGATGCCCCGGCAGCTGCCGAGGAACAGGAACTGGACTGGTTGCAGATGATGCCGAAGGAAGAACTGGCGGCGCTGGAGCGCGGCGAGGGCCCGGAGGTCGAGCACAACGGCAACCGGCGCATGCCGCAGTTCGGTACGTTCCGCACCGTGGAGACCGTACTGCAGCGGCCGGTGCGCTTGCCGGGCTACGTGGTGCCGCTGGCCAACGCGCAGGACGGGCGGCTGACCGAATTCCTGTTCGTGCCGTACTACGGCGCCTGCATCCATGTGCCGCCGCCACCGCCGAACCAGATCGTGCACGTGGTGCTGCCGCGCCCGATCGAGATGCCGGACATGTATTCGCCGTTCTTCCTGGCCGGTACCCTGCGCGCCGAACGGCTGGACGATGATCTGGCCGGCTCCGCCTACACCATGCGCGATGCGCAGCTGAGGCCGTATGAACCGTAGCATCCTGATCGGATTGGCGTGCTGCCTGGGCTTGCTGGGGTGTACGCAGGCGGGTGGGGGCGGCACGACCGTCACCGCGGCACCGGCAGCGGCGCGGCCGGCCACGACCGAAGCGCCCATCGACCGCTGGGATGCACTGCGGCCCGACGAAGTCACCTACCAGCGGCCGCCGCCGCAGATCGGCCTGTCACGCAATGGCATGGACGGTGTGGGCGGGCTGATCGACGACACCGGCTCGGGCACGCCACCTGGGCAGGAGATCGATCATTCCAGCCCGGATCGCGCCAAGCAGTTCGGCTCTTCGCAGGTGGTCGATGCCGCCGATGGCCGCGCCGTTGACCTGGATGGCTACGTGGTGCCGCTGGGCACCAACGACGCAGGACTGGTCGATGAACTGTTGTTCGTGCCGTTCTACGGGGCCTGCATCCATGTGCCGCCACCGCCGCCGAACCAGATCATCCATGTGACCCTGGCCACGCCGATCGCGCTGGGCGATCTATGGGACCCGTACCGGTTGGCCGGTCGCCTGCAGGTCAAGCGTTTCGATGCGGATATCGCCAGCGCGTCCTACGACGCGGCAGCGGCGACGCTGACGGCGATCCACAATTGATGCGCGCGCGCTGGATCATCGCTGCGGTGGTGTTGGCGGCAGCAGGCGTGGTGCTGGCGGTGTGCTGGCAGCGGCCCGCCGTAGTCCCAGAGCCTCCGGCGGTAGCGTTTCCGGCACCGGCAGCCGATGCCAGCCAGCGCATCGAACAACGCCTGGGCGAAGACCACGCCTTTCGCAATGATGTGCTGTTCCTGCTGGCGGCCACGTTGCGTGACCGCTGCCAGCCGGCACAGACGGGGCTGCTGGCGCGCATGGCCACTCGTGCATCGCTGCCGGTGCTGGCCGCGGTCAGCGCTGTGACCGAGCAGGATCCCTCGCTGGACCGGCCGATCTACCAGTACATCCAGCATCGTGCAGACGCTACGCGCTGTGGCCAGCCGCTGCAGATGCCGTTGGCCGGCGGGCGCAGCATGCAGGTGGACATCGAACAGTACGCGCGCACCTTCCCGGACAGCTATTTCGACCCGCAGCGCAGCAGCGAACCGCGTGATTTCGGCGGCCTGTCGCTGCAGCAACGGGCAGGCAACGCCTGCAACAGCGTGGTGTATTCGGTGCTGCCGCTGGGGGGCACCGATTGGCGTTGCAGCAGCCTGCGCGCCAATGCGCGTGCGCGGGTGCGCGGCCTGTGCGAGGACGAGCTGCGGCGCCAACATGGGGCAACGGGCGGGGAGCTGGACATGGCCGTGGGGCAGGGCATGCAGGCAGCGGTGGTGTCGGCGATTGCCGCGTTGCCGGAAGACTGCCGGTAGCGCGGGGCCATACCCGGCGGCCTTGTTGCGGGTACCCCGTTCGCCGGACACGGCCCGGCGCTACCGTTCTCCGGAACATGAACATTACCCGGGACGAAATCTGAACGTCTGGCGGCCTTGTCATAACTATACAGGACATCCTGTATAGTTATGACGGTACTCCACCCCCATCAGGTTTCCCCATGGCTTTGTCCCAGCCCTTGGCCGGCGCTCCGGCCCTGTCGCGTGCCCGTCGCTGGGCACTGTTGTTCACTGTCGCCGCCGGCCTGCTGCTGGTCACCCTCGACAACTCCGTGCTGTACACCGCACTGCCCACCCTCACCGAGGAACTCTCGGCCAGTGCCGGCCAGGCGCTGTGGATCATCAACGCCTATCCGCTGGTGATGGCCGGCCTGCTTCTGGGCGCCGGTACGCTTGGTGATCGCATCGGTCACCGCCGCATGTTCCTGATCGGCCTGGTGGTGTTCGGTATCGCCTCGCTGGCGGCGGCCTTCGCGGGTACAGCGGCGCAGCTGATTGCCGCGCGAGCGTTCCTGGCGATCGGCGCGGCCGCGATGATGCCGGCCACGCTGGCGTTGATCGGCCTGAGCTTCCACGAAGAGCGCGAACGCAACATCGCCATCGCGATCTGGGGTTCGGTGGCCATCGTCGGTGCGGCGCTCGGCCCGATCATTGGTGGTTGGTTGCTGCAGCACTTCTGGTGGGGCTCGGTGTTCCTGATCAACGTGCCGGTGGTGGTGGTGGCCTTCGCCGCTACCCTGCTGCTGGCTCCGGAAGGCCAGCGCGATACCTCGCGGCCGTGGGATCTGGTGTCTTCGTTGCTGGCATTGGCGGCGCTGTCCGGCCTGGTGCTGGCCATCAAGTCGCTGATCGCCACGCCGCCGTCGTATGCGCTGGGTGCCGGTGCACTGTTGCTGGCCGTCATCAGCGGCGCGGCGTTTGCACGTCGCCAGCGGCAGTTGCCGTACCCGTTGCTGGACTTCGCGATTTTCCGCAATCCGGCGTTCCTGGCCGGCACGCTGTCGGCGGTATTCACCCTGTTCGCGATGGCTGGCCTGCAGCTGGTTACCACCCAGCGTTTCCAGCTGGTGGCAGGCTTCACACCGCTGCAGGCAGGCCTGCTGGTATCGGTGGCGGCGCTGGGCAGCCTGCCCAGTGCGCTGCTGGGTGGCAGCATCCTGCACCGCGTGGGCCTGCGCCCGCTGATCTGCGGTGGTCTGGCGGCTGGCGCCGTGGGTGTCGGTGTTGTGGCGTTCGGTTTCCCGCACGGCCTCGGCTGGGTGGTGGCGGGCATGGCGATCACCGGTTTCGGCATGGGCTCGGCCATCTCGGTGGCATCCACCGCCATCCTCAACAATGTGCCGGCACACCGCGCGGGCATGGCCTCGTCGGTGGAAGAGGTGTCCTACGAGTTTGGTGGCCTGCTGGCGGTGGCGATGCTGGGCAGCCTGAGTGCGGCAATGTACGGCGCCTTCCTGCCGGTCTCGGCGGACATGCCCGAGCTTGCCCGCGACGGCTTCACCCAGGCGCTGCATGCCGCACGCGAAAGCGGGCAGGGCGAGTGGTTCGCGCTGGCTGCGGCCGCATATGACCGTGGCTACCAGATCGTGCTGCTGGTGATCACGGTGGTGCTGGCAGTGGGCGCGGCGATCATCGCGCGCCTGTTGCGGGGGCGCGTCGGTGGCCGCGAGGGTGCGGCCGATCGCGTAAAATGACGCGATGAGAACCAGCAAGCGCGACCGCATCCTCGACGCCGCCGTCAACGTGATCAATCGTGACGGCGTGCGCGCGGTGACCTTCGAGTCGGTGGCCGCCGAGGCCAAGCTGACCCGTGGCGGCCTGCTGTACCACTTCCCGTCGCGCGAAGCGCTGCTGCGCGGCATCGACGAGCATCTGGTGCAGGCCTGGGAAGCATCGATGGAATCGCTGCTGGGCAAGACCGCAGGTGAGGCCACGGCGCTGGAGCGCTACCAGATCTTCGTGCGTGTGTCGGCGCAGAGCGCTACTCGTGCCGAGTTGATGTTCATGCTTGAATCGGCTGACCCGGACGCCGACGAGCGTCCGTGGGGACCGGCAGTGCGGCGCTGGGCGCCGTTGCCGCCGTCGGCCGCGGAACAGGATCCGGCCGCGCTCGACAATTTCGTAGCGCGGCTGGCGGCCGATGGCCTGTGGATCTACGAAGCGATGTACGAAGGGCAGCTGGATGAAAGTGTGCGCGCCCAGGTAGCGGAGCGGATCGCCGGGCTGCTGGCAAAGAACGATGGACTGTCCAGCTGAGCCGTCGACCGACGCGCGGATATCGCTCTTGGTAGAGCCGACCGCTGGTCGGCTGCTCACGAAAATCCCGCGCTTCGCGCGATAGTCGACTCTACCCAGCCTGCGCTGCGCTCGCGGCCAGCCATGCCCGCGGCGACGCTCCCAACCGCTTGCGGAACGCCTTCGACAATGACGCGGTATCGGCAAACCCGACTTCGATTGCCACCTGCTTGACCGCCACGCCCGCACGCAGCTGCGCGCAGGCCAGGCTCAGCCGCCAATCCAGCAGATAACTGGCCGGCGTCGCCTGCATCACCTCCTTGAACACCGCTGCGAACGCACTGCGCGACATGCCGGCGGTGTCGGCCATGCGCGGCAGCGTCCACTCGTCCTGTGGCGCCTGGTGCATTGCCACCAGCGTACGTGCCAGCCGCGCATCGGACAGCCCGCGCATCAGCCCGTGGCTGACCCCGGCCGCATCGGGATGATCCACCACCCAGCGCAGGATCTGGATCAACGCCACCTCGAACAGGCGGTTGGTCAGCAGCCGAGAACCGCAGCGTTGGCGGTCGGCCTCGGTGAACAGCAGATGCAGGGTGTCGTCCAGTTCGCTGATCGCGGACAGCGGCACCACCATCACCGGCGGCAGCGATTGCACGATGGGATTGCGCGCGCCGCCATCGAAGTCGAGCGTGGCGCAGGTGAAGTCGGGGCCATCCAGCGGCGCATTGAAGAACACATGGTGCAGCGGTTGCGGATACAGCAGCAGGCTGGGCGCGTCGATCTTCAAGCGGGGAAGCGCGATATCGCCGTCGGGATGACGGACCTCCATTTCACCCTGGCGCAGGATGTGCAGGAACGCCCGACCGGGCTGCGGCTCGAAGACATGGCGCCCGCACAGCGGACCGCTGTGGAACAGCGCGGCCTGCACTCGGAAGCGTTCCAGAAGGGAGGACAGGCGGTCGGGTGCGGAGGTGTCGGCGGGCATGCTCATGGACGAATGGACAACAGATGCGGCTGATTACGACCAATGCGTCCGTCGAGTCTACCTAGGATGAGCAGGTCGTCCAATCCCGGGCGCTTTCCCAAGGAGATCCACCATGTCCCGTGTCCCCCTGATCGATGCCTCCGCCACCACTGCCGAGCGCCAGGCCCTGCTGGGCCAGGTCCACGCCGCTTTCGGCGCCACCCCAGCCATGTTCCGCGCCGTGGCCAACTCGCCGGCCGCCCTGCAGAGCATGTGGGGTTCGTTCGGCGCGCTGGGCGGCGGTCGGCTGTCGCCGTTGCTGGGCGAGCAGATCGCCGTCGCCATCGCCAACCGCAACGCCTGCGAGTACTGCCTGGCGGCGCACACGGCGCTGGGTCGAAAGGCCGGCGCCAGCAGCGAACAGATGGCTGCCGCGCAGATCGGCCAGTCCAGTGATCCGGCCACCTCGGCGGCGCTCGACTTCGCGCTGAAGGTGGTTGAACAGCGTGCACAGATCACCGACGGTGATGTGCAGGCGCTGCGCGCAGCCGGCTTCGATGACGAGCGGATCGTCGAGATCCTCGCCCATGTGGCGCTTAACCTGTTCACCAACTACATCAACGTGGCGTTCGATGTGCCGGTGGACTTCCCCAAGGTGGCGCTGCGCTGAGGTCCATCAGGCCGGGGGCGTCTTGCTCCCGGCCGTTCTCAGTTATCGTGGCTGTCGTCCGCCTGCAGCCGTTCGGGATGGGTATACACATTGAACCCGCTCTCCCGCGCGAACCCGACCAGGCACAGTCCGGCACTGCGGGCCAGGTCGATCGCCAGCGCGGTCGGCGCCGACACTGCTGCCAGCACGCTGGCACCCGCACGTATCGCCTTGCTGACCATCTCATAGCTGGCGCGACTGGAAATCACCAGCAACCCACCGTCGATGGCGTGCTCGTTGTGATGCAGGGCGCCGACCAGTTTGTCCAACGCGTTGTGACGGCCCACATCCTCGCGCACCCAGCCGATCCGCCCGCTGGCATCGGCCCAGGCCGCAGCGTGCGTCGATCCACTCACCGCATTCATCGGCTGATGCTGCGCCAGCGTGGCCAGTGCCCGCTGCAATGCGGCATGCGGATAGGTGCGGCGCTCACGGATCTGCGGCAGCGGGCGAAGCACATCCTCCAGCTGGCGCGTGCCGCACAGGCCGCAGCCACCGCGACCGGGCAGCAGGCGGCTATTGGTCGGATCCAGATCGGCACCGGGTGCGTCTTCAGAAACGGTCATCTGCAGCTCGATGCCCTCCAGCTGCGGGAGGACCTCGATCGACAGCAGTTGCGAGGGCGCAGTGATCAGCCCCTCGCTGAGCGAGAAACCAAGCGCGAAGTCTTCCAGGTCGCAGGGCGTGGCCATCATCACCGCGAAGGCGGCGCCGTTGTAGCGCAGTGCAACCGGCACTTCCTCGGCCACCACGTCGACCTGCTGCTGGTGACCCCCGCTGCGCCAGCGCTGCAACGGGCGCTGGGCCGTGCCGGCAGGCGGGGTGTGCGGCGGGGTCGATTCAGGCATGCAGCGCGTCCGGGCAAGGGAAATACGCAGGTGGTGGACCACCCACGGCTTTGAGAATAGCGCAGTGGCCGGGCGCTGACGCGGGTGTAACCGTTGTAATGGCAGGCTGCGCCGAAAACAGCGCCTGCCTCTGGCGAAGTGGCCTTGTCCGTGCTTGACTGCGGGGCTGGCCGCACTGCAGAAGCCGCATCCGGCCCGTCTTGCGCCGTTGATTGTTGTGTTCCTCCCGCCAGGTTCCCGAACATGTCCGAGCAGAAGCCGCCGCGTTACAAGCCCTACAACCAGCCGGCCGGTGGCTGGGGTGCCGCCGGTGCCACCGCCAAGGTGCTGCTGCAGCAGAGTGTGATCGGCAAGGGCTCGAAGGCGCTGCTGGCGATGAACCAGCCCGGTGGCTTCAAATGCCCCAGTTGTGCGTTCCCCGATGCCGACGAACGCAAGAAGCTGGAATTCTGCGAGAACGGTGCCAAGGCGCTGGCCTGGGAAGCCACCCAGTTCCGTGCCGGCCGCGAGCTGTTCGCCCAGCACACGGTCACCGAGCTGATGGCGCAGACCGACTACTGGCTGGAAATGCAGGGCCGGCTGACCGAGCCGATGCGCTACGACGCGTCCACCGATCATTACGTTCCCTGCAGCTGGGACGAGGCGTTTGCCTTGATCGGCCGTCATCTGCAGGCGCTGGACAGCCCGCACCAGGCCGAGTTCTACACCTCCGGCCGTACACCCAACGAAGCCGCGTTCCTGTATTCGATCTTCGTGCGCGAGTTCGGCACCAACAATTTCCCGGACTGCTCGAACATGTGCCACGAGCCGACCAGCCGCGGCCTGCCGCCGGCCATCGGCGTGGGCAAGGGCACCATCGTGCTGCAGGATTTCGAGCACGCCGAGGCGATCTTCGTGATCGGCCAGAACACCGGCACCAATTCGCCGCGGATGATGAGCAACCTGGTCGAGGCGCGCAAACGCGGCATCCCGATCGTGGCGGTCAATCCGATGCCAGAGCGCGCGCTGATCCGCTTCGCCGAGCCGCAGGACATGGTGCAGATGGCCACGTTCGGTTCGACCGAGATCACCAGCGAGTTCGTGCACATCCGCATCGGCGGCGACCTGGCCCTGATCAAGGGCATGATGAAGGTAATGTTCGAGCGCGAAGCGCAGGGCGAGCGCGTGCTTGACCACGATTTCCTGGCCGAGCACACGGTGGGCCTGGACGCACTGCGCAAAGATGTGATGGCGCAGGACTGGGACGAGATCGTGCAGGTCTCCGGCATCACGCAGGCGCAGATCCGCCGCTGCGCCGAGATCTACATCCGCTCCAAGGCCACGGTGATCTGCTACGGCATGGGCCTGACCCAGCATCAGTATGGTTCGACCCTGCTGCAGCAGGTGGCCAATCTGCTGTTGCTGCGTGGCAACTTCGGCAAGCCCGGCGCAGGCATCGGGCCGATCCGTGGCCATTCCAACGTGCAGGGCGACCGTACCGTCGGCATCGACGAGAAACCCAAGCCAGCCTATCTGGACCGCGTGCAGCAGGTGTTCGGCTTCGATCCGCCGCGCGAGCACGGTCATCACGTGGTCGAATCGATCGAGGCGATGCTGGACGGCAGCGCCAAGGTGTTCATCGGTATGGGGGGCAACTTCATCCACGCCGTGCCCGATACACCGCGCGCGTATGAGGCCATGCGTGGCCTGGAGTTGACGGTCGGCATCGCCACCAAACTCAATCGGGGTCACCTGGTGCATGGCCGCGATTCCTTGATCCTGCCGGTAGTCGCGCGTTCGGAGCGCATCGTTACGCCTGCCGGCGAGCAGTTCGTCACCATCGAAGACGCGATGTCGAACGTGACCGCTTCGCGCGGCGTGCTCGAGCCGGTCAGCACGGACGTGCTCCCGGAGGTCGAGATCGTCTGCCGCATGGCGATGGCAACACTGCCGCACAGCAAGGTCGACTGGGCCGGGTGCATGCATGACTACGCACCCATCCGCGAGCTGATCGCGGCGGTGTACCCGGATATCTACACCGGCTTCAACGAGCGCATCCAGCAGCCGCACGGCTTCCATCTGGACATTCCACCGCGCCGTCGCGTGTGGCCCACGCCCAACGGCAAGGCCAACATCCTGGTGATGCCGGGGCTGGACGTGGACGCGCCCGTGGATGACCCCGAGATGCTGCGGTTGGCCACAGTGCGCTCGCACGACCAGTACAACACCACCATCTACAGCTACAACGACCGCTATCGCGGCGTCTACAACGACCGCATGGTGTTGTTCATGAACATCGAGGACCGGCTGGCACGCGGGCTGGAGAAGGAAGCACTGGTCAGCCTGGAGACGATCAGCGGCGACGGCGTGAACCGACGCATCGAGGGCCTGACCGTGCTGGACTACCCGATGCCGCGCGGCGCGTTGGCCGGTTACTACCCCGAGTTGAACCCGCTGCTACCGCTGGACTATTACGATCGGGTCAGCGGCACCCCGGCGGCCAAGTCGATTCCGGTGCGGATGCAGGCGATGGCAGCGGCGATTGCGTGATGCGTTCATCGGCTATCATCAACGGGTGAACCTGCCTGGCCTGCTGCTGAGATGGATGCTTCTCCTTGCCCTGGTGCTGAATGCACCGGCGCTTGCGGTTGCCTCATCCTCGTACGCGGCGCAGTCCAGCGCGGACCATTGCGCCGCACCGCATTCCGCTGCCATGCCCGGATGCTGCGACGAGGCAGCATCAACGGTCTGCCAGAGCAATGAGTGCGAATGCCCGCCGGCCAGCCTCGGCATGCTGGCCACCCTGAGCGGAACGCCAGCGTCACCCTGGCGTGAGGCGCCTTTGCCAGCCAGTACCCAGCAACGCGCACCGCCGCCGTTGCCGGATCCGCTACGCCCTCCCATCGTGTGATTCCCTGCAGGCCTCAAGCGCCTGCCGTAGCTGCTCGACTCACTCTCGACTCTGCCTGTGCCTTCGGTGCGCAGGCAGCGGGCCGCGTTGCCCGCATCTGCAAAGGAATCAACACCATGAACCGTTCTCTCTCCCTCGGCCTGCTGCTGGGCACCGTGCTGGCCAGCACCGCCTGCGCACGTGCAGCTGAAGAATCGCCTGCCGCACCGGTTGCCAGCCAAGCCCCGGCGGCACCGATCAAGGCCAGCCCGTCGCAGGTGGATCCGGCACTACCCATCGCCATCGTGCACAAGACCGCCAGCTGCGGCTGCTGCGGCATCTGGGTCGACCACCTGAAGGCCGAAGGCTTCCAGGTGGATGTGCGCGATACCGATGACATGAACCCGATCAAGGTCCGGCTGGGTGTGCCGGTCGGCAAGGCCTCCTGCCACACTGCCGAGATCGGTGGTTACGTGGTTGAAGGCCATATCCCGGCCGAAGACATCAAGCGACTGCTGGCCGAACGTCCGGCGGCGCGTGGGCTGGTGTTGCCGGGAATGCCGGCCGGTTCGCCGGGCATGGAAATGCCGGATGGCTACGTGCAGCCGTACACCGTTGAACTGGTGCGCAACGATGGCACCACCGAGCCGTTTGCCCAGCACGGGCAGCGCGGCTGACAGTCGCCGGTGCCGGTCGTCCTGACCGGCACCATTCCACGCGTCCTGTGTAGAGCCGAGCCCACGCTCGGCTTGCTCTTTGTGGCGTCGAGCCATGCTCGACTGCTCTGCTTCGGTCGAGCAAGCTCGACAGAATCAGCGGGCGCCGGCTGTTTCCTTGGCCAGCTGTGCGTCGAACTTCTGTTCTGCCGCATCCGCGTAGGCCTTGCAGGTCAGTGCCTTGGCACCGGCCCTGGCACCCGCGGCGTAGTCCCAGTTGCTCGCGCCCGGATGAGGGGTCAGCAACACGTCGCAGGGCAACGCCCGCACCGTCGCGAAGCTGCGCGTGTAGTCCTCGACCAGGCGCGGATAACGGGGGTTGCCCTTCAGCTGGTAGCCCGGCGCACTCAGGCTGTCGGCATAGGCGATACGCACCGGCTTGCCCTCGCGGGTATCGGTCCAGGTCCAGGCGGTGCTGCCCGGGGTGTGTCCCGGCATGAAGTGCGCGGTGAATTCGATGCCGCCCACCTCGACCACCTCGCCATCCATCACGATGCGGTCTGCATTGGCAGGCGGGTAGGTGATGCCATCGCCGAAGTGCAGGTCATCGCTGCCGCCACGCGCCAGCAGCACTGCCGATTCCGCGTTGGCGACCACGTGCGCGCCGCTGCGGCGCTTCAGTTCCGCCACTGGGCCTGCATGGTCGGCATGCGCATGGCTGAGCAGGATCAGACGCAGGTCCTGCGGGGCCACGCCGCGCGCCTTCATGTTGTCCAGCAGGTGGCCGGCCATCTGTGGCATGCCGCCGTCCAGCAGCACTGCGCCCTCGGCGGTCTGCACCAGCAGTGCGGTCAGGTTCTCGGTGCCGATCTGCCAGGTGTGGTCAGCAATCTGCAGCGGTGCCATCGGCTGCAGCCAGGAAGCATCCACGGTGTAGGCCCGCAACTGCGGCAGTGGTGCCTCGGCGGCGCTGGCGCAGGCGATCGGGAGTACTGCTGCAAGCGAGAGGGCGAGCATGTGCGGGCGCATGTGAAAGGTATATCGGGAAGGTGGATCGAGGCTAGCACGGCGCTTTCCGGTGCCGTTTCTATGATTCCTCATGCCTGCCATAAGCCGGCGTTGCGGGTGCCGGAATATTGGCGCGACAACTGCCGTGAAAGGGCGATGCAGTTCGCAACGTGTTCGCATCGCGCAGGGTAGCCTGCAGCGACCACAAGGAAGGAGCAGGCGCATGTGCATTGTGTGCAATCCAGGAGCCGCAGCATTCCTGCAGGCACGTCGCGAGTTTCTGGGCGGGATGGTCGGATTGGGTGCGGCGGCGCTGGTCGGGTCGGCCGTACCGCTGGCAGCGTTCTCTGCTACGCCGCCGCCGAATCTGGCAGGGCCGGCAGATAGGATCTTCCATGGCGGTCCGATCCATACGCTCGGGCCAAAGGGCAAGGTGCAGGCCATCGCGGTTCGCCAGGGGCGCATTCTGGCCACGGGCAGCCGCGAGGAAGTCATGTTGCATCGAGGGCGCCAGACCGACGTGGTCGACCTGCACGGCCGGGCGCTGCTGCCAGGCTTCATCGACCCGCATATGCACTCGGCGATGGCGATGCTGTCCGATTGGGTGGATGTGACGCCGTTCAGTACCCGCACGTTGGCCGAGGCGCTGTCGAAGATCGGTGCCGCCGCGAGTGCGAGCAAACCCGGCGAATGGGTGGTTGCGCAGGGCATCGACCCCTCGCTGATGCCCGGCCAGGGCATCACGATGCAGGCGCTGGACGATGTGGCGGCCCACAATCCGGTGTTCGTGCTGGAGTCCAATGGGCATATCGCCTACAGCAACACGAAAGGATTCGCAGCAGCAGGCGTCACCGATGCAACGCCCGATCCCGACCAGGGGCGCTACGATCGAGCGCACGGAAAGCTCACGGGGCGCATGCAGGAATCTCCTGCGATGAAACCGTTCATGGCGGCAATGCCGATGCCCAGCCCGGAACGCTATACCGAGCTGATCCAGCAGTTGTTCGCGGACGCGACCAAGGCTGGCTGCACCAGCCTGCATGACGCAGGCATTGGCACCGGCGGCACGACGGACCTGGACGTGCTCAATGGAGTGATGGCGAAGAATCCACCCATCCGCTACTCGGGATTCCTCACCTCCGATCTGATGGACGATTGGATCAAGCGCGGCCTCAGGCCGGGCGATGGCAATGATCGATTCCGCCTGACCGGTATCAAATTCTGGTCCGATGGCTCCAACCAGGCACAGACAGGCTATCAGCGCGAGAACTATCTGGGTTCGGACAAGCGTGGGTCATTGAACTACACCGAAGCCGAGTTGATAGCTGGGGTACAGCGCGCCCACGACCTCGGTTGGCAGGTCGGCATCCATGCCAATGGCGATGCGGCCATCGATACCACCCTGAAGGTCTACAAGACCGTACTGGCCAACACGCCACGTGCCGATCATCGCCACCGCATCGAGCATTGCAGCGTGCTGCATGGGGACCAGATCACACAGCTTGCCGAGCTGCAGGTGTCGCCTTCGTTCCTGATCGGGCACGTGTACTACTGGGGAAAGGCGTTCCGCGACAACATCCTGGGTCCGCAGCGCGCCGATCTGTACGATCCATGCCGGTCGGCGCTGGCGGGCGGGCTTCGCATCTCGCTGCACTCGGACTTCAACGTCACCACCATCGAACCGTTGCGCTACATCGACAACGCAATGAACCGGCGCATGCGTGATGGCGGCGAAGTGTTGAACCCTGAAGAGTGCATCAGTGTCGAACAGGCGCTGCGCGCAGTGACCATCGATGCGGCATGGCAATGCCGGGTGGACGACATTGTCGGAAGCCTGGAGTACGGAAAGTATGCGGACATGGTCATTCTTGATCGCGATCCGCTGACGATCGATCCGGCAAGAGTCCTCGAGCTGAAGGTGATGGAGACCTGGCTGCAGGGTGAGCGACGCTACGCCGCGTGATCCGAGGCTTGAAGCACGGCCCGGGGCAGCTGCGCCCCGGGCCCTGTGCAGGCTTACTACTGGTACTGCCACCCCAGCGTCAGCACTCGGCCACGGCCCGAGAAATAGCTCGGGTTCGACGGCGTGGTCTGCGAGTAGTAGCTGATGTACTGCTTGTTCGCCAGGTTCTGCACGCCCAGGGTGAAGCTGTGCTTGTCCAGTACATAGCGGGCCACCAGGTCCATCGTGGTGTAACCCTTGAACTCCGCCACCTGCGCGCCACGCAGATCGAAGTCGCGGTCGAAGGCGTGGCTGGCCTGCAGGCGGGTGCTCAGCTGTGGTGTCCAGCTCTGTTCCCAGAACGCGGTCAGCCGGTTCGGCGCGATGTTGACGCCGGCCAGGTCGCTGTCGAGGCGGCCGTCGACGTCGGCATCGTAGCGGCCATTGGCGCGTGCATAACCCAGGCCCAGCCGGCTGTCGCCCAAGCGCAGGCGCAGGTTGCTTTCAAAACCTTCCACGCGGGTGGCCTGGCGCTGCACCGCATAGGCGTCGATGCCCGGATCGTAGATCAGCACCGAGCCCAGCTTGGATTCGGAGGTGTAGTACGCAATATCGCCACTGAAACGGCCATCGTCGTACTCCAGCCCGATCTCGCGGTTGTCCGAAACCACCGGTGACAGGTCAATCAGATTGTCCACGCGCTGGCCGTCGCGGTTGATCGCACGTAGCACGCGGCCGACGTCGGCCACGGTGTAGCCTTCCGAATACGAGGCGTAGGCGTTGAGGCGATCGTTGATGTACCAGACCGCGCCGAAGTTGGGCAGGGTCTCGCTCATGGTCGGCTTGCCGCCTGCCACCTTGCGCGCGCCGTAGCGGGGCAGGGTGGTGTAGTCGCCTACTTCCAGCTCGCCCTTTTCGTAGCGCAGGCCGCCGGAGAGCATCAGGTGGTCGGTTGGCCACCAGTGCAGCTGCAGCAGCGGCGACAGGCTCTGGTAGGTGGTCTGCGGCACCCAGTTCATGCCACTGGCCAGCAGTACCTGGTGGGTGCGGTCGCGCAGGCCGTCCAGGCCCAGGGTTACGTCCAGCGTGGTATCGGCGATGCGGGTCCAGCTCTGGGTCAGCTTGAAGCCACGCTTGTCCGATTCGTTCTGGGTCTGGTCCCAGGCGGCGTTCGCGCCGGTGTTGCCCCACGGATCCCACTGGCTGGCACCATAACGGCCTTCGAAGTCCACCGCGAAGGCCTGCGCCTGGAAGTGGCCACCGAGCAGGTCGGCGGCGCTGTAGTCCAGCGTCAGCGAGCGCGAGCGGTTCATCGGCGGATCGAGCGGGGTATCGCCGGGGACCGAAATGGTCGGGCGACCGGTGCGGTAGTCACCGTTCACCGCCAGGTAGTTGTCCAGCCCGCGCAGCTCGTAGCGGTTGGCCATCAGTTGCAGGCGGTGGCCCTCGGCAATGTTCCAGCCCAGCTTGGCGAACACGTTCGACGAGGTCGAGTCCATCAGTTCGCCCTGCGCGTTGGTACCGATCGAACGGCCCTCGCCGTCGTGGTACAGGCCCTGCTTCTCATAGGCCAGGCCGGCCACCAGATCGAACCGCTCACCGCGTACGCCGACCAGTGCCGAGCCGCGCTGGCCATTGTCATCGTGGCGGCTGGGCAGGGCCGAACTGTAGGTGACGTTGGTGTCGAGCAGGAAGGCGCCCGGCTCGCTGGGCGCGCTGCGGGTGATGATGTTGACGATGCCGCCGGTACCGCCGATGCCCTGCAGTGCGTTGGCGCCGTGGATGACCTCGATGCGTTCGATCATCGCCGGATCGATGGTGTGCGAATCACGTGAGCCATCGCGCAGCGGCGTCGACTGCGGCACGCCGTCGACCATGTACAGGATGCCGCGGCCACGCATGGTTTCGCCGTAGTTGGACATCTTCTCGCGCGCCGGGGCAAACGCCGGGATCTGCGCCGACAGCACGCGCGAGACATCCGAGCCCAGCGCCAGCTGCTGCGCGATGTCCTCGCGGGTCAGCACGGTGATGGTGTTGGGCATCGCGGTCTCGCCCTGCGGCATACGCGCGGTCGAGGCCGATACCGTGACGCGGGCCAGCGAAGTGGTCGTGCCCGGGGACGCTGCCGATGACGAGGCCCGGGCCGGAGCGCGGGCCTTGGAGGATGCCGGCGCGGCACTCACCACGAACACCCCCGGCGAGCGCTCCTGCATCGCCAGGTCTTGCCCGGCCAGCAGGCGCTGCAGGGCGTCGTGCGGGGTGTAGCGGCCGTCGAGGGCAGGCGCGTTGCGGCCACTTACGCTATCGGCCGCGAACAGCAGCTGGATGCCACTCTGCCGCGCCAGTGTCGTGAGCGAAGCCTGCAGCGGGCCGGCCGGCAGGTGTAGTTCGACAGGTGCGGACGCAGCGGTCTGCGCGGTGGCGGGCAGCGCCGCACACAGGCAGGCGGCAAGCAGGGTGGGGGCCAGCCGGCGCAGCGCGGCAGGCGGAACAGGGCGGATCATGCGGGGGTCCTTCGGAAGGGTTCAAGCACTTGCCGGATGGGACGGCGCGCAACCCACCCTCGGCGTGGCAATCAATCGCGGGCACGCAGATGCAGGCTGCCGTCGGCGGCGGTATGCACCTGGACCGGCAGGATCTCCGGCAACAGGGCGACCGCCGTCTCGGCACGGTCGGCATCGAACACGCCCGACACCTGCAGTGGTCCCAGTGCCGGGTCGTCCAGCACGATCGGACGATCGTGATAGCGCTGCAGGATGCGCAGCACCTCGGCCAGCGGCATGCGGTCGAACTGCAGCCGGCCGGTGGTCCAGTCGGCCCGGTCCGGATCCACTGCTTCCGGCGGAGACAGGGACCCCGGCTGGGCCAGCAGGCGCTGCCCCGGCTTCAGCCGCTGCTCGGTGCCGCCGCCATCCACGCTGACACCGACCTCGCCGCGCCAAAGCGTGACCTCGCTGAGATCGCCCTGGCGGTCAACATCGAACACCGTGCCGTAGTTGCGTACCTGTACCGGCCCGGCATCGACCTGGAAGCGGCGCCACGCCGAATGCTGCACCTCGAAGCGCGCATGGCCCTGCGCCAGCAGCACCCGCCGCGAACGCAGGTGGCGACGGACCTGCAGGTGGGTTCCCGCGTCGAGCAGCACGCGGCTGCCGTCCGGCAGCTCGATGTCGCGGCGCTCGCCGACGGCGGTCTGGTAGTCACGCACCTGCCAGGCCGGGTCGGCCAGCAGCAGCACGGCGGCCGCCAGCAACAGCACCGGCAGTACCCGTTTCGCGCCAGATCCGCCGCGCCGCCGCTGCAGCTGCTCCGGGCCTGGCAACGGGAAACGCTCCTTCAGTGCCTCCCGGTGCTGATCGAGCGTGTCCTCGGCGGACGGTTCGGCGGGCGGCGACGGCGGTACCGGATCGGGTGATGCAGGGCTCACCGCAGCGCACCGTGCAGCCGACAGTCGGCCATGGCCAGGCGCAGGTGACGTTCCACCGCCTTCAGGCCGATGCCCATCCGCTGCGCCACTTCGGTCTGGGGCAGCTCGTGGATCTTGTGCAGGATGAACACCTGCTGCCGCCGGCAGGGCATGCGCTCGATGCTGGCGGTCAGCCGCTGCAGCGCCTGCTGGCCCTGCGCCTGGCGCTCGGGTCCGGGGCGCTCGCAGGCGCCTTCGGGAAGCTCGGCGCGGGGCTCCACCCAGTGCCGGCGCAGGTCCTCGGCGCGACAGCGGTCGACCGCTGCGTCGTGGGCGATCCTGCGCAGCAGCGCGATCGGTTGGCGGGCGTCATGCACGGCCGGACGTTCCAGCAGGCGTACACAGATATCGTGCACCACTTCGCGGGCCAGCCCGGGCGAGCGGAACCGGCGATGCAGGTAGTCCACCAGTTCCTCGTAGTGGCGCACCAGCGAGGTCACCAGCGGCAGCGCAGGTGGGCGGGGAAGTGTCGGCTGGGACATCCGGACGGGCAGCAAGGGTGAAAGGCGGGTGCCGGGAGGTCATCCCTGCGTAATGACGCAATACTAATGGGAACTGTTCGCGTTTGCCATGCCGCGATCGCCAGGGCGATTGTTCGCCGCGCCTGGAAAGTGAATCCACGATCATCGGCTGGAGCGCAGAATCGCCCACGGCTAGCCTGCCTGCAGGCTCAAGGAGGTGGACCATGCATGTGCTTCTGGTGATGTTGGGCGGCATTGTGCTGTTGGGAGTGTTCCTGTTGTTCGGACGGCTGTGGAGCGTAGGCACCTCACAGCTGCCCACGGCCCTGATCGCGTTCATTGCCACCTGGCTGTTGGTGACGGTGGCCAACCTGTGGGTGGGTGTCAGCAAGGCCGGCTACGGGATGCGCGAAGAACTGCCGATCCTGCTGCTGGTGTTCGCGGTGCCGGCCCTGCTGGCCGGCCTGCTCTACTGGCGCCTGGCGCGCTGAAGGAAAACCATGAGTACACGACTGCGATTGCCGGCCCTGCGCCAGCGCGACGGCCACCACGCCCGCGTGACCTACGAAGAACTGTTCTTCGACCTGGTCTACGTGTTCGCGGTCACCCAGCTGAGCCACCACCTGTTGCACCACCTGGACCTGGCCGGCGTGCTGCAGACCCTGGTGCTGTGGTTTGCGGTGTGGCTGGGCTGGCAGTACGCCTGCTGGGTCAGCAACTGGTTCGATCCGGAGACACCGCGCATTCGTGGCCTGCTGTTTGCCACCATGCTGTTGGCCTTGCTGATGTCGTCGTCCATTCCCGAGGCGTTCGCCGACCGTGCCTGGGTGTTCGCCGGGGCCTACGCCACCATGCAGGTCGGGCGTACCGCCTTTGTGCTGTTCGAGGTCGGCCACACACACCCGCTGGCGCCGAACTTCCGCCGCATGCTGGCGTGGGTGAGCGTATCGGCCTGCTTCTGGCTGGCAGGTGCGGCAGCCGAGGGCAATACGCGGCTGGCGCTGTGGGCGGTGGCGGTGGCGTGCGAATACGTCTCACCGATGTTCGGCTTCGCGTTCCCGGGGCTGGGTCGTTCGCACACCCGCGAGTGGACCATCGAGGGCGGGCACCTGGCCGAGCGCTGCCAGCTGTTCGTCATCGTCGCACTGGGCGAGACGTTGCTGGCCACCGGTGGTGTGCTCAGCGAGGTCGAACAGTGGAGTGGGGCGGTGGTGTCGGCGGTGCTTGCCACCTTCGCCGGCACGATCGCCATGTGGTGGCTGTATTTCGGCATCTCCAGCCGCGACGCCACCGAGGCCATCAGCCATGCTGAAGACCCCGGGCGGATGGGGGCCAACTTCCACTATGTGCACGCGCTGCTGATCGCCGGGATCATCGCTACGGCGGTGGGCAATGACCTGGTCATGGACCACCCGCACGCTGCGGTGACGCCGGTGTATGCGGCCGTGCTGGTTGCAGGGCCATTGATCTACCTGCTGGGCAGCGCGCTGTACAAGCGCGTGGTATACGGGCGCGCACCGTACTCGCATCTGATCGGTGCGGTGGCACTGGTCCTGCTGGGCGTGGTGTTGCCGCAGACCCATCTGCTGGCCGCCGGTTGGCTGACCAGTGCGGTGCTGCTGGCGGTGGGGTTGATGGATACGCGGTTGAAGCACCGTCTGCAACGCGCCTGATCCACACGGCGGCTCGCACTGCTTGCGCAGGCGGGCAATGGGAGTAGCGTTGGCGGTGGGTGCTCTTGGAGCCGGGAGTGGCGCAACATGCAGAACGTTCCGCAATGGCTCGTCTGGGCCGGGTTGTCAGCTTGTTTCGCCGCTCTGACCGCGCTGTTCGCCAAGGTTGGGGTCAAGGGCGTCGACTCGGATCTGGCCATGGCCATCCGCACCCTGGTGGTGGCGGCGGTGATCCTGCCGCTGGTGGTGATCAGCGGCAAGTGGTCGAATCCATTGCTGCTGCCGGGGCGCACGCAGCTGTTCCTGGTGCTGTCGGCACTGGCCACCGGCGCCTCGTGGCTGTTCTACTTCCGCGCGCTGCAGAGTGGTCAACTGGCCAAGGTGGCGGTGGTCGACAAGTTCAGCGTGGTGCTGGTGATCGTGCTGGCTTACCTGCTGCTGGGCGAACGACCGAGCCTGCGGGAGTGGAGCGGCATCGGCCTGGTGGTTGCCGGGGTGATCGTGCTGGCGACGAAGAAGTAGCGGGATTCAACCCATCACACGGAAGTGCAGGATGCAGGGCGAAGCACACGGTAGAGTCGACTCTACCGTCTCCCTCTACCGCCTGGGGTGGCCTGGCCAAGCGCGGCGGCCATTGCCGCAAGTTTGCCGACCGTGTTGAGGTTGCGGGCGGTGCCTTGCTGGGCATAGGGAATCCGCAGGCGTGAGTCGGCCATGCCGTCGCCATAGTGGACGAAGATCTCGCGTGTACCCAGCACCAGCTGCTCATCGCGCAGGCCGGTCACCCCGGTCAAGGGATCCGTGGGCAGTGCCTCATCCACGAACAGCGCGACCACACGATTGCCGGCGGCGTGCGGGAACGGATTGCCGGCGGCAACCGCCGCGATCTCGGCTGCCGAGCGCACCAGCACACCCACCGGTTTTCCGGCATAGGCCTGCAGCCGTTGGCCAAGGGCTTTCCGCACGCCGGCTTCGTCAAGTCCGCTGCGGAACACCACGTTGCCGCTGGCGATATAGGTGCGGACGTCGGTGAAGCCTGCGTCCTCGCACATCGCCACCAGTTCAACCATCGGCAGCTTGCCGGTGCCGCCGACGTTGACTGCGCGTAGCAGCGCGACATGCACGCTCATGGGGTGCCCGCCTGCAAGCGGTCGTACATGCGCACCAGGTCGACCAGCGTACGCGCGCCCATCTTGCGCATCACCTGTGCGCGGCGCACCTTCACGGTGATCTCGCTCACCCCGAGATCACCTGCGATCTGCTTGTTGAGGCGGCCGCGCACCACGCCGTCGACCACCTCGCGTTCGCCGGGGTTGAGGGTATTCCAGCGCTGCTGCAGGGCGTCCAGTGCCTCGCCGTCACGGCGGCGCTGGCGGTCGATGTCGATCCCCTTGTGGATTGCATCCAGCAGCTCCTGGTCACGGAACGGCTTGGTCAGGAACTCGATGGCACCGTCCTTGATCGCGTTGACACCCATCGCGATGTCGCCGTGGCCGGTGATGAACACCACCGGCAGCTGCAGGCCGTGGCTGCCCATCGTGCGATGGAACTCCAGCCCACTCTGGCCGGGCATGCGCACATCCAGCACCAGGCAGGCCGGTGCATCTTCCAGTTCGTGCTCGAGGAATGCCTGGGTGGAGGCGAAGGCCCGTACCTGCAGGCCCATCGAGGCGAGCAGGTCTTCCAGTGCGGCGCGCACCGACGGATCGTCGTCGATCACATAGACGATGGGCGCTGGATCGGCGGCGGGTGCAGCGGGCTTACGCATGAGGAAGTTCCGTGGCGATGGGCAGGTCAAACACAAAGCAGGCACCCCCGCCGCTGGGGCGCTCGGCTCGGATCCTGCCTTCGTTGGCCTCGATCATCGAACGGCTCAGGCTGAGACCGAGCCCCAGCCCGTGTGATTTGGTGGTCCAGAAGGCATCGAACACGCGCTCAGGATGGTCGATTGGCAGGCCGACACCGCGGTCGCGCACGCTGAGGCTGATCCGCTGTCCGTCGCGTTGGGTCAACAGGGACAGGCGTCGATCAGCGGCGGGCACGGCCTCCATTGCGTCCACCGCATTGAGGATCAGGTTGCCGATCACCTGCTGCACCTGCACGCGATCGGCCTGTACCAGCGGTAGGTCGGCATCGAGCAGCAGGGCGACGGCCACGCCGTGCTGGTCCAGCTCGCTGCGCGACAGCGCCAGCATTTCCTCCACCGCCTGGTTCAGGTCGAAGGCGCGTCGTTCCGGTGCCGCACCTTGGGTCAGGCCGCGAATGCGGGCGATCACGTCACCGGCGCGATGTGCATCGTCCAGGATGCGGGACACGGTCTGCCGGGCCTTGTCCACGTTCGGTGGGTCCTGTGCCAGCCAGCGCTGGCAGGCCTCGGCGCTGCTGGCAATGGCCGCCAGCGGCTGGTTGACTTCATGTGCGATGGAGGTGGTCAGCTCGCCCACGGTCGACGCGCGCGCCACCCGCAGCAACCGGCCCTGCGCTTCCTGCACTGCGGCCTTGGCCGCTTCCATCTTCAACGCGAGGTAGGTGGTGATGCCGATCACCAGCATGCCGATCACCGAATTGACCAGGCCGATGCGATAGGTGCCGAAGCGGGTGAGGAAGAAGCTCAGGGCGGTGAGTGCGATGCAGGCGATGGCCAGGCTGATCAGCCCGCGCGCACTCAGCACTCGTGATGCGGCGAGGATGACCGCTGCATAGAAGCAGGCCGCAGCCACGGCGTAGTCGGTGACGGTATCGACCAGGAAGATCGCCGCCATCACAACGATCAGGGCCAGCAGCACCAGCGGGCGGCGGGGCGACAGCGATGGCATCGGGACGTCTCCCTGGCGTGGGGGGGAAGGATAGCAAAGCCGCCTTGGGTGGATGCGGGCACCCACCAAAGCGATGCCCGGTAGTGCCGGCCGCTGGCCGGCATCTCCAGGATTGTGCCGACCAAGGTCGGCACCTACCAAAGTGGTAGACGGTGTTGCCGGCCAGCGGCCGGCACTACCGAGCGGCTACTCCTCCAGGCTGGCGTTCCAGAACCCCTGCAGCACGCCGGGGGTGGTCGCCAGCGTGGCCAGCACCGCATCCAGTTCACCGGCATCCACCGTGGTGGCATACAGTACGGCTTCTATCTCCACGTCACGCTCGCCGAACGGGCGCTGGTCCACCGCGCGTACCGGGTAGTGCGCCTGTTCCAGCAGCAGCAACAGCTGGTCCAGCACCTCGGCCTGCTGCTCACGTTGGCAGACCACGTTGATCGCATAGGTTGCTTCGCTGAACGCTTCCGGCAACGGCTGCCGCTGGATGCGGTTCACCACCGGCCGCAGCAGGGTGTTGGCGGCCAGCACGAACACGGCCGCCAGTACCGCTTCGGGCAGCAGCTTGATACCCGCACAGGCGCCAACCGCCGCCGAGCCCCAGAGGGTGGCCGCGGTGTTCAGGCCGGACACCTGCGCGCCGTCCTTCATGATCGCGCCGGCGCCGAGGAAGCCGACACCGGAGATCACATAGGCCACCACGTGCAGTGGCGACGGCGGGCCGCCGTACAGGTCGTGGAAGCGCACGGCCAGGTCCACGAACACTGCCGCACCCACCGCCACCAGTGTATTGGTGCGCAGACCGGCGGTGCGTTGGCGCAGCTGTCGCTCCAAGCCGATGACGGTGCCAAGCACGAAGGCCACCGAGAGGCTGATCAACGAGCTCAGGGTCGCGCCGGCGTTGAACGCCGGCAGGTTCGGATTGATGTCCATTGTGCTTCTCCCTGGACCAGGCGGCGGGCGCTTACTGCCAGCCGTAGCGACGGATGTAGATCTTCTTCAGCAGGGTGGTCAGCACCGCGTAGCCGAACAGGATCGCCACCAGGAACGGCCAGTAGCCGGTCGGCAGGGCCTGCAGCTTGAAGTAGCCAGCCAGCGGACTCATCGGCAGGGCCACGCCGATGGCCATGATCAGGCCGGTCATCACCAGCAGCGGCGGCGCGGCGATGCTCTGCAGGAACGGCACCTTCGGTGTACGGATCATGTGCACAATCAGCGTCTGGGTCAGCAGGCCGACCACGAACCAGCCGGACTGGAACAGGCCCTGGTCGGCCGGTGTGCGCGCATCGAACACGTACCACATCAGCGCGAAGCAGCTCAGGTCGAAGATCGAGCTGATCGGCCCGAAGAACACCATGAAGCGGCCAATGTCTGCGGGGTTCCACTTCAGCGGCTTGCGCACCAGCTCCTCGTCCACGTTGTCGAACGGAATGGCGATCTGCGAGATGTCGTACAGCAGGTTCTGTACCAGCAGCTGCAGTGGCAGCATCGGCAGGAACGGCAGGAAGGCCGAGGCCACCAGCACCGAGAACACGTTGCCGAAGTTGGAGCTGGCAGTCATGCGGATGTACTTCAGCATGTTGTTGAAGGTGCGCCGGCCCTGGATCACACCTTCCTCCAGCACCATCAGGTTCTTTTCCAGCAGGATGATGTCGGCCGCCTCCTTGGCGATGTCCACCGCACTGTCCACGCTGATGCCGATGTCCGCCGCACGCAGCGCCGGTGCATCGTTGATGCCATCGCCGAGGAAACCGACCACCTTGCCCTGCGCACGCAGCTCGCGCACCAGGCGCTCCTTGTGCAGCGGGGTCAGGCGAGCGAACACGCGGTGGTGGTGCAACGCCCGCGACAGCGCGCCGTCATCCATGCGCTCGATCTGCGGACCGGTCAGAATGGTGTCTGCCTCCAGCCCGACCTGCGCGCAGACGCGGGCGGTCACCAGTTCGTTGTCACCGGTGAATACCTTCACCTCCACGCCATGCGCGGCCAGCGCCTGCAATGCCTGCGCGGCCGACTCCTTGGGCGGATCGAGGAAGGCCACGTAGCCGACCAGGGTCAGTCCGCATTCGTCGGCCTGCGAATACACGGTCTGGCTGGCAGCAGTTTCCTTCATCGCCACTGCCACCACACGCAGGCCCTGTTCGTTCAGTTCCTCGGTGGTCTGCCGCACGCGTGCCAGGCGCTGCTCATCCAACGACTTGTCCTCGCCGTTCTCGCGCACCGTGCTGCATACCGCCAGCATCTCTTCCACCGCACCCTTGCAGATCAGCTCGTGGTGGTCCTCGCGTTCGGACACCACCACCGACATGCGGCGGCGCTCGAAGTCGAACGGAATCTCATCCACCTTGTGGTAGTCCTGTGACAGCCGCAGCGAACTCTGCAGCTCAACATGCTCCAGCACCGCGCGGTCGAGCAGGTTGATCAGGCCGGTCTGGAAATGGCTGTTGAGGTAGGCGAACTTCAGCACATCCTCCGAATCGTGACCGAACACGTCGGTGTGCCGTTCCAGCGCGATCTTGTCCTGGGTGAGGGTGCCGGTCTTGTCGGTGCACAGCACCTCCATCGCACCGAAGTTCTGGATCGCATCCAGGCGCTTGACGATCACCTTGCGCCGCGACAGCAGCACCGCGCCCTTGGCCAGGGTGGAGGTGACGATCATCGGCAGCATTTCCGGGGTCAGGCCCACCGCCACCGACAGCGCGAACAGGAACGCCTCGGTCCAATCGCCCTTGGTCCAGCCGTTGATCAGCAGCACGAATGGCACCATCACCAGCGCGAAGCGGATCAGCAGCCAGCTGACACTGTTGACGCCGGCCTGGAACGCAGTCGGTGCGCGGTCGGTGGCGGTGCTGCGCTGGGCCAGGGTGCCGAAGTAGGTACGGTTGCCGGTGGCCAGCACCACGGCGGTGGCGGTACCGGAGACCACATTGGTGCCCATGAACAGCAGGTTGTGCTGCTCCAGCAAGCCGGCCAGGCCATCGCCCGGGTGCGCGAACTTCTCCACCGGCAGCGACTCGCCGGTCATCGCTGCCTGCGCGACGAACAGGTCCTTGGCGGTCAACACGCGGCAGTCGGCAGGAATCATGTCACCAGCCGACAGCACGATGTGATCACCGGGCACCAGCTCACGGATCGGCAGGTCCAGCAACCGTGCCGGGCGACGGCTGTGCAGGTGCGCACCGAAGTACTGGTCGGCAACGTCCGCCGCCTCGGTGCCCGGATTGCGGCGCAGCACGCGTGCGGTGTTGCCGACCAGCGCCTTCAACCGTTCGGCGGCACGGTTGGAGCGGCCTTCCTGCACGAAGCGGATCAGCGTGGACAGCAGCACCATCGCACCGATCACCACGGTGGCCTTGATGTCCTCGGTCAGCCAGGACACCGCCGCCAGCACGGTCAGCAGCAGGTTGAACGGATTGCGGTAGCACTGCCACAGATGGCGCCACCACGGGAGCGGCTTTTCGTGATCGACCTCGTTGGGTCCGAGCGTGGCCAGCCGCTCCTCGGCCTCGTGTGGGCTGAGGCCATCGACGTGCGAGTCGAGCGCGGCAAGCAGGCGCGGCTCGTCCAGCTGCGACAGGGTGACCAGGCCGGTGGTGAGCGCGAAAGGTGCGGCTTCGGCGCTGCCCGGGCCGAAGCCGGCTTCGGGCATGGCGCGACGGCCGAACAGGTTGCCTGCGCGACGGCTGCGCAGGAAGGCATTGAACCAGGCGTTGAGCAGGCTCATGGGAACTCCTTGAATGTCAGAGCCGGCCGCGGCCGGAACACGAACGGAACGGATGCAACGGTTCAGGCGTGGCGCATTGCCAGCACCGCCGGTGACCACGGCTGCATATGCAGGCGCTGGCTGCCACCGATGCACAGCGGCTTCATCGCATCGCGAAGGGGGTAGGGCAGATGGCGCAGCACGTTGATGCGCTCGCTGATCGGCAGCAGCGACAGTGCGTCGGCGACCACGCGCGGCGAACCGAGCGACAGCGAACGGGCAAACGTGACCGGGCCGTGCTGCAGCAGCTGGCTGCGCAGGGCGGCAACATCGCGCTCGCCGATCAGGCGGCGCAGGGTGATGTAGAGGATCTTGTAGGACATGGGGGCGATCTCCAGGCAAGCGGCGCCTGGCGGTCCCCCGTCACTCAGGCAGGCAGGGACCGGCGGGCAGGCGCCAGGAACAGGCAACAAACGGGCATCCGGGGCGCGGTGCGCCCGGCAGGGTCGGGGTCCATCTGCGTCTCCATGAAGGGAGGGAGCTGGCCAGGGTTGCCCTGGCCAGTGGCGCTATTGTCCGCCCCTGAATGGGGCAGTCCTAGAGGCTCGTGGGTTAGCCCGGCTATACCTTGGTATAGCCGGCCACGCATCGCGCCAATCGATGGCGCATAAAGGGATCAATGCGCGGTGCTGGTCTGCTTGCACACGTCGTACTCGCCGCGGCTCAACGTCTTGTTGCGATCGGTATCGCAGGCGTGCAGGCGTTCGGCCCAGTCGGGCGCCACTGCATCCACCTCGGCCAGGGTGACGATGCCGTCCTTGTCCTTGTCCAGCGATTCATAGGCTGGAATCAGCTTCACTTCGGTTACGTCCTCGGCCGCGGTGGCCTTGCTGGCTTCCTGGGTCTTGGAACACGCACCGAGAAGCAGGCCCGCGCAAAGTGCGAGAGCGACGGGGAGATAGCGAACACCGGTCATGGCAGGCTCCAGAAGTAGGGAGGTAGGCCAGGGTTGTCCGTGGCCACGGCCGGATCATCGGCGCCTGCCTGTAAGCGAGCTGCGAAGAATCCGCCTGCCTGGCCGGTGGCGGTGAGCCGCCATTCACCGGGCTGCCGTGATCGACGGCCCAGAGGCGGCTGCGGGGAGACGGATGGGTAGAGTCGACTGTTAGTCGACTATCGCGCGCAGCGCGGGGTTCTAGGCTTCCCGCCGAGAGCAGTCGACTGACAGTCGACTCTGCCCTCGAACAGTGGGATGCCGGCCAGCGGCCGGCGCTACCCCCTCTCTTCAGTTCCGGTCGGCAAACGCGTCCGTGGCGCGCACCAGCGCATCGACCGTTGCCGGCTCATTCGCGCTGTGGCCGGAAGTCACCATCTCCAGCTTTGCTTCCGGCCAGGCCTTGGCCAGGTCCCAGGCGCTGCGCGGCGGGCAGATAATGTCATAGCGGCCCTGCACGATCACGCCGGGCAGATGGCGGATGCGATCTATATCGCGCAACAGCTGGTTCGGTTCCAGGAAGATACCGTTGCGGAAGTAATGCGCTTCGATGCGGGCCTTGGCCAGAGTGTCCAGCGGGTCATCCGTGGAAACAGCATCCACGTCGTGCTGCAGGGTGGCGGCGTTGTCTTCCCAGCCCAGCCAGGCCTGCGCGGCTGCGATGCGGGTGGCCTCATCGGCACTGTCCATGCGCGTCCAGTAGGCCGCAATCATGTCGCCACGCTCGCCTTCTGGAATGTAGGCCTCGTAGCGATCCCAGCGCTCCGGGAAGATCCAGCGCGCACCACCGTTGGTTTCCGCGAACCAGCGGTTCTCCATCTCGCGGCCAAGGAATACGCCACGCAGGATCAGGCCGGTGGCACGCTCGGGATGTGCCTGCGCGTAGGCCAGCGAGAGGGTCGAGCCCCAGGAACCGCCATAGACCAGCCAACGCTCGATGCCGAGGTGCTCGCGCACCTTCTCGATGTCGGCCACCAGTTCCTGCGTGGTGTTGTCGCGCAGCTCGCCGAACGGCGTGGAGCGACCGCTGCCGCGCTGGTCGATCAGCACGATGCGGTAGCGCGCCGGGTCGAAGAAACGGCGATGGGTGGGCGAAATACCCGCACCCGGTCCGCCATGCAGGTACACCACCGGAATGCCCTCCGGCGTGCCGCACTCTTCGATGTGCAGCGTGTGCAGATCGCTTACCGGCAGAGTGAACTCGCGGTACGGCTCGATGGTTGGGTACAGAGTGCGCATGGCGGGTGTCTCACAAGCAGGGGCGGCCAGCATAGCGCCTCGCGCCGACCGAGGCAGGGGGTGTTGCTTGCGCGACGCTGGAAATGGGCTTGCCGATGCGCATAAGCTTCTGGGATGCACGCGACCACGACAAGGACGTCCACGTTCAGCATCAGCCTCGGCAGTGGCGCCCGCGAGCTGCTGAAGTGGATCGCATTGCTGGCCATGACCGGCGACCACGTGGCCAAGGTGGTGTTCGGTGGCTACGTGCCGGTGGTCACTGAACTGGGGCGCATCGCCTTTCCGCTGTTCGCACTGGTGATGGCCTGCAACCTGGCCCAACCGGGCGCCGACCTTCGCAAGTCGATGCGTCGCCTAGCCCTGTGGGGCGTCATCGCCCAACCGCTGCATGCCTTGGTCTTTGGCTCCTGGCTGCCGCTCAACATCCTACTCACGTTCGCCCTGGCTGCCGTGGCGGTGCACGCGCTGGCCAACAACCGGCCCCTGTTGCTGTTGTTGGCGGCGGGTGTACTGCCGATGCTGGTGGACTACCAGTGGGCCGGAGTCGGCAGTGTCCTGCTGGCCTGGATCGCGTTCCGCCATCGCGCGTGGTGGACGCTGCTGATTGCCTTGGTGGCAGTGTGCTGGGCCAACCGGAACGGCTGGGCCGTGCTGGCAGTTCCCGTGGTGCTGCTGGCCGCACGGGTGCAGTGGCAACTGCCACGCTGGCGCTGGATGTTCTATGGGTACTACGTGGGGCATCTGCTGGTACTGGCGGTGGTGGCGCGCGTGCTTTCTTGATCAATGCATGGGTGGTCGTGCCTTGTGTCGGTAGATCCACGCCATACGTGGATGCTTCTGGCGGATTGCCTGGCATTCTGTAGAGCCGAGCCCATGCTCGGCTCATCAAAGGAAACGGAGCCGAGCATGGCTCGGCTCTACAGTAGGCCCACGCCGCCCATGGATGCCTTTCAGAAATCCATCGTGGCCGACAACAACACCGTTCTCGGTGCCCCCAGCGCCAGGCTGGAAAGCAACGGCATGCCCCAATACGCCTTGTTGGTCACGTTGTTCACGCTCGCTCTCAGGGCAAGCGGTCGTCCGGCCACGGTGGTGCTGTAGCGCGCACCCACATCAAGCAACGTGCGCCCTGGCACCGACAGACTGTTGTCGGCACTGATGTACTGCTTCGACATCGCGGTGGCATTGCCAGTCAGGGTCAAGCCCTCCAGCGCCGGCACATCCCATTCCACGCCCAGCTTGGCTTGCCGCTGTGCAACCGCCGTGGCGATGCGACCCTCATTGACGCCGCCGGCGGTGCGGGTCAGCTTGGGCTGCACGTAGGCCAAGCCGCCCAGCAGGCGCACGCCGTCCAGCGGTGAACCGAAGAAGCCCCATTCCATGCCCCGGTTCCGCTGCTCGCCACCGAACGAGAAGATATTCGTGACCGGGTCGGTGTAGCTGCTCGGGCGCTTGATCTCGTACACGCTGAAGGTGTGCGCGAAGCTGCCCAGGTCCAGCTTCAGGCCCAGCTCCTTCTGCTTGGTACGGAACGGTGCGAACACATCGCCGGCGTTGGCAGCGGTCATCGGCGCGGTGGCGCCCTGGCTGAGGCCTTCGATGTAGTTGGTGTAGATCGAAAGCTTATCGGTGGCCTTCACCAGCAACGCGGCGGCAGGGGTGGTGGCGCTCTCGTCATAGCGTGAGGTGCGCGCACCGCTGGCCACGTTGAAGGTCTCGCTGACCACCTGCTGGCGACGCACGCCCAGCGTCAGTTGCGCGCGGTCATCGGCGAAGGACAAGGTGTCGGCGAAGCCGAGGCTGTCCAGCCGCAGCTCGGTGTGCGAGATATGCGGCGCCACGAACGGCGCGGCCGGGCCCCACACCGGGTTGTACAGGTTGGTGGTCCAGTCCCAGCCCGGCACGCTGCGGCGGCCGTAGTCGTTCTGGGTGTGCTGGTAATGGGTCACGTTGGCGGCCCACTGGTGGCCGACGCTGCCGGTACGGAAGCTGCCGCGCAGGCCAGCATCACCGGACTGCTTCTTGATGTCGAACGCCAGCTGGCCGATCACGGTAGTGAAGTCACCGGCTGGGTTGAGGATCTGCGCGCTGATCGATCCGTTGTAGCGGTAGTCGGTCTTGCTGGTGCCGTAGGCCAGGTAGGCCATCAGGTTGTCGATGATATCCAGCTCGCCACGCAGCATCGCGCCCTTGTCCTGGCTGTCCACGTAGGCCCAGTCCGGGTTGATCAGTGTGTCGCCTCGCGGCGGGCGGGGAATGGCGACGCCCGGTGCCAGGCCGACACCACGGGCCGGGCCGTCGACGCGGTCGTCGGCGCTGTACAGATCGGCCGACAGGCGGGCGCGCTCGCCGCGCCAATCCAGTGCCAGCGAGCCCAGCTGCACCTTCTTGCTCTGCTTGCCCACTGCACCGTCGCCATCACGGTAAGCGCCGTTGAAGCGGATGCCGAACTGCTTGTCGGCGCCCAGACGGCGGCCCACATCCACATGGGTGCCGAACTGCGCATCGGAGGCGAAGTTGGCGCTGATCCGCAGCAATGGCTGGTCATCCGCACGCTTGGGCACCAGGTTGACGCTGCCACCGACCGAGCCGCCCGGCGGCATGCCGTTGAGCAGGGCGGACGGGCCCTTCAACACCTCGATGCGCTCGAACATTTCCGGTGAGGTGCGGTAGTACGGCGCGATGCCGCTGAGGCCGTTGAAGGTGGTGTCGCTGCTGCTGGAGGCGAAGCCGCGGATGGCGTAGTTCTCGCTCCAGGAACCGGTGACGCCGTTACTGAACACCGTGGGGTCGGTGGCGGCGATGACGTCGGTGAGGTCCTTGGCCTGGCGGTCGCGGATGAAGGCTTCGGTGTAGCTGACCGTACTGAACGGCGTATCCCTGAAGTCCTTGTCGCCGAGCAGGCCGACGCGGCTGCCAGAGGCCACCTGTCCGCCGGCATAGTCGCCGGTCACCCGGCGCTGTTCCTGCACCTGCACCGAAGGCAGGGTGGACGGCGTCGACTCGGCCAGCGCGGCGAACGAGGCCAGCAGGCCCAGTGCCAGGACCGACACCCGGATGCCCAGCGCCTGCGTCTGGCCGCTACGCGCATTGGGGGTGCTCTGGTAGCGCCGGGCCATGCCCGGCGGGAGCATCACCAGGCGGGTCGGATCAGCAGCTGCGCGCTGCAGCAGAGAGGAAAGGTCGTACACGGTCATGCCAGATTCCTGTGAATCGCAGGTGCGAACGCGCCTGGCGCGCTGCCGACGGCAAGCACGGGGGAGGGCGCAGCGCAGGGTTGTCGGCTGGGTGGGGACCTGGCGGAAAGTGAGCCATGGGCTCGATTGCGGACGGCGACGGGGTTGCGAACCACGCGCGTTCCGGATTAGTTGAGTAAATTAAACTAAACCATATGATGCGGACAAGAGGGTCCCTTTGCTGGCACCCTCGCTACGGTATGAGCATGCAACCTGAGATCCCGGCGCCGGCCCGTGGCCGCCCGCCTACCATCACCCCCGATCGGCTGGCCGACATCGGCATCACGCTGGGCCTGCCGAACCTGACCATGGCCAATGTGGCCGCCGAGCTGGCGGTGACCCAGGCCGCGCTCTACAAGCGCGTGGCCAATCTGGAGGCCTTGAAGCGGCTGGTTGCCGATACGGTGTTCCAGCGCTGGCAGATTCCGCGTGCGTCTGCCGATGCGCCGGGTGGGTTGCAGGCCTACCTGCTGGGGTTCGTGGAATCACTGTGCGAGGTGGTGAAAGCGCACCCGGGGTTGCCGCCTTACCTGCTGCGCCGTTCGGTGGCGACCACGCCGATGCTGGAGAAGATCGCCTCGCACCAGGCGCATGTGGCCGAGGTGTTCGGCCTGCCGCTGGACAAGGCGCGCTGGTTGCTGGCCACGATAGCGTTCTACTGCATTGCCGGTGCGGATACGGTGTACGGGCTGGTGGATGACGAAACCGAAGTGTTGACCGGCCGCCGCGTGCAGGACGAGGAAGTGATCGCCGAATTCAAGCAGGGCATGCGTGCGCTGGTGATAGGTTCGCTGGAGGTATTGGAGCTTCGGTAGATCCACTCCATGCGTGGATGCCGTTGCACGGTTGGCCAAGGCAGCATCCAGGCATGGCGTGGATCTACAATGCGGCCATGCCTGCCACGCCCACTCTCGATGATCTGCGCCGCCATGCGGTGGCGCGCACGCTGTTCAAACCCACCACGCTGATGACCGCGATCCGGCGCCTGGGCTTCGTGCAGGCCGACCCGATCCGCGCGCCGGCACGTGCGCAGGACCTGACCCTGCGCCACCGGGTGAAGGACTATCGCGCCGGTGATCTGGAGCGGCGTTATACGCGTCTGCCGGTGGAAGAAGATTGCCTGGTGAACTACGGCTTCCTGCCACGCGAGCATTTGGCGCTGATGCACCCGCGCGTGTCCAAGCGCGAGTGGGACGCCGAGACCCATCGCCGCGCGGCCGACGTGCTGGCCTTCGTGCGCGAGCGCGGCAGCGTGCACCCGCGGGAGGTGGATCAGGCGTTCGCGCATGGGCGGGTGACCAACTACTGGGGCGGCACCAGCAATGCCAGCACGCACCTGCTGGATGGCATGCATTACCGTGGCCTGCTGCGCGTGCAGCGGCGCGACAGCGGCACCCGCATCTACGCCGTGGCCAACCACACGGAAGCCGATGCCAGCGAGCAGGCACAGATTGAACGCGCCGCGGCCCTGATTGATCTGGTGGTGCGCAAGTACGCGCCACTGCCGTCGGCCAGCCTGACCTATCTGGTGCGCCTACTGGGCTATGGCGCACCGCATCTGGCCGAGCAGATCCGGCAGGCGTTGATGCTGGCCAAGCACCAGCTGGCCAGCTGCACGCTGGACGGCACCACCTGGTACTGGCCGGCGGACGAGAACCCGCGCTCGCGCCGGCATGCGCCGGACGAACAGGTGCGCCTGCTGGCGCCGTTCGACCCGGTGGTGTGGGACCGCCGCCGCTTCGAGCTGCTGTGGGGCTGGGTCTACAAGTTCGAGGCCTACACGCCTGCGCCGAAGCGCCAATACGGCTACTACGCGTTGCCGATGCTATGGCACGATCAGGTGGTGGGCTGGGCCAATCTCAGCGTGCGCGACGGTGAGCTGGCGACCAGCGTGGGCTATGCCGGCAAGTCGCTGGTCCGCGACCGCGTGTTTCGTTCCGCGCTTGAAGACGAACTGCAGCGCATGGCAGCTTTTCTGTAGAGCCGAGCGACGCATTGATGCCTGTCGGTCTAGGTAGTCGCCAACCTTGGTTGGCGTCGCTTTCACCGGTGCCCACCAAGGTGGGCATCTACCGATCCCGCCGCCCATGCGCCACCATCGCCACCACCACAACACCTGCGGCCACGCTGGTGTGCCCGGACAACGCGGCCAGACCGAAACCCACTCCCAGCCCGCGCATGGCGAACACGGCACTGAACACCAGCAGCGCCCAGCCGACCGCGCGCAGTTTCTCGGTCGCCTGCGCGCTCAACACACGGCGCAGCACATCGCGCTGATGGCGCTCCATCGCCAGCGCCAGACAACCGAACGCGGCCAGTGACAGCACGAACAGAATGACGTGGATCATGCGCTGGCCTCGGAAACCGCATTGCGTGACGCTGCAGACGGCCGTGTGCGCTTCACCTTCGGTGCATGCCGCCAGGTGCGCCAGGCCAGCAGCGTGTGCAGGGCGGCCAATGCCAGCAGGGTCAGGTCGGTCCCGGCAAACGCCCAATCGCCTGCGGCCAGCGTGCGCCACAACGGATGTGCCGTAGTCATCGCCGTCAGCACCGGCAGCAGTGCAAGCAGCAACGCCGCCAGCAGGAACTGTTCGATCCACGCTCGCTTGGGTGTCCGCAGCGTGGCGTGCACGAACATGGCCGCCCAAGCCAGGAAGAACACATGCACCTCCCACGCCGCGCGACCGTCCATGGCAGTGGGCAACAGGCGGTTCGCCCACAGATAGGCCGCCATCGCCACCGACAGGCCGGCGACGGTGGCGATGTTGAGACGCTCGACCAGGCGGAAGCCGAAGTAGGGGCGCTGCGGATCGGGCAGCTGCGCACGGCGCTTGACCGTCCATAGCACCAGCCCGGTGCCGACCATGGCGGTGCCGGCCAGGCTGACGATGAAGTACAGCCAGCGCAGGGCGGCATCGGCGAAGCGGCCCAGGTGCAGGCCATACAGCACGCCCTGTGTATCGGCGGCGACGCCCGAGTGCTCCTTGACCTGCAGCAACTGCCCGCCGCTGCCGTCGAACAGCAGATAGTTCGGTGTGGTGGAAACACGGCTGGACTGCGCACGCACCACGGCCACGAGTGCGTTCTGGTCGCCGGGGTTCTGCACCTGCACGCTGCCCACCGATCCGGTTCCCCAGCGCTGCTCGGCCTGTTGCACCAGTGCGCCGACGTCGGTGAGCGGGGCAGGCTGGCCCGCGGCTTTCTGCGGTGGCAGGAACAGGCGCATCTCGCTGACCACCTCGGCCTGCTGGCGCTTGTCCGGCAGCTTGGCCAGGCCCCACGGCATGTACAGCACCGCCAGCATCACCAACCCGCTCCAGGTGATCATGAAATGGAACGGCAGGCCGAGCACCGAGAGTGCCGCGTGACCATCCAGCCACGAGCGCTGGCCCTTGCCCCAGCGGAAGGTGAAGAAGTCAGCGAAGATCTTCTTGTGGGTGATCACGCCGCTGACGATGGCCACCAGCATGAACATCGCGCACAGGCCGACGATCCAGCGACCCCACATCGCAGGCATGTAATGCAGGTTGAAATGGAATGCATAGAAGAAGTCGCCGCCGCCGGTGTCGCGTGCCTGCAGCGGCGCGCCGGTGTTGGCATCGAACAGGCCCGAGTCGAAGCCATGCCGGCCACGCCCACCCGGGCTGGCCCACATCGCCGACACCCATGGCATGCGCGTGCTCGGCAGGCCGAGGTTGATCTGGCTGGCCGCTGGCGTGTCGGCCATGATCGTGGCGACGGTGCGCTTCGTGACGATAGCGGCATCCGGCAATATGGACGGCGTGGCGATTTCCGGGCGGGTATAGCGCGAGAGCTCGTCGCGGAAGTAGCTGGCGGTGCCTGTGAGGAACATCGCGTACAGGATCCAGCCGGCCAGCAGCCCGACCCAGATATGCAGGTCGGACATGGTCTGGCGGATGCCGCGTGGCTTCGGGGTGCGATCGACCTTGCTCATGCAGTGCCTCCGTTGCCGACCGTCTGTGCAACCAGCCACAGTGGCAACGCGGCGACGATCAGGCCCAGCCATGCGCGCCAGGCCGAGCGCACCGCGAACACCCAGACTACGGCGCCCGCATACAACAGGAAGCTGGCCAGCATGCCGGTGAACACGGCCTGGCGGCCATCGTTGGGCAGCGCCAGTGCGGCGATGCTGCACAGCGCGGCCAGCACATAGCCGCCGAACAACGCGGCGAGGATGCGCGAGGCCAGCGGCAGCCAGGCCAGCACGACGGTGGTACGGGAAACGCTCACATCACTTCTCCGGGGCGCCACGCGCGATGGCGTGGCGCCCGTGCATCAGGCATCAGAAATCGACGGTGGCCGACAGCACGGCGGTGCGCGGCGTGCCCAGCCCGGAGCCGAGGCTGCCTGCCCAGTACGCCTTGTTGGTGAGGTTCTGCACGGTGGCGCGCAGCACCAACGGGTGACCGGCGGCCTGCAGTGCATAGCGGGCACCGAGGTCGAACACGGTGCGGCCGGCCACCCATTGGCTGTTGTCGGCATTGATGTAGCCCTTGGACAGGCTGACTGCATTGCCGGTGAGGGTGAGGCCCGGCACGGCCTGCACATCCCATTCCAGGCCCAGCTTGCCCTGCCACTGCGGGGTGGCGGTGGCCAGGCGACCCTGGTTGATGCCGCCCTGGGTACGGGTCAGCTTCGGCTGCAGCCAGCCGATTCCGCCCAGCACGCGCAGCTGTCCGGTGGCCTGGCCGAACACGGTCCATTCCACGCCACGGTTGCGCTGCTGGCCGCCGAACGAGAACACGTTGGTGGCCGGGTCGGTGTAGGAGCCGGGCTTCTCGATCTCGTACAAGCTAAGCGCACTGGCCAGGCGACCGAAGTCGAACTTGGCGCCGACCTCGCGCTGGCGGGTCTTGTACGGTGGGAACACTTCGCCGGCGTTGGCTGCGCTGACCGGTGCGGTGCTGCCCTGGCTGAGCCCTTCGATGTAGTTGGCGTACAGCGACAGGCGGTCACTGGCCTTGAACAGCAGCGCGCCGGCCGGAGTGTTGGCGCTGGTGTCGTAGCGCGACGTGCGCTTGCCAGTGCTGCCGTCGATGATATCGCTGAGCACGGTCTGGCGGCGGATGCCAAGGGTCAGCTGCACGCGGTCATCGATGAAGGACAGCGTGTCGGCGATACCGAAACTGGTGGTGCGGACTTCGCCGATCTTCGGCAGCGACGCATTGCTGAAGCTGCGGTCGATGGCCGGGCCCCATTGCGGATTGTAGATATTGGTCACCCAGTCGCGGGCCAGCAGGTTGCGTTGGAAGCCGAACTTGTAATCGTGGTGGTACCAGGCGGCGCTGATGGCCAGTGCATGATCGACCGGGCCCGTGCGGAAGCGTGCCGACACCCCGGCTTCGGCGGTGTCCTTGCTGTAGATGAAACGCTGGTGGGCGAAGTTGTTGCGGAAGTCGCCGGCGGCATTGGTGATCAGCGTGGTGCCGCTGGCGACGGAATCGAAATCGGTATGGCCGTGGCCGTAGCTGGCGTGCGCCTGCAGGTGATCATTGATGTCGAACGACCAGCGCAGCGCGGCGGCCTGGTCTTTGACGGTGCTGAAGGTCCAGCCCGGTGCGAACAGCGTGCTGGCCTTCGGCGGGCGCGGCACGGCCAGGCCAGGTGCCAGCGAGACACCACGGTTGAGGCCATCCACGTGGTCGCGGCTGCTGAACAGGTCCAGCGATACCTGCGAGCGCTCGCCGCGCCAGTCCAGGCCGAGCGATGCCAGCTGCGCCTTGTGCTGCTGGTGGTCGGTGGCGGTGTCGCCATCGCGGTGCACGGCATTGAGGCGCATGCCGAACTGCTTGTCCGCGCCGAAGCGGCGGCCGATATCCAGATGGCCACCGAACTGTGCGTCGCCGCCGTAGCTGGCGGTGAAGCGGGTCAACGGCGTGTCGCCGGCACGCTTCGGTACAAGGTTGACGCTGCCGCCGACCGAGCCGCCCGGCGGCATGCCGTTGAGCAGCGCGGACGGGCCCTTCAGCACCTCGATGTTCTCGGCCAGTTCCGGGGTGACCCGGTAGTAGGGAATCAGCCCGTACAGCCCGCCGAAGCCGATGTCCGAGGAGGCCACGCCGAAGCCACGGATGTTGAAGTAATCGGTGATGCCACCACTGGAACCGCTGTTGTAGACGCTCGGGTCGGTCAGCGCGATCACCCGTACCAGATCCGGTGCCTGGATGTTCTCGATGAATTCGGCGGTGTAGCGGGTGGTGTTGAACGGTGTGTCCATGAAATCGAGGTCGCCGAGCAGGCCGACACGGCTGCCGCGCGTCACCTGACCACCGGCGTAGGCATCGGTAGGCGCGGTCTTGTCGGCGCGTACGTTCACCGTGGGCAGCTGGCGGGCGCCATCGGGCGCGTCGTTGGCGTGGGCGGCAGTGGCGATCAGCAGCGCAGGCAGCATTGCCGCGCGCGCGGCCAGGGACAGCGCGGTACGGCGCGGGAGGGGCAGGGTTCGGGCGGGGAGGGACATGGCGGTTCTCGTCGTGGTGGGTCGTGCGATCGGCCAGCACGGCGCCGTCGATGACCTGCACGGGCAGGACGACGCGGGCTGTGGAGTGGCTGGCAGAGGGCACGGCGCTGCCGCTGGGGCAGTGCTGCACGCGAGGTGCGTGGGCGATCTGTGGCTGGGTGGAGCGAAGCGCGGAGCGCGGGTGCTGCAGGGTGGATCAGATATCGTCGGCGAGGTCGTCGAGGTCCTGCAGGCCACCGCCGCGGGCCAGCACGCGCTCGTAGTTGCGGCGGCGGCGCTGGTCGGTGTCGGTGGTGGTCTCGCCACGTTTCCAGTAGCCGGCAACGGCGACGTCGGTGCGTGCCAGGCCGACCGCTTCGATGAAGTGGCGGCGCAGGGCGCGCATTTCCTCGCGTTCGCCGGCCGCCCAGACGGTGTTGTTGGCGTCCGGGTGCAGTCTGCGTGCCTGCTGCAGCAAGGGCGCATCACCGGTGGCCAGGCGCTGCACGCAGACACCATTGATGCGGGGCAGCTCGTCTACCGGGAAGGGATCATTCGAGGCGATCCAGGCCTGCGCATGCAGACCGGCCGGCCATTGCTGCAGCAACGCAGACAGGGCGGGGATGGCGCTCTGATCAGCGAACAGGAGAGCGCTGGCACCTTCACGCTGCGGCACCTGCAGATGCGGGCGCGGGCCGGTCAGATCGAAGGCATCACCGGGGCGCAGCGCACGCGCCCAGGCCAGCATCGGTCCTGGTGCTTCGTGCAGCACCACATCCAGCGTGAATCGGCGCGTGTGCGCGTCGACGCAGCGCACGGTGTAGATCCGTGACACATCGCCGAAGGCGGCGCCGAGCTGGATGCGCACGGCAGTGTTTGCGCGCTGCCACGGCGCGAGGGCTGCCTGCTCCGGCAACTGGACCACGAGGCGCAGCAGGCTGGCGCATGGCTGTACAACCGCGACCACCTGGACCTGCAGCGCCTGCAGGCCGCGATCATGGTCGGCACCGCGCAGCGGACCAGCCGGGGTGATTGAAGGAGGAGACGCGGACATCGACAACGATCCTGGACACTACGAATGCGAATTAGTTACATCATAGTAAACTAAATTGATCGCGTCGCAACCCGGAGCTGTCCAGGGGGGCGCAGGATGCGTTGACCACTGCGTCGCTGCGGACCACCATGGCAGCCCTTGCCCGCGCATCGCGCAGGAGCCGTTACCGCATGGCTGCACCGAAAAAGACCGCCACCCGTGGGCGACCGCCCACCATCACCCGCGAACGCATCGCCGACGCCGGCATTGCAATGACGCTGCCGGGGCTGAGCTTCGTGGGCGTGGCGGCGGCGCTCGGGGTGAGCCACATCGCGCTGTACAAGCATGTGGCGAATCTGGCGGCGCTGCGCGAGCTGGTGGCCGAGGCGATCTTCGAGCGTTGGCAGGCGCCGGCGCTGGATGCCGCTGGCCGGCGCAGCATCGAGGAGGACCTGCGCGCATTCCAGCGTTCACTGCGGGCGCTGGTGGATGCCAATCCGGGCCTGGCGCCATTCCTGGTCAGCCACGGCGCGAAGACGCCGGAGATGCTGGCCCGCATCCAGCGCCATCATGCCGAGTTCAGTCGTGCACATGGCCTCCCGCTGGAGCAGGCAGCGTGGTTGCTGTCGACCGTGGCGTATCACGCCGTGGCGTTGGCCGACACCGTGTACTCGCGGAATGCGGTGGTCGATACGTCGCGGCGGCCACTGGATAGGAAGGCACAGCAGGCCGAGTTCGACCGCAGCATGGAGGCATTGATCATCGGTGCGTTGGCGATGTGCGGACGCACGGCAGCCTCTGGGTAACCCCCCAATCCTGGTTGGCACCGTTGCCTCGGTAGTCGCCAACCTTGGTTGGCGCCGCGATACATCGTTGCCCACCAAGGTGGGCATTTACCGGTCAAGCGGCATCTTTGCGCTCCGCATCGTTCATCCCCGGGCTGACGCGGCGGCCGATGTCCTTCAAGCGCGCCAGCTGATCCACCATCGACGGTGCATCGTCTAGGCTGCCGACGAACGTCCACAGGTAGGTCATCACCGCGTACACATGACCCGGCGTCACACCGTCGGTGGTGGCGAGTCGACCGATGGTCACCGCGAACAACACCGCCGCCGCGGCGCCCACCACCACGAAGGCTCCAGCTTCGCGATCAGATAGCAGGATACGCAGCCGCGACAGCGTGGTGTAGTGGCGACGCAGCACCGAGGGGCTGACCCGGTCAACCAGTCGGATTTCATGTTCCAGCCGGTTGTTCAGGCGCCCATGCAGCTGCTCGTTGCGGCGTGCGAACGACGGCATCAGCAACACTGCGCCAAGCAGTGCGATCAGGCTCGCGGCGCCCACCAGCGGTTCGATCACCAGAAGCATCACCGCCGCACCGAACATCGATACCAGCGCGGTGGCGATGATCGGCACGTGCTTCTCGAAGAAGTCGACGAACTCGCGGGCCAGCACCACGCGTGCGGCCGAGGTGGAGGTGGCGTGGCCCAGCCTGCGCTGTGCCTGCACCACATTCACCGCCAGGTCGGCATAGATGCGGGTGAAGGTACGGGTATCGACCGCACGGCGGGCGGCACCGACCAGCCAGAACAACAGCACGACGCCGGCGTACGAGATGGCGTGGCCGATGTCGCCGCGGATGATTGCGTCCACCGCGAAGCCGGCAAACAGCGGATACGCCAGCAGCAGCGCGTTCTCCAGCGCCACCAGCGAGAACGTGCCGGTGAGCTGCCACGGGTAGGTGCGCAGGATGGCCTTGAGGGTGGCGGCCGCGTTTTGCTGGCCGATGCTACCGGCGGCTGCCGCCGGATCGTGAGGGTGTTTCATGGGGATGCCTGGGCAAGGTGGAGACAGGGCAGGGGGTGGATACCTGCCGCCTCCCTGGTCACGCCCAGTATCGGCAGCCCTTTGGAGCGGGCATGGAGGGACGATGGAGATTGCGTGGAGAAATCGGCGCCGTTCAGTGATGCGAATGCCCACCAAGGTGGGCCGCTACCAGAGCAGCGTCTGCCGCAACGTTGCGCCCTCAACGACGTGCATGTACCGGCCAGCGGATCTCGAACGAACTGCCGCCACGTTCGGTAGCCCGGCACTGCGCGGTTCCGTGATGGGCCACGGCAATCGCACGTACTACCGCCAGGCCTAGCCCGGAGCCACCGCTCTGCCGCGAACGCGAGACATCGGTGCGCTGGAAGGCCTCGAAGATGCTGTCGCGCAGCTCGTCCGGCACGCCGGGGCCGCCATCCTCCACCGCTACGGTGCAATGGCCCTCGGCCAGGGTGACGGCCACCCGCAGCGGACACGGAATGGCATGCCGCCGCGCGTTCTCCAGCAGTGCCAGCACGGCCTGGCGGATGCGTGCGGGATCGCAGTCGGCCAGTGACGGGCGCACATCCAGGGTTACCGAGAAGCCACTTTCGGTCAGCGCTTCGGACATCGCTTCCACCACTGCCGCCACCTGTACGCTGACATCGCTGCGCTGCAGACGAAGATCCAGATGACCACTCTCGGCCAGGCTGACCACGCGCAGGTCCTCGATGATCCGGGTCAGGCCTTCCAGCTGGGTGAGCATGCTGTTGAACTGTTCCGGGCCCGGCTCGAATACCCCTTCGGCAATGCCCTGCAGGCGGCCGCGCAGGATGGTCATCGGCGTGCGCAGTTCGTGCGCGATCGCGGCGTTCCAGAACACCCGGTTCTCGGACATCCGGCTGAGCCGCTCGGCCATGGAGTTGAAATCGCTGACCAGCGTGGCCGCTTCGGTCATCGAGGTGTCGCCGCCGCGTGCACGTGCCTCCAGATCACCACTGGCGACCCGGCGCAGGCTTTCGGCCACCGAGTTCAATGGCGTGATGATGCGGCGGGTCAGGCGCGAGGCGACCAGCGTGGCGAAGATGACGACAACGGAGGCGGTCAAGCCGATCCACAGCCACTCCAGCCCCGATGGCATGATGGTTTCCGGCTCGTCGTACCAACGCGGATAGAACACTTCCATCAGGTAGTAGAACAGGTAGAAGCCGCTGATCGACAGCACCGTCGAGCACAGCGAGGCGACCGTGATGGACAGCGTGATCTGGCGGCCGATGCTCTTGCCTTTGGGGTTCATCATTCAGTCCAGGAAACGGTAGCCAACGCCACGGATGGTGGCCGGAATGCCGATGACGCCGACGTCTTCCAGCTTGCGGCGCAGTTTGCTGACGTGGCTGTCCACCGTCCGTTCCTGCGCATCGCCCTCGGGCAGGCAGTTGTGCAGCAGATCCAGCCGGCTGTGCACCTGGCGCGGTGCGCGCGCCATGTGTACCAGCAGGCGGAACTCGGTGAGCGTGAAGGTCAGTGCGTGCAGTTGCTCATCTGTGCGCACGGTCACCTCATGGCTGCGCAGGTCGATCTCGAACGGTCCCTGGCGGATCACCCCGCTGGGCGCATCGCTGGGTTCTCTGGCACTCCGCCGCAGCACCGCCTGGATACGGGCGACGATCTCGGCCGGATTGAATGGCTTGGCTACATAGTCGTCGGCGCCGACGCGCAGGCCGGTCAACTTGTCCACGTCCTGGTCGAGTGCGGTGAGCATGATCACCGGCGTATTGCCACGCCTGCGCAGTTCGCTCAGCACCTGCCATCCATCCATTCTCGGCATCTGCACATCCAGCAGCACCAGATCCGGGCGTAGCTGGCGATGACTGGCCAGGGCCGCCTCGCCATCGACCGCGCGGACGCTGCGCAGGCCGGAACGCGCCAGGTACGCACCAAGGATGTCGGCGATCTCGCCTTCGTCTTCGGCAATCAGGACCAGGGGCGCCTGGCGCATGCGGGTATCGGGTTTCATTGCGTGATGCGGCTTTGGAAAGTGAGCAGGTGAGGGCGATGTCAGTGGAGAGGTCATCGTCGGCGTTCCATGGCCTGTGCTTCCTCGTTGGCGGCCCAGGCCAGCGTGGCCAGCACCAGCGTGCGACGCAACGACGGCGCCAGCGGCCGCCCTTCGCGCAGATCCCGCGAAGCCAGGGCGGATACCGCTGCCGACAAACGGGCCCAGCGTGATGCCATGTCGGCCGCATCCACCCGTGCCTGCAGGCGGGTGGCCATGTGCAGGATGGCGCGCAGGCGGAGCGTCATCTGGGTGGCGACCAGCAGGGTGGCGAGGGCGAGCAGCAGATGCAGCGTGGCACCGGCGGCGGTTGGCGTCGGCTCCGACCAGATTGCCAAGCCGATCAGCGCCAGCGAAGCGGGCGATCCGAGGCGGCTCGCGTGGCCTGGCCCATCGCTGCGGAACCACAGCAGGGCGGTAGCACCGAAGCCTGCCAGCAGGGGCGCTAGCACATGGGGACTGGCCAGCATCCAAGCCGTGGTCGATGCCAGTACCAGGGCGAGCAGCCACGGCGAAGGTGCGCACCAGGCCAGGTAGGCGCGGCGCACATCGATCGACGGCAGGTCTGGATGGGGACGGAGCACGGTGGGCAGGCAGTCGGCAAGTTGCCGAGGCTAGCCGCCATTGATGGAGACTCGGTCGAGATTGTGTCGAGATTGCGTGGACACGGATCGCCTGGTTCAGCCGGCGGCGGCGTGCCTGAACGGCTGCCGGATCTCCATGCAATCTCCACAGTGGCTCCAAGAAACGTCCACCCCTGGCTTGCAGACTGCGGCCTCAGCGGTCGCACTGGGTGGCCGCCCGCAGCCGGGCGTTTCGATGAACAACCGCAGGATCTGGACCATCGCCGCAGCCGTGGCTCTCATTGCGGGTGCCGCAGGCTGGTGGGCCTTCGCAGACAGCGATGATGCCGCGTTGATCACCGCGCCGGCAAGAGTGGCGGATCTGGAAAAGACCGTGCAGGCGGTGGGCCGGGTCAACCCGAAGGAGCTGGTGGCGGTGGGCGCGCAGGTGTCCGGCCAGGTCAAGCGCCTGCATGTGGTGCTGGGCCAGCGCGTACAGGCCGGCGACCTGATTGCCGAGGTCGACTCGCAGCCGCAGCGCATCGCCCTGCGCAGCGCTGAAGCGGCCACCAACACGTTGCGTGCCCAGCATGCGGCCAGCCAGGCCCGTTACGCCCAGTCCAGCCGTGTCTACGAGCGGCAGTCGCAGCTGGTGGCGTCACGCCTGGTGTCACAGGAAGGTTTCGAGGCCGCGCGGGTGGCACGTGATACGGCGCGCTCGGAGATGGCCGCGCTGCAGGCGCAGATCGACCAGGCCGTGACCCAGGTCGAAACCGCACGTATCAACCTCGGCTATTCCCGCATCGTCTCGCCCAGCGACGGGTACATCGTCGCTATCGTGACCAAGGCCGGGCAGACGTTGAACTCGATGCAGACCACGCCGACCATCGTGATGCTGGCGCAGATGGATACGATGACCGTGCGCGCCGAGATCGCGGAGGCCGATGTGGAGCTGGTCGCGCCCGGCCAGCCGCTGTGGTTTTCGACACTGGGCCCGAGTGGCCGCCGCTACGAATCCCATCTGCAGCAGCTGGAGCCTGCGCCGTCGACGATTGCCGATATGGCCGGCAGCAGTGCGGGTGGCTCGGCGCAGACGCCCAAGGCGGTGTACTACGCCGGCCTGTTCGATGTGGCCAATCCGGGCCTGAAGCTGAAACCGTCGATGACGGTGAAGGTCACCCTGCAACTGGCACGCGCTGCCAACGCACTGCAGGTGCCGTTGACCGCATTGACCGAATCCGAAGGCAAGGACAGCAACCGCGGCACGGTGCAGGTGGTCGATGCAAAGGGCCGCGTCACCGAGCGTGAGGTCAGCACGGGTTTGCGCACCGCGACGGCGGTGCAGATCCTGTCCGGGCTGAAGGCAGGCGAGAACGTGGTGGTCGGCCAGGCGCCAAGCGGCGCTGAGCCGGAAGCTGCCAGCCTGTTGGGGATCTGAGCATGGCCGATGCTCTGCTGGAACTGCATGGCGTATCGCGCGCCTATCGCTCGGCCGCCGGTGAAGTGGTGGTGCTGAAGGATGTCTCGCTGCGTATCGACGCCGGTGAGTTCATCGCCATCATCGGCCCGTCCGGTTCGGGAAAATCAACGTTGATGAACATCCTCGGCTGCCTGGACCGGCCAACCGAAGGCAGCTATCGCGTGAACGGCGAGGCCACCGAGCAGATGGCGCCGGATGCGATGGCCCGGCTGCGCCGCGAGCACTTCGGCTTCATCTTCCAGCGCTACAACCTGATGGAGAACCTGAGCGCCACCGAGAACGTGGCATTGCCGGCGGTCTATGCGGGCGTGGATGCAGAGACGCGTACCGCGCGTGCCCGCGGGCTGCTGGAAACGCTGGGCTTGGGCGAACGCACCGCAAACCGGCCGAGCCAGCTGTCCGGCGGCCAGCAGCAGCGCGTGTCGATCGCGCGTTCGCTGATGAACGGCGGCGCCATCGTACTGGCCGACGAGCCGACCGGCGCGCTCGATCACGCCAGTGGCCAGCAGGTGATGGCCGAACTGAAGCGCCTGCATGGGCAAGGCCATACGGTGATCCTGGTGACCCATGACGCTGCAATTGCCGCGCATGCCGGCCGGGTGATCGAGATTGCCGACGGACGTGTGGTCGCCGATCGTGGTGACAGGGCGCCGGTGTTGACGCCCGCTGCGTCCATCGCCGAACGCGGTCCGTCCCTGACTGCCGAGCGCCGGGCGCGCCTGGACGCGGTACGCGAGGCCGCCCGGATGGCGGTGCGTTCGATGCTGGCCCATCGACTGCGGACCTTGTTGACGATGCTCGGCATCATCATCGGCGTGGCCGCCGTGGTGACCGTGGTCGCGCTAGGCAAGGGCGCGCAGGCGCAGGTGGAATCACAGATCAATGAACTGGGCGCCAGCACACTGGAGATATTCCCCGGCGCCGATTTCGGTGACCCGCGCTCGGCGGAGATCGAAACGCTGGTGGTGGGGGATGCCGACCATCTGGCCGCGCTCAGCTACGTGGACAGCGTCAGCCCCAATCTGACGGGTTCGGTGGCAGCACTGCAGGGCAGCCGTCGTGCCAACACCCAGGTGCAGGGCGTGGGCGCGGACTTGCCGCGCGTGCGCGGGCTGCAGCTGAAGGCTGGGCGCTTCTTCACCGATGCTGAAGTAGATGCGCATCGTGCCGTGGGCGTGGTCGATCAGAAGGCGGCCAAGGCGCTGTTCACCGGCAACCCGATCGGCAGTACGGTGCTGTTGGGCGGCATGCCGGTAGAGGTGATCGGTGTGGTCGGCGCCAGCGCCTTTGCCGGCGGTGCGACGCCCACGGTCTACGTGCCGTATACCTCGGCGGCCTCGCGGCTGCTGGGCAGCCAACGGCTGGAGAGCATCACCGTGCGGGTGCGCGACAACGTGCCGACCACCGCCGCCGAAGCCTCGCTGGCTGCCGAACTGCAACGGTTGCATGGGCGGCGGGATTTCTTCATCTACAACGCCGATCAGATCCGCAAGGCGGTGATGAAGTCCAGCCAGACCATGGCGGCCCTGGTCTCCGCCATTGCCGCGGTGGCGCTGGTGGTGGGTGGAGTTGGGGTGATGAACATCATGCTGGTGTCGGTGAAGGAGCGCGTGCGCGAGATCGGCGTGCGTCTGGCAGTGGGTGCGCGGCAGGGTGACATCCTGCGCCAGTTCCTGATCGAAGCGGTGCTGATCTGCCTGCTCGGTGGTGTGCTGGGCGTACTGTTCGCGTTCGGTGCGGGAGCGCTGTCCAGCCTGCTGTCGCTGGGCGTGCCGTTCCTGTTCACGCCGGGACCGGTGCTGGCTGCATTGGCGTGCTCATCGGCGATCGGGCTGGGCTTCGGCTACTTCCCGGCACGCAGCGCCGCGCAGCTGGACCCGATCCAGGCGCTGGCGGCGGAGTAGGCGCAGGCCCGGTGCGTGCACTTGTAGAGCCGAGCCCATGCTCGGCTGCTCTCCGGTCAGGCCACTATGAACCCTGCGCTGCGCGCAGCAAGCCGAGCGTGGGCAGGAGCATTCCCGGCAGCAGAGTCGGTGTGTCAGCGCGGCGGAAAGGCAATGACGATGTCGTTCAGCGGCAACTGGTTGTCGCGCGGCACGGTCACGCCGGGTTTCCAGGCGTCACCTTGGCCGAACAGTTGTGCCTCGCTTTCAGGGCCGAAATCGTCGAAGGACTGGAAGACATAGGGAATGCCTTCGGACCCTTCGAACGTGGGCTTGTTGGAAAGCTGGAAATGCAGGTGTGGCGCAGCGGAATTGCCCGACTGTCCCAGCTGCGCCAGCACCTGTCCCCGTTGGATGCGTTGCCCGGGTCTGACCTTGACGCTGCCTGCGCGCAGGTGGGCGTAGCTGGCGAAGACATCCGGCGCGATTTCCACCACCACGTAGTTGCCGAACAAGCCGTCGGCGGTCAGTGACGATGGCTCCGGTTGTGCGGTCAGTGGGGCATGCTCCGGCTGTCCGTCGCGGGTGGCGCGGACGATGCCATCGGCCACGGCCAGCACCGGTGCCGCATAGCCCACCCAGTCCGAGTGGCGGGTGTGCTGCAGATCCTTTGTACCGGGCCGCAACGCGCGGCCTTGTGCGTTCACGCCGACCAGATCGAGGGCGAAGCGCTGTGGAATGGTCAGCTCACCATTGACCGCAACCAGGCTGCCCCAATGGTGCGACTGCGCCGCGCCCGGTCCTTCATGCGCGAGCCAGCGGCCACCCTGCAGCGGCGGTCCCACGGCCAGCACTGGCGCAGGATTGACCTGCACGCTGGCGCCATCCAGCAGCACGTTGCCGTGGTGCTCGGTGCCCAGCAGCATGTGGTGACGGAGGGTGTGTGGAACGGGCGCGCCGGGTGGCAATGACAGCCACAGGAAAACCACCAGCCGCTTGCCGGGCGCAATGCTGAGGGCCACATCCTCGGCCGGCATCGGCCGAACCCAGCCGCGCAGGGCGGGGCCGTCCAGCGTCAGCAGCGATGTTGCAGCGTTGTCGGCGAACACCTGCAGCGACTGCGGCTGCAGCGCGCCGGTATCGCCGTAGAAATTGGTGATGTGCAGTTCATAGGCCAGATGGCGCAGGCCGTCGCTGCCGATGAAGGGCGCTGGCGCGAAGGGCACCCTCGCTTCGACCGGTGCAGGGGCTGGCGCCGCCAGTGCGAGCGAAGGAAGCAGCAACAGCAGTAGCAGGACGAAGCGGATGCTGCGGGTCATGCGGGTTCCCCAGGGGGCCGTTGGTGCCCGCTGACGAGCATAGCGCTACACCGGGGCCACAGACGTACGGGCAGGTTCGGCAAGCCGGCAGCTGCGGCCGATATCAGGCCGACGGCCGGGGATGCCTGCGCACACGTGCCCGCTCGCGGTACAGCCGGCTGTCGGCGCGCTGCAGGGTGTCGGCCACCGTCTCGCCAGGTGCATGGTGGGTCGCGCCCAGCGAGAAGGGCGTGGGTGACTGCCCGGCGTGCTCCGCATACCACTGTTCCAGTGCGGTCAGCCTCCCCGGTTCCGGGCCGGTCAGCACCACCATGAACTCGTCGCCCCCCATCCGTACCACGTTCTCCGCCGCACCCAGCGGAGAGCGCAGGAAGGCGGCGAACTCCACCAGCACCGTGTCACCTCGCGCATGGCCCTGGCTGTCGTTGATCTGCTTGAAATGATCAAGATCGAACATCAGGCAGGCCCATGGCCGCTCGCCCAGTTCGTCCAGGCGGGGCAGGAAGCGGCGGTTGTAGCTCTGGGTGAGCGGGTCCTTGAAGGACATTTCACGCAACTGCTGTTCCTGCATCCGCAATGCGGTGACGTCCTGTGCATGGCCGAGCACGTAGGGTGGATTGGCTTCGCTGTCGAGCACGTTGTGGTAGGCCCAATAGTGCCGGGTTCCATCGGCAGCGATCAGTTCGATGACGCCGGCATCGGTGTGGTTGACCGTGATGCGCTCGAGATAGGCCTTGAAGGCGGCGCGCTTCTCCGGCGGCATCAGGTCACACAGGCTGCGCCCGATCATCTGGCCTTCGTCGAAACCCAACGACTGCACTGCCGCCGGGTTCACCGACGTCAGCGTGCCATCCAGCGTATGCGTACAGATCAAACCCAGGCTGTAGTGGAACAGACGCCGGTAGCGGGTTTCGCTAGCTTCCAGCGCATCCAGTGCGGCGCGCTCCTCGGTGATGTCCTGGATGGCGCCGACCAGCCGAGGGTGACCATCAACCTGCTGCCGGCCACCGACGACCCTCGTCCAGATGGCGCGTCCATCGGCGGTCGTCATCGGCAATTGAACCTCCCACGACGTGCCTTCCTCGATGCAGCGCTGTACCGCTGTGCGGATGATGCTGCGGCTGTCCTCGCGGTAGAACGAAAGCGCGGTGTCGAGCGTGGGCTCGAAGTTGCTGCGCACGCCATGGATCTGTTTGGTTTCGCGCGTCCAGCGCACTTCGTTATTGACCAGGTCCATCTCCCAGCCGCCTACCCGCGCTGCGCGGTTGGTGCGTTCCAGGAAATCCTCACTGCGTTTCAACTCGCGGTGCAGAGCCTTGGCCTGGCCGACCTGGGCCATCAAGGTGCTGCGCTGTTCCAGTACCTGGGTGGTGACCCGCGCCAGATGCACCATCAGTTCGCGCTGTGAGGGCGACAGTACGCCCGGCATCGGATCGAGCAGGCACAGTGTTCCAATGCGAGCGCCGTGCGCCGAGCCCAGCGAGATGCCGGCGTAGTGGCGGATGCGTGGGCCGCCGGTCACCAGCGGGTTGGTGGAGAATCGCGGATCCTGGCGCGCGTCCGGAACTTCGAACAGCTCATCCTGCTGGATCGCATGCGTGCAGAAAGAAATCTCGCGTGCGGTCTCACTGACACCTTCCAGCCCGATGTTGGCCTTGAACCACTGGCGCTCGTCGGCTACCACCGAGATCAGTGCCATGGTCATGCCGGTGGCGGCACGCGCGGCGGCGACGATCGCATCGAAAACCGGCTCTGGCGGAGTGTCGAGCAGATGCAGACGGTCGAGTTCAAGCAGTCGTTCGGCTTCGTCCATGGCGCGTTTCAGGGCTGGGGTGGCGAGGGCGGCTTCGGCGGCTGTCAGGCACTACGCTAGTGCGTAGCGCGTTATGTATCGCCAGCGTCGGGTGATGCCGATGTGACGCGCCTCGGTCAGCGTTTGCGAAGCGCGCGCGAGGGGCGTACCGAAACGTGACGGTGGTCGCGAACGTGCCAGCGCCAGGGAAAGTCCACCGCACGTGTGATACCGATGCGGGGCCCGACGACCGGGTCGAGCGGCGGTGCGGTGCCGTCGCTGGCAATGATGATCCCTTGGTTCCCGGTCACCAGATCCGCGCCATCGAAGCCGCGGTCCAGTCCGAAAGCCTGCGAGAGCTTGCCGGGGCCGCTGGCCAGATCGTGATCACGCCTGGCCGCCGGGCGCAGTTCGTGCATCCGCTCCAGCCCCGCCAATGGCTCGGCGGCGCGCAGCAGGACGGCGACACCTTCGCCGATTTCACCGCAGACAACGTTGCTGCCCCAGTGCATGCCGTAGGTGAAGTAGACATAGAGATGGCCGGCCTCACCAAACATGCTGGCCGTGCGTGGGGTCTGCCCACGATAGGAGTGCGCGGCTGGATCCACACTGCCGGCATAGGCCTCGACCTCGACGATGCGCGCCGCGCGGCCATCGTCGCGGACCAGCAGCTTGTTGAGCAGCTCAGGGGCAACGTCGGTGGACGGGCGCTGGTAGAAGCGGCGGGGAAGGATCTTCCAGTGATCGGGCAACCAGTCCAGCACGGCGGTGGCAAGCTCTGCAGGAGGAGTCTGCAGTGTGGCGGCGATCAGGTGAAGCCGTTGCGGACGCTGCGTCAATCCTGCCGGGGAGATGCTGCCAACGCCGCACGACGGGCGGCATGAACCTCCGGTGTCTGCGGCTTGATGAACAGAGCTACCAGCTCCGGGTACTCGCGTTTCACGGCGGTCTCGATACGGGTGATGCAGGCCTCGATCTGCGGCGTACGGCGGTCATCCTCGAACTCTGCACTGAGCATGGCCACGACCTGCTCTGGTCCCATCTGCATGGTGGTCACGCCGTTGGCACGGCGCAGGTCCGGATCGGCTTCGGCCACGGCCATGATCCGCTCCGCGACCGCGGGATGGGCAGGCTCACCTACCAGCAGCCCTTTGGTTTCGCGTGCGAGTAGGAAGGCTGTAGCCGCCAGCACGCCAGCAATACACAGGGACGCCACACCATCGAGAACGGGCAGGTCCAGCAACTGGGCGGCGACCAGACCGATCAGCGCAAAGCCAAGGCCGAGCAGCGCGGCGCTGTCCTCCAGCAGCACGGTGAATGTGGAAGGATCCTTGCTGCGGCGGAAGGCTTCGAAGTACCCGAGCGTGCCCTTGGTCCGGCGGAACTCACGCAGCGCCACCCACCACGATGCACCTTCGAACAGCATGGAAATACCGAGAACGCTGTAGCTCAGCGCATGGTTGGTGGCGGGTTCCGGTCGGCGGATATGCTGAATGCCCTCGTAGGCGGAGACGCCAGCGCCGGCAGCGAACACCAGCAGGGCAACGATGAAGCTCCAGAAGTACAGTTCGCGCCCGTAGCCGAACGGGTGCACCGGGTCCGGCGACTTGCTGGCGCGATGCAGGCCGTAGAGCAGCAGCAGCTCATTGGCGGTGTCGACCAGCGAATGCACACCCTCGCTGAGCATGGCCGAGCTGCCGGAGATGCCCGCAGCGATGAACTTGGCTACAGCGATGGCCAGGTTGCCGGCCAGGGCGGCGTAGATGACGAGGCGGGAGCCGGTGGGAGCAGACATCGCGCGGGCGTGAAAAGACAGAGGGGATCATCTTCCGCGCGCGGCCGTGCCCACTGCGTGCAGGGCTGGCGCATCAGCGTCCTGTGGGGTGGAGATACAGCCGCGTGCCGTCCGATTTCAGCGCGCCCGACCAGCGGCCGCCACCTGATGTGTGAAAGCGGCCGAACACGGTATTGCTGGAGTCGGTCAGCAGCAGCTCATCGCCGGACAGCACCCATCGATTGGCCGGGAAGAAGCCATCCGGACAGCCAGCCGGAACATAGGCGCTGTAGCCGCCGAACCATTCACTGTTCCGCAGTTCGATGGTACAGGTGCTGCCGTTTTCCTGGCCCAGGGTCCAGCGGCCGAACAGGTCGTCGTCGCGGACGTCGCGATTGCGATGGCGGCGGTTGTCGCGCCGCCACTGGTCGCTATCGTCGTGGGAACTGAACGAGACCTCGGTCTGCGAGCGTTGCCGACGAGGTGTGGGATCGTGTGAGGATCGGCGGTACGCCTCAGTCCGCCATCACCCGCCCGATGGCGTCGGCCAACAGAGTGCGAACCCGTGCCGCAGGCAAGTCCGGATCGCGCACGGCACGCATCGCCAGTCCTTCCACCAGAAGCCGCAGCAGCAGGGTTCGGCTGGCAATCCGCTCTTCGTCCACGACGCGGCCCAGGCTGACGTCGCGCTGCCGCAACCACGCGTGGATGGCAGCGCTGGTCTGCTTGTCATGGGTACGCAGTACCTCGGCAAGCATCGGGTCGCGATGCGCCTCGGCATTGATCTCCGCATACAGCGCCACGCTGGCGATGGCGTTGCCGTGGATCGGCAGCACTTCGCCGCGTGCCCATTGCTGGTAGCACTCCAGCAGGCCGTCCACCAGGTCCGATGCTGCCGGCATCTCGCTGATCGAGGCCTGGTCGTGGCGCAGCTGGCGCTCGATCAGGGCCAGGATCAAGGCCCGCTTGTTGGCGAAGTAGCGGTACATCAGCCCTTGGCTGATCTCAGCTTCGGCGGCGATGTCGCCGATCGAGCCGGCATGGAATCCGCGGGTGATGAAGCACTTCTGGGCGGCATCAAGGATGCGCCGGCGCTGGGCTTCGGCATGCGCGGCAGCAGGGTCGTTGGCGGATACGGCTACGGCGGCTTTCGGCGTCATTGCGAGAGGTAGGAGCGTCCAGGGGCGGGATAGTACGTCATAAAAGGTGTGAATGAACGGTCATTCATTTGTAATTGCCGCCTTCCAGACTGCGCCGGCCTCCTCCTTCCGCGAATGAGTCCGATGCGCTACCTCCCGCTGCACCGTCCGTTGCTCACCCTCGCCATCGCCGCCGCGCTGCCGGTGCTGGCCCATGCAGAAGACAATCCCAGCGCCGATGCTGCCACCTCCGCCGAGGTCGCGCGCACTGTCGTCGCCCTCGACCAGGTGATGGTGACCGCGCAGAAACGCGCCACCAACCTGCAGGAGACGCCGATCTCGGTGTCGGTGGTCGATGCTGAAGCGCTGAAGGACCGCAGCGCGATTTCGCTGGGCAGCCTGTCTGATGGTTCCATTCCTTCGCTGCGGGTCACGCCGTTTGCCACCCGCAGTTCGGCGCTGAACATCGGTATCCGTGGCATTGGCGCCTCCGGTGACGCAAACCAGCCGGCCCGCGACGCCGGCGTCGGTATCTATGTCGATGGAGTGTTCATGGGCCGTGCGCAGGGCCTGGGCAGCATGCTCTACGACGTGGAGCGCATCGAAGTGCTGAAGGGGCCGCAGGGCACGCTGTTCGGCCGCAACACCGAAGGCGGCGCAGTGAGCATCGTGACCAAGCAACCGACCGGCGAATTCGGCGGCAGCGTAAGTGCCGGTGTGTCCAACTTCAGCGGCTACAACAGCGCGCTGCACCTGGACCTGCCCAAGGTGGGCGATGTCAGCTTCAAGGTCGATGCAGTGCAGGCCAGGCGTGGCGGCACCACCGACAATCCGATGCGTGGCGAGCGTGACTTCAACAGCTACGACAAGCGTGGCGCGCGCTTGAGTGCGCTGTGGCAGCCGAGTGATGACTTCTCGCTGCTGTACGCGTTCGATCGTTCCTACGATGCCACCACGCCGTACCACACCCAGGTGCTGGTGCCGGGCGCCTACCTGAGCCCACTGCAGAAGGCCGGCGCCAGCCAGGATCGCCGCGACAGCGCCATCCTCGGCGGCCCGCAGGAAGACAACATCGGGCGGACCAGTGGCCATCTGTTGAACCTGTCGTGGACGCTGAACGACAACCTGGAACTGAAGTCGATCAGTTCATACCGCGAACTCACCCAGGGCCAGTCCGACATGGGCCTGGTCGATGCAATCTCGGCCTATGGTGGCGCAGGCACACCCTTCGGGCGTTACAGCCTGGCGCAGGTCTACCAGCACCAGTACAGCCAGGAGTTCCAGCTGATCGGCAATACCTCGCAGGTGCAGTTCCTCGGCGGTGCGTTCTACTACCACGAGACCGCCGGTGACAATGCGCAGACCCCGAACATGCTGGTCTGGGGCCCAGGCGGCAACAGCTACACGGTGAATGCGGCGACCAACCCGTTGGATCTCTCGCGGGTACGCATCGACCGCGCCAGCAAAGCGTGGACCGACAGTCTGGGTGTGTTCGGCCAAGCCACGTGGACCCCGGAGGCGCTGCAGCGCCTGCACCTGACCGCCGGTGGCCGCTATACCCGCGATGACAAGAAGGGCAGCCTGTACATCGTCAATGGTGCGGCGACCAACCTCGCGTTCAAGGACCGCTGGAGCCGCTTCGACCCGATGGTCAACATCGTCTACGACCTTGGCGGGCACGCGATGCTTTATGCCAAGTACAGCACGGGATTCAAGGCCGGCGGTGCCAACTCGCGCTCGACCAACTACAGCGCGTTCGGTCCTGAAGAAGTGACGGCCTATGAGCTGGGCTTCAAATCGCAGTTCTGGGACAACCGCGCCCGCCTGAACCTCGCCGTGTTCGATTCGACCATCGCCCACAAGCAGATGGACTTCTCGCTGCCGTTCGACCCGAACAGTGGTGAGACCCGCACTACCATGGTCACCACCAATGCATTGAGCGATGGCAAATCGCGCGGCGCGGAGCTGGAGTTCAATGTGATGCCGGTGGACAACCTCACGCTCGGCCTCAACTACGCCTATACGAAGATCGACGCGCAGACCGCGACGGACCCATTCGGTGCGGGGGTGCAGGTAACGGTCCAGCCGCTGCTGGCGCCGAAGAACGCCGGCAGCCTGTCTGCCGACTACCTGGTGCCGTTCCCCAATTTCTCGGCACTGAAGTTCCATGTGGACGGCAACTGGTCCGATGGCTACTACACGAGCGAGTACGACCAGATGCTCACCGACAGCTCGTTCGTGGTGAACGCTCGGGTGGCGCTGGTGGATGTACCGGTCAACAGCACCGGCACCACGATGTCGTTCTCGCTGTGGGCGCGCAATCTTCTGGATGAACAGCATCTGTTCTACAAGATCAACAGCGCAGCGCTGGGCCAGAGCGGCATCTTCAACGACCCGCGCACCTTCGGCCTGGATGTGGCCGTCAACTTCTGATTCGACTGGAGATTCCAATGAAGATCGCTCGTACCGAACTCGCTCTGGCCCTGATGCTGGCTCTACCGATGGCTGCCGCAGCGGTTGCCGCTGATACGCCGCAGGCCGTCGCTGCCAAACAGGTGGCTACCGCCAACACAAAGCCCGCCGCCGCCGATGCGCAGCGGGTGATCCCGCTGCAGGGTGCCTGGAATGTGCGTACCTTCGCTGGCCTGCAGGGCAGCAAAGGGCCGATTCCAGCCGATGCCTTCGTGCGCACCGCCGACCTTGGCCGCCTGACCGATGCCGACCGTGATGCCCTCGTTGCCGCCGGTGTGAAGCTCGACATCGATCTGCGCACCGCCGATGAGGAAGCACAGTCACCGGATCTGCTGGCCCGCGACGATCGCTTCGACTATCAGCGCATTTCGCTGATGGGCACGGAGAAGATGGACCTGCAGAAGATGATGGCCAGCTTCCCGGATACGCTGGGCGAGGCCTATGTGCAGTGGTTGGGCCACAGCCAGCCGCAGTTCAAGCAGGTGTTCCAGCGTATCGCCGCGCAGCAGGATGGCGCGGTGCTGTTCCATTGCACCGCAGGCAAGGACCGCACCGGTATCATCGCCGGCCTGCTGCTGGACCTGGCGGGCGTGCCCAAGGCCGAGATCGTGCACAACTACGCGATCTCGGCGCACTACCTGGAAGGGCAGCCGAAGGACAGCGCGATGAACGCGCAGATCATGGCGTTGATCAAGCAGAATCCGGAGATCGGTCGCAGGATGGCCGGCATGTCCGGTACCGCGCCGGACAACATGGAGCAGTTCCTGGCGGCACTGCACAGCCAGTATGGTGGAGCAGAGGGTTACCTGAAGTCGATCGGGGTCAGCGAACAGGAGATCCAGCAGTTGAAGGTACGGCTGGGGCAGGCAGGCTGAAAACTGCATGCCCAAGGCAGGTGCCGGACAGTGCCGGCACCTGCAGTGCGTCATCACGGCTGCAGCGGCGCAACCAGAATGGCGGCGTCGAGCACCGGGAACGTCTGCGGTGCCTGGCCGGACGATGCAACCAGACGGATCTCGAGCGTGGTCGTTCCACCATTGGCTGCATTGAGTGCCTGCAGGGCCCCCAGTTTCTGAGGCAGCGGCACCGCGAACGTGGTGGGATGGCTGTGATCCATCCCGGCCATGGTGGGCCCGAAGAACGATACGGTGCCGGCGTAGTACGGGCTGTCGGCATCCACGGACGAGGTACCGGCGGGTGCGTTGATCAGCACGTCGAACTCGCGGGTGTTGTTCAAGCCGCGTGGTCGCTCCAGAGTCACTTCCGCAATCAACTGTCGTGGGCCCGATGCGGCCAGGTGCGCGCGCACCGCCTCATTGGGGACAGCCACGCGGACAGTGCCATCGGAACGTATGCCGCGCACCACCCGCACCGCACCGGCAGCTGCGGGCAGTGCGGCCGCCGTCAGCAGGTCGTTGCGGCCCCCATAGACGTAGTCGTAGTCGAAGGCCGTGGTGGAGAAGAAGGCGCTGGCAGGACGCTCGCCAACGGGCTTGCCCTGTGAATTGACGAAGAACCGGAACGGTTCGTTCATGAACTGACGCCGCTGGTCGACGTTGATGGGCATGATCGGCTTGCCGCGGGATTGCTGCAGCTGGTTCCACACGTCCCACAGGCGGTCCATGTTGGCGTGGTGCAGGTAGAAGATCGGATCGAGCGGCGACAGGAAGTTGGTCATGTTGCCATAGGGGCCGGGATCGACCGCGCCGACGCCACCGATGCAGTTGTGCACCTTGTTGTGCGGGAAGCCTTCGAGTACCGAGAATTTCGTGGCGCCGTCGGGTTGCACCACGTGTGAGGCCGTACGCGAGCTGGTGAAGCTGCGACTCACATCATCGTTGTAGAACTCGACCGGCGAAAGCCCCGCGTGAATGGTATCGGGAGACACGGCCGAAGCGGTCTTTGCATCGAAGCCGGGATTCTCGCGCCAGAGATAACGGGCGCCGCAGGTGATCGCATAGGCCGCATTGCCCGAGATACCGGTCTTCTCCGCGGCGCTGTAGCCGGTCACATCGTTCCAAACATCGTCCGCAGTGAGATAGCCACGGAGCTTGAGCTGATCGCGTTGGCCTGCATCCAGCGTTTCCCAGTAACGCTGCAGGGCTGGCTGCATGAACCGGGTGAAGACCGCCAGGTTGCGTGTATACGGCGCATAGGCGCTGTCAGTGGGTGTCAGCACGCCGTCGAACATCGCCGGGGGAATCCGTGGCAGCTCGGTCCAGTCCCAGTAGGGCATGGCGAACTGCGGATCGCCGCTGAGCGTGCGGATGGTCTGCTCGAAGTAGCCGACATAGCCACGGTGCCAGACGTAGAACCACCAGTTGCCGTGCGGGCAGTCCATCAGGTGCACGAAGGCGTTGCGGAACCAGTTGCGTGGATCATCCGCCGGCAATGCCAGCATGGCCTTGATGCCGCGTGCGTAGCTGGCCAGCATGCGCTGGCCTTCGGGGCTGGTGACGTTGTAGCGGTGGTAGCGTGCCTGTGCGGCCTTGTCGGCCGGTGCGGCGCCGCTGGCCCAGGCACCGGACGCGACCAGTGATGCCAATGAAGCGCTGGCGGTGGTGGCAAGAAAATCACGACGTGTGTAGCGCATAGCCTTCCCCCTGGTGATTGGTTGAACCGCATTGGGTTACAAATCACTGGCAGGACCGGCGGCAGCGTGGCGGCCGGTCCGACGGGGACATCCAGCCCCGCCGCTTCCACCGGCAGGTGCAACGATGGCCGGGGTGGAAGCGGCGGTAGTATAGGCATGGCAAACAGAGCTGATCTGCGAAGCAGGCCACAGTCGCAGGCGCGTACACATCTGCCCGGCTGAAGCTGTTCACCGTCGTCGTCGCTGCGTTGTCGATCAGCCAGGCATGGCCTGGCTCTACTGATCGGGCTTCACTCTTACCACCCGTTTCCGGTACTCGTACACGTTGTCACCGCGGATGCGCTTCTCCTCGGTGCCGGTGACCCGGCCCACCTGCTGGTCCGAGCCGGTCACCGGCTGGGCTTCGATCTCGGTTTCGTGTTCGAAGGAATGCGATTTGTCGGTGTTGCGGTAATAGCGGTACAGCGCCCAGTACAGCGCGGTTGCGCCGGCCGGGCCTGCCGCCAACAGCCAGAGACCACTGTCATCACTCATGTCGATGCCACCAGGAAGGCAATTGCGAGGGCTTCAATGACGGTGCCGGTGGCCAGTGCCGCCAACAGCATCTTCCACTGTTGCACGGGCACGCTGCCCATGGTTTCGCCGGTGCGGCCGTTCACTGCGATGTAGTGCAGCATGCCGCCGTTCTTGCCGGGCTGGTGGTACGAATACAGCCACACCGGCAGGTACATCGACACCCAGCGGGTGCCATGCACCTCCAGCTGCTCCTGCTCCCAGCGTACGCCGCGGTTGTAGCGCTTCACCGAGCCCTCCACCTGCGCGCGCGCGATCGACAGCAGCTGATCTTCCAGGCGTGGGCGTAGCTTCTCCACGTCCAGGTTGCGCTTCTCCGAGGTGAAGCCGGCCAGGTACGAGGCGTTCCACTTGACCGCGTTCTTGGTATCGAACGGCAGGATGGTGTTGATGATGTTGTTGGTGTTGGCGCGGGTGTCCAGGTTGCCGCGTTCGGCCGAGGATTCCAGCGGCAGGTCATCGACGGTGAAATCCACCTGGCGCTCGACCTGGTAGACGTCGGCGTCGTAGAGGGTGCGCTTGTTCTTCTCGCTGCCGACCGTGTATTCGCGGGTCTTGATCTCGCCCTTGCCGGTCACGGCAGCGCTGACATTGCTGTCGACGATCATGTACGGAAGGAACACGCCCACCACGTTCTCCGGGGTGAACTGATCCTTGAACGCCTTCAGCGCGAACATCCGGCGCTTGTCGACGAACTGGCGGATGCGTGCGACCGCATCGTCCTTCTTGATGTGGAAGGGCAGGACGGCATCGGGCACCGCGCCGTTGGCGATCTGCTCGTTGACGCCGAACACATGGCGGCACCAGTGGCAGCGCGCCGTCATCGTACTTTCGGTGTTGACCGTGACTTCAGCGCCGCAGCCGGTGCACTTGAACGTCATCAACGCCGAGGTGTCGGCATCGATGTCACGGGCGCCTGAGGCGATGACGGTACCGCGCAGCTGGTCGATGGCTTCGCCCAGCCCGAATTCCTCCTCGACCCGCGCGCCATGCCATTCGTGACGGCAGTAGAGGCAGACCAGGATATCGGTACCGGCCTTGGGCCGGATGTCGGTGGCGCCGCACCTGGGGCAGCGGTTGAGGCCGTCCTTCAGCTCGCTGGCCGAGGTGTCGATGGCCACAGGATCGGGTGCTTCCACTTCATCACGGATGGCCTGCGGCAGTTTCGAGGTGTCCAGCGGGAAGCTGCCGGGCAGGGGAGGGACGTCCTGCGGCGAACCCGGCCCATCCAACGACGCCGCCGGCAAGGGCGGCGGCGTCGAGGGCGCGGATCCGGGCAGCGGCGGTGGGCCGTTTCGGGGATCGGACATGGTGGTTGTACGTCCTGCCGGTTACAGGCCCAGTGCCTTGGCCTTGAGCGCGTCGTAGTCGCTCTGGGTGATCAGGCCCAGGTCGAGCATTTCCTTGGCCTTCTTCAGCTTGGCCACCGGATCATCGGCAGCCGGCGCGGTCGGCTGCTGCATGCCACCGACACCAAACATGCCCGAAGCCATGCCGACACCGACCAGGCCTGCCGCGCCGCCGTTCTCGCCGGCCGACTGGATGCCCTGGGCAACGCTGGCCTGCAGGTTGGAATTGCCGCGCGAACCGGACAGCGCATCGGCGCGCTGCACGGTCTTCAGCAGCTCGCGGGTGTTGGCGTCGTACTCGATGGAGACGATGGCGGTCTTGACGATGGCCAGGCCGCGATCGGACTTCCACTGGTAACCCTGCTCAACTGCCGCCGACAGGCTCTGCGCGAAGCCCAACGAATCCTGCTGCAGCTTGGTGATGCGGTTGCCCTTGCTCGGATCGTTCGTGTACAGGCTGAAGGCGGGAGCCAGCGAACCGACCACTTCATTGAACAGCTGGCTGGCGGCGGCGTTGTCCAGATCGGTGAAGTCGAACACCTGGCCCGGCTGCAGGTAGCTGGCGGGCACGAAGTTCTTCACGAACAGGATCGGATCGACGATCTTCAGCGTGTACGAGCCACGCGTGACCGCACCCACCTGGGTGTTGAGGAAGCTGTCGTCCCAGTAGATTTCCGACTGGGTGCCGAAGCGGTTGTCAGGCAGTTCCTTCAGCGACACGAAGTAAGCCGCCTGCTGCGAGCCCGGCTGGCCGCCGAACTTGAAGCGCTCCCAGCTCTGCTTGATGAAGGTGCTGACCAGGCCGTCGCCGGCGAAGATCGACTGCGAGTTCAGATCGTCCGAGCGCCATTCGTAGCCACCGGGCTCGGCGACGAAGGCGGTGATCGCGCCGTCCTGGAACAGCAGCAGGCCGTAGCCTTCCGGCACCACGATCTTCGAGCCGTTGCTGATGATGTTGGACGAGCCGCTGGTATTCGAGCCGCGCCCGGCGTTGGTGCTCTGCGGCACCGCCGCGAACAGGGCCGCCGTGGACGGCAGGCCCGCCGGCACGGTGTAGAAGTCCTTCCACTGGTCGGCCAGCACACCGCCTACCGCACCCTTGACCGCCTGTACAAGACCCATGTCCAACTCCCTGTGATTCGAGGACAGGCACCATGCCTGCCGAGCTGGACTGAATATAGCAGCGGGCAGGGACTGCTGTGGTGCCGGAAGATGATTCCAGTTCAGGCTCCGCTGGTGGCCTGTGGGCCGCCCCGGATCGCCTGGAGTACCGCGGCCATGTCCAGCCCTCCCAGCCCCATCCGCTGCGCCCGCGCGAACAATGCATCGCTGGCGTCGATCAGGGGCGCTTGCATGCCCGCCTCGTGCGCGGCACCGGCCACCAGGCCGCTGTTTTTCAGAACATCGGTGATCGAGGCCTGGACCGCGAAGTCCTCGCGGATCATCTTGTCCAGCTTGATCCTCGATACCTCGCTGGCCATCGGCCCGGCGTTGAGTACTTCGGCGAAGCGCTCCAGGGCAATGCCGTGGACCTCGGCGAAGTGGACGGCCTCGCCCAGTGCGGTGACCAGCGTGATCAGATACAGATTCACTGCCAGCTTCATGCGTAACGCCGCTGGCACCTGGCCGCACGCGACGCACTGCCGGCCGAGGGGCGCAAGCAGGTGCGAGGCTTCTGCCACGTCAGCTGCGTCGCCGGCCAGCATGATGACCAGTTGCGCGGCTTCCGCCTGCACCCGCGAGCCGGAGACCGGCGCTTCCACGTAGCGCCCGCCTGCCGCGCGGATCTGTTCGCCCAACGCTTGGGAATAGGCTGCCGAGCTGGTGCCCATGTTGATCACCAGGCGGCCTTTGACGCGGGCAGGGAAGGTCGGCGTGTTCCGATCCAGCACGCTGTCGATGGCCTCGTCGTTGGCCAGCATGAGCAGGATCGTCCCGCACGCGTCGAACACGTCCTGCCGTTGCGTGATGGGCTGCACGCCGGCGGTGCGTGCCGCCTCGTGGTTTCGGCCGGAGCGGGACCAGCCCAGCACGGCGTGCCCGGCCCGCGCGAGGTGGCCCGCCCTCGGCGTGCCCATCACGCCCAGGCCGATGAATCCCAATGGCATGGGGGGCTCCCGATCATGGCAAGGCGTCGATCATGCCGCAGATCGGCAAAGGGCGCGCAGGCCGTGCAGGTCGACATTCCCCCGCGTTGCATTGCTGGCAAAGATAATCACCGATATTCACGTGATTATCATCACGATTTTCTCGAAACTCGCTTTCGATAATCCCGAGGCCGAATGCGCGTATCTGCACTTGAGGCGCCGGGATCCGTCCGACGTCCGCATCGTCGACCTACCGACGGCAACCTCCTGGGGGCATGGGGGCGGACAGTGTGCAGGTTCACCTGTGTGTGCTGCGGCTGGCGCGAGGCGCGGCGGGGGCGTCGCAGCATCACGCAATGAAGCCGCACGGTACCCATTGCGCGATCACCCGCTGCAACGGCAGCGGGTTGCCATTCGAAAGGGGAGTTTCAATGCACAGGCAAGTCAGTGAGATGTTGCAGCGCGCCTATCGACCCCACCGGTCCTTGCCAGACCTGTTGGGCGCGTTCGTGAAGGAGTTCTCGCAACACCATGCATTGCGTGGCGGCAGCGTCCATCTGCGCGGTTCCAGTGCTGGCCATACGGACGTGACTGCGGTGGCGGTAACGGACGACAAGACCGCTGCCCGCCAGCGCTTGCCGATCCGCTATGGCAGCGAGGTACTGGGTGAGCTGCATCTGGAAGGTGAAGAGGGCCGGCTGGACGGCAGTGCCCTGGCGCTGGGTGAGCAGTTTGCCCAGCGCTGTGCACACCTGATCAAGCGCTACGAGGCCAAGGCCTGGGCCGAACAGGCGCTGAGCCGACCGCTGCTGCTGGTCGGCGCCGGTGAGGCGCTGAAGCAGATGGACGAGTTCGTCGAACGCGCGGCGGCCAGTCCGCTGCCGGTATTGCTGCGTGGCGAGTTCGGTACCGAGAAAATGGAACTGGCCGCCGCCCTGCACAGTGGTGGCCGATACCGGCAAGGCCCGTTTGTCGAGGTGAACTGTGTCCATCCACAGGGCGAGGCCTGCGACTGGTTCGCGCGCGCGCAGGGCGGAACGCTGTACTTCCATGAAGTCGACGAGCTGCCGGTGTCGCTGCAGGGCCAGCTGTCACATCGCATGCGTGGGCTGCCCGCCGCGCATGCCGATGCGCAGGCGACCGGTCCGACACGGGTGATCGCCTCGACCAGCGCGGACCTTGAACAACGGGTGAGGGAGAAGCAGTTCTCGCGCGCCCTGCTGGCCGGACTGGAGTTCCTGACCGTGGATATTCCGCCGCTGCGCGAACGGGTGGAGGACATCGCCGCGCTGGCGGCACGTTCACTGGAGCTGCATGGGTTCAATCCCCATGTGCTGGGTGACGATGTGCTGGAAGTGTTGTGTGCGCATGACTGGCCCGGCAACCTGCTGGAGATGGAGCGGGTGGTAGTGCGGTTGGCGGTGATGACCGGTGGCCGCTGCATCCGTCGCGACGATCTGGCACGTCACGCGCCGGATCTGGCAGCGGGCAATGTCGCCATCGATGCCGGGCGCGCGCCGAAACTACCGCCCGGGATCGAGGAAGCTGCCGCTCCTGAGCCTGGGCAGCAGGATGCGCCGAGGGCTGCGCATGAAGGCCTGCACGATGGCCTGAAGCGTGCCCTGGCCTATCTGAAGGACCACGCTGCCGAGCCGCTCACACTGGGCGACCTCGCCCGCCAGGCCCATGTCAGCCAGTCTCACCTGGGATTCCTGTTTCGCAGCGAGCTGGGTACGACGTTCAAGCTGCTGCTGCAGCAACTGCGCATCGAGCATGCCAAGCAGCTGCTGCGGGATGGGCAACGCCTGCGCATTACCGATGTCGCACTGCAGGTTGGCTTCGGTGACCTGAGCCACTTCGAAAAGAGCTTCCGACGCGCGGTGGGGGTCAGCCCGCGCAGCTACCGGCGAACGCCGGATCAGTAAAGCAAACGCCCCGGTGCAGGCGCGGGCCTGCCCGGGGTGCTGGGATGGCAGATCAGGCGTTACCGTGTGTTTGCTTCAGCAGCGCGCTGCACGGCCTGCTCGGCGGCTTCGTCCGCGCGGCGTGCCGCTTCGGCGGCGGCCTCGACCGCGCGTTGCGAAACCTCCATCGCGGCGCGGATGCCTTCTTCACTGGCAGCCATCGCGGCGTCCGCCAGCTCCTGGGCGATTTCCATCGGGGTTTTGCCCGCCGGATGGGCGGGAGTAGGCTTACCGGGAAGCGGGGTCGGGAAGGTCATCGTCGGTGCTCCTGCTGGGGATGAGGGGAGAACACCGTCGCTGCGTTCCCCCAGGATGTGGCGCAATGCCGCCTGGGCATCGGCCAGGATCTTCTGCGCTTGTTGCCGGGCCGCCATGCGTCCGGCAGCAACGGCCGTGCCTGCCGCCGAAGCGAGGGCCTCCGTCGCTGCCTGCACGCCATCGCCACCCGGCGCCGGAAGCGGGTTCACACCGTATCCGCCTGATAGCCAACCTGTGCTTCATCGCCCAGGTAGCGGCGGGTTCGGCGGTAGTCCTGCAGGGTGATCACATTGTCCTCCACCTGCACCAGCGCCTGCGCCCTGGAGCCATCGATCGCGAACTGCACGCTGGCACCATCCTGGCCGAGCTGGCCACGGGAGACCGGATGCTCGTTGAGGAACTCCTGCGCATCGCGCAACTGCCAACGCGCGGCCTCGCGCAGCCGGCTGTCGTCCAGCAGCAAGTCGGGATCGTTGTCGAAGCATGCGGCCATCTGCTGGGCGGCCAGCGAGATGCGGGCGTAGCCGATCTGCCGGTTCGCGGCCAGGCTTGCGGCGATTGCCTCGCGCACCTGCTCCGGCGACGGCAGCTGTGGCAGCTGCGGCCCGTCCAGGAAGCCGAACAGGATCGGCAGCACCTGCTGCAACGCCCGGGTGGCACGCGTCAGCCGATGCTCGCGGCCGCCGCCACCTGCGCTCACCCGCTGGTAGAAGCGGAAGTAGTCGGCAAACTCGATGGGCCTGCGCGCGTGCAGCAGCGCGAAGCTGGCGGCGTCGGCCAGGTCCTCGCGCCCTGCGGCGGACATTCCCACCTCACCGGCTAGCTGGTGGAGCGCCACCGATTCACGAAAATCCAGTTGCTGCAGCAGCGGAGCGTCGGCTGCGCCAATCGAGGCCAGGAACGCACGCGAGGCGCCGAGTTCGGTATTGGTCAGCAGCCGATGTCTTGCCAGTACTCCCTGTGCCTCGCTATGCGACAGGCGCGTCTCATCGCCAAACTCGATGTCGCGCAGGGCACCGAGTTCACTGGTACCCAGACTGAGCAGCTTGATCGGGCCGATCTGCAACCCGATGCGCGGCAACCATGTCATGCGCGAACCGTGCAGACCCTGCTGCACCCCATCGAGCATCGTACCCTCGTCGGAGAAGGCGTAACGGTGCTCATGCGATTCCATGGCCCACTTCAGCCAGTGCTCGCCGCCGTCGATGAACTGAAGGACATGCCTGCAGGATTGACTGATCTGGTTGGCCTGGGGGATGGAACGACCGGCAATGAAAACGCTCATGCGTGGCTCTCCTGGCGGCCTCACTGGGCCGGAAAATCCTTGAGGACGGTCGCAGCGGCACTGCCGACCCGGGTGAAGTCGTCGGTGGCCCCCTGCATCATGGTCTGCGCCTGCGTGAGCACCCTCGCATACTTTTCGTCCCCCGTCGCCAGGTACTGGGCCATTGCCACGCCGGCTGCGGTGGTCGCGATGGTTGAGACATTGCGCAGGGCGTCGGCGGCATCCTGCACGGCGATCGCTGCAGACTGGGCTACCGACTGGTAGGCCTTGCCGGCGCCACTGGTCTTCACCACGGTCGCGGACATGGTGGCCGTCTGCACCTGGTTGATCACATCGATGACCTGGGCGTTGACGTTGCTCGGGTCCATACGGGCTCCTTGATGGGCGGGTGCGGCCGCAGGCGGCCTGTGTGGTGTCAGGCCCCGGCGTCAGTGTTGCCTGTGGCCGGGGAAGAGGGGGAGTCTGGCGCGAAATCCTGGGCGGGACCTGCGGCCGGATCCGGACCGGACGAGGGGTCGGGCGCAGGACCGGGCGCGGGCGCTGCCGCATTGCCTGCGAGCGTTTCGAGTGCATGCAGGCTGCTGGTAGCGGCCGCAGCGTCGGCAGTGGCACCGTGGGTCTGTGCCTGCAGGACGCTGATGGCGGTCTTTCCTTCTGCGGTGGCCGCGGCGATCACTGCCGCAGGCGAAGGGGGCGCCGGCACCGGGCCGGGCAGGGGGATGACCTGCGGCGGTGGCGGCGGAGGAGGTTCCGGAGCGGGCGGCGGCACCGGCCAGGGGGCATTGATCATCTTCGCGCAGGTCGCGGTGACCGCTGCGTTGCTGACCATGCCCGCACCCTGCTGGCGCGCGACGGCGTTGTGCATGGCGGTGCCCAACGTCTCCAGCATCACCATGTCCAGCATGCTGAAGGACTGCGCCGGCCCCTGGGCCACCAGCAGGGTCGAGGCGGCGCTGACGCTGTCGACGATCTGGCTGTTGACGGTGTTCTCACTGCTCATGACGGAACGGCTCCCTTCTGGATGATCAGGGCCAGGACCTGGGCCAGGCTTGCCCCGGCGGTCACCTGGCCGCGTTGCTGGTTGGCCACCGCGTTCTGCATTGCCAGGCCAAGACTGTCGGCCATCGCCAGGTACGTGGCGGACATCGCGAACGAGGGGGCGAGGGCGATCGCCATCCCGGAGCCAGTGCTGGTTGCAGCCAGCAGGTAGCCGGTGGCAGGCGATCCGGCCATCGATCAGGGGCCCGACGTGACGCCGCCCTGAGCGGGGGCGCGGCGGTTGGCGTCACGCCGGGCCGACACGTCAGCGCAGACCCAGGATTTCGCGGGTGGCCACGCCGTTGGAGGCGGTGTCGATCGCATACAGCGTGGACACCCCCTGGGTGGTCGACGCCTGCATGGTCACGTAGGACTGCTGCTGGTTGTTGGTGGCGTTGTGCGCCGCGTTGGACAGGGCCTGGCTGGTGGCCACGAACAGGTTGCCCATTGCGATGGCCGGCGCATCACCAAGCACCTTGGTGTTGACCTGCGAGACCGAATCGGTGATCTGGCTGTTGACGGCGGTGGGAAATGCCATGGTGGAAGCTCCTAGGGTGGACAGCACTACAGGAACGGAGATTGCCGGCACTCAATGGAATCAGCCGAGAATCTTCCGGGTGGCGGCGCCGGTGGCGCCGGTATCGACGGCGTAGAGCAGCGCGACGCCCATCGTGGTTGCGGCCTGTGCCGTGACATACATCTGCTGCTGGGCGAGCGTCGCGTTGTGGGCGGCATTGGCCAGCGCCTGCGCGGTGGCCTGGTACAGCGTGCCCATTGCCGTGGCAGGCGCCACGCCCAGCACCTGCAGGTTGGCCTGGCTGACCGAGTCGGTGATCTGGTCGTTGACGGCCGTGGGAAATGCCATGGCTCAGCTCCTTGCCTTCCGGCGCATCACGCGCCGAGGATCTGCTTGGTGGCCACGCCGGTGGTGGCAGTATCGATCGCGTACAGGGTGGCCACGCCCATGGTGGTGGCTGCCTGCGCCGTCACATAGGACTGCTGTTGGGCGTTGGTGGCGTTGTGGGCGGCGTTGGCCAGCGCCTGCGCGGTGGCCTGGTAGAGGTTGCCCATGGCCACGGCGGGGCCGTCGCCCAGCACTTTGGTATTGACCTGGGTGACTGAATCGGTGATCTGGTCGTTTACAGCGGTTGGGAATGCCATGTCTATCTCCTTGAGGTTGGCGGGTCAGCTACGGAACGACAGATCAGGAACCCAGGCCGCGGACGCGGGTGCTGAGGATTTCCTTGCTCGCTACCGCCGTGGTGGCGGTATCGATCGAGTACAGCGTGGCCACACCCATGGTGGTGGCCGACTGCGCGGTCACGTAGGACTGCTGCTGTGCGTTGGTGGCGTTGTGCGCGGCATTGGCCAGTGCCTGGGCGGTGGCCTGGTACAGATTGCCCACTGCCACGGCGGGCGCGTCGCCCAGCACCTTGGTGTTGGCCTGGGTGACCGAATCGGTGATCTGGTCGTTTACCGCGGTTGGAAATGCCATGTCCTGCTCCTGCGAAAAGGTGGAAGTGCGTGGTATCCAGTGTCACGGTGCGTTGCCTGCAGCGGCCTGGGCTTCACCGTGGGGCCAGAGTAGGAAATGGCGTCGCCGCCGGATTGGCGGAATCGACGGAGAATGCGGGCGGATCACCGTGAAGGTGCGGCGGGAATACGGCGGAATCGATGATCAACGCCGTCATCGCTAGCGCTGGCGCGTTGCCCGGGAGGACACACAGGGCAACGCACGCGGCTGCCGCGATTCGGCGGCGACGGGCAGCGGCCACGTCGTCGCCGAATCGGGCGGGTCAGAGCATGTACGGGATCTTGAACGCCAGGGTGAAGTCCGGCGCATCCGGGGTCAGGCCGATGCCAAGCAGAGTCACCAGGGTGGTGTGCTGGTTCAGCGCATAGGTCACGCCCAGATTCAGTGACGCTGCGTTGGCGTCACTGCCGATCACCTTCATCCACTTGCCGCCCTCGAATCGGGTGGAGGCACGGGCGCTGATGCGGTCACTGAAGGACAGGCTGAGGCTGGTGCGCTCGTTGAACGCGAACGCCACGCCCGCGCCGAAGTACACCGAGCCGCCCAGCTTCACGTCGCCGGGATTGACCGTGTCCGGATTGCTGTCGATGTCGTTGAACCCGCGCGGAATCGAGTGCACGTAGCCGATGTTGGCGAACAGGATCGCCGGATCGGCGGTCTTGACCATCGACAGGCCGACATTGGCCTGCCACACGCCATTGCCAGTGGGTTGCTCGCGTGGCACGGCGAAACGGATGTAGTCATCGTCGTCGCGCTCGATGACCTTCCAGTCCAGGCCGTAGGGCGCTCGCCCGGTCGGCGCGGTCACGCCGGCAGTGAGCACGGTTTCCGGGCGCCAGCCGCGCTCGCCGAACAGGCGGTAGTTCGCACTCAGACCGATATCACCCAGGCCGTTGCCGTTGGTTTCCTCCTGCGCGATGGCCGCCGCTGCGCCACCGGCACCACCCTTCTGGTAGACCGTGCGTCGCGCCAGGTAAGGCACATCCAGATTCAGCGTCAGGTTGGGGCTGACGCCCCAGCGAGCCGCAACGTTGTAGGTCAACGAATCGGATTCGACGTTCTCGATGGCGATGTTGCCGAGGAAGATCGCGTCCAGGGCAAGGAAGCCGTTGAGGGTGAGCTGCTTGCGGTCGTAGCGGGCGTAGGTAAGGCTGTTCTCGATGGTGAAGCGCCGCGAGAACAGCGCGGATTGCTGCTGCTTGACATCATCCACGCTGCGCCTCGACTCCTGCTTGGCCTGCTGCGCCTCGGCGGCGGTGCTGGCGTAGCCTTCGCTGCTGGGTGGAACGGCTGCGGCGGCTGCCGCGGCCAGCGGCGCGGCGGGCGTCGCTGTGGCTGGGCCCACCCGGCCACTCAATCGTGCCTGCATCGCCTGCACCTGCATATCCAGTTCGCGCAGCCGCCGCACTTCCTGTGCGTAGTTGGCCTTCAGCTGTTCCAACTGGTTGGCCAGCGCCCGCACGTCGGCGCCGTCGTCCCCTGTGGGCGGTGCGGCGAGCGCGGTGCCCGCCAGCGCCGCCAGCGCCAGTGGGGTGATCCTCAGAAGGGTGTGCATGTTCGTGTCCTGCGTTGTGAAGCGCTTCCCCCAATGCCGCGCCGCGCTACTGGCCCGGCCCCATGCCGCGGTTCAACGCAATCGCCTGGGCCACGTTCTGGCTCAACGGCAGGTTGCCGCCCACGGTGTTGCGAACCAGCTCCAGCCGCAGCTGGTTGCAGGCGATCTGGCCATCACCGGCCAGGGCAATGCCCTGGCCGACGCTGCCATTGCGGATCCACTGTTGCACCAGGCCCTGGCCATCCACCTGCAGGAGCAGGCGGGCCTGGTTGCCATCGAGCACCGCGGTCGCGGTTGCGCCGGACTGCTGCGCGCTGACCGAACGCGCACCCTCGCTCGCTGCAGAAGGCACCTCGCCATCACGCACGCTCAGCGTGGTGACATTGCGGGCGACGTTGCCATCGCCGGCCACCTGTACGCTCTGCACCAGGCCGCTGGCGTTGGCCAGGCCGCTGCTGTCGATGCTGCGGCCGCGGGTGTCCGGCAGTGGCGCATCAGCAGCGGTCACATGCACGCTGGGCTGGAAGCTCAGCTTCGGCGCACCGCCGCCGCGGAAGTCCATGGCCAGGGTCAATGCGCCCTGCAGGGTGGCGCCGTTGCCGGCCTGCCACTGCGAAACCATGGTCACCCCGAACCAGGCCACGTTGTTGCCGCCCACGGTGTAGCGGCCTCGCATCAGGCTCAGTTCCGGGTCCGGAATTTCCTTCAGGCCGCGACCGGGCGTGCCCTCTGCCGCCTGCAGGGGCAGGGCAGGGAAGGCCAGCAGCAGGGCCATCATCAGCGGTTGGCGGAACATGGTCGAACCTCCTTCAGAACAGGTCGGCATGGCTGAAGCCGAAGTCGACCAGTTCGGCATCGGTGATCGGCCCCTGCCGCGCATACAGCGCGCGCGCACTGGGCCGTTCGCTGGGTTGCAGCAGGGCGGTGTTGCGGTCGAAGTCGCTGCCGATCACCACGAACACTGCGCGTGATGGCCAGGCCGCAAGGAATTCAGGCAGCGCCAGGCTGCGGTTGCCCAGGATCGGGTCGGCCACCTCGACGATGCCGTTGCGGACCTGCTTGAGCACCACGAAATGGCGGAAGCCGCGCACGTCCATCAGCACCAGGCCGGGGACGCGCAAGGTGCGCAGACGGGATTCGTCGATACGGTAGCCGCGGCCGCGCATGCCCAGCGATTCCACGTAGCGCTTGATGTCGAGCAGCGAAAAACCGCGCTCGGCCACCAGTGCGGGATCGGAGACCCCCATCATCCCCTCGATCACCGTCGCCTCGTCGGTATCCAGGTGGTAGGCGTGGCGCAGGATGGTGGCCAGCGCGGCGGCCCCGCAGCTGTAGTCGGTGTGCTGGCGCACCACGTTGCGGTAGCGCCGCTCCTGCATGCTCTCCACCTTCTGCTGCAGCAACGCGCCATTGGGCAGTACGCCGCTGAAGCGCACCTCGCCCGCCCACGCGGAGGCGGTACCCAGCAGCAACAGCATCGCCAGCAGGCGCATCGAGAGGCGGCAACGGATCATCACGTTCTCCGGCAGCAGGGGGGAGCCCCTGTCCCAAGGGGGAGGAGGAACAGGGGCTCCCGGGAACCCGGCCATTGGCGGACGGCCGGGGTGTTGCGCTTACTCGCCGCTGCCACCACCGCCGCCGGTGCTGGGCTGGGCGACAGCCAGGGCCAGGCTGTTGGCCTGGAGGTTGCCGGTACCCGCCGCCACGTTCACGCCGATGTTGCCGGAGGCGCCAGAGAAGGCACTGCCGGACAACGCCGAGGTGTTGGTCGCGTTGACGTTCACCCAGCGCGTGGTGCTGACCGTGCCGCTGAGGCTGGCGTACAGATCGGCCACGCCCAGTTCGACGAACTGGCTGGTACCGCTCTCACGCGTATCGAAGCCCAGGCCGCCCACCCCCGGCCGGTTGGGGTTCATCGTGGCGTTCTGGATCTCGTTGTCCAGGTCGATGTGGCCGGTGCTGTTGCCACCCGGGTGCGGCAGCTCGCCATTCCACGTATCCAGGTAGTAGTTGGCCATCTGGTAGGCGTTGCCGGTGCCGCGGTAGGTGCCCGCGCCATAGGCCAGGGTCAGGCCGCTGACGCCGCCACGCATGCCGACCTGCACGGTGTCCGTGTAGGACTGCACGAAGCCGGCGTTGCTGACCGTGTTGCCGGTGGAGACCTGGTTGGAGCTGATGCTCGACTGCGCCACAGCGGTGGTCGCCACCGAGGCCGCGAGCGCGTTCTTCTGCTCGTTGTTGTTGCCCGAGGCGATGTTCACGCCGATGTTGCCCGAAGCACCACCGAAGGCGTTGCCGCCGAGGCCCGCGGCGTTGGTGACGCCGGAGTTCATGGTGGCGTTGCCGAAACCGGCCTGGTTCACGAAAACTTCGGCATCGGCCATGCCGAAGCTGAAGGATGCATCGGCCGCGGACAGCGACGCGGCGTTGTCTTGGGCGTTGTTGTCGCCGGACACCACGTTGAAGCCGAGGTTGCCCGAAGCGCCGGCACCGACACTGTCGCCGATGGAGGCACTATTGGTGACCAGGCTGTTGCTGGTGGCGTTGTTGCTGATCGACTGCCGGTTGTCGATCACCGCGATGGCGGCGGAGTCGAGATCGATGTCGCCGGTGATGTTCGGGTCACCGGAGAAGTTGATGTCGGTGCTCAGGCGCAGGTCCTTCTCCAGGTTCACGTCGACGCCGTGGTTGTTCTTTTCCTTGCGTTCGTCGGCCTGGATGTTGCTGTGCTTCTGCACATTGACGTTGACGGTGCGGTTGCGTACGTCGTTGTCGGTATGGTTGTGGGTGTCGTTGCGGGTTTCGCTGACGGTGTGGTTGTGGTTGATGTTCGCATTGGCGTTCTGGTTGTCCCAGCCATTGGCCGCAGCGGCGGTCGAGGCAGTGGCAATCGCCATGGCGAGCATGGTCTGTTTGACGGTCGCTTTCATGGTGCCCTCTCTCTCATCAGGTGGTGCATCGGTTGGGTGGTTGTCACGGGCGGTCCTGCACGACCAGGCCAAGCACGTTGGCTGTCTCGTTGCCGCTGCCCGCGATCTGATTGAGTTGCAGGACCCCGTCGAATCCCCGCAGTGCGGTGCTGGCTACACCGGCGCTGCGGGTCCCCGTCGCAACGCCGCGACCGGCGTCGTCCCGCCCCCCTGCCAACGCGGAACCTTCGGCGGCCAGGGCCGTGTCGTCGGATTCGCGTATGCCCTGTCGAGCCAGCGTCGCGCTGACGACGTTGAGCGTCGTGTTGGCGATGCCGCTGGCCTGGTTGATCGAAGCGATGCCGCTGGCACCGGCCAACGCGTTGCCGCCGATGAGCGCGGACGCCTCCATCGGCGCCGACAGCACCCGGTTGCCGCGCTGCAGCTGCTGGGCGCTGATGGCTACGTCGGCGAGTCCGCCGTGGGCAATGCCGCGCAGATTGGCCTGCAGGTTGAGGTCGCCGGCGGCCTGGTTCACGGCGATGGCACCGCTGGCGCCGGCCAGTGCGTTGCCGTCGATGCGGGCGACGTCGAGGTAGGCGAGCATGCCGCTGTAGTCATCGGCCAGTGCGCCCAGCGGCGTCGCGCCGAGCAACAGCAGCAGCCAGCGCAGGCGTTTCATTTTCCACCTGCCGGGGCAGTGCCCTGCAGCGGGAACTGGGCCAGTGCGCCGCGCACGGTATCGGCGATACCGCGGGTACTGCTGCCGACCGCGCCGAGCGGCCCACTCATGCCCCCCCCCAGGTTGCTGCCGACCATGCCATCGCCGCCACGCCCCAGGGTGCCGCCCAGGGCCTGTTGGGTCACGCGCTCTACCGTTGTGCCGCCAGGCGCCGCGACCATGGCCGTGTGACCTGCACCCATCCCGGCATAGTCGTCGTCGCTGAGCTCGTCCATGCCAGTCGAGGAGCCACCGCTGCCGAGCGCTGCGGCAATCTCGCGCTGCGGCTTCGGGTCGGCAATCAACGCCATCCCCGGTGGCGCCATGCGATAGGCCGGACGTGCCGATACGTCGCGCAACAGGACGATTTCGCCCGGTTGCGGCTTCACCCCTTGGCGGGCGCCCGATGCGGCCGCAATTCCAGGCAGCAGCAACAGCAGGACGGCCACTGAAGGGGCGAGTCTGCGAAGAACTGGGGTGACACCGTCCATGCCGATCTCCCGCGATGGGTGCGGCGGAACCACGCATCAACCGTGCCAACTGCAGAACGCCCACCAGGCAACACGGGGTGCACCCGGTGTCAGGCTTCGCTGCTGCCAGGGTGTTACAGGCAAGTCGAAGAAATGTTGCGATTGCGCCGTGCCAAGCGCCGCAGGGCAAGGCGCCCGGTGGACTGTCGCATTGTTGTTACAGGTGTCGGTGCGGACTGCAACGGTGCGGCTTCAGCCGAGCATTCCTTGACGCGGCGCTCATTGCGCTGCCGTTTAGCGAAGCGCTAGGATCCGCCTAACAAAGGCCGCCGCGGTGGCCGTAGAGGTCTCGGCGGAGGGTGGCACGCCGGTGATTGGCTGACAGTCCGCCGACGGTGTCCGGATGCTGGGGGAAGCATGGCAGCGGTCCCGGAAGCTTCTACATCACGTTGCGTGCTGTGGTTTGGTGAGCCGTCGGCCAGCGAGCGCAGTGCGCTGGCTGCGGCAGGCTGGTATGTGCGCAGCATCCATCCTGATCCGGCCATGGCGATCGGCCTGCGCGGACGCGATCGTCTGCTCGCCGTGCTTGATCTACGGCACCTGGATGCAGCCGCGCTGCAACTGCTGCTGCCCTGGATCGAGCAACATCAGCACCTGCCCTGGCTGGCGGTAATGCCGCCGAGTCCAGGTGCCGTTCCGCCCGCGTGGTTGCCGTTGCTGCAGCGCTGCCTGGCACGTTTTACGTTGCCGTTCGGGTTGCAGGACATGGTCAGCGCAATGCGCCAGCAGTTCGATGCTGACGACCCGCCGCCGGATGAAGCGTGCAATGGCAGCACGCCACGTGCACTGATCGGCGAGAGCCCGGCACTGCACGCGGTGCGTACCGTCCTGCACAAGTTCGCACCGGTGGAGTTGCCGGTGCTGGTCACCGGCGAGACCGGCACCGGCAAGGAGCTGGCAGCGCATGCACTGCACGCGCTGTCAGGTCGCGCCGGCAAGCGGTTCATTGCGGTCAACTGCGGTGCGATCCCGGCCAACCTGGTGCAATCGGAACTGTTCGGGCACGAGCGCGGTTCCTTCACCGGTGCCGACAAGCGCCAGATTGGCGTGTTCGAGTCGGCCCATGGTGGCACCGTCTTCCTCGATGAGGTGGGCGACCTGCCCGCCGAAGCACAGACCAGCCTGCTGCGGGTGCTGCAGGAGGGCACCTTCGAGCGTGTCGGCAGCAGCCAGCCCCTGCGCGCCGATGTGCGGGTGCTTGCCGCGACCCATGTCGAGCTGGAGCAGGCGGTGGCGCAGGGGCGGTTCCGCAGTGATCTTTACTACCGGCTCAACGTGTTGCGGCTGCCGATGCCGCCGCTGCGCGAGCGCGGAGGCGACGTGCAGCTGTTGGCCGAGCACTTCCTGCGCTGCTTCCGCCTGCGCCATGCGGTGCGCGCACGTGGCTTCGCCCCGGCAGCGTTGCAGGCCCTGCGGCGCTTCGACTGGCCCGGCAACGTACGCGAACTGCTCAATCGCGTGCAGCGGGCGGCGATCATGGCCGAGGGCGAGCTGATCAGCGAGCGCGATCTGGAACTGGGCGCACCGGCCCCGAGCTTGCCGGGTGCAATGCTGCACGACGCACGCGGCCAGGCCGAGCGCGATGTGCTGCTGCAGACCCTGCGCCAGACCGGCTACAACGTCTCCGAATGCGCGCGGCAGATGCAGATCTCGCGGGTCACGGTGTATCGGCTGTGCCGCAAGCACCGGCTGGAACTGCCTGCGCAGCGCTGATCAGCCGGCCGGCAGGTGCTTGAACAGGCGCAACGGCTTGCCCGCGACGCGCTCGATCACGCCCTTGGCTTCCAGGTCCAGCTGCACCGCCTTCAACCACCAACCGGCGGTGGCCCCTGCCGGGAACAGGGAGGCGGGCAGGTGCGGCAACAGCGCCTGTTTCGCCTGCGCAACCGTCAGGCCCGGCGGTTGCGCAGGCAAGCTCAAGAGCAAGGCGTGGCGCATGGCGAGATACTTGGCGCGATCCACGCGCTGGATGTGACCGGGCGTGGTGATGCTTTCGATCTCGATCCGCTCGGGCTCAGACATGGCTGTCTCCGGCGACCTCGATGCGTGGGCTGCGGAAGCCCATGGCGATCCACGCCTTCATCAACCGGGCATAGAACCGCAGTGACCGGGTTTTCAGGTTCGGCACATCGTCGGGAAGGACAGACGCATCAGGAAGATCACTGACCATCGTCCGCATCTCCACGGCGGGTCTTGTCGATGCCGGCCACAACAGGCCATACAGACTCAGCCAATGGCCGCCGCTGAACTCCAGGAAAAGCGGCGTATTGCAGCAGCTCGCCAGGACGCGGCGGCTGCCGCCCCTGCTGGACAACCGCAACGCGCGCAGCAAGGGATGTCCTGCATCGATGCTGACGCGATCCTTGCGATGCATTACGAAAAGCGTCTGGCCATGCGGGCCCAGTACGTCCGGTGCTCGAGGCATCGACTGCAGCATGGCGCCGACCTTGCGGCAGCTGTCGCAGCAGCATTCGACGGTGGCAATGGGTTGGCCCGTGGCGGTCAGGCGGACCTGGCCGCAGGCGCAGGCGAGGGACTGATGGGAGGGCATCTGCATTTTCTCCTGGGGTGTTCATTCTCTCGACGAACCGGGGCTGCGAAAATCGACAACATCCACCGTCAAGGGCGCTTCATCTGGTAGCGGATGCGGTACAGATCCAGCCCTGTGCCGTCCGCGCGCCGCGCCGAATAGGTCAACGAGCCGGGTTGCGAGCCATCGAGCATTGCGCCGTAACTGTCGCCGGAGGCCTCGTTCAAGGGGGCCGGCAACGCATGGCCCGCGTCATAACGGCCCCCACGAGCGTAGGCAATGAACTGGCGCACCGGTGCATTGCCGAAGTCCAGAGCGCGGGCAAACACTACCGTTCGGCCGTCGCCAAGGAAGGTGGCATCGAACTCCTGTGCCGCGGTGTTGAGGTCGCCGGGCAGCGGCCGCGCGGGCTGCGCCACGCCACGGACCATCGCTGCGACGTAGAGGTCATGGCCGCCCGCACCGCCTGCACGATCGCTGGAGAACAGCAGTGTGCCTGCGTCCGGCGAGAGCATTGGCGCGAACTCATCGGCCGCGCTGTTCACTGCGGGGCCAAGATTGACCGGCTCCCCGAATCGACCCTCGCTACCCATGCTGACCCGATACAGATCGTCGCCGCCCTGGCCGCCTGCACGATCCGAACAGAAGTACACCACACGGCCATTGGCGGAGAACGCGGGATCGAACTCACGTCCCGGCGTGTTGAACGAGACCGGCGTCGCCGGTCGCCAGCGCTGCCCGTCGTGGCGCGAGACCCAGATGTCATACCCACCCGGACCTCCGGGCCGGTTGCGGCTGAACCACAGTGCGGTTTTTCCGTCCGGGCTCAAGGTCAGTCGAATCTCGTCGTACTGCGTGGAGGCAACGCCCGGGGCAAAGCGTTGGCCGGGGCCGACGATCTGCAGCACCCTTGATGGAGACGCGGGAGGCGACGCAGAAACCAGCAGCATCACGGCCAGCAGCGCCTTCATGCCTGTCGCTCGAAATCGCTGACCCAGTTGGTTTCCCAACTGCGCCCACCATCAGTCGAGGCCGCCTGTTCCCAGCGTGCCGAACGCGGTGTGATGCGTGACCAGATCACCCGCGTCTGGATCGCTCGCCCGTCGTGCTGGTCTTCGCCGAAGAAGCGGCCGACTCCGGCCTCGAAACCACCGCGCAGTGGCGCGCCGATCCGCGTCGGCTCCCGGCCATCCAGCCACCAGCTCAGCCAGTGCCGCTCAGCCGCATTCCAGGCGCGGATGCCCATGCCGCGCAGCGGCGCTCCAGGTACGTCCATCAGATTGTCACCGACGTTGCCGAAGCCTCCCAGTACCGGCCAGTTGTGCAGGGTGCCGTTGAACGCGTCCCAAGCATCGCTGCCTGTCAGCCGAGCGCGCAGGCGACGATGGCGCACGTTCCAATGGCCCACCAGGAAATCAAAATCACCCGGTGCATCCGGCAGCCTCGGAAGTGGAGAGGGGGTCGCAGCAGTGCGGCGGAACCAGTTGCGCCAGTTCACTTCCCAATGCGCACCGGCATCGTCGGAGAACGCCTGTTCCCACCACGGCTCCTCGCCGTGGATGTCATGCCAGCGGAACCACACGTCGATCGGGCGCCCGTCGACCCGGTCGGTGCCGCGGAAGCTGCCGGCATCGCCCTCGAAAGCGCCGCGCACGGGGGCTTCGATATGGGCAGGGTTGCGGCCATCGATCCACCAGATCGACCACGTGGAAGACACCGGATCAAACGCACGCACGCCCAGGCCCCTGTAGGGGCCCGAAGGCAGCGCCATGACGTTGTCATCGATGGTGCCGAGTCCGCCCAGGGTCAGCCATACCGCGCTTGAGCCGGTGAAGGACTCCCAACGGGTATCGCCTGCCAGGCGCTCCTTCAGGCGTTGATGCCGGACCTGCCAGTTGCCCAGCAGCCATTTCCAGTCTTCGCTGTGGCTGGGCAGGGCCCACCCGGAGGGCAGGGCGCTGGACGCCGCCGCAGCGGTCAGGGTAGCCAGGAACTGCCGTCGATCCATGTGCGTGATCCCCTACCGAAGGTGCCTCCATCGTTGCGGGTGCGCGGGGGATTGACCACGCAGATATCGAGGCTCAGGCTAAGTCACACTTATGGTCACCCAACGCCAGCTGCCATCGCTTGCCGCCATCCGCGCCTTCGAGGCTGCGGCGCGGCTGGGCAGCTTCGCGCGTGCCGCCGAAGAGCTCGACACCACTGCGGCATCGGTGAGCTACCATGTGCGGCGGCTGGAGGCCCAGACCGGTACCTGCCTGTTCCTGCGCCACGCACAGCATGTGGAACTGACGGATGCCGGTGCCAGCGTCGCGCAGGAAGCCACCCGGGCATTCGACGCACTTCGTGCCAGTTTCATGCGCGCTGCGGACATGGATGCCTCGCGACTGCGCCTGTCCGTATTGCCAACGCTGGGCACCAGTTGGTTGACGCCGCGCCTTGGCAGCTTCCGCGCGCGCCACCGGCAGCTCGTGCTGGAGCTGGATCTGTCGGCGGAACCGCAGGACCTGGCGGCGGGTCGTTTCGACGCGGCCATCCGCAACGGGCATGGCGACTGGCCCGGCTTGCGGGCCACGCCCCTGTTTCCCAGCATATTCACACCGCTTTGCGCACCGTCGCTACTGCCGGCCGCACGTGACCTGGGTCGTGGCGGGCTGGATGTCGCGCTGCTCGGGCGGCCAGACTGGTGGGCAGTGTGGTTCTCCGCTCATGGACAGATTGCACCGCCGGCGCGGGAGAATTTTGTTGCACCATTTGCTGTCGAGCACCTGGACATCGGTGCCGCGATTGCGGGGCAGGGGATCGCCATTGGTTCGCCGATCCTGTTCCAGGCAGAGCTGGACAGCGGGCGACTGGTACAGGCTCATCCAGGCGTGGCCAGTGACGGCCGCAGTTTCTGGTTCGTGGCACCGACTGCGCGCAGCGGCAGCATCAAGGTCGGCGCGTTCCGAGATTGGCTTGGCGAGCAGGCGGCTGAGGCACGGCGTGCGGCACGCCATCATCTGGCCCAAGCGGTGACGCCGTGAACCAGAGCCCCGAACTACTGCGACGCCTGCTGCGTGCCAAGGACCGGATGGACCGCGCCAGCCACGAAGAGTGGTCAGTCGCGCGCCTGGCCGAGGTCAGTGCGGTATCGTCGGCGCACTTCGCGCGCTCGTTCAAGCAGGCCTTCGGGCTGCCGCCACACCGCTACCTGCTCAGCCGCCGGATCGAACGGGCGGTGGCCCTGCTGCGCGACACCAATCTGCCGGTGACCGAGATCGCCGCCCGGACCGGCTGGTCCAGCCTGGGTACGTTCGGCCGCATCTTCCGTGACATCACCGGCGATAGTCCGGGCAATGTGCGGGAGCGCGAGCGCGCCGGCCAATCGATACCCGCCACTGTGCCGGAATGCCACGCACGTGCCGCGCAGCGCCCGGACCTCAACATCGCAGTTTTGGAGAAGCGCCGCCGCCAGGCCGTTGCTAACGTGGATCCCACCTGAGGGAGGTCCCATGACAAACACTGTGAACACGGTCGGCCTGTATGTGCGCGACCAGGACGAAGCGCTTGCGTTCTACGTCGACACGCTTGGCTTTGAGGTGCACACCGACGTACGCAATGGCAGCTATCGCTGGCTTACCATACGCAGCCCCGGCCAGGACGGTTTCCAGCTGGGTCTGTTCGTGCCGGGTCCGCCTACCCATGACGCGGCCACGGCTCTGGCGCTGCAGCAGCTGGTGGCCAAGGGCGCGATGCCGCCGCTGGTGCTGGCGGTTGAGGACTGCCGGGCACGCCATGTGGAATGGCAGGCGAAGGGTGTCGAGTTCACCCAGGAGCCTATTGAACGCTATGGTGCGGTGGATGCGGGATTCCGTGATCCATCCGGCAATGGCTGGAAAATGATCGAAGCGCACTCCGAGGCGAGGCGCCAGCAATGAATCGCGGCCACTGGGCACGGCCTGTGCACCGCTGGACATCGATCGTTTTCACGCTGGCGGTGATCGCCAATTTCGTGGCGCGCGCGATGGGGCAGGGCGAGCCACCGGCGTGGATTACCTATGCGCCGCTGCCACCCTTGTTCCTGCAGCTGTTGACCGGCCTGTATCTGTTTGCCCTGCATTACGCAGGCAAGCGCCGCAGCGCCTCGCTGGGCGCTGCGGGCTGAGAACGGATCAGGCGACTGCGTCGACCGCGTGGGCGGCAAGCAGGGCGGGCAGGTCTTCCATGCGCTGGAAGATCACCTGCGCACCCGCGGCACGCAGGGCCTCCGGCGTACTGTGGTGCGGACCGCCTTCGCTGAAGCCGAACACGGTGGCGCCGGCGGCCACACCGGCCGTTGCACCGGTAACGGTGTCCTCGATCACCGCGCAGCGTTTCGGGTCCACGCCCAGCGCAGCGGCGGCGGCCAGATAGACATCCGGATGGGGTTTGGTGTGCGGCATGTCCTGGCCGCTGAACACGTGGGCACCGAAGGCGTCGAGGATGCCAACCTTGCCCAGTTGCAGCTTCACCTTGTGCAGGTCCGCACCGGACGCACAGGCAATCCTTCCGCCGGTGGCGACGGCGATCGCACGCACCGCCTCGGGTGCACCCTGGATTGCAACCAGGTCGCGTTCCAGTGCCCGGTTGCGCTGCTGGCGGAATGCTTCCAGCCATTCTTCGGTGAACGGCTTGCCGGTGCGTTCTTCGATCAGTCCGGCCAGGTGGGCCACGGACTGGCCCAGGAACACCTCACCGGCCTGCGCCGGGGTCAGCGGCCAGCCGCGCTCGGTCAGCATCTCCGAGAGCACGCGGGCTACCAGCGGCTCGGAATCAACCAGTACGCCATCGCAGTCGAACAGCACGGCATCGAAGGGGAAACGGGACATCTACAACTCCTGGGGCAATGCAGCGGGGCAATCACCCGTCATTTTCCCACAGCCGCGCAAGCGGGGCACCCGTGGCCATGCCGAGCACCCCGCGTCCTTCCAACAGGATGATCAGCCCAGATCACAGCCCGTCGGCTGCGGCCAGGTGGTGGCCGGCAGCATGTTCTTGAGCGAAGCCGGCGCATTGATGGCCACGTAGCTGGCGCCGAGCAGCTCTTCCAGGTCGGCGATGGTCACCAGATAGTTGTCCAGGCTGCCGAGGTTGGCCTCATTGGGGATGATCCAGCTGATCGCCTTGGCGGTACCGGTGTTCGGGTCACGGGTGATGACGGTCTTCCAGAAGAACTCCGGCGTGGGAATACCGTGGCTGGCCAGGAAGTAGTCATTGGAGGCATCGCCATAGACCACGCCGCCATAGACATCCACCGGCGCGATGTCGCGGTAGCATTCGGCCACGTTCTCGGCCTTCACCCAGATGCCCTGGTTGAAGCTGGACACCTGCGGGACGATGTTGGTCATGTAGTTGGCGCGTCGGATGTAGGTCGCGTCGTAGTCCATGTGGTTGGAGGTCACCAGATGGCCGCGGTCATAGCCGCTGCGGATGCTGGCATACGACGCAGTGCTGTTCTGGCCGAGGCAACCGGCCGGCAGGTCCGGGTCCTTGTAGAAACTGGAAGGGCGCGCGGCGGAGCCGGTGTCGGCGGTGAGCGTGTACTCGTAGCGGGTTGCGCTGTGGATGCTGCAGTCGTAGGTCAGCACGAAGCCGCCCTTGTTGAGAGTAACGACCTGGGCCTGGGCAGCGCCGGCGAAGGCGCTGAGGAGGAACACGAAGAAGAAGCTTGCAAGGCGCATTGCGGTTCTCCAGCAGAAGTTCAGGGCGCAGCCGTCCGCCACGACCGTGCCGGGGCGAGGTCATGTGAGGACACTGCGGAGTCGGGTAGTGCGGAATGCGTGGGGCGTAACCGCGATGACAGGGCCGCGGAGGCCGTGCGGTGTCGTAAGCGTCACAAGCTGTCGCCTTTCGGTCAACGACGAAAGGGCGAAGCTGTGACCGCGCGCATGCACCGGACCTGTGTCAGATTTCGTGGCACGTGGATGAAACGCGCGCGTGCTAGGGCATTTCAGCGGTGCAGCGCCGCACTGCTGCTCATGGCATCACCCATACCAGTGCGTATCGAAGGGCGTCATCGCCGTGTCATCAAAAACTGTGCACCACGTCAAATTTTAAGGTAGTGTCGATTCCGCTACCGGGGGGTAGCGGGGTGCACGGCGTCGGGGACTACGCGTCGCACCTGCAATTGAAGCACCAGACATCACAGCGCCGGCGCTGACGCCGGCGTGCATCTCGGGCTTTCAATGGAAGGGGTATTCGATGCGCAATGCATGGATCAAACGAAACAAGTGGATCGCACTAGGCCTGGTCGCAGGTGCGGCATTGGCTGCGGCGGCGGTGAGTGTAGGCGGCATGGCCCCGTCCACGCCGTCAAAGACGGGCAACCCCTCGCTGGATGCGCGCGCCGGTGGTCCTGCTGCGCCCGCTGCCGCCGGGCCAGGAAGCGGACTGGGCGAGCTCTCGCACCGCTACATCGTGGTGTACCGCGAAGAGCCATTGGCCACCTACAAGGGTGACATCCAGGGTCTTCCCGCACCGGAACGCAAACGTCCCTCCGCCAGTGCCGCGCGCGCAGCGGCAGCCACCGGCAGCGTTGCCACCGACCGTATCGCGGTGCAGGGTGCCCGCTCACGTGACTACGTACGGTTTCTGGCTGACCGCCAGAGCCAGCACGAAGCGCGCATCAACTCGGCACTCGGTCGCAGCGTGAAGGTGGAGCGCCGCATGCAGCACGCGATCAATGCATCGGTGCTGCAGATGAATCCGCAGGAAGCCGAGCGCGTACGTGCATTGCCGGACGTGCAGTTGGTGGAAGAGTACCGCGAGTATGAGCAGGACACCGACGTCGGACCGGGCCTGATCGGCGCGTCGGCACTGTGGAGCGCCTCACCCACGCCATTCCGTGGCGAGGGCATCGTCATCGGCGTCATCGATTCGGGTATCAATTTCGGTAGTCCTGCGTTCACTGCCCGCGCCGAAGACGGCTACGAGCACATCAACCCGCTGGGCGCGGGCAATTACCTGGGCACCTGTGCGCCTGGTGGCGCCGATGAGGGCCGCTGCAACAGCAAGCTGATCGGCGGCTACGACTTTGTCTGCGCCGCACCGGGTAACCAGTGCGGCGTGGCCGATGTCCGCGAGGAACCCGGTTTCGGCGATACCAATGGTCATGGCAGCCACACCGCATCGACTGCGGCTGGCAATCCGCACATGGCGTCGTACCGCGGCAACCAGATCCATATTTCCGGTGTTGCGCCGCGCGCCAACATCATCGCCTACGACACCTGCTACACCGAGATCTCCACAGGCCGCGGCCTGTGCCCGAATACGTCGACACTGGCGGCGGTGAACCAGGCGCTGGCCGATGGCGTGGTCGATGTCATCAACTACTCCATTGCCGGCGGCACTGCACCGTGGGGTGAAGCGGTGTCGCTGGCGTTCCTCAACGCGTCGGACGCAGGCATCTACGTCGCGACCTCGGCCGGCAACTCCGGTCCGGGCCCGAACACGATGGGCCATCTGGAACCGTGGACCGGCAGCACGGCCGCCGCCACCCATGGCCGTGGTGACATCGAACTGTATGCGGCGGTCAGTGGCCCGGGCAGCGTACCGCCCGCACTGGGCGTCATTCTGCTGACCGAAGGTTCGGGTGGCGTACCGTTCAGTACGCCGATTGCAGCGACCACGCCGCTACGCGTCAGTGCCGGCATCGACAGCGCCAACGATGGTTGTACGGCCTTCCCGGCCAGCACCTTCCAGGGTGCGATTGCGGTGATCCGTCGCGGCTCGTGCAACTTCAGCGACAAGGTCAACAATGCCGCCGCCGCGGGTGCGATCGCGGTACTGATCGGCAACAACCAGCCGACGCCGATCCTGCCGAACGTTGCCGGGGCCTCGATTCCGGCCTTCGCCATCGATCAGGCCGACGCCGACGCGCTGCGGACCTTTGCCAGCAGCGTCGGCAACACCGCCACCGCTGGCATCGCCTATCCGGCGACCAAGGTCAGCAACACGCCGGACGTACTGGGCGATTTCAGCTCGCGTGGTCCCGCCGGCATCTTCGATCTGGTGAAGCCAGACGTCACTGCGCCGGGCGTGCGCGTGCTCGCCGTGGTCGCTGGCAATGAAGTGACCGGTTCGGAAAATGCCGTTGGCCTGATGGACGGAACCTCGATGGCCTCGCCGCACCATGCCGGCGCCGCTGCCCTGTTGCGCCAGGCCCGTCCGGGCTGGACCGTGCAGGAAGTACGTTCGGCATTGATGATGACCGCACGCCAGGAAGTGCTGAAGGAGGACGGCGTGACACCGGCCGATGCGTTTGCGATGGGTGCCGGTCGTATCCAGGTCGACCAGGCGCTGCGCGCGGGGTTGGTGCTGAATGAAACCAAGGCCAACTTCTTCGCTGCCGATCCAGGCAACGGTGGCAACGTGGCTTCGCTCAACATCGCCAGCATGGGCAAGCGCACCTGCACCGACAGTTGCACCTTCACCCGCGTGTTCCGCAACGTGCTGCCGACCCGGCAGACCTGGACGGCGAAGGTGCAGGGCTTGACCGCCGTTGTCTCGCCGTCGGTCTTCACCCTTGCGCCGGGCGAGAGCAAGGCGGTGCGGGTGATCGTTACCACCGGATCGGTACCCAACGATGGCAGCTGGCGCTTCGCCAGGCTGACTCTGGCACCGCAGGGCGGCGATACCAGTCAGCCGCTGCTGCGCTTGCCGATTGCGGTTTCGGTACCGCCGCCGCAGATCGCAGCCACGCCGCCGTCGAACACGCTGAGCCTGCCGGCCGGTGGCAACGGCCTGTTGAACCTGCAGATCGCCAACACGGGAGGCTCGCCGCTGGAATGGCAGATCGACAACACCGGGTTGGGTACGCGCACCCTGGTCGCACAGGCACCGAACAATGCCAATGGCCGCCGCTCCACGCGTTTCACCGACGCTGCCACGGTCGGCGCACGCGCGCAGCTGTCTGCAGATGACTTCACCCTCGGCGAGGCAACCGGCATCAGGCGCATCGTCGCCGATGGTTTCGTCAACGGTGGCAGCCTGGCCACTTCGACCAACATCAACTGGTCGATCTACCGCGATGTCGCCGGCAATCCGGAAGGCAATCCGGAATCCAGCCCGCAACTGGCGGTGTGGTCATACACCTCATCGGCAACCGGTGTTGGTGTAAGCACGTCCGGCTTTGCCAGCATCAACCTGGACCTGGCGGCAGCGGGACAGAACGTGAACCTGGCGGCAGGGCGCTACTGGTTGGTGGTTTCGGTGCGTGCGCCGCTGGCAACCAGCTGGTTCTGGTTCAATGCCACCAGCGGCGACAACGTCTACCGAAGCGCGATCATCAACCCTGATGGCAGCGGTGCGTGGTCGGCCACCAGTGGTGCACCTGGCCTGGCGTTCGGCCTCGGCGGCAGCAATTCCTGCGGTGCCACCTGGATCGGCGCACCGACCCGTGCCCTGGGCCGCATCGTGGCCGGTGGCAACCAGGCCACGCAGGTATCGATCAGCGCCGCCGGGCTTGCACCCGGCAGCTACTCCGGCTTCGTCTGCGTGGGCAGCAACGACCCGATCACGCCGAAGACCGCCGTACGCGTGGCGTTGACCGTGACGCCGTAGGGCGACGCGGGCACCCGGACCGGCCCTGCGCAGGGGCCGGCCCGGATCCAACTGTTTCCGGCGCTGGCCGGGAACCTTCCTTGATGGACCTTGGGGGTACCGTGAAGACGATGCACAAGCACATCCTTGCCGTGGCGCTGGCCATGGCAACCGCGCCGGCGTGGGCCGGCGATACCTGCCAGCTGGACGATGGTTTCGGCGGCGTGTCCAACGGCGGCGCCAGTGCCGGCGGTGCCGCCTCGATGGCCTGCGGCAATGGTGCCGATGCCAGCGGCGATCTCTCGGCCGCTGTGGGTACCGGTGCCAGTGCCAGCGGCACCGGAAGCACCGCCATCGGCGCTGCCAGCAGTGCCTCGGGCAACCAGAGCGCTGCAGTGGGCGTAGGCGCATCGGCCACGGGTGCCAACAGCAGTGCGATCGGCGACAGTTCGACCGCCAGCGGCGACTTCAGCAGCGCCAGCGGCTCGGGCAGCTCCGCCACCGGCTCGTTCGCCACGGCATCGGGTGCCGGCAGCAATGCCACCGGCGAGAACAGCACGGCCGTGGGCAGCCTGTCCGAAGCCAGCGGCGCCAACAGCAGCGCCGTTGGCAACGGCGCGGTGGCCACCGCCAACGACAGCGTCGCACTCGGTAATGGATCAGTGGCTGACCGTGCCAATTCCGTATCCGTTGGCAGTGCCGGCAACGAACGCCAGTTGACCAACGTTGCTGCCGCCACCCAGGGCACCGATGCGGTCAACCTCAACCAGATGAACACCGCCAACGCCAGTACGCTGTCGTCGGCCAACAGCTATGCCGATGCCCGCGCCACCGCCACGGTCAATTCGGTCAACGCGTATACCGATGCGAGCAGCGCGGCAACGCTCTCTTCAGCCAATGGCTACGCAGATGCGAAGGCTGCAGCTGCGGTGACCACCTCCAAGGCCTACACGGACGCCAGCAGCGCCAGCACGCTTTCATCGGCCAACACCTACACCGATACCAAGTCCGCGCAGGCGGTAACCACTGCCAATGCCTACACCGATCAGCGCCTGGCCCAGTTCTCGCTGGACAACAACGGCCTGCGGCAGGAGATGGAGCGTCGCCTGCGCCACCAGGACCAGCGCATCGACCGCATGGGTGCGATGAGTTCGGCGATGTTGAACATGGCCATCAACGCCGCTGGTTCGCAGAGTCCGCGCGGCCGCATCGCCGTCGGCGCCGGCTTCCAGGGCGGTGAGCAGGCGCTGTCGGTCGGTTACGGCAAGCGCATCGGCGAGCGCGCCTCGTTCTCCCTGGGCGGTGCCTTCAGCAACGGCGAGAAGTCGGCCGGCATGGGCTTCGGCGTGGATCTGTAAGCGCACGGTCGGGCAGGGGGCAGGTATCGCCCCCTGTTCAGCCTGCAACCGCGCGCAACATGCCGCGAACGTCATGTTGCGTCGCAAGGTGCCAGTCACCATTCGCACTGGTACGGTCCGACCCGTTGCACCACCAACGACGGGGACAGACGACGATGCGCAAGATATTGCTGCTGTTGATCCTGCTGACAGGGCTGGCGCCCACCGCCTGGGCGGCCACGGTCAAGACTACCCACCGCACCATTCCCAGCTGGGATGGAACGCCTCTCGGGGCCTTCGTCATCGAACCGCAGGACGCGGGCAGCGGCCGCTATCCGCTGCTGGTGATGCCCAGCAGCTGGGCAGTTCCGAGCGTGGAATATGTGGGCGTGGCCCAGTCATTGGCGCGACGTGGCTACGTGGTCATCAGCTACAGTTCGCGCGGCTTCTGGGAATCGGGCGGCGCCATCGACATTGCCGGACCGGCCACGGTCGAAGATGTCAGCGCCCTGATCGACTGGGCGCTGGATAACACCCAGGCTGATCCGGCGCGGATCGGCGTCTCCGGCATCTCCTACGGCGCCGGCACCAGCCTGCTGGCGGCGGCGCGCGACCCGCGGATCAAGGCGGTAGCGGCCCTGAGCGGTTGGGCTGACCTGCAGGCGTCGCTGTACAGCAACGACACCCCCAGCGCACAGGGCATCGCCCTGCTGGTGGCGGCCGGGCTGGCCACGGGGCGCCCAGGTGCGGAGCTGGCCACCATCAACCGCAGCGTGCTGCTCGGCAACTACCAGGGTGCGGTGGATTCGCTGTTGCCGGTTGCGGCTCAGCGCAGCCCCGGCGCCAGCATCGACGAGATCAACGCAAACCAGCCAGCCATTTTCCTGGCCAACGCGTTCAACGACAGCCTGTTCCCGCCGGGCCAGCTGGTGGATTTCTTCAATCGCCTGAAGGGGCCCAAGCAGCTGCAGCTGCGCCACGGCGACCACGCACTCAACGAGGCCTTCGGTGCGCTGGGAATTCCCAATGAGGTCTATGACCAGGTGGGGGCGTGGTTCGATCACTACCTGAAAGGCACGCCCAATGGGATCGAGCGCCAGGCGGCGGTGCAACTGAAGTCGCAGAAGGGCAGCTGGAGCCGCTATCCGGACTGGCAGGCCACCAACAGTGGCGCCGTCAGCTACGGACTGACCGCACCGGGCGGGCTGCTGCTGCCCACCGGTGGCCTGGCAGAGAACGGGCGTACCACGGGCTGGAACTATCGCATCGGCAGTGGCCTGCTGACGGCCGCCAACTCCGGCATCGTGATGGCGTCTGGCGCGCTGCAGATGATCAATCTGCCACCGGGGGCCTACGTGCCGTTCGTCGGACGCAATGCCGCCGGTGTCTGGCAGGGGCCGATCTACTGGAGCGCACAGCGCCTGGATGGTGCCCCCGAAGTGCGCGTAACCGTCACCCCCAGCCGCGCCAACACCACGCTGTATGCGTACCTGTACGCGGAAGATGTGCTGGGCAATGGCCAGCTGATCAGCCACAAGCCCTACACGCTACGCGGTGCCACGCCGGGCCAGCCGAAGACGCTCGACCTGCGCCTGGAGGCGAGCAGCTGGAACATTCCGGCCGGCAGCCGCCTGACCCTGGTGGTCGATACGGTGGATCTGCGCTATGCGGGCATCAGCCAGCTCGGTGGTGCGGTGACCTTCAGTTCGCCGGCCAATGCACCTTCGGTACTGAAGGTGCCGTTGCATTGATGGGGTGCCGCGCCCGTTGCGGCGGGCTCGGCATAGCAGGCCGGAAAGCTGCCAGACTGCAGATTGATCCAGGGCAGGGTTGAATCGATGACGATCACGGGGCTGCTGATGGGTGCGCTGCTTGCCGCTCCGGGCGCGCAGGATGCACCGACCGACTGGTCGGCCACACTGATGAAGGATCTGGATGCCGCCGACGCGGCCATGCGCGGCAGTCATCCAGGCATGGTTGACCGGCAGAATCCCGGTTTCGTTGCACAGCTGGACGATGCGTTGGCGCTTGCACGCTCACGTACGGGCCGTGTCGGCAGTTTCGCCGGGTACTGGTGGGCGATGAAGGGCTATGCGGCGGCGTTCAATGATGGCCATGTCAGCCTCAATGCACTTGCCGGTGCGCCCGGGCTGCCGACACGTTGGCCCGGCTTCCTGACCGGCTTCGACGGCGACAGGCAGGTGGTCATGACCGTGGAGGGTGGCCCGGGCCATCCGCCACTGGGCGCGCGATTGCTGTCGTGTGATGGCATTGATGCACAGACACTGGCTGCACGCCGGGTGGGTGACTTCAGCGGGCGCTGGAATCTGCAGGCCAGCCGCATCCTGACCGGCGGTGAAGTGATGCTGGACCAGGGCAATCCGTTCGTGACTACGCTGCACTCCTGCATTTTCGGAGCGGGTGGGCATGAGAAGGCCTATGCGCTGCAGTGGAAGCCGCTCGACCTGGAAACCCGCAAGCAGCGCCTGGCCGACACCCGCCGCAGTTTCCGCCCGGCCAATGATTGGCACACGATGCCCGATGGCGGTTACTGGATCACTACCAGCAGCTTCAACGCCGACCCGACCGAGCAGAACTTCAGGGAACTGACCGGCCTGCTTGAGCAGCTTTCGCTGAAAGCCGAAGCGCTTCAGCAGGCGCCGCTGGTGGTGCTCGACGTACGTGGCAACAGTGGCGGTGCTTCGCATTGGAGCATCGAGCTGGCGCGGTTGATCTGGGGCCGCGATGCCGTGGATGCGCTGCCTGACCACAGCTGGGTCGAATGGCGGACGTCCGATGCCAACATCGCCCAGCTCCGCGGGTTCCTGCAGAAGTTGAAGCAGGCGCCCGACGCATCGCCCGAGCTGCTGCGCATGCTGGAAACCGTGACGGCGGGAATGACACAGGCGGCTGAGAGAGGGGAGGCGCTGTGGCATGACCCTTCCAGCATCCCGGCGGGTGAGGCATCGAAGCCGGTCCGTGCCGGATCAACGCGCAGCGGCAGGGTGGTGGTGCTGGCCGACGCCTCCTGTGGCTCGGCCTGCCTGGATGCACTGGACCTGTGGAAGCAGCTGGGTGCAGAGCAGGTAGGCGTGGAGACCTCGGCCGACAGCCTTTACATGGATGTACGGCCGGAACGGTTGCCCAGCGGGCTGGCCAGGATCTCGGTGCCGATGAAGGTTTTTCGGGGACGGGTGCGTGGTTCGAATCAACCGCATGTTCCCCATCGCCGGTATGAGGGCGATATGAGAGACACTGCGGCACTGGAAGCATGGATATCGGGCAAATGATCCGGGCCTGGCGGCTCGGTAATCAATTGCACGAGAGCGTTAAACCTTTTCATCGGCATCTGCATCCAAGTCGCGATGAGCACAGCGCCCGCTGCGCCACGCTTTGGGAAGGAGCCTTTCAATGCATGCAATTCCCCGCGCAGCATTCCGATGCATGGTGATGATCCTGCTGGGGCCGCTCACGGCCAGCGCTGCGGTCACCGAGATCCCCTTCGAGCTGGGCAAAGACCATCGGATCTACGTCGAAGGCGCAATCAACGGTTCGCGCCCGCTTCGCTTCCTCGTCGATACCGGCGCATCGGCGCTTGCGGTTGCCAGGCACGTTCAACAGGATGCAAGGCTGGTCATTGACGACCAGAGCGAGAATACCGGCTCCGACGGAGTGACTTTTCTCGACTACAGCACGCATAACTCCGTCCAGATCGGCGCCATGCGGCGACCGATGGGAGCCGTAGTGATCGACTACCAGGGGAGACCCTTCGATGCGGTGCTGGGCTGGACCTTCTTCCTGGGAAGGGTTCTGGAGATCGACTACGACCGCAGCGTGCTGCGCGTGCATGACGATCTACCCGAACTCGTCGGGTATGTCAGGGCCAACGTGCGCTGGATCGACAATACCCCGGCCATCCAGGTCGCGCTCAGCAACGGCAGTCGTACCTTCATGCCCTGGCTTGCACTGGACACGGGCAGCAATGGCAGCATCGATCTGGCCTATGCATTCGGTGCTACCCATGATCTGCAGGCGGCGTTCCCGGAGCGGTTGGGAACATCACAGTTCAGCGGCAGCGCGGGCCGCAGGATCAGGGCGGTGGACGTGCGCGTGCCTGTGGCGACCATTTCAAGCCTGCAGCTGAAAGATGCCAAGGCCTCGATCACCCTTGATGACGATGGCTCCGGCGGTGAAGGAATCCTTGGCAGTGAGGCGCTGCAGCAGTTCAATCTCCTGCTCGATACCCGCACCGGCAGCGTCTACCTTCGGCTCAATCAGGGCACTGCGGCGCGGACTGCAGAGTAATCGGGCAACCGGTCCGATCAGCGCCGGACGTCGAACTGCTCGCTCTCCAGCAGCGCCCAGACTTCGGCCTCGCGCACGGGACTGAAGTCCCCGGGAATGGAGTGCTTCAATGTGCCTGCGGCCAGACCGAAACGGACGGTGCTCTCTGCATCAAACCCGGACACCAGGCCATGCAGGATGCCGGCCGCAAATGCATCGCCGCCACCAATCCGGTCAACGATGCCGGGCAGTGGTCGCGATGGTGCCTGTGCGCGGGTGCCGTCGCGCCCGAGCAGCAGCGCACCCAGTACGTGATGATCGGCGCTGACCAGCTCGCGCTGGGTACAGGCCAGCCACTGCAGTTGCGGGAAGCTGGCGAAGGCGGCAGCTGCGGCGGCTTCAACGCGGGCAACCACATCGTCCTGGGCAAAGCGCAGCCCAAGCACCAGTTCGATATCGCGATGATCGGCAAAGATGATATCCGCTTCGGCGAACAGCTCCCGCAGGATGGCGGCAGCGTTGCCACCCCAGCGCTGCCAGAGCGAAGGGCGGTAGTTGCCGTCGAAAGACACACGCACGCCTGCCTTGCGTGCGGCCCGTGCAGCGCTCAATACGGATTCTGCAACATTGGCGCCCAGGGCCGGACTGACGCCGGAAAGGTGCAGCCACTGCGTATCACGCAGCAGCGTCGGCCAGTCATGGTCGGCAAGGGTACCGTTGGCGAATGCCGAACCCGCCCGGTCATAGACCACCTCACTGGCGCGCTGCAGTGCGCCGGTGGCCAGGAAATACAGGCCCATGCGATCACGTTGAACCTGATGCACGCCGCACGTACCCACTCGATGCCGGCGTAGTTCAGCCACCGCATGCCGCCCCAGTGCATTGTCGGGAACAGTACTGATCATCTCGACGTCATGCCCGAAGCATGACAGTGACACGGCCACGTTCGCCTCAGCTCCGCCCACATGAACCTGCAGCTGAGGTGATTGCAGCAGTAGTTCATGGCCCGGTGCACCCAGGCGCAACAGCAATTCACCGAAACACACGATGCGACTCATCGGTTCTCTCTCAGCGCGGGGACGGGCAGCCCAGCATGCCCAGGTCGATGGCATCGGCCATGCGCCGGTAGCCTTCGTCATTGGGGTGCAGGTGGTCGCGAGTGATGTCGTTGGGCAACGATTCCGCGGCCTTCGGGTCACGCAGCGCGGCATCGAAATCGATGATGCCATCGAACCCGGTCTTCCCGCCGCGTGCCCACTGGTTGATCGTTGTGCGGGTCGCTGCGGACACGGGCTCATAGCGCTCGGAGCCGCCGAATGGCGTCAACGTACCCAACCAGGCGCGGATGCCATGTGCCTGCAATCGCGTCGCCGCCTGCTGGTAACCCAGCAGCATGTCTGCCGCAGTGCGGCCCGGCACCGGCTGCGTACCGCCGCCATGGCGGATATCGTTGATGCCTTCGAACAGGATCACCTGATCGGCATCGGCCACCGCGATCACATCGCGATCCAAACGTGACAGGGCGCTGTGGCTGCGGCCATGGTCGAGCAGCTTGTTGCCGCTGATGCCCTGGTTGAGCACCACGAAGCGGTCCGGACAGGCCTGCTGCAGCCGCTGCGCCAGGCGTTCCGGCCACTGGTTGAAGGTGCCGCGACGGGCGGTGGCACCTTCCGTGATGGAATCGCCAAGTGCCACGATCACCTGGGGACGATCAGTGCGCTGCACCATCACTGCCGAGAACACGTTCTGCTGGTAGCTCAGCCGCACGCTGTCGGCAACCGATGTCTGCCTGCCGTCCGCTACCCGCACTTCGGTGCGGCGCACGGCGGGATGGGTAGGCTGCGGGAAGTAGGCCGTCACGCTGATCTCCTGCAGCGGCGCCACCGGCATCGGTACCGGGTCGCTCAGTAGCGCGGCACCCACCGGCACCTCGATGACAGCGCGGCCATCCACCGTTACCGGCAGAGGAGCGGACTTGCCGTTCTTCACTCCTACGCGCAGGTCCTCGACCCGTAACGGCGCCGTGCCGAGTTCGTTGCTGATGCGCAGCCGCAGTGCGTCCCCGCGGCTGCCGACGCGGATGTCCTGGCGTACGGTCTGTGCGGCGAACTGTACCGGCGCCTCGGGTGTTCCGTCCTTGCGGTCGGGCGCCGGTGACGCGGTCCATGCGGTGACCCAGACCGGCGCCGCCCATGCGGCGGGGGCGGTCATGGCGGAACAGAGTGTCAATGAAAGTAGAAGTGTCCAGCGCTGCATGGGCAGGAGTCCGGTCAGGTATCAGGAGAAGTAGGTGCCGCCGTTGACGTCCAGGTTCGCGCCGGTGATGAAGGCCGCCGCATCCGAGGCCAGGTAGACCGCCGCATCCGCCGCTTCTTCCGGCAGGCCCTGGCGGCGCAGCGGAGTGGCGCCCGCCACCGAAGTGCGCACTTCCGGCTTGGTGAACTGGTCATGGAAGCGGGTGGCGATCATGCCGCAGCACAGCGCGTTCACGCGGATGCCCTTCGGACCCAGCTCCTTGGCCATGGCGCGGGTGAACGTCATCACCGCCGCCTTGGCGGTGGCATAGATCGACGCGCCAGGGCCACCACCATCACGGCCGGCCTGCGAGGCGAAATTGACGATGGCCGCGCCTTCGCGCATGTGCGGCACCACCGCGTGCGTGGTCAGGTAGGTCGAGGTCAGGTTCAGGTCCATCACGGTGTGGAAGAACGCCGGGTCGATCTCGGCCAGCGGTCGACGCTGCACCATGCCACCGGCCACGTTCACCAGCAGGTCAATGCGCTCGCCGAACGCCGCCTGTGCCGAAGCGACCAGGCCGGCCACGGCAGCGGCATCGGTGACGTCGGCGCGATGGGCGATAGCCTGGCCGCCGGCCGCCTCGATGATCGCCAGCGTTTCCAGTGCACTGGCTTCGTCATTGGCGTAATTGAGGCAGACACGGGCGCCTGCAGCGGCCAGCTTGATCGAGACGGCGCGGCCGATATCGCGGCCACCGCCGGTGACAATGGCCACCTTGTCCTGGAACGACATGCGGAAAACTCCTTGGTTTGCGGGGGAATGGATGTACTTGGAAGAGAAGGAGACCCAGGCTCAGCCGCCGCGACGGTCGAGCTTGTGGATCGGCCCGGTCCACCACCACAGTGCAGCCAGCGACAGCGGCACCAGCGCGGCGACGAGGATGAAGATCGGGGCATAGGAGTGGCGGGTCAGCACCGGCACCAGCCAGGTGGTGATCAAGGTGCCGGCGACCGCCGCCAGGCCACCCAGGCCGGCCAGCGTGCCCACCGAGCGACCGTCGAACAGATCGCCGGGCAGGGTCTGGATGTTGCCGATGGCCACCTGGAAGCCGAACAGCACGGCGGCGATCGCGAGCACGGCCAGCAGTGGCTGGTTGGCCAGCACCGCGCCCAGCAGGGCGGGGGCCATGATCACGCAGCCCAGCGTGATGGCCAGCTTGCGTGCACGGTCCACGCTGTGCCCGGCGCGGATCATGCGACCCGACAGCCAGCCGCCGCTGAGGCTGCCCAGCATTGCGCCGACAAACGGCACCCAGGCGAACAGGCCGATCTGCTTGATGTCGAAGCCGAACGTTTCAGCTAGGTAGATCGGCAGCCAGGACACGAACAACCACCAGATCGGGTCCAGCAGGAACCGACAGGCGAGCATGCCCCAGCTCTGGCGATGGGCCAGCAGCTCGCGTACGCTGGCTTTTGGCGCCGCCTCTGTCTGCTGCCCGGCCTGGTCTTCCTGGATCAGCCGGCGCTCGGCATCGCTCACCCACGGATGCTTGTCTGGCCCGGCTCGGTACACGAACAGCCACGGCAGCAACCACAGGAAGCCGATGGCACCAACCAGCACGAAGGTGCCGCGCCAGCCCAGCCACAGGTACAGGCCGGCGATGGCCGGTGCGGAGACGATCGCGCCGATCGACGCACCCGCGTTGAACACGCCTTGCGCCAACGCGCGTTCGCGCGCCGGGAACCACTCGGCATTGGCCTTCACCGCGCCGGGCCACGCGCCTGCCTCGCTGATGCCGAGCATTGCCCTCACCAGGCTGAAGGACAGCATCGAATGGGTGATCGAGTGCAGCGCGATGGAGATCGACCACACGCTGATCGACAGGGCGAAACCCAGCCGAGTGCCGATCATGTCGAACAGGCGCCCGAACAGGAACTGGCCGGCGGCGTAGAACAGCATGAACACCGTTACCAGCAGGGCATAGTCGTCCTTGGTCGCGCCTACTTCCTTGGCGATTTCCGGCCACATCACCGCCAGCGCATTGCGGTCGATGTAGTTGATGACCGTAGCCACGGCGATCAGGCCAACGATCAGCCAGCGTACGGCCGACCGTACCGGCACCTTGCGCAGATTGGTCACCACCGCAGGGCCGTTCATTTTCCATCGCCCTTGCTGCGGTCGATGCGCGCGTGGCTGCCGCTCCAGCGGTAGGCATGGCCGTCTACGGTCACGCTGTGCTCGCCCTTGGCGCTGCTGTCGTCGGCCACGCCCAGCGCGATGCGTGCACCGCTGGCCAGGCGCAGCTCGATCACTTCTGCGTCGCTGCCACGGGTGCGCACCACCTCGCGGATGCGGCTGTCGGCACCGTGCACGTACTCGGCGGCGCCGTTGTACTCGCCGTGGGGTTCCAGCACGCTGAAGAAAGTCACATCCTTCTGTCCTTCCACGCGCTGCAGCAGTGCAGGTTCACGGCGCAGGTTGAATTCGGGATCGTTGGCGCCGCTTTCCACCAGCAGTGCCTGCGATGGTGCGCTGCTGCCGAAACGATAGGTGTAGAAGCGGCCGTCAAGCAGCCACGCCAGCGTGCGCGGTTCGTTGCCTAGCTTGCTGCGGGCATCCAGCCACAGGTGCTGGTAACCGTTGTCCGCACCCAGTACCGGGCGCTGTGCGGGGAAATGCTCGGCCTCGAAGCCGGTGCTGACGATATGCCCGTTGAAGTGCAGCGGCAGGTCGTAGCGCGCGGTCTTGTCACCGTGTACCTGCATCAGGTCCAGTATCACCGGAAGGGCAAGGTCCGGGTGGCGCAGCAGTGCCTGGGTACGGGTGAAGACCACGCCAGGGTAGGCGTCGCGCATCGTTGCCGAGGCGATCTGGGTATCGGTGTCGGCCTGGAAGAAACGCACCTGCGGCGCATGTTCCTCGCCGCGCTTCCAGTCGCCCTTGAAGTGGCTCTGCTCGTCCACCACCAGGGTGTTGTGGGCCACGGTCTGCTTGGCCCAGCTGCGGTTCTCGGCCAGGTAGATGCCGCCGCGCTTGGCTTCCACGTTGAGGAAGCGGGCGGCGCCGTAGTCGGTCACCACCGGGTTGCCTTTGTCGTAGAACAGCCAGTTGAGCTTGTCGAAGTGGCCATGGCCCATGCCCTGCATGGTGTCCTTCTGCACCAGCGCCTGGCCGCGTTCGCCGTTCATGCGCAGGATCGCCAGGCCGCCGCGATCGCCGTCGGGCCCGTCGCGCAGCAGCATCGGTCGATAGTCGAAGGGCTTGGACTTGTTGGCGGCCAGTGCCTGCGCCACTTGCAGGCCTTCGGGGGACAGCAGCAGGCGCTTCTGCTGCTGTGCCACCGACAGCAGACGATCGTCGCCGGTGCGTGCATAGGCGATGCCGATGCCAGCCACCAGCTCCTCGGTATCGATGCCTTTGTCGAGGATGGCGTCGTTGATCGGGAAGAACAGGCCGCCGTAGCTGGTCTGCACCAACACGTCCACTGCCTTCAGCAGTACGCCATCGCGACGCTGGAAGATCTTCCGCTGCGGCTCGTTGCGCTCGATGGCGTTGGCGAACAGCAGGAACGGCGCCAACGCATAGCGCTGGTAGTAGGGGCCTTCCTCGTAATAGCCATCGGGCGAGAACAGCAGGTCGATCTGGCGCAGGAAGCCAAACTGGTCGTTCTTCTGGCTGCCACGCAGGGATTTCTCCACCAGCTCCGGGTCGCGCAGCACGTAGCCGGTCATGCCGGTCGCAGCCACCGCCCAGGTCGCATGGTTGTGGATCTGGTCGTAGTTCTTCGGCTCGCTCACCAGGAACTCCGCCATCGGTCGCAACACCTTCGATTCGATGGTGTTGCGATCCTCGGTGGACAATGCATCACGGATCGCGTCGTAACCCTGGATGGCGTTGACCAGCCACACCGAATCGTTCAGTACCTGCCAGAACACGCGGCCGGGAATCTGCCCGCGGCCTTCCGGGTGCGGCCCAAGCGTGGGGTAGAGCTTCGCGTACTGCAGCAGCATGTCGCGCGCGTAATCAACATAGGCCTTGTCGCCGGTCAGCCGGTACAGCGTGCCGGCCGCAAGCAGCGCCTGGTAGTTGCGCTTGTGCTGTTCATGGGTGCGGCCACCGCCTTTGTCCCTGGGCACCGGCACGTCGATACCGGCTTTCATCATCTGCTGCAGAGTCTTCTGCGAGCGTGCCTGTTCCTTGGCAAACCACGGGTAACGGCTGCCTTCGCTGGCCATCTGCTGCCATTGCGCGGCAGTCACCAGCACTGGTGAGGCATCGGCCTGGCGCGCTGATGCCGAAGGTGCCGCCAGCAGCGGCGCAGCGGGAAGCAGGGCGAACGGAACGGTCAAGGCCAGGACCAGGGAAACGGACAACGGTTGCAACCTCATCGATCAACTCCGGTGCTGGTGCGTGACAGGGCAACCTCGCCCACCTTGGGATACCAGTCCACCCCGGTTGCTGTGCGCGCCGTCATCGCCAGGCCGGGATCGGCGCCGGCAGTGGGCAGGGCGGGCGCGGGTACCCATAAATCGTTGGCGGACTGCTGCAGGGTGATCGTGCGGCCTTCGACACCGCCGGGAAACACCGGGCTGGCCTGCGGTGACTGCACGTTGCCGCTGAAGCTGATGCCGGCCAGCGAACTGGCGGCGTTGGGCGGGTTCCTGCTGGTGCGGTTGACGATCAGGTTGCCGGTGAAGCGACTGTTGCTGGCGGCCACCACGATGCCCTTGGCCTCGTCATGGCCCACGCCGAAACTGATCTTCGCCACATCCACGAAGGTATTGCGGCTGATCGTGGCATTCACCACCGGCGCATAGCCGGACAGCGGCGGATCGGCCTGCGCGTCCATCACCGCCAGCGCGGAACGGTTGCTGGAGCCGGCCAGTCGTTCGAAGTAATTGTTGCTGACGGTCTGGTCGGCATTGATGATGCGCACGCCACCGGTGCCGGCCTTGTCATTGCCGAGGAAGACATTGTCGATCACGCGGTTGCCGTTGCCATGGCGCAGCGTGAGCGCGCCAGCCGAGCGGTAGAACACGTTGCCGCGGTAGGTATTGCCGCCGGACTTGTTGCTGATGATCTCGGTCTCGCCGTCGCAGCCTTCGAACCAGTTGTTCTCCACCGTACTGTTGGAATCGCTCAACGAGGTGTCGCTGGTGCCGACGCGGATCGTTTCGCCACCGTTGACGCCCAGCGTCGGGCGCGGCCCGAACCAGTTGTGGTCGATACGGTGCTGGTTGTCCAGGCCCTGGGTGGCATCGCGCACCACCACCACGGTCGGCCCGGCATTGGTCTTGCCGCGCAGCTGGCTGTGGTCGAGGCGGTTGTGGCTGCCATAGAAGGAAACCCAGTAGTCCTGGTCGCTGGCATCGGGGTTGGTGTAGTCGTCGATCACCAGGCCGGTGACGCGGCTGCTGCTGGCGACCGCCTTGCTGGATTCGCGGAACGCCACCACCGCGTCGCCGGGTGCGTAGCCGTTGCGGAACACCAGATTGGACACCTGCAGGTAGCTACCCGCCAGGCGCAGGTCCGAGCGTCCGCTGAGGACGACCTTGCCGGCCGTCTGCGCGCGCAACACGATCGGCGCGGCTGCCGTGCCCTGGCCCTTCAGCAGCAACCGGGCGTCGGTCCAGATGCCGTCAGCCAACACGATCTCATCACCGGGCTGCAGCGCCGAGGCGGCCGTAGCGAACTCAGCGACATCGTGGACGAGCCAGCTGGCTGCACTTGCCGCTGAAGTGGTCAGGCACATTGCCAGACCAGTGGCCAGGCAAAACAGTGATGAATTATTGAGCGGGTGTCGCACGAGCGAGCGAATGCGCATGAAGTCCTTCCAGAGGCGGCCGTGCCGTCGTTTCAGGGTGGGCGTGCATACCACTTCGGCGTCCTTTGTAAGCCAGCTTTGGCGCAAAGTCATGCTGCACAAGCACATTAAATGGCGGACAAGTGGTATGAGACAAAGGCATTTGAACAATTGCATACCAGTTGGTTGACATTTTCATGTCGCCGTGCCGAAGCTGCATCCCACGCCTGCCGTGCAGGCGATCCTTTGGGAGGAGGAAACCATGCGGCGACCCGCCGGAGCAGTGCACAGCATCTCGTTGTCCCCCACACCGCTGATCGTGGCGCTGCTCGCCGCATTGGCGGGCATACCCACTGCCCAGGCGCAGTCAGGCAAGGACGGGGCGGGGCAGGATCCCACCACGCTGGACCAGGTGCAGGTCACCGGCATCCGCGAGTCCATGCAGAGTTCGATCAACAAGAAGCGCGACGACACCGTCATTGCCGATGTGCTCTCCGCCGACGACATCGGCGACCTGCCGGCGCCGTCGCTGGCCGATGCCATCGAGACCCTGACCGGTGCCGCCTCGACCCGCGACAAGACCGGTGCCTCGGAGATCTCGATCCGTGGCCTCGGCGCCTTCCTCAGCAGCACCAACTTCAACGGTCGCGAGATCACCAACGGCAGTGGCGACCGCTCGGTCAACTTCAACATGTTCCCGGCCGAGCTGATCAACACGGTGGCCATCTACAAGACCCAGCGCGCCGACATCATCGAAGGTGGCGTGGCCGGCACCATCGGCCTGGAAACGGTACGGCCATTGGAGTACGGCAAGCGCTCGGCGCAGATCGATATGCGTGGCAGCTGGGCCGAGTATGACAAGAAGTACCGCGACGACGACGGCATCGGCTACCGCGGCACCGCCAGCTACATCGACCAGTTCGAGTTCGGCAATGGGCAGAAGCTGGGTATATCGCTGGGCTTCCAGCGCCTGGAAGGTACCGATCCGGAAGAAGGCATCACCAGCGGTTCCACCTGGTATGCCTGCGATGGCACGCAGAACGTGGCCAATGCCAACTGTGGCGAAGTCAGTGCACAAGCCATCGCCAACGGTGCGCCGTATTACCTGGTGCCGAGCAGCCGCATCTACCGCCTCAAGCAGGAGCGCAACGATCGGCAGAGCGAGTTCGCCGCACTGCAGTGGCGGCCCAATGACGTGGTCGAATTGAATGTCGACTTTGAGCACACCCAGCGCAACTGGTACGAGAACCGCAGTGACCTGAGCCTGTCCAATGCGCGCCGCGGCATTACCCAGCGCGAGGTGGACGACGAGGGTATCGTGCGCCACCTGCATGGCAGCACTTCGGTCGATTCCACCTCCAACCGCTATTGGCGCGGTGAGGAATACACCGGTGGCGGCCTGAATCTGATCCTGCGGCCAAGCGCGGCGTGGGAACTGTCCACCGATCTTTCCTACTCGCACACCAATCGTCTCGACAGCGAGCGCATGACCCGGCTGCGCGCCAACCAGCGCGACGTCAACAATGCCATCGTTCCCGGCATCAGCAGTGGCGCCACCGGGTACGTGGACTACGACTGGGACTGGCATGGCGAAGTGCCCAGTGTTGCCCTGGCGCCGAACTTCGACCCCAACAACTGGGACGCCTACACCGGCGCGGCGCGCGTCACCTCCAGCGCAACGGAGAACGACCACAAGATCAAGGCCGGCCGCTTCGATGCCAGCTTCATGCCGGAGTCGGGCTTCTTCACTCGCATCAAGGGCGGCGTGCGCGCCAGCCAGGCCGACTACCGCCTGCGAGACAACACCCTGGTGACCGACTACGACCAGCGCGTGGCGGCCGACAAGGCGAAGATCATCGCCGCCAACCAGGCCTGCCGCGCGCCGTTCCCGCAGGATGACTTCATGGATGCGGCCAGCGGCAACACGATTTCGTCCTGGGCGTACTTCGATCCGAACTGCCTGTACCAGTCGTTCCGTGGCAGCCTGGACAGCGGCCTCGATCCGGGCTTCCAGGATCCGAACAATGTCGATATCACCGAGAAGACCCGCGCGCTCTACCTGATGGGCGAGTTCAGCAGCTCGTTGTTCGGGCTGCCGGTGACCGGCAACCTGGGCCTGCGCTGGGTGAAGACCGATGTGCGTTCCGAAGGGGTACGTACCGGCCTGCGCATTGAAGACAACGGAGACGGTACGATCCGTCTGCAGCCCACCGGCGACTACAGCACCCAGGTGTTCAAGGCGGGCAACGACAAGCTGCTGCCCAGCCTCAACGCGGCGTTCGAGCTGCGGCCGGATGTCCTGCTGCGGGTCGGCGCCTACCGCGCGATGTCCCGTCCGGACATTTCGGCACTGGGAGCGGGGCGCACCATCAACGTCAGCAGCGACGCCACCTACGGCAACCTGGCCGATGCGCTGGACGACATCAGTGCCAGTGGCAACCCGGCGGCACAGCCGCTGATGTCCTGGAACGGCGACCTTTCCCTGGAGTGGTACCCGAACCCGGACACGATGCTGGCCGGCGCGGTGTACTGGAAGCAGTTCAACGGCGGCACGGCCACTGCGCTCGTGCCGGAGACCTACACCATCGACAGCCAGAGCGTGACCGTGCCGGTGCGGCAGCAGGTGACCACCGACGAAGACAGCACGCTGACCGGCTTCGAGCTGAGCGCTACCCATCGACTGTCGTACCTGCCCAAGCCGTTCGACGGGCTGGGCTTCAAGGTCAGCTACAACTACGCCGATGCCGACTACCAGACCCAGGATTCGCGGCTGGGCGAGCAGCTGGCCAGTGATGGCACGATCATTCCGGCCATCGTGCCACCGGCGGGTCTGAGCGGTTTCTCGCGGCACGTGCTGTCCGGTTCGATCTACTGGGACGTTGGGCGCTTCAACATCCAGGCCATCGGCAAGTTCCGCTCGCACTATTACCAGGACTTCACTGGCAATACCGCTCAGCAGAACCGCTACTACGACGACAACACCAGCGTCGACCTGCGCCTGCGCTACCGGGTAAACAAGCAGTTGTCGCTGTCGCTGGAACTGATGAACCTGACCAACGAGCCGCGCGTGGCCTACCAGCCGCTTTATGGGAACTTCCGCGAAGTGGTGACCTACGGGCGGCGTGCGTATTTCGGTGTACGATACAAGTTCTGAACAGGGCGGCGCGGCCAGTGGTCGCGCCGTCGCTCCAACCGGACCCTTGCCGGCCGCGGTGGCAGGGCAGGGACCCGGAGGGAATCGCCAAGGGTCAGCCGCATGTCCGCCAACCGCCTTTACCAGACCATCGCCGCCAAGCTCCGCAAGCTGATCGAGGACGGCGAATTTCCGCCGGGCTCGCGCCTGCCGGGCGAACGTGAGCTGGCCGAACGGTTCGGCGTCAGCCGGGTGACCATCCGCGAGGCCGAGATCGCACTGGAAGCACAGGGTTGGATCGCCATCCGCATCGGCTCCGGCGTGCATGTGAAGCCGCGGCCGACGCAGGTCCCGGGTGGGTTGCCGGATGTCAGTGCCTTCGACCTCACCGCTGCCCGCGCGGTATTCGAGGCCGAGGCTGCCGCGCTGGCCGCCAGCAACCTGGATGATGCCGGCATCGCCGAACTGCAGGTGCTGGCCGAAGCGCTGTGCCGTCGCGACCTGAGCGACGAGGAAGCCGGCGAGTACGATCGCCGTTTCCATCTGACCATTGCCCGCCTGTCAGGCAATCCGGTGGTGGAGTACTTCGTGCAGCAGATCTGGCGCATGCGCAGCGAGCTGCCGCGCGTCACCGAGGTCTATTCGCGGGTCTGCCATGACGATGGCGCCAGCCGAGCCGACGAGCACATGGCCATCTTCGAAGCGCTGCGCGCCCGTGATCCGGTGGCGGCACGCAATGCGATGCGCCATCACTTCCAGCGCCTGTTCGAAGCGATGCTGCAGGCCACCGAGAGCCAGGCGCTGGAGGAGATCCGCCGCCGCACGCAGCAGGATCGCGAGCGGTTCATGGCGACGACGCGGATTTGAGTGGCGATTCTTCGCGGGACCGGCAACGACCAGCTGATCAGCCACAAGCCGTACACGCTGCGTGGCGCCACGCCGAGCCGGCGGAAGATGGCGGGCCTGCGCCTGGAAGCGAGCAGCTGGAAAATTCCAACCAGCAGCCGCTTGACGCTAATGGTTGATACGGTGGACCTGCGGTATGCGGGCATCAGCCAGTTGGGTGGCACGGTGACGTTCAGTTCACCGGCAAATGCGCCTTCGGTGTTGAAGGTGCAGTTGTATTGAAGTGGAGAGGTGCGAAATCTCTGAAAGATTTCGTACCTCTTCGCCCGGCAGAACTATTTCCTGATTTCCGCGATGACGGGCGCGATATCAGCCACCGATACCAATCCGGTTGTAAATACCTGATGGAAGACGCCATTGGTAGTGTCTTCGTGCTTTTCCTGCTTGCTGACAATGCCAGCCAAGCACCCGGTCGCCTCGTCAAATACTGACGCGCCGCTTGTTCCAGGAGCCAGATACGTCGTAACTGAGTGTGATGTCACGACGCCGCGATAAATGCTTGATCTATCAAACGAGCCATGGGTGGGAATTACAACAGCCAGGCCGGATTGATTTGCAGCAGCGACGCTGACTTTCTGTCCTGGTTGCAGAGGCGTCGAGCATAGCTTGAGGGGGGCTGCGCTCCTGCGGGCACTTGCGTTCGCGCTGGGGTCAACTGCAAGTACAGCGAGATCAAGTTCGGAAGGGTGCGAGGCCGTTACCACCTTGGCTGGCAGGTTGCCAAGCGGGGTCACAATCTCGATGGTCAAGCGTTCATTTTCCCGAAGATCGTCCGGGAAGAGATGTGACGCAGTGATTACAGTGTTGCCATCCAGCCAGGCCCCGGTTCCAGACACCTCGCCTGAGCGCTCCGGCAGGGCGATCTTGATGTGGACGGCCCGTTGGAATGCTGCCTCCGGTCCTGACTCCTGTGCGTGGCTATGGACAGGCGCCAGCAGGGACGCTGACAGTATGCTTCCATACAGAATGCTGATTTTGCTCACCACTTTCACTCTATTGATCAAGGAAGCGCTGGGTCCATAATGGGCGCAGTCGCAATTCTTTATCGGCAGCATGTGTCATTCGTTTAGGCCCAATGTGCACGGCATCAAGAGAATGCCGCGAACTTCGAATCTATTGTCCATGGCGATCAATATGCATAGGTGGCTGATGCGTGGAGGAGTATTCGGAGAACGGGGGAACATCATGAAGGTTCAATCTCCGAGCTCATCCATCTGCTCGCCAGTCAGCGACAGTATACAGGTGGTTACTTTCCGGCAATGGTCAGTCAGGGCGAGAGCGTCGGGCGTCAACTGCGATCGATTGGCGAAAGTGGAGTCGACCGGACAATGGACGACTTCCGGCATCGACCCGCCTTGCACGGCAACGGACGTCGCCCGCGTTCCAGTGAATGCGCTTCGATCAGATGATGCTTGGATCAGACCCCACATCATGCAGCCCCCGCAGCTTCTTCTTATTGATCTTGCCCACGCTGGTGCGCTCGATCGAATCCACGAAACTGACCCGCTCCGGAATCGCATAACGTGAGATATCCCCGGCGCGGCTACGGGCTGCGATCAGTTCGATGATCTCTGCCTCGCTTACTTCACTGCCCGGCTGCCTGACCACCAGCGGCAACGGCCGCTCGCCCCATTTCGTGTCGGCGATACCGATCACCGCGACTTCGTTGACCGCCGGATGCAGCGCGATGATGTCCTCCAGCGCAAGCGATGAAATCCACTCGCCACCGGTCTTGATCACATCCTTGATGCGGTCGGTCACGCGCAGGTAGCCGCCGCTGTCGATGTTGCCGATGTCCCCGGTGTGCAGGTAGCCGCCTGCCCACAATTCCGCCGATGCGTCCGGATTGTGCAGGTAGCCCTGGGTGAGCCAGGGTGCCCGCACCACGACCTCGCCGGTGGCGATGCCATCGTGGGCGACATCGTTCATGTCCGGATCGACAATGCGCAGGTCCACCAGCGGTACCGGAATGCCGGCTTTGGTGCGCAGCGAAAGAACCTCATCCGTATCGGTCACGGCATCCGCATCGATCTGCGCCAAGGTCAGAAGCGGGCAGGTCTCGGACATGCCGTAGCCACCGAAGATGTCGATGCCGCGTGCCAGTGCCCGCTGCGCCAATGCCCGCGGCAGGGCCGCGCCGCCGATGATCACCTTCCAGTTGCCCAGATCAGTGTCCGCGGCGAGCGGGTGCTCCAGCAGCATGTGCAGGATGGTCGGCACGCAGTGCGAGAAGGTCACTTTCTCGCGGGCGATCAATGCCAGCAGGTTGGCTGGCAGATAGCGGCCGGGGTAGACCTGCTTGATGCCCAGCAGCGTCGCCACATACGGCAGGCCCCAGGCGTGCACGTGGAACATGGGGGTGATCGGCATGTAGACATCGCCGCGGTGCAGGCGTCCCTGGTTGGCCGCGCTGCCCAGCGCCGCCATCCCCGTCAGCGAGTGCAGGACCAGCTGCCGATGGCTGAAGTAGACACCTTTTGGCAGGCCGGTGGTGCCGGTCGTGTAGAACACCGTTGCGCGGGTGTTTTCGTCGAAGTCCGGGAAATGGGTGGTCGCAGTGGCAGCCCGCAGACCGGCCTCGTACTCGGTCACGAAACCGTCTGGCAACGGGCCGCCGGCATCGTCCAGCAGGATGCGCGTGCGCAGGTCCGGCAATTGTCCGTCGATGCCTTCCAGTATCGCCAGGAACTCACGGTTGGCGAGGATCACCCGTGCACCGCTGTGGTTCAGCGTATAGGCGATCTGCTCGGGCGCCAGGCGCACGTTCACCATCATCAGCATCGCGCCGATCATCGGCACGGCGAAGTACGCTTCCAGATAGCGGTTGCTGTCCCAGTCCATCACCGCAACCGTATCGCCGTGCTTCACCCCCAACGAAGTCAGCAATCCGGCCAACTGGCCGATGCGCGCCTGCAGGGTGCGGTAGTCGAAGCGGACCGAATCGCCATAGACGATCTCCTGGTCAGGATTCACCGCAAGCGGCGTGTGCAGCAGTTGCTTGATCAGCAGCGGATAGGCAGAGGCATCGGGAGCGAATGGCATGGGGTGACCTCGTGGGCGGCCTGTCAGTGGCCGGTCTTCATTCGTCCACACTAGCAATCCCGCCTGAGCGCGCCAGCGTACCTAGGTACCCCTGTCCAACGGCAGACGATTTGCTACTCTCGCCTTGCCATGCCGACCCTGCTCATCGCCGATGACCATCCCTTGTTCCGCGCGGCACTGCATCGCGCGGCCGAAGAGGCGGTCGCCGATCTGCAGATCAGCGAGGCCGACTCGCTGGACAGCGTGCTCGAGGTCCTGGAACACCAGCAGATCGACCTGATGCTGCTGGACCTGCACATGCCCGGCAACCATGGGCTTGCCGGCCTTGCGACCATCCGTGCATTGCAGCCGGGACTGGCGATCATCATCGTCTCGGCCAACGAAGAGCCGCAGGTGATCCGCCGCGCAGTTGACCTGGGCGCGGCCGGCTACCTGCCCAAAAGTTCCGGACTGAACGAGCTGCAGTCCGCGCTGCGGTCGGTACTGGAGGGCGAACGCTGGATTCCTGCACTGCTGCGTGAGCCAGTGGCGCGGGTGGCGCCCTTCAGCAAGGATGCCGACCTGGCCGCGCGCCTGGCCAGCCTGTCCGCACATCAGTACAAGGTGCTGAGCCTGGTGGCCGAAGGACTGCTCAACAAGCAGATCGCCGACCGGTTGGGTGTACAGCTGCGCACCGTCAAGGCGCACATGACGCGTATCATGGAGCGACTGGGAGTCCGCAACCGTGCACAGGCGATCCGCGTGCTGCACGAAATGGGACTGGCCGATCCGTCCCGGCAGATTGAAGGTACCCAGGACACCTGATCTCTCAGGATGTTGCTGTGCCAGGTGCTGCCAGCAGATGGTTGATCGCCCAGCGCAGCGCCAGTGGCTTGAAGGGCTTGTTCAACAGTGAAAGTCCTGCCGCACGCACCGCCTCGCGCGTGTCGCTGCCGGTATCGGCGCTGAGAATGACCGTTGGCCGCTGCCCATGCTCGGCTTGCAGCCGCTGCCAGAGCGCTACGCCGGTATCGCCATCATCCAGGTGGTAGTCGAACAGCCACAACGCGGCCGCATGCGCTGACGCGCCGACCTCGCTGGCGGCACGCACCGCGACCACTTCGCAGCCCCAGGCCAGCAGCATCTGCCGCATCGCCTCCAGCGCGTCCGCGTCGTTGTCGACCACCAGCACGCGGATGCCCTTGACGGTGCTGGTACCCGCTGCGGCGGGCTCCGTGGGCGGGGCAGCCGGCGGTGCTGCCCGCACCACGCTGATCGAGAACGTCGAGCCGTGATCGAGCACGCTGCGCAACTGCAGCGGCGCATGGAGCAGTTCGGCGATGCGCTGCGCGATGGTCAGGCCCAGTCCCAGTCCCTGGCCGTTGCTGCGGTCGCCGCGATGGAATTCCTCGAACACGATCGCCTGCTGCTCGGGCGCGATGCCGGGGCCACTGTCATGCACGCCAACCAACAGTGCATGGCCATGGCGGCGCACGCCCAGCAGCACGCCACCATGGCGCGTGTAACGGATGGCATTGGCCAGGAAATTCTGCAGCACCCGGCGCAGCAGCAGCGGATCGGTGTGGACCCAGGCACGGGTCCGCAGGTAGCGGAACTGCAGCCCGCGCGCCGCCGCCAGCACCGCGAACTCCTGCGCGAGCGGATCGAGCACGGTCGACAGCGCGAACGCGCGTGGATCGGCCACCAGACCACCGCCTTCCAGCCGGGAGATATCCAGAAGTCCGGATAGCAGGTCATCGGTGGAATCAAGCGCACCGCGGATCTGGCGCAGGAAGCTGTCGAGGAACTCCGATTCGATGTGCTGCGACATCGCATCGGTCAGCAACTGCGCCGCATGCAGTGGCTGGATAAGGTCGTGACCGACCGCAGTCAGGAAGCGTGTCTTGGCAACGTTCGCGCGCTCGGCTTCGTGCACCGCCTGTTCCAGCCGTGCGGTGCGGTCCTGCACGCGGCGCTCCAGGGTTTCGTTGCTGCGCTTGAGTGCTTCCTCGGCCCGGCGGAACGCAGTGACGTCGGTGAAGGTGGCCACGTAACCGCCGCCCGGCATTGGATTGCCACGGATCTCGACGATGGTGTTGTCGGGGAAAATCCGTTCGGACAGATGCGGCGTGCCGCGCTGCATGTGTGCCACGCGGCGCTGCAAGGCCTTGTCGCGGGAGTCACCGGGGCCTTCGCCGATCTTCAGTTCGTCCAGCGCCCAAGCCGTAAGGTTGACCACTGGCTGTCCTACCTGTAGCAGCTCGGGCGGAAACTTGAACAACGCAGCGTACTGACTGTTCCAAGCCACCAACTGCAGCTGCGCGTCGACCACGCTGATGCCCTGGCTCATGTTCTCCAGCGCCGCCTCCAGCAGGCGCTGGTTGAAGCGCAGCACCTGGGTGGCTTCGCCGACTGCACGGGTCACCGCATCCAGTGGCGCTGCACCGCCGTCGCGAGCGGCCTCCACCAGCAGCCTCGCCATGCCCGCACCGACCACAGCGGTCAGTTCGCGTTCGATGGTGATGACCCGGTCGTCATCCAGCAATTGCCCGGCATGCCCGTCCATCAGTTGCCGGGCACGTTCCTGGCCGAGGAAGCGCCCGGCCGTCTTGCGCAGCGAGGCGGCCGCCACCGCATCCCGTCGTCGCGGCAACGAAGGGCGCACCGCGCGCGACACCAGCGCAACCGTCAGCAGGTTCACCGCCAGGCTGGCGCCCATGCTGATGGCGATATGGCCCGGCTGCGGGCGCAGCGAGACCACGGCCAACCAATGCAGTCCGTCGGGGGCGGTCGACGCCGGCGCGGCGGGGATCACCATCGGCAACAGCACCAGCCACAACCAGGCCAGCGAACCCAGCACGATGCCGGCAATGATGGCCGGGGAGGGCGTGCGTGGGCGATACACCGCAAGCAGCACCGCCGGTGCCAGCTGCGAGAGGGCAGTGAATGACATCAGGCCGAAATCGCTGAGTGCCTCGGTGTCGCTCATCGCGCGGCTGTACAGCCACGACATCAGGAACACGGCCAGGATGCCGGCACGGCGGAAGGCGAGCACGCGCGGACGCAGGTCAGCTGCCGCCGCGCCACCGGCAATGCCTTCCAGCAGCCTCGAACCGAAACCATGGTTGCCGAGCATGATCGACAGGGTCAGCCCGGACAGGATCATCATGCCGGTGGCGGCGCTCAGGCTGCCCAGGTAAGCCAGCAAGGCCAGCAGGTGGTGGCCACCGGCCTGCGGCAGCGCCAGCACGTACAGGTCGGGCGACACCGATGCGGGCAGCTGCGCGGCACCGGCCAGCGCCATCGGCACCGACGGCAGCCCGATCAGCAGCAGGTAGACCGGGAACAGCCAGCGCGCCGTCTTCAGGTCCGAGGTCTGGCGCAGCTCGACCACGCCGACATGAAACTGGTGGGGCAGGGTGAACGCGGAGATTGCTCCCAGCGCGACCATGGTGAGGTAGTCCGGCATGATGGCCGGTGGTGGAAGTTGTGCCATCTTTTCCAGCAGCGGCGTGCCCGCCTGGCGCACCGACAGCGCCGCGTAGAGGCCGATGGCCAGCAGCGCCACCAGCTTCAATAGCGACTCCAGCCCCAGCGCGACCACGATGCCGCGATTGGGCTCGGTGGCCGAAGCCTTGCGTGCGCCGAACAGCAGCGTGAACGCGGCCATCGTCAACGCGAACCAGAACGACATGTCCAGCTGCGCGCCGGCAGGCGCGAAGCGATCACCGAGCAGGGCGCCCAGGCCCTGGCTGACAGCCTTCAGCTGCAGGGCGATGTAGGGAATGATGCCGAACAGCGCGACCAGGGTGATGGTGAACCCGAGTCCCCGATCCGCACGCAGCCGCGCGACCACCAGGTCGGCGATGGTGGCACTGTTGTGCTGTTTGGCCAGCCGCCCCAGGCGGAGCAGGAACGGCAGGCCGAAGGCAAATATCAGCGCCATGCCCGCCAGGGTCGGTGGAATCGGGAAGCCCCATTGCAGGCCCTGCGACGCCGCGCCGTAATAGGTCCACGCGGTGCAGTGCACTGCCAGCGACAGCGCATAGATGAGCGGCCACGCCTTCGAAAGCCGATGCCCCCGGCGCTCGCCCCAGAGGGCCACGCCAAACAGCAGTACGGTCCACGCAATACAGGCGAACAGAACGACGGAGGGCGTCAACATCGCTCCAGTGTAGGCAGAGGACCGGGCAGGGTGGTGCTAGGGGGTGAGCACGATCAGTGACAGATGCTCAGCGACCAGTGCCAGCTCGCCATCGGCAACGCGTTCGACAGCCTTGCGCTGGGTAAGCAGCCATTGCCCGGGTTGCCGCGCCTCCAGTGCCACCAGCTGCGAGCGCACCCGCACCTCGGAGCCGCTGGGCACTGGCGCCAGGAAGCGGACCTTGTTCAAGCCGTAGTTGAGCACGTGGGCGATGCCGGAAAAGCCGGCCAGGGCTGCAACATCGTCTTCCACGGTGAGCGAAAGCAGCAGGAAGCCATGCGCGATGGTCTGCCCGCCGGGCAGCTCGGCCCGTGCCCGCAGCGGATCGACGTGGATCCAGTTGTGGTCACCGGTGGCGTCGGCGAAAGTGTCGATGCGCCATTGCGTGATGGGTGTGCAGGCGCCCAGGCGCTCGCTGGCTGCCCATTGCCGCAGCGCATGCAAGGCAGTGGGTAGCGCGTCGATCGGAGCGCCGGCACTCACCGCAGACGCTCCAGCAGCGCCAGGATCGCGTCTCGCGCCTCGGGTTCGGACAGCATCGGCGCATGACCGACATCCGGCACTTCGACCAGGCGGGCGCTTTCCGAGGTCGCGGCCATCTGCCGCGCGACATCGGCCGGCAGGATGTCCGACAGCGCACCCCGGACTACCAGTACCGGCACCCGTGCGGTCAGCCCGCGAACCGCACGCCACAGCACCGGCCGCAGCAACCACAGCAGCCACGGCCGCGTGGTACGGATCACCGCCGGGTCATAGTCCAGCTCCAGCAGGCCATCGCTGCGTGGGCGGAAGGTGCGCACCGCCATTGCCCGCCAGTCATCACTGCTGAAACGCGGGAAGGCGGCCTTGCCGATCGACGCTACGTACGCCGTGGCCTGCTCCAGATCCATCGGCGGCACCGGCTTGCCGGCGTATTTGCCAATCCGTGCCAGCGCCTCGCGCGGCACCTTGGGGCCGGCATCGTTGAGCACTGCACCAGCGATCCGCTCGGGCGCGCGCGAGGCGAGGGTGATGGTGACCAGCACGCCCAGTGAGGTGCCGATGAACACTGCCTTGTCGATGTTCTGCGCGCGCAGCAGCGCGACCATGTCGTCGGCATAGGTGCGCGGGTTGTAGCTGGACGGATCATGCGCACGCTCCGAACCGGCGCGACCGCGGAGATCGACTGCGATCACCCGCCAGCCCACGGCGGCAAGCGAACCGGCAAGCACGTCGAAGTCGGCGCCATTGCGTGTCAGGCCGGGAATGCACACCACCGTGCCGCGGGGCGCCTGCCCTGCATCGGGTGCATGGTCACGCGCGTGCAGGCGCAGGCCATCGTCGCTGTTCCAATACAGATCTACGTAAGACTGCATCATGCAGGGGCTTCCTGGAAATCGTAACGGATGCTCTAGAAATCGTAACGGACGCTGAGACTATATTGGCGTGGTGGACCGTAGAAACCAATCAGCGTGCCCACTGATGGAATGTTGTAGCCAGTGGTGCGGTATTCCTTGTCGGCCAGGTTGGTGCCCTGCAGCGAGAAGGTCCACGCATCATCCAGCCGCCAGATCACGCCGGCATTGACCAGCCCGTAGCCCTGCTGGCGGATCACCGGGCTCAGGTCGGTGGTCGGCCAGACTTCGCTCTGGTAGCTGTAGCTCACCCGTGCCGACAGGTTGCTGCCCTTGGCCAGCTCGGTGCGGTACTCCACGTTGAACGCGCCCGAGAACTCCGGCGCATTGGTGAACTTCATCTGCTTGGCCACATTCATGCCACGGTCCATGTACTCGTCGTACTTGGTGTCCAGCCAGGCGAGGTTGCCGGAGATCAGCCAGTGCTGGCTGGGCAGGTACTGGTACTCGACCTCCAGGCCCTTGACGGTACCCGCGCCGGCATTGGTGAAATCGCCGAAGAAGGAATCGTCGATGCCATCACCATTGGTATCCAGGCCGGTGAACACCGACAGCTGGATGTCCTTGTACTTGTTGTAGAAGGCCGAAAGATTCAGGAACAGGCGCTGGTCAAGGAAGGCCATCTTGCTGCCAACCTCGTAGCTGTCCACGGTCTCGTCGTCGAAGGGCTCAGCTGAGCGCGGCACCGCCACGGCGTTGGCACGGATGTTGTAGCCGCCGGACTTGAAGCCACGCGTGGCCAGACCGTAGACCATGATGTCCGGGGTGATCTGGTAGTCCAGCGAGACCTTGGGGGAGGCGTTCTTGAAGTTGGTCTTCTTGTCGAAGTCCGCGGTCACCGCCACCGGCCGGCTGAAGCCGGGGTCGGCGTAGAGGCGGTTCAGCACGATCGCGCGCTTGTCCTCGTCGGTGTAGCGAGCGCCCACATCCAGTTTCAGCTTGCTGGTCAGGTCGAAGGTCCAGTCCGCATACAGCGCGATGCTGTCGGTCAGCACCTTGCCCTGGTTGTCGGCGAACTGCGCGCTGAAGTAGTTGTTCTGGATCTGCCCACCGGCTTCGCCGCTGAACTGGTACAGGCCGACCACACCGCGCACGCGGCCGCCGGCATCGTAGTTCAGCTGCACCTCGTTGCTGACCTGGTTGTCGCTGTAGGTGCCGCCGACGTCGGCCAGCTTGACCGGGGTGGTGTCGAAGTCGATGTTGGCCTCGCTGTCCGATTCGCGCTTGGCCACCACGTACTTCACGGCGATGTCTTCGTTGGGACGCCAGTTGACCGTGGCCGAGGCACCCTTGGTTTCCACACTGTTGAGGTTGCGCATGCCCGAGCGGATATCGTAGCGGCTGTCCATCGGCGGGTAGGCGCGCAGGAACGGGTTGGGCGCCAGCATCTTCGAACCGCGCATGCCGGACTGGTCATCGATCCAGTCCAGCGCGAACTGCACGTCGAAATCATCGCCCGCATACGCGCCCAGGTTCAGGCGCGCCGCATTGATCTGCTTGTCGCTGACCGGCTGGCCATTGAAGGTGTTCTCGCCGAAGCCATCGTTGTTCATGCTGGCAACTGCCACGCGGGCACGCAGGCCGCTGTCGGCACCGCCGATCGGACCACCGATGGCCGCCTTGGCATCGAGCTGGCTGTAGTTTCCCACGGTGATCTGGGCGAACCCTTCGGTCTGGGTCGGCAGACCGCGCGAGATGTACTTGATCGCACCGCCGATGGTGTTCTTGCCGTACAGCGTGCCCTGCGGGCCGCGCAGCACCTCGATGCGCGAGACGTCGAACACATCCAGCAGCGCGCCCTGCGGACGTGCGATGTAGACATCGTCCAGATAGATGCCGACGCCCGGATCCGCGCCCCAGGTGGGATCGGACTGGCCGACGCCACGGATGTAGGCGGTAACCGTGCTGCTGGCGCCGCGTGCGGCGTAGATGGTCAGGTTGGGCACCTGTGCATCGAGGTCGCTGAGATCCTGGACGTTCATCCTGTCCAGCGCTTCGGAGGTAAACGCGGTGACCGCCACCGGTACTTCCTGCAGGGTTTCCTCGCGCTTGCGTGCGGTGACCTTGATGCTGTCCAGATTGGTGGGTGAAGCCGTCCTGCCTGTCGCTGGCGCCGGCTGTGGCGCCTCCTGTGCCAGTACCGGCCCGGTGGCCAGCAGCGCACCGATCATCAGACTCAGACCATTCCGATTCATCCGTTCCTCCCCCAGGGCATGTCCATTGCGGATGGCCCTCTGCCACCCCTGCAGCCAAGGCTAGCGGTGTCACCGGGCGCCGGCGAGTGGACCTAGGTCCAGTCGGCAGCGGCACCGGGATGCGGATACTGGGCGCGCCCCCACCTGCAAGCGCTACCGGTACTCCTTCATCCACGAACCACGCATGAGGATCTGGCCATGAAATCCGGAATCGATTCAATCAAGGCACTCGCACTGCTGCTGTGCAGCTGGCTGGCAACGGCGGGCAGTGCCTACGCCGCAGGCCCCGCCGGGCATTGGGACATCGGCCTGTACGGCAATCTGTTCGGCGCCCGCGAGTACCAGGTGTGGGTGCCGGCCGGCTACGACGAAACCCGGCCACTGCCGCTGCTGCTGGTGCTGCATGGCTGCGTGACCGGGCCGAACCTGATGGGCGAGGCGTCCGGCTTCAATGACGTTGCCGACAGTGAGGGGTTCATCGTGGTCTACCCCCGGCAGAACGTCACCTCCAACCCGGCACGCTGCTGGAACTGGCAATTGCCGATCAACCAGGCGCGCGACAGCGGTGAGGCCTCGATCCTGGCTGACATTGTGGACAAGGTGAAGTCCGGTTACAGCATCGATCCACATCGGGTCTACGTCACCGGCATTTCCGCGGGCGGTGCGATGACCTCGATCATGCTGGCCTGCTACTCGGATGTGTTCGCCGCCGGTGCCATCCATTCCGGCGGCATGTTCAAGGGCGCGACCACGATTTCCGGTAGTGCCTACGCGTTGCTGGCCGGCAGCATCTACTCGCCGGACAGCAATGGGCGGCTGGCCTGGCAGTGTTCGGGCTCGCCATCGCCGCGTCCGATCCCGGTGCTGGTGTTCCATGGCAGCGCCGATCTCACTGTCAATCCGGTGAACGGGCAGCAGGCCGTGCGCCAGTTCCTGCAGACCAATGACCTGGCCGACGATGGCCTGGACAACGATTCGGTGAAGTACCTGCCGACCAGCACCTACCAGGGGCAGGTGCCGGGTGGGCGCGCTTACACCGTGGATACCTATGCCTATGGTGGCAGGACGCTGGTGCAGCACTACGTGGTGGAGGGCATGGGGCATGCCTGGAGCGGCAGCCAGTCCGGCCTGCCGTTCACCGACCCGATGGGACCGGATGCCACGCTGATCACGTGGTTGTTCCTGAAGGACTACCAGCGCTGAAGGGAAGGGCAGTCCTCGCCGGTGCGGGAGCCATGCGCTCCCGCATCCGTCAGCGTGGCTCCTGTGGCCGCTGATCGTCGGCGTCCGATGCCTGCTGCCGAGTGCCTCGTTCCGCCAGGAAGCGTTTGGGGGGCGCGCCCACGGTTTTGCGGAACATGGTCACGAACGCCCCGGCACTGTCGTAGCCCAGGTCATCGGCGATGGCCTGCACCGTCCGGCCCTTGGCCAGCAGCGGCAGCGCGACCACCACATGCAGCTGCCTGCGCCATCGTCTCACGCTCAGGCCGGTTTCGCCGGAGAACAGGCGCGACATGTTGCGCTCGCTCATGCCGATCCGGCTCGCCCAGACCCCAAGCGTTGCTCGTTCGGCTGGCGTGTCCAGCATCGCATTGGCCAGCCGGCGCAACCTTGCATCGGATGGCATGGGTAGATGGAGCCACTCCGGCGGCGCAGCAATCAGCTCATCCAGGAACACGCCCATCAGGCGGTCCTGCGCGCTGCCGGACGCATACTGCTGGGGAAGGTTGGACGCGCGCTCCAGCAGGGCCTGCATGAACGGAGTGATCGCCATCGCAGCGCATTGCGTTGGCAGTTCCGGAGCCGCCCCGGGTTCCACGAACACCACGAAGCCGTGCGGCCGTCCACTGCTGCTGGCGCGATGGGACAACCCACCGGGGATCCAGATCGCGCCCTGTGGCGGAACCACCCACAGGCCAGCCGCGGTCTCCAGCATGATCAAGCCACGCGTGGTGACCAGCAGCTGCGCCTTCCGATGCGCATGGAAGGGCATCTGCCAGGCATCTGGAATGGGGTCCAGCCCAAGCACCATCACCGGAAGATCGACACGGTCCGGGTAGTCGGGCCCAACCTCGCTCAGCCCCGCAATCGAAATCTCCACGCCGGTACCTACGCCCCAAAGCCACGCCGGGCAGCACGGTGGCGCTTACTCGTCATCGCGTGCCGATCCCGGTTCGCGCCTGTGCCAGACACAGATCAGCCCCATCAGGACATGGATGATGGGTGGATCCGTCCTTCCTGCTTCGGCAGCCAGTGCTTTCTCGCTCACGTTGGCATCCTCTCTGTTCGAGGATCGGTAGCGTAGGCGGCAAGCCGAAGGGCGTCATTCGACAGTTCCGCCAGGTGATTCACCAATCCGGCCATATCTTCAGCCGGGCCAGGCAATCACCACGTGGGCGCGAGCTACAACGCCGGAACCGTGATCCTCTGCAGATCGAGCTTGGCCCGCAGGGCGTAGTGCTTGCGGGTAACCGGTACCACGCAGGTCAGGCGCGGGTCGACATAATCCTTGAACAGCGGCGGCCGCGGCGAAGACAGATAGAACGCGCGATCCTGCTTGACCGCTGCCGGCAGCAGAACCTCGCTGAGATCGCTGTCGGTGGCATCGGTCACGAGGCAGGGTGCATGCCGGAAGCCGAGCTTGCGCAGCAGGTACAAGCGATGGGAACCGTTGGTCAGGATGATACGGCTGCCAAAGCGCGTCGCACTGATCAGGTTGTCGCTGAAACCCAGATAGATGACGACGGCGTGGCTGGCTGCGCCGAATGGTTCATAGTTGGCGATGCCAGCCGGATCGAGGGTCGCCACGTCGAGGAAGCGCAGGTCGTTCGAGGTGGACGCGAAGGTGTAGCTGCCATCGGACTGGGTGAACCGCACTTCCGGATGTGCATGGCTGCCGCTGCGAGCGACAAGCTGCATGATCTCCTGCGCGGTGGGTGAGGCAGTCACTGCAGCCGCCAACTGGTCGATGTGGCGAAGATTGATGCATTCCTGGAAGATCACCAGTCGATCGATCTCGACCATCTGCCAACGGCGCGGCAGGACACTCGTCATCCGGTGCATCGAGGGTTGTCGCAGCGCCTGCTCAGCCAGCGGCAGCATTTCTTCCGGCAGCGCATGGATACCGATCGCGTCTGCCGCATCGCCTTCCTCCCGCTGCAGCCGCAGCACCTCGGCGCGGGCCGTCCGCCAATCCTCCACGAGCGCGGCCTCGTCGAAGCTTGCCGGTGGGCAGCGCTCCCTGGCGAAGCGGATGAACTTCGGCAGAGGAAACACTCCCTTCAACAGAAGCGTGGGATCCAGGCTGTCGTCACTGATCTCGGTGTTCATCCCTCTTGCCTCTCATGGGTCGTATCGACAACGGGCAGGTGGCGTCGTTCATCACGCCAAAATAATATGTTATATCGTAACATTTGAGTGCCTTGGCGGCAATCGCTGTGCAATATGCGGCGATGGCGGCTTGGCTGCTCCGTATCCAATGCAACGCGATCCAATGCAACGCGTGGATACATCCACTGACTAGAGGAGATGTTCATGAACGAGCTGATTGAGCTGGGTGTAGTGGCAGGACAGCAGAACCCTGAAGAACAGGGCGTGGGTGGTGAACTGATCGAGCTGGGCTCGGTGGTTTCGGAAACCAAGGCGCACAACCACGGCACGTTGTGGGATGGCGTGTTCCCGACCACGTCGCCCTGATCTGCCGCACAACGTCGCATCTGCGGTGCATGCCCTGCATGCACCGCTTCTCCGGTTCCGACGCAGGAGCGCATGATGGAGCAGGCTGCCGCCCCTTACTTCCTGTCAAAGCACGCCCACGTCTGCGTCACCGGCGATGCCATGGTGATCCTGGATCAGGCCACGGGCAGGTATCTTTCCCTTGAAAGACGCGGCGCCGCAGGCCTTGGCAACCTCATTCTCGATTGGCCGCTGCGGTCCGATGGCGCAAGCATTCCCACGCTTCTGCAGGCCCTGATCGACCGCCGTTTGATCACAGCAGACCCGCTGCAGGGCAAATCCGCCGCCAGCCCTGCCATTACGCTGCCACGGCATTGGGTGCGCGAGGGCGCGCCTCGTGGCCGTCCACCGATCATGGCGCGGGACCTGCGTCGTTTCATTGTCTCGTGTGCCTATGCCGCCTGCAGCAGAACATTCCTTCCTTTCAGTGCCACGGTGTCTGCCGCGTGCCGTCGAACGGATCACGACCACCGCACGCACGTGAGCATCGAAGAACTGGCGTCGCGGGTTCGGGTGTTCGACTGGCTTCGACCCTTGGCCTTCAGGAAGACCGATGAGTGCTTTCTCTACTGCCTGGCGATGCGCGAGTTCCTGTCGAAGTACGGCATCGTTCCGCGCTGGGTGTTCGCGGTCAGAACCCAGCCGTTCGCCGCGCATTGCTGGCTGCAGCATGGCGATCAGGTGCTGACCGACATTCCCTTCAACCTGCGCCGGATGGTTCCCATCCTTGTGCTGTAACCAAACCTGACGCATGTACCGATACATCGCCGTGTTCTGGAACACCTTCTCTGACGCCGCAACGGCCCAGGCGCAACAGGCCGTGCAACGCATCGAGGCCGCACTGCCTGGCATTGGTTGTGTGTTGAACGATAGCGGTGCTGCGATCTATGCGCAGAGTGACAACCCCGGCTATTTCGAATCCAGTCGATCGGATGCGCTGGTGGTACTCGGTGCGTTGTTCCACAAGGATTTCAGCGAAGGCACCGTGCCCGGCCGCGTGCGCCTCGATGCGGGCTCGGCCGACACTGCCTGCAGCAGCCTTGGCCGGAGCATCGTCCAGCAGTATTGGGGGCGATACGTGGCGTTCGGCTACCAGCCAGAGACAGCGAGCTGGTTCGTGCTGCGCGATCCCACTGCGGAGATCCCATGCTACATGACCACAGTGGGCCAGCTGACGGTGGTCTTCTCCAACATGGAAGACTGCCTGTTGCTGGGCTTGCGCGATTTCAACGTCGACTGGTCGTTCCTGTCCTATTCGCTGCTGTATCCGTTTCGTGATGGCCTGCAGACCGGCTTTGAGGAAGTCACTGCCGTCGAAGCCGGTGAGGCGATTTCGATCCGGAACGGCGAACCGGTGGGCCGGCAGTGCCAGTGGGACGTGGTGCGGATGGCCCGCGATGAACCGATCGAGGACATTGAGGAGGCCGTGCAACTGGCCCGTTCGACGCTGCTGGGCTGTATCGGCGCGCTGGCCAGCCAGCACCGGCGCATCCAGCTGCAGCTGTCGGGCGGACTGGACTCCTCGATCATCCTGGCCGGCCTGCTGCACGCGCCCTCGGCGCCCGAGGTGACCTGCATCCATCATTACGATGACGGCATCGGTGCCGATGAACGGCTGTTCGCACGCATGGCCGTGGCAGGGGTCCGTGAATCGTCGGGCAAGAACTGCGAATTCATCGAGTACCGGCGGCAGCCACACTGCGCGTTGGAAGAGATCATGGCCTTCCCGCGCACGGCCCGGCCGGCGCATTGCTCCGGCTATCTGCTCCATCGCCGTGACGTGGACTTCGACGGCAACACCGTGCAGTTCACCGGCGTCGGCGGCGACGCGGTGTTCCTGCGCTTCAAGGGCAACGCCGCTGCGATCGACTACGCCTGGCGACGTGGCATCGACCGGACGTTCTTTCGCGTGGCGTTCGAAACCGCGCAGTCCGGCGATTCTCTGTACGGTGTACTGAAGGACGCGGCCGTGCATGGCCTGCTGAAGCGGCCGGGCAGCATCAATGGCCGTTGGGGCAAGCCCTGCCCATGGGTGCGGGTGGACCGCGCCGAACAGGATGGCATGCAGCCGGCCTGGTTGCGGCATGCGCAGGCGCAGGGCCATCTCGTATCACCCTACAAGCTGGCCCATATCGGCCGGATGGTATTCCCGACCAGCGTCCTTGATCCGTTCGAAGGCGCCGGCCACTGGCATGGTGTATCGCCGATCAGTGCTCAGCCGCTTGTTGAACTGTTCGCGCGCATCCCGCTGCACCTGCTCATCGCGGACGCAGAAGACCGCACCATCGCGCGGCGTGCAATGAAGGGACTGTTGCCGGATGCGCTGCTGTCGCGGAAGGTAAAATCCTATCTGGATGATCACTCCGTGGCGGTCACCCAGGGGCACCAGCGGTTCATCAGGAATCTGCTGGTTGACGGCATGCTGGCCAAGCGCGGCTATCTCGACAGCGCGCTGGCCGATACGGGTATCCAGCAGGTCAGTCCGGATCACTCGTCGCAGGTGCTGGGCATCTTCGGCCCTCAGATCAACATCGAGGCGTGGCTGCGGCGCTGGTCCGGCCACGCAGGCGAGCCGGTTGCCGGAGCCGCCTAGGCGCTCCGGCTCATCTCTTCCAGATAGAGATTCTCAAGATCGTTCGCGGTGATCGCGCTGGCATCCAGCGTCCTGCGCAGGCGCCCGGCCTGCATCAGGCCAATCGTGGTCGCGACTTCACGGGCGCGGAACAGATCGTGGGTGGCCATCAGGATCGCCGTGCCGCTATCGCGCTGCCGCACGATCAGCTCATGGAACTCGGCTGACGCCGCAGGATCCAGGCCCGAGGTGGGTTCATCGAGAAGCAGTGCCCTGGCTTCCTTGACGATGGCCAGTGCGATGCCGACCTTCTGCCGCATGCCCTTGGAATAGAGACCCACGCGTCGCCCGAATGCGTCGGTCGCCAGGCCGGCGGACCTGAGTGCGTCCTTCAGTCGCGCAGGCGAGCGTTCCTCGACACCGGCCAGGCGGGCGAAATAGTCCAGATTCTCGTAGCCGGTCAGCTCGTCGTACAGCGCCACGGTCTCGGGGATGTACAGCAGCCGTCGGCGTACCTCCTGCGGCCGCTGCTGCGCACTGAGACCGTCCACTTCGGCCGCACCGGAGGTGGGTTTCAGAAAGCCAAGGAACAGCTTGATGGTCGTCGACTTGCCGGCGCCGTTGGCGCCCAGCAGGCAGAAGATCTCGCCGGGCCGCACCTCGAAGCTGACATCATCCAGCGCCCGATGTGCACCGTGTTCCATGACCAGGCTTTTTGCAGACAGCATGTGGACGTCTCCTCAGGGCGTTGCCAGCCGGCTGCGCAGTGCTCCGGCCGCAAGCAGGACAAGCAGGGTGGCGATGATCAAGGCAGCAAGATCGGCCATGACACCGGACCGGACGACGCCCACGGGCTCGCGGTACTGGAAGCGGGGCAGTGCGTCGTACTCTTCAAGGGCCTGCGGCGCGTCACGGTCCAGATAGGCCTTGTGCAACAGCCTTCGTGCCTGCCAGAAGGTGTGGACCTGATGCTGGAAGTCGAGCGCGCGGTCGGCATCCGAGCCTGCGATTCGGTCAAGTGCGTCCTGCGTTGCCACGGCCGGCAGCAGCAGCCGCAGCCGGTCCAGAAGCTGGCGGTGTGCGGCCTCGGCCTGAGCATGCGAAGCAATCAGGTGGGCCAGTTCCCGGTCAGCCGCAACGCGGTCGGCATACGCCTGGCGCACTGTATCGGGGATGAGCGATGACGAAGAAGCCAGTGGCACCGAGTTCGCATGCTCACGCTGCTGGCGCTTGGCGATATCGGACTGCATCGCTTTCACTTCGGTGGCGAACTGCATCTGTGACGGCGGCGGCGCGATCAGGTTCACCGTGGCCAGGGTCAGCGACGGTGCCATGACCACGATCAGCAGCCATAGCGCGCCAGCGGCGATGGCCGCCTCGGTGGTGCGCCGGGCAAGGCAACCGATCAGCAGTGCAAGGGCCAGCCAGAACGCGCCGTAGAGGAGGACGGTCAGCGCCAGCACGGCCAGGCCCGCAGGACTGTGCGCGCCGGCCCCGATCGCCACCGCGAGGATGATGGCCAGTGCGGGCAGCAGCACCGCCAGGCCACGGGCCAGCAACTTGACCACCAGAAGCCGTGTTGCTGACACCGGCTGCGACAGCACCAGCGCAGCGATGCCACGCTCGCGCTCGCGGGACCACAGATCATGGGTGACGACGAGAATGACCAGCGGCAGCAGGAAGACGATCACGAACGCCAGGTCGAACCGTCCCGCAGCCCGTGCTGCCGGATTGCCGATGTCGGCCCAGACGTGCTTGAGCAGCTGGGTCGGATCGCCCAGCGCGACCACATCGGCGGTGTACGGATAGGCGTCTGCCTGGCCGATCGACAGCGCTGCCATGGCGCCGGGCGGAAGCACCGGCTGGGCGCGGGGCAGCACCGAGGGCGCCTTGCCGACGAATGCCCGGCTGCGCTCCTTCGTCTGTTGCTCTTCCTGCTTGATCAGGGCGATGGCCGCCTCACGCTGGTCCACCCATGCGCGGCCGTTCCACGCGGCGTAGGCACCCAGCCCGAGCAGCAGGACAAGCAGCACCGGCAGCGCTAGATCACGCAGCAATCGGCGGATCTCGTAGCGTGCAATCGACGCAACGCTCATGGCGATCTCCCCAGCCGCCGCGCCGAGAGGGCGACCACCGCGCAACCCAGCAGCAGCCAGGCCAGCAGAATGGCGAGATTCACGCCTTGCGCGGCAGCGATGCCAGCCAGGATCTGCTGTGGTGGCCGGTACTGCACCGACCGGGTGATGCCGGCGATGTCGGCCACGTGCTTCCCGCCCTGTGGTGCCTTGTGCAGCTTTACTTCCTGGTTGAGTGCCTGGATCAACCGATAGCGGTAGTCCTCCACGCCGCGCAGGAATACCAGATGCGCCGGGAAATCCGTGCCGGCGATGGCGCGCGACCAGGACTGCAGCGCCAGTGTCGGCGAGGCAAGGCCAAACAGGCGCTGGATGGCGTCCTGCTGCTGGTAGGTGGCATGCAGGCGTTCGAAATGGCGATTGTAGACGCGCGTCGAGTTGGCCTCGGCAAACTCAAGCGCCACGCCGCGGAAGTTCAGCGGCAGGTCGTCAACGCTGTCGACCCGGTAGCGTGCCATCAACGCTGCGCGCAGGGCATCAAGGCGTTTGTCGGCCGGGTCATGGCCATCCGCGCCGTTCTCCGCTTCCTCGGTCACGCCGGTCCTGAACGTCGGTGCCGAAGGGGTCGGGTACAGGGATTCGGCGACCGCAGGCGCCACCCTCGGCAGCAGCAGCGTGGACACCACCCAGAAGCCCAGCAGCACGACCAGTGACGTTCGTGCCGAGCCGGCAAGTGCGGACACCCCCACGGTTAGTGCACAGAACACCAGCAGATAGAGCAGGTAGGCGGTAGCCAGTGCGAGCAGGGCGGCAAGATCCGTGGCGCCGCCGTACTGGATGGACAGCCCCGGAAGACTGATCAGCAGCATGGCCATCACCAGCAGCAGCGAGGCGGCCGCCAGGGCAATCAAGCGTCCAGAGATCAGCACGCCGGCCGAGGCGCCGGTACCGAGTTCCTGGCGCAGCGTCTCGCGGGCCACATCGCCGGACAGTGTGGCGAACCCGGCCAGGATGATCAGCAGCGGCGCCACGACCTGCAGCGCCCACGCCGCAGAGAAACCCTCGAAGCGGCTGAGTGCGGTGCCGCCATCCACGGCGCGGTGCCTGGCCGGGCTCTGTGCGTGGCCCTCGATGAACACCGAGGTTCCCAGGTAATCCGTCAGCCCCGGGTCCAGTGCAGCCAGGGGCCGCACCGGGGCAGCAATGGCACGCCCCACATGTGCTGCGCTATGCGGGTCGATCGTGCCCTGGCTGTCCCAGAGCCGCGCCTCTTCCTCGCTCATTGCCTGGCGCTCCTGCGCCTGCAGGGTAAGGCGTGCAGCACCGCTGAGCACCGACGCACCTGCAATGAACAAGAGGGCGAGGGCGAGCCACAGCACGCGCCGCTCTCGCCACATCAGCGTGAGCTGGGTTGCCGCGACAGCGAACGCCTGCTGGATGGCGACTACGAACCGCGACTGGGCAGGGGAGTCGGCGCGCATGCGGGGCCTACCAGCGGTGGGTCAGCGACATGGACAGGAAGCGGCCCAGCGCTGTCGCATTGGTGGGGTCGTAGCCGGTATTGATGCTGTTGACGACGAACGGCGGATCCCGGTCGAACAGGTTCTGCACGTTGAACGCAAGCGAGGTGCCACGCTGCGGGTCCGCCGATGCACCGAAGTGGTAGGCGAGGTTCAGATCGACCGTCGTCCAGGAGCTGACGTGGGGCCGGGCGACATTGGCGAGGTCGCGGTAACTGTCCACGTAGTTCACGAAGATCCCCGCCGCGGCCTGCTGCCGGCTCAGCGCGACACCGCCACGCATCTTCAGGTCCACCGGGTAGTACACCGAATTCACCGCATCCACCTCGGGTGACGTACTGGTCACACGACGCTTTGATTCGATGATGTACTGCCCGGCCAGGCTCGTCGCGATGTGGATCTGGCCGGCGTCGAACCCATAGGATCCGCTGAAGTCGACACCACGCTGCTGGGTAAAGGCGTTGTTGCGGAAGCGGTTGTCGAGGATCACCTGGCTGTTGGTTTCGTCCATGCCGGGCGGCAACGCGTACGGCCCCACGCGCGAGACGAACAGGCCCAGGCCAGACACGCCCAGCTGGCGTGCCTGCTGGATCTGCTGTTGCGTGGGATTGGTGGTCAGGATGTCTGCATAAGGTGCGGTTGACTGCTGGAACAGCGACGGGAAGCTGCCGCCGAAACCACTGCCGATGCGGTCAGCGTATTCAATGTGGTAGTAGTTCGCGTCGATCTTGAGGCCGGGCACGGACGGCGGCGCGAACGAGAAGCCGCCGGTCCAGGTCTTGGCACGCTCAGGCCCCAGATCCGGATTGCCGTTGGACAGCATCATCAGGATCGTATTGCCACCGGGCGCGCCTGGGTTGGGCACATTCGCCACCACCACGGTGTTGTTCAGCTGCATGTCCTGGTACACCGGCGCCCGGTAGGAACGGCCATAGCTGGTGCGGAACGAAAGCCCCTGGGTCGCCTCCCACAGCAGGCCGAACTTGGGATTCAGCGTGGAACCGAAATCGCTGTAGTCGTCGTAGCGCGCTGCCGCGGTCAGGGACAGGCTGCGCACGCCCGGCAGATCCTTCAGCAGCGGAACGTTGAGCTCGGCAAAGGCGGACCTCACGGTGCGCTGCAGGTCGAGTGGCTTTTCCAGGCCGCGGTGATCGATCAGTTCATAGCCGTCGCGGCGGTAACCCGCGCCGAATGCCGCGCGGACCCCACCGGCGGGCAGGGTGAACAGCTCGCCGTCGGCGACCAGGTCCAGGTAGCGCGATTCGGAGTTGGTATTGGTGGGCGGTGCGGTACTGGCCGAGCTGCCGGTGATGGTCGTGCGCTGGTAGGACACATCGCTCCTGCCGAACCCCGAATCCAGGCGCGCCTGCCACCCGCGCGGAAGATCCAGCGTGAGTCCGGCGAACAGGTCGAACTGCCGCGTGTGCGGGAACAACCGGGTTTCGTCGGCGGTGCCGGAAATGGTGGCATCCATCTCGCGCTTGGCGAACGAGCCGGTCATGTTCAGGGTCAGCACATCGCTGAGCTGCTGCACACCGTCCACATACAGGCTGTGGCGCTTGGATCCCGGGTAGAGGTCGTACGGCTTGACCCGCACGTTCTTCGAGAAATCCTTGTCGACTGCCGGCAGGTTGCTCTGCTTCAGGAACTCGTAGCTGGCCAGCACATGGCCGCCATCCCATGACCAGCCTGCCGACTGCGATGCCTGGTACTCTTCCATGCCGCCGGCGGTGACGGCGCCATAGCGCACAGCAGTTTCATACCCGGTGAAGTCGCGGCGCAGGACGATGTTGACCACACCGCCGACCGCATCGGTGCCATAGATGGCCGAGGCACCATCGGTGAGGATCTCAACGCGTTCCACCGCGCTCAACGGTATCAGCGAGACATCCACGTACTGGTAGCGGTTCGACGAGGTCACGCGATGGCCGTTGATCAGGGTCAACGTGGTGCCGGTTCCCAGGCCGCGCAGGTTGATGGCGGTGCCCTGGCCGAAGTTGTTGCCGGTATCGCGGTCGACGCCAAGGTTGGCGACGTTGGCACCATTGGCGCCACCGCCGAAGTTCTGCGGCAGTTTCTCGAACAGCTGCTGCACGGTAGCCACGCCGGTGCGGTCGATGGCCTCCTTGTCGATCACGATGATCGGGGATGCGCCGCCGCCAATGGCATCGCGGATGTTGCTGCCGACCACCAGCACCTGGTCCAGGGTCGCAGTCGGTGCCTGGGGCGCTGCGCCTGCCGCTTTCGAACCGCGGTCATTGCCGGAGTTCTGGGCCAGTGCGGGCAGGCTGGCCAGCAGTGCAGCGGCAATGCTGAGGGCCATGAGTGCGCGTGGCGCGGCAGCGGATACGTTCGTCATTCCCCGATCCATCGATCCCATCCGAAAGTGGCCTGCGACGTGGCTACGCCGCTCCTGAATAGATATGTTATAGCATATCATTCAAGGGTTGAATCCACGCCGGAACAAGGCCGATGAAGAAGACTGCTGTTCCGCCACCCGTCGCTGAGATCCTGGGCGCGTACTGGAAGGCTGACCGCAGGCTGCTGCTGCTCATCGCCGGCAGTGTCCTGCTGTCCAGCCTGGCCAGCGTTGCTGCGCCGTACCTTTTCTCGCGCCTGATCGACCGGTTGCCCATCGACGGGGCCAGCGCCCTGGCGGGGGGATTCCTGCTCTACGCCATCATCCTGGGCGCGGCCAGCGCCCTGCAGAACACGGTGCAGTACCTGTCGTTCCTCAGCGGCGAGAACCTCGGCTTCATCACCAGTACCCGCTACTTCGCCCGTCTGCTGAAGAAGACCAACAGCTTCTTCCTGGACTACAACGCCGCCGAGCTGCAAGTAGCAGGGGAGAAAGGCCGTGGCGCGCTGAAGATCGTGGTGCAGCTGGGGTTGGTGGCCTTCATTCCCAGTGCGCTGCAGATTGTGCTGACCCTGATCACGCTGGGCGCGCTGATCAACCTGCAGGTGGTGCTGATCGTGCTGGTCTACGGCACGGTGGCTGTCACCGTTTCCGCGATTGCTACCCGGCGTGCCCGCATCCATCGCGAAACGGCGGTCGAGGCCGGGCAGCAGAACGCGCGCTTCGTCGGCAATGCCATGAATGCCATGGAGACGCTGCGCCAGTTCGGCGGCAGCGCCTGGATGGTGCAGCGCTTCGAGCAGAAGGCCCAGGAGGTGCGCGACAGCTGGCGCGCCTATGTACTGCAGCGGATCGGCTTCATTGCGCTGCTGGGCATCGGCCTGGCGGTCGAGTTCATCGTTACCTTCCACCTGTTGCTGCCGCGCTACCAGAGCGGCGGCCTGAGCGTCGGCGACATCGTCCTGTTCAACCTGCTGCTGCTCCAGCTCAACATGCCGTTCGAGATGATCGCCCGTTCGATCGATGACGTCGCGCGCTCGTGGAGCATGCTGGCCCCGCTTTCCACCCTCTGGGCAGCGCCCGAGGAGCGACAGGCAGCCGATGCCCAGCGCTTTGCGGGTGAAAGCGGCGGGCTGGCGTTCGAGCGGGTCAGCTACCGCTATGGCAACGGTCGCGGGGTAAGCGATGTCTCCTTCGAGGCCGGACGTGGCGGCATCAATTTCCTGATCGGGCCAACCGGGGCAGGGAAGTCGACGCTGTTCAAGCTTGCCCTGAAATCGATCGATCCCCAGCGTGGCCGGATCCTGGTCGATGGTGTTGACCTGTCCCGGATCGACCGTGCGGCGTGGCATGCCGCCGTCGCAGTGGTTCCGCAGGATGTCATCCTGCTCAACGAAAGCCTGGCCGACAACATCCTGCTGGGGCGCGCGCGTGACGATGATCGGCTGCGGCATGCCGCACGCAAGGCCTCGATCCTGCCGCTGATCGAGGCGCTGCCCGAGGGCCTTGAAACGACGGTGGGCGAGCGTGGCCTGAAGTTGTCCGGCGGCGAGCGCCAGCGCATCGCGATAGCCCGTGCACTGTATGGCGAGCCAGCGATCCTGTTCCTGGACGAGGCAAGCTCCGCGCTGGATGAAGCCACCGAGCGCGAGATCATGGACCACATCCGCGCACTTTCGAACGATGTAACCGTGGTGGCCATCACCCATCGGCGCGGCATCGTGAGCCCGACTGACCGGGTGATCGAGCTGGAGAGTGATCGCTGAGCCAGCGGCGGCATGCGGGTCTCCTGCGGGTTCAAGGGCCGCCGTCGTGCTCAGGCATCGCCGCGCCACTGGCTCATCAACATCCGCAGGAACCGCTCGGCAGTGGGCGAGAGCAGGGCGCCCCGCCGGCGCACGATGCCGATCGTGCGCGACACCACCGGGTTGCCGATCGAACGCGTCACCAGACTCGGATGATCACCATCGGGCGTGGCCATCTTCGGCAGCACCGATACGCCGATACCTGCCTCGACCATGCCCAGCGACGTGGACAGGTGCGTCACTTCGTAGTGCCAGCTCAGTTTGAGGTTCTCGCGCGCCAGGGCGCCGTCCAGCAGCGTGCGATTGCCGCTGGTGCGATGCACGGTGATCAGCTGATGCTCTGCCAGGTCGGCCCAGTCCACCCTGCGCTTGCGGGCCAGCGGGTGGTCACGTCGGCAAGCGAGCACAAACGGGTCTTCGGCCAGTACGTCGAAATCGAGATTCGGATCGTTGGCGCCCATGAAGTTGATGCCGAACTCGACTTCGCCACGTTCCACCGCCTGCAGGCCCTCGGTCGCCGGGATATCCAGGATCCGGAAGCGCACGTTGGGGTGCGCTTCGTGGAAGCGCGCCATCACACTGGGCAGGAAGTAGAACGCCGCCGTAGGCAGGCAGGCGATGGTGACGGTAGCGCCCCGCGTGTCCTCCCGGCCCCGCAGTGAGAACAGTGATCCGTCGAATTCCTCCAGCATGCGACGCACCAGCGGCAGCAGGTTCTCGCCGACGGCGGTGGTGCTGACGCTGCGCGTGGTGCGCTCCAGCAGCGGCGAACCCACGGCCTGCTCCAGCTTCTGTATCCGTCGGCTGAGCGCCGGCTGGGAGACGTGCAGGATTTCAGCGGCGCGGTGGAAGCTGCGTGTCTCCGACACCAGCTGGAATGCGCGCAGATCCAGGATTTCGCAATTGATGCTCATTGGGTATCAATCATCCAAAAATCAGCAATTCACAGATCAATTGAGGTCATGCCAGTATCGAATCACAGAGGGGTCATTCATCCCCTATACGCATCAATCTAGCACACGTATGACCAACGATCTGCTCAGCATTCCGTGCGTGCTCATGCGCGGCGGCACCTCCAAGGGCCCGTTCTTCCTGGCCAGCGACCTGCCGGCGGACACCGCCGAACGCGATCGCCTGCTGGTGGAAGTGATGGGCTCGGGCCATCCGCTGCAGATCGACGGCATCGGCGGTGGCAACGCGCTGACCAGCAAGGTGGCGATCATCGACCGCTCGAGCAGGACGGACGCCGACGTGGATTATCTGTTCGCCCAGGTACGGGTGGAGCAGCAGGTGGTGGACACGTCCCCCAACTGCGGCAACATGCTGGCGGCAGTGGGCCCGTATGCCATTGAGCGGGGGCTGGTGCAGGCTCAGGATCCGCAGACCGAGGTGCGCATCCACAACGTCAACACCGGCAAGCTGATCATCGCGACGGTGGAAACGCCGGGCGGCAACGTGGTCTACCGCGGCGATACGCGCATTGCCGGCGCGCCGGGCTCGGCCGCGCCGGTCAGGCTCTCCTTCCTTGATGCCGCGGGCGCCCGCACCGGCAAGCTGCTGCCCAGCGGGCACGCGCAGGAATCCATCAATGGCGTGCCGGTCAGCCTGGTGGACTGCGCCATGCCGATGATGCTGGTGCGTGCCGAAGACCTGGGCGTACGTGGTGATGCTTCGCCCGCCGAACTGAACGCGGACGCGGCGTTCATGCGCCGGCTGGAAGCGCTGCGCATCGAGGCGGGGGCCCGCATGGGCATCGCCAACGCCGGCAACACGGTCATCCCCAAGCCGGTGCTGCTGTCGGCGCCACAACATGGGGGCGACCTGCAGGTGCGCTATTTCATGCCGCACCAATGCCACACCGCGCTGGCAATCACCGGTGCGGTCGGCCTGGCCACCGCCGCCGTCACGCCGGGCACGCTGGCCCACACTTTGGTCGGATGCCTGTCCGTTCCCGGCAGCATTACCCTCGAACATCCGAGCGGGGCCCTGGAGGTGGGTCTCAGTGGCAGTTCGGACGATACGCCGGTGATTGCCAGCGTGGTCCGCACCGCACGCCGACTGTTCGACGGTCGGGTGTATGCAACCTCGCCCGCGCACGCCACGGCCAGTACCACCCAAGACCGCCAATGGACGTCAGCGGCATGATCTGAAACCGGCTGGGTCGGCACAGGCGTGCCTGTCCCGCCACCACAACGTAGATGCTTCACTCCTGGGAGGGATGATGTACAAGCAGTTCCTGATGGTCGCGCTGTGCGCGGCCGGCCTGGCCGCGGCCGGGTGCAGCAACAGCGGCCGCGCCGAAGGTGCGACCACAGGCAGCGCTGACAACGCACCGGTGCGCATCAGCGTCGGCTCCTACAACCTCAACAACCTGCCGTTCTTCATCGCCGACGCCAAGGGCTATTTCAAGGACGTCGGCCTCGAAGTGAAGACCGAGAACTTCGCCCAGGGCGGTTCCAAGGTATTGCAGGCGCTGGTGGCCAATTCCACTGACGTGGCGGTCGGCTTCTACGACCACACCATCCAGATGCAGGCCAAGGGCAAGGACGTGGTGGCCTTCGTGCTGCTCTCGCGCAATTCCGGCCTGGTGATGGCGGGACGCGAGAATGCAACCTTCGATCCAGCACGCCCGGAGACCATCAAGGGCCAGAAGGTGGGCATCACCGCGCCCGGCTCGTCGTCGGACTTCTTCGTTCGCCATTTCCTTGCGCAACACGATATTCCGGTCGACAGCATCTCGCTGATCGGCGTCGGCTCCGGCGCCGCAGCCGTTGCCGCACTGGAGCAGGGCAAGATCGACCTGCTGGTGAACTACGACCCTGCCGCCACGCTGATCATCGAGCGCAAGGTCGGCAGGATCATCATCGACGCCCGTAGCGACGACGGTGCCCGCCAGGTCTATGGCGGCCTGTATCCGACCTCGGTGATGTACGCCAACCAGAGCTTCCTCGACAAGCGCCCCGAGGCGGCGGAGAAGATCGCCCGCGCCGAGCAGATGGCACTGAAGTTCATCGCCGACAGCAGCGCCGAGGACATCGTTGCAGCACTGCCGGACAGCTACGTGTCTGGAGACCGCGCCACCTATGCACGCGCCGTGGAGAATGCGCGCGCGATCTTCACCCGCGATGGCCGATTCACCCCCGCCGACCTGGAAACACCGCTGAAGGTACTGCGCGAGTTCAACACGGATGTGGCCAACGCCAACATCAATCTCTCCAGGACCTACACCAATGCCTTCGTCGAGCGAGCCAACGCTGCGGCGCCGGCAACCCAACCGTAAGCGGAGGTATACCCATGGCCCTCAATGCCACCGTGCGCCAGTTCAACGGCGCGCCGCAGCTGGAGCCCGCACAGACCATGGTCGCCATCAACAAGGTGACCATGTCCTTCGGTGAATTCACTGCCGTCCGTGATGTCGACATCCAGGTGGGCAATGGCGAATTCCTCGCCATTGTCGGGCCCACCGGCTGCGGCAAGAGCACCATCCTCAATTCCGTGGCCGGCCTGTTGAAGCCTTCTTCCGGGCAGGTCAGCATCGACGGCCGCGCGGTCAGCGGCGTGCAGGAATCGGTGGGCTACCTGTTCCAGCAGGATGCACTGCTGCCGTGGAAGACCGCATTCCAGAACGTCGAACTGGGCCTGCGCTTCCGCGGCGTCGCCGAAGCCGAACGCAATGCCAAGGCCAATGCCTGGCTGGCCAAGGTTGGCCTGACCGGATTCGAGCATCGCTATCCGCACCAGTTGTCCGGTGGCCAGCGCAAGCGCGTGCAGATGGCGCAGGCACTGATCGTGGAGCCGAAGGTGATCCTGATGGATGAACCGTTCTCGGCACTGGACATCCACACCCGCCACCTGATGCAGAACGAGCTGCTGCGCCTGTGGCAGGAGGATCGGCGCTCGGTGATCCTGATTACCCACGACCTCGAAGAAGCCATTGCCCTGGGGGACCGCGTGGTGGTGCTGTCGTCCGGGCCGGCCAGCCGGGTCGTGCGCAGCTTCGATGTGGATCTGGAACGCCCGCGCAACGTCGCAGAGATCAAGCTGGATGACCGTTTCACTGACCTGTACCGCGACATCTGGGCCTGCCTGCGCGGTGAAGTGGAGAAGAGCTATGCACGCCAAGACTGACAAGTTCATCCAACTGGCCCTGGTGGTCGCCGTGTTCGGTGGCTGGGAGGGCGGCATCGCGCTCGGCGTGATCGATCCGTTCTTCTTCCCGTCGCCAACGGCCATCGTGCAGCAGGCCTGGACCTGGCTGTCCGACACCTCGTTCTACCAGCATGTCTACATCACCCTGACCGAGACCGCGCTGGGCTACATCATCGGCACCGGGCTGGGTGTGGCCGGCGGTGTTTGGCTGGGCCTGAGCCGGCGCTCGGCACGCATCCTGGATCCCTTCATCAAGGGCTTCAATGCGATCCCGCGCGTGGTGCTGGCGCCGATCTTCGTGCTGTGGCTGGGCCTTGGTCTGTGGTCAAAAGTCGCACTGGCCGTAACCCTGGTGTTCTTCACCACGTTCTTCAACGCCATGCAGGGCGTGCGCGAGGTCAATCCGGTGGTGCTGGCCAATGCGCGCATCCTTGGTGCCGGACGCAGCGACCTGTTGCGCCACGTGTACTTCCCGGCGGCCGCCAGCTGGATCCTGTCCTCGCTGCGCACATCGGTCGGCTTCGCCGTCGTCGGCGCCATCATCGGCGAATACCTCGGTGCTTCGGCCGGCCTCGGCTACCTGATCGCTCAGGCCGAGGGCAACTTCAATGCCGTAGGTGTGTTTGCCGGCATCATCATCCTGGCCGCCTTCGTGCTGGTCATCGACGCACTGCTGGACGTGGTCGAGAACAAGCTGATCACCTGGCGTCCCAACGCCCAGGCACAGGCCACCAGCTGAGCACGGCCGCCTGAGCCTGCCTGTCGCGCCGCCGGCCTGATCCGGCGGCGCGCACCTCCCCGTCATTCCCCCGCATCACCGCAACAGGCCAGCGCCAGACCAGGGGGCCGGCTGGCCGGAGAGAGAGAGCCATGAAACATTCCAGTGTGCTGCCACGCGCAGCGCTATCGGTCGCGCTCGGCTTGCTGCTGGCCAGCGGCCCTGCAGGTGCACAGGCCGTGTCATCCCCGCCGGTGCCCCTCAGCCAGGCAGAACTGTCACGCCTGGTGCAGCAGCAGGCACTGCAGATCCAACACCTGGAAGCGCGCCTGCGGGCAGTGGAGGGCGAGCAGGGCATTGCGGCCATGCGGCCCGCCCCGCCCGAGCCTGCAGTGGAGGCGCGGGTCGCCGCACTGGAGTCCAGCCAGTCCAGGCTGCCCAAGATGTCGTGGTCCAAGGGCGCCCCGGAATTCAGCAGTGCTGACGGCACTGTGGCTTTCCGCCCACGTGGACGCCTGTTCGTCGATGCCTCCAGTACCGACGGCTCCACCGTGGGCGATCGCAACATCTCCGGTACCGAGATCCGTTCGGTGCGCCTGGGTGCGGAAGGGCGCTACGGCATCCTCGGCTGGGCGGTGGAGGGCGACTTCGCCGACAACGCAGTGGCTTGGAAGTCGGTCTATGCCACGCTGGATCACACCTTGTTCGGGTTGCCAGCCGACCTCACCGTCGGCAACCGCCTCAACGACCGCGGCATCGACGGCTCCAGCAGCACATCCAACACGCCGTTCCAGGACCGCAACGTCGTGGGCACGTTGATGCTGCCGCAACGCGGCCTGTTCGGCGTGGGCCTGACTGAACGTGTTTACGGCAAGGGTTGGCATGCCAGCCTGTCGGTGGCCGGCAATGACCTCAACAATGCAGGCACCGACAACGACAGCCAGACCTGGGCCACGCGCGTGCACTGGAATCCCGTGGCCAGCGACCGCGCCACCGTACACCTGGGCGCCTGGGCCTTCCACGAGGAGATCGCCGCAGGCCCGAGTGGCGTCGTTCGCAGCTCGGCCATCGCAGGGCACTTCAACGACCTGGTGAAGATCGCGCCGGGCACCTTGTCGGGGGCTGATCGCAGCACCGCCTACGGCGCAGAGCTTGCCGGCTTCTTTGGCCCGGCCTGGGCGACCGGCGAATGGGGCACGCGCAACCTGCGCGGCGCCGACGCCAGCGGCCGTTACGATCTGGACCATCAGGCCTGGGCGATCTCGGCCGGCTGGTTCCTGGCCGGTGCGATGCCGGCCTATTCGGGCAAGGCCGGTACATGGGGCCGGGTGAAGGTGGCCGATCCGGTCACCCGCGGCGGTGCCGGCGCGTGGGAGTTGAAGGGCCGCTATGAGGACGTGGACTATGCCGAGCTGCCCACCGGCGGAACGGGGCATGCGTGGACGCTGGGCGCGAACTGGTATCTCAACGATTTCAGCCGCGTGATGTTCGAAGCGATCCGATGGCAGACCCACAATCGCAGTGGCACCGGGCAGGGCAGGGACGAAGGGACCACCTTCAATACCCGCCTGCAGGTGGCCTTCTAGCGCCTGCGTGCCGATTCCCGTGTGCCGCCTGCGCGGATCAGAGCAGCAACAGCGCCCCGATCAGCGCAGGCGGCATCACCAGCGCGCCGACGCGCAGGAAGTCGAGCGCGCTGACATGCTCGCCCTCGCGGCGCAGCGCCACCAGCCACAGCATCGTGGCCAACGAGCCGGTCACCGACAGGTTGGGGCCCAGGTCCACGCCGACCAGCAATGCGGCGCGGGTCTGTGCCGGCAGATCGGCCATCTGGCCCAGCGAGCCTGCGGCCAGGCCGACCGGCAGATTGTTGGCCACGTTGCTCAGCAATGCCGCCGCGCCACCGGCCAGCCAGCTGGCCCGGTGTGGCGATGCCTGCGCCACGGCCTGCAGCGCGCTGGCCGCCGTCTGGATGACACCGGTCTGGGCCACCGCTTCCACCAGCACGAACAGGCCGGCCACCAGCGGCAGTACGCCCCATGACACATGGCGCAGCAGCGGCAACGGACTGCGCCGCTGGCGCATCGCCACCACTGCCACACTCAGCGTGCCTGCGCAGAACGTGGCCAGGCCGAGCGGGCCGTTCAGTGCGGAGGTCACCAGCAGCACGGTGCCGGTGAACAGCACGCCCAGTGCGCTGAGCCGCCCGCCTTCGGTCAGCGGGCGATGTGCCGGTGCCGCCACCAGCGGCTGCGCGATCTCGCGCCGATGCACCCAGCGCAGCACGAGATAGGTGGCGCCGATCGCGGCCAGTGACGGCAACGCGAACTGTGCCAGCCACTGCATCAAGGGGGGCATGTGCTGGCCGTACACCACCAGGTTGGCCGGGTTGGAAATGGGCAGCACGAAGCTGGCCGCATTGGCGATGAACGCACAGACGAACAGATAGGGCAGGGGGTTGGCGCGGGCGGCCTTGCAGGCGGCGTAGACCGCCGGGGTCAGCACCACCGCCGTGGCATCGTTGGAAAGGAACACGGTCACCAGCGTGCCGACCAGGAACACGAGGTCGAACAGGCGTCGCCCCGAGCCACCCGCATGGCGGACCGCGTACAACGCCAGCCAGTCGAACAGGCCTTCGCGGCGGGCCAGCTCGGCCAGCACCATCATGCCGGCCAGGAACAGATAGACATCGCGCCCCTCGGCCACCGCGTGCAAGGTCGTGCCGAACGACACCGCTCCCAGCAGTGGAAGCAGAAGCGCAGCCCCCAGTGCCCACACGTACTCAGGAACGCGGAATGGCCGGAACAGCAGGCCTACGGTGGCAACGGCCACGGCCACCCAGATGAGGAAAGAGGAGTAGGAAGCGAGCATCGGGCGGGGTATCTCAACGGCGCCGACGCGTACCTCGCAGGAACGCGCCCGCTGCAATCACGGCAGTTCGGGGAAGGCCGCATCATACTCCGTGAGGTGCACCCGAGCTGTAGAGCCGAGCCCATGCTCGGCTGCTTGCCGCGTGCGCCCGGCACCCACGCTCCGCGAACGTTTTCTTCGGGCGCTCTTCACCGTCGCTCCGCTTAGAGTGAAGGCCACTCAAGGTGTCACGCGTGGAATCAACGATGTCCGAGTACCGGGACTGGATCTTCAATGCCAACGGCCGAACCCTGGTGGCCCGGGTGGAGCTGGATGGCGACGGCGGCGGCACCATCAACCGCTACCAGTTGACTCCGGGTCCCGCGCAGTCCGGGCTGTGCATCAAGGTGGCCTCGCAGGCCGAAGCCGCAAAGAAGCTCGAAACCGAGGTGGCGAAGCTGCTAGGGCCGCAGTGGTGAAGAGGCCGTAGCTGGGAGCTGAAGCTGCGGCGTTGCTTCGGCCACCCGCAATCTCAGTCCGTGCGACGGCCAATCGTATTCTTCCGGCCATGCATTCGCCTTCCGACCCTGCAGATTTCATGACGGCCACCCGGCCCTCTGGCTGGGTGCAAAGCGGTGACCGCTGGGATCTGTGGTGGAACGGCCGTTCCGTGGCCATCATCGTGCCGCATGCCGTGTTGGGTTTCCGCCTGCTCCTGGACGTGCGGAAATCACCCCAGCCCAAGGTGGTGGCCGCCGCGAATGCTCGGCAGGCCAAGCGCTACGCCGAGCGCTGGTGCGCCGCCCGGCTCTGCCCGCAGTTGCGGTTGCGCGATGCGGTGGCGCGGCTGGTAGATGCCGTTACTCCACTTCCAATGACGTCCACGCGGCAGCAGCGGCAGCAGGCGCGGCGCCTGGCCGAGGCTGGGTCGCACGAGATGGGCCGGATCAAGGAGGCGCTGGCGTCGAGGCCCTCAGTGATGCTGACCAAGGCCGAGGTGCCGGGGCGGGGTGGAGCCTGGCCGATACCAGGCCAGGCTCCGTCAACCCGACGCCCGGATGGGAGGGTGTTCCCGGCCGGGGCTACGCCGAGAGCTCCTCGCGCACGATCTTCGCCCCTGCGCTGAGCGCCTGAAGCTTGCCCCGTGCCACCTCGCGCGCCAGTGGTGCCATGCCACAGTTGGTACTCGGGTAGAGCTTGTCGGCATCCACGAACTGCAGCGCCTTGCGCAGGGTGTTGGCCACTTCCTCAGCCGTCTCCACCTTGCTGGAGGCCACGTCGATGGCGCCGACCATCACCTTCTTGCCGCGCACCAGCTCGATCAGATCGATCGGTACGTGCGAGTTGTGGCATTCCAGCGAGATGATGTCGAGGTTGGAGGTCTGCAGCTTCGGGAAAGACTCCTCGTACTGGCGCCATTCCGATCCCAGGGTCTGCTTCCAGTCGGTGTTGGCCTTGATGCCGTAGCCATAACAGATGTGCACGGCGGTCTCGCACTTCAGCCCTTCGATTGCACGTTCCAGCGCGGCCACGCCCCAGTCGTTCACTTCGTCGAAGAACACGTTGAAGGCGGGCTCGTCGAACTGGATGATGTCGACGCCAGCGGCTTCCAGCTCCTTCGCTTCCTCGTTGAGGATCTTCGCGAATTCCCAGGCCAGCTTCTCGCGGCTCTTGTAGTGCGCGTCGTACAGGGTGTCGATCATGGTCATCGGGCCGGGCAGGGCCCACTTGATCGGTTGCGTGGTCTGCCGGCGCAGGAACTTCGCATCCTCCACGAACACCGGCTTCGGGCGGCTCACGGCGCCGACCACGGTTGGTACGCTGGCGTCGTAACGGTTGCGGATGCGCACGGTTTCGCGTTTCTCGAAATCGACGCCGTTCAGGTGCTCGATGAAGGTCGTGACGAAGTGCTGGCGGGTCTGCTCACCGTCGCTGACGATATCGATGCCGGCGTGCTGCTGCTCCTGCAGGGACAGGCGCAGGGCATCCTGCTTGCCTTCGGTCAGGCCTTCGTCCTGCAGCTTCCAGGGCGACCAGAGCTTTTCGGGCTCTGCCAACCAGGAGGGCTTGGGCAGGCTGCCGGCGGTGGAGGTGGGGAGCAGTTTCTTCGTCGACATTGCGTCTTGTGTCCTGAGGGGCGAATGGGAAATCGATGGATCAGCGGGCAGCCCACTGCTCAAGCACGGCGCGGTACGGCTTGATGAAGTGTTCTTCGGTGAACTTGCCCTGTTTGACCGCCAGCTGGCTGCGCTCTTCGCGGTCGTAGACGATGCGGGTGGACGAATAGTCCTGGTGCTTCAGGCTGGGCTGGTAGACCTTGCCGGCCACGGAATTGGCGTTGTAGATCTCCGGGCGATAGATCTTCTGGAACGCCTCCATCGTGCTGATGGTGCCGATCAGTTCCAGGTTCGAGTAATCCCCCAGCAGGTCGCCCTGGAAGTAGAACGCCAGCGGCGCGACGCTGCCCGGCGGCATGAAGTAGCGCACCTGCAGGCCCATCTTGTCGAAGTACTGGTCGGTGGGGGAGAACTCGCCCTGGCGGTACTCCACGCCCAGGATCGGATGGTGGTTCTCGGTACGATGGTAGGTCTTGCTGCTGGAGACGCTGATGCAGATCACCGGCCCCTTGCTGAAGTTGGCACGGTAGGCCTCCGATTCCAGGAAGTGCTGGAACAGCTTGCCGTGCAGGTCGCCGAAGCCTTCCGGAATGCCGAAGGTGGCCTTGCCCTCGTTGCTGGCCGGCAGCACCACGCTGAAATCGTAGTCACGCACATAGGACGAGAAGTTGTTGCCGACGATGCCCGCGGTGCGAGCGCCGGTACGCGTGTCGACAATGGTCGGGCGCAGCACTTCGATCAGCGGGAACGGATCGCTGCCATCACCGCCATCGATGTGCATCTCCACCGAGATGATGTCCAGCTCAACAGCGTAACGGTCTGCACTCGGGTTGTCCCAGTGCGCCAGATCGTTGAAGCGGTTGTTGATCATGCTGATCGTGTTGCGCAGGTTTTCCCGGCGGGACTCGCCGCGAGCCAGGTTGGCGAAGTTGGTGGTGATGCGCGTACCGTCAGCGGGCTGGTAGTCCTCGTTGAAGGGGATGCGCGTGATGCTGAAGGTGAAGTTCTCGGTCGTCATGGGCGGCGTTCCGGGTTGCGGGGGTGACATCCGAATGCGGGTCGCTGGCATTCGGCATTCAAAGGGCTGCAGCGGCCTCGGCAGTGGCAGGCGCTGCGCGATGGGACAGGGCAAGCAGGGGCATCGCCCGCTGCACCGCCAGCCGTGCGCGCTGGATCAGGGCGTCGTTGTGCACGCGGCCATCAGCGAAATCACGGTCGGTGGCGTACACGCCCAGGGGCAGGGTGCGGGCCTGGAAGAAGCTGAAGAGCGGCCGCAGCTGGTGGTCGATCACCAGTGCGTGGCGCTCGCTGCCGCCGGTGGCGGCCAGCAGGATGGGGGTGTCGACCAGCGCATCCTGGTGGATGAAGTCGAAGAAGTGCTTGAACAGGCCGGTGTACGAGCCGCGGTAGACCGGCGTGGCAACCACCAGTACGTCTGCCTGTTCAACGGCCACCAGCTGCCGCTCGACACCCTCGGGCAGCTGCGAGCGCCATAGCGCACCGGCCAGCTGCGGCGCCAGTTCGCCCAGCTCGATCAGGTGCGGCTCGCAGGCAACGTCCTCGCCGATCAGGTCCAGCAGGTGCTCAGCCAGGATCGCAGCCCTGGAGGGGCGCTGCAGCCCGCCGGAAACGGCGACGATACGGAGGGGGCGGGTCATCTGTTCGCTTTCAGCAGGGGAGGGAGCTCCTTCGGGCGATCTGCGGGGGCGCAGTCCTGCTGGCCGGCGAGGTGACCGGGCTGGCAGGCAACCGAAGGCATGACCCGATCCTAGTCACGCCCTTCCATGACGTAAAATGGTATTACTTCACCAATCCATGAGCGGTATTCATCGTCATGCTGGAACGGATCCACCTCAGCATCGTGCAGCAGGTCGAGCAGCAGGGCTCGCTCACCGCCGCGGCCGGTGTACTCAACCTGACCCAGTCGGCGCTCAGCCACAGCATGAAGAAGCTGGAGCAGCAGCTGGGCACCGATGTCTGGCTGCGCGAAGGCCGCAGCCTGCGCCTGACCCAGGCCGGGCAATACCTGCTGGCGGTGGCCAATCGGGTGCTGCCGCAGCTGGACCTGGCCGAAGAGCGGCTGGGCCAGTTCGCCCAGGGCGAGCGCGGTGCACTGCGCATCGGCATGGAATGCCATCCCTGCTACCAGTGGTTGCTGAAGATCGTCTCGCCGTACCTGGCCGCGTGGCCGGACGTGGATGTGGACGTCAAGCAGAAGTTCCAGTTCGGCGGCATCGGCGCGCTGTTCGGCTACGAGATCGACCTGCTGGTCACGCCGGACCCGCTGCTGAAGCCGGGGCTGAAGTTCGTGCCGGTGTTCGACTACGAGCAGGTTCTGGTGGTGGCCAGGAACCACGCCCTGGCCAAGGTGGATCACGTAAAACCACGCCAGCTTGGCCAGGAAGTGCTGATCAGCTACCCGGTGCCGTTCGAGCGTCTGGACATCTACAACCAGTTCCTGCTGCCGGCGGGCATCACGCCGCGGCGCCACAAGACCATCGAAACCACCGACATCATGATGCAGATGGTGGCCAGCGGTCGCGGCGTGGCTGCCATGCCGCGCTGGCTGGTGGAGGAGTATGCCGCGCGCATGGACGTGGTGCCGGTGCGCCTGGGTGCGAAAGGCATCCCCAAGCAGATCTACCTGGGCGCGCGTGAGGCCGATACGGGTATCGACTACCTGCAAGCCTTCGTCGAACTGGCTCGTAACAGCACGCCGGTTGCCAACAACGCGCGCGGGGGCGCTTGATGTCTGCACGCACGCCTGACCGCGCGGAGGCCTTCATCAACGCGTTTTCGCTGGAAGTGAGCGCGAAGACCATGCCGGCACTGCGCGCCGAGGCGGCCCGCATCGCCCCCGGAACGACGATCTCGATCCCCTATCTGGCGAGCGAGGACGACGATGCCCGGCTGGCGGCGGCACGCACGGTGCGCGAGCTTGGCTTCGAGCCGATGCCGCATCTCTCTGCCCGCCGCATCGGGTCGCGTGCAGCGCTTGAGCGGTTCATGGAGCGTGCCGCCAGCGAAGCCGGGGTAGCGAAGTGCCTGCTGATCGCGGGTGATCTTTCCACTCCCGCCGGGCCGTATGCCGACAGTACTTCGATCATCGAAACCGGCCTTCTTGAGCGTTGCGGCATCAAGGTTGTTGCCATGGGCGGGCATCCGGAAGGGCATCCGGTGATGAACGCCGAGGATCGGTGGCGCGTGCTGGAACGCAAGTGCCAGGCCATCGAGGCGCGGGGCATGGCGCCGCTGATCATCTCCCAGTTCGGCTTCGATGCCGGTGTCGTTCTGGCCTGGCTGGATGCGCTGCGTGCCCGCGGCATCACCGCTCCGGTGCTGGTCGGCGTGCCGGGGCCAGCGAGTATCGCGCGGCTGCTGCGCTACGCCGCGATGTGCGGCGTGGGGGCCAGCGCATCGATGCTGGCCCGGTACGGCATCTCGATCGGCCGGCTGCTGGGAACGGCAGGACCAGAGGTTTTCGTTGATAGGCTGGTAAATGGGTTGGAGAACACCCATGGCCAGGTCAGCCCGCATCTGTTCCCTTTTGGTGGCATTGTGCCGTCGCTGGAGTGGATTGAGCAGTACCGGCGGCGTGCCTCTGTCACCGGCCGCTGATGCCGTGCACATGGTTCCGCAACCAGTTTCCCTGTGTTCGTCGTCCAGTACGGGGCCTTGGTCACATGGCCTGCTGAGCATCCACGTGTTCAACTAGGCTTGCAGCAACTGACCGCAAGGACGAGGCTCCCATGGTTCGCTGGCTGTTCCTGGCGCTTGCCGCGCTGCCGTTCGCTGCTGGAGCGGTGGTCATCCGTCACGATGTGGACGATGCCCGATACCGGATCGATGGAACCGAGTTTCCTGCCCTGGCCGACATGCCGGGCGAAGGGCAGGGCGTTCTGATCGCGTCGCAGTGGGTGCTGACGGCAGCGCATGCCGCACCGATGGAGGGGATGGGGCAGACCATCGCCATCAATGGCAAGGACTACAGCGTGGAGCGCGTGGTCGTGCATCCCGGCTACAGGAGAATGCCCGACGCATTGGGCAAGGAGGCGCTGGCGACAGGGAGCCCGGCGAAGATACACGCGTTCCTGGCCACATCGGATGACATTGCACTGATCCGGCTCGCAGCGCCCGTGAACGATGTGCAGCCCGTCGTGCTGTATCGCGGCAGTGCCGAGGTCGCGCAGGTCGCCGCTTTGATCGGAAAGGGCGCCACCGGCAACGGTGCGATGGGACTGGTACCGGGCGGACCGCACCGCACCACGCTGCGTCGGGCATACAACGCGATTACCGGTGGCAATGATCGTTATCTCTGGTATCGGTTCGATGCCCCGCCGCAAGGTCTGCCACTTGAAGGCGTGTTGGGCAGCGGCGATAGCGGCGGTCCACTGGTGATCGAGGATCACGGCGTCTGGCAACTGGTTGGCCTGGGCTCCTGGATCACCGCTGTTCCCGAGCATGCCCTTGAAGCCGGCTTCTATGGCCAGGTGGTGCACAACGTCCGGGTATCGCGTTATGTGGATTGGATCGAGAGCACCCTCGGTGCGCCCGGTTACCGCCCAGCAACCCCCAATGACTGACAGCTGCCACTGGCTGCAGGGCGCGTGAGTGCGAATAGTGAGCGCCATGGCGATGACGCCGCACCGCCACTTACCAAGGGGACTGGCCGTGAACATGCCGCAGCAACTCGCCTCGCAGACGCCGACCTGCGTCTGGCTGCTTCCCGCCATTCTTGTCACGCGCGGCATCGCCGCCATGAAGCCGGGCGAAGTGTTACTGGCAAGTAGTGCCGCCACCTGGCTTCGTGGCGACTGGACGCAGCGGGCAATGGGCTGGAGGCCGCAGGCTGAGCATGATCTGGCCGTGACGCGTCTCGTCAAGCGCCAAGCCAGGACATTGGTGCATGGACGAGGGGGATGAACCGTTCACTCCGAGGGCCTACCTGGCAGGCACCACTTGGCGGATACTCAGGATGATCAACCAGAGGGCCGACGCTTGAGCGCCTCGATGCTTCCCAGAATCATCGGCTTCGATGTGCCACAACTACGTGAGCATGTGGACTTGTCCGCGGACGAAGCAATTACCGCTCTGCTGGATCTGGAGCCCGGTGCGCGATGGACGGAGCTGTTCGTCATGAAGTGCGAAGCCCTGGCATCTCAACTCTCACTGGCCGAAGTCCGTGTCGAGGGCTCGAAGATCTTCTTCTATGGGTCAATCAGCGACGCCCGCGGACTGGCAAGCGCAGTCATGTCCATTGTGCACGTACTGAACGACCAGTTGATGCGAGAAGGAAATGATGTGGCTAGTCGACAGGGCGATGCCTGAGGTTGCCATTTCGATTGGACGGCTCGGTTACGGACAGAAGCATCCAGCATCCAGTGGCGATTTCTGCCGCGCCGGGATTACCGCGCAGGCTTGAACGCTTGGCGAGCCGTTCCTGCAGATCCTCGAGCCATGCTGAGCGTGTTCCATGAGGGTTCCTGACATAGATATCACACGCCAGCCGAATGACCGGGGCAACCTCGTGCCGGAAATTGACTGCGGGTAGCGCGCCCAGGTTGAACGCGGTTTCCCAGTGGGTGAGTTCACGGTCTACGTCGACGTAGTGCCTGCTTCTTGTGCGTTCCATTGCTGTTCTCCTTCAGGGAGATCACTGTACACCCCTTCGCAGGCCAGGCCTGTTCATGGCGCTCGTTCATCCGGGAGGGATCTGCGCACGTCGGAATAACGGATGGATGGGCACTGTCAACCGCAGCAGGGTGACAATGAGCATGACAAGTCAAGTTCCGGGCATGGGAAACCGAGTGATCCCGGCCGTGACATCCGTCACTAAGGCATAGGAAGAGGTCGCGCTCGGCGCGGCTACTTCCGCATTCATTGGGGAATGGCATGTCCTCCCGGTCCCAGGCTGTGAGTCTGATGACGAAGATCATGTTCCAGTGTCGTCCAGAGAAGACGACGACCATGGCGTGTTGCCGATTCTGTTGTGCGCCCAGCCACGGCGGAATGGAGTGTGCACGGTGCTTGACTGAGAAACTTGGTGCAGCCATCGGGAATCGAGGGGTAGCGTTCAGTTGGTTGGAATCGTTCAGGGCTGTCCAGGAAGAAGAGATGCACGTTTTTCTATGTGCGAGGAAAGTCGACGGGTCAGCGTGGTAGGCGTCGCATTCGGAGCTGACATTGCCTGAGCGTATGCTTGAGGCTTCCAAGGGCACGGATCTACTGTGCTCCTCCAAAGCCGCGCACACTTGTCTGGACCCTGAGTTCTCAGTGATCCATGCAGAGGAATCCGGGAATCGCAATGGCCAGACTGGATCAAGCTCGACCGCCAGGGGTGCGCTGGCTGTTCTTTCGTCTTCGCAGCGGGCAGTCGATCAGTCCCGCGAGGCTGATGTCCGTCTGGTGCGAAGCTGCTGAATCGAACGAGTGCGCTGTACGCCGCGAGACCATTGACGGTGCTGGCTACGTGTATGCCCTTTATGCACCGAACGGCCTGCGCTCACCCCGCGGTGTTGAGCTGCGCATGAGGGCGCTTCTGGAACAGGCAGGTTACGCCTTTACGATGGGGTCGCTGGCTGGAAGGCATCCGGGCGACGGGTAGATCATTGGCGCCGGCATTGCTCGAGCCAGTGGTGCCATATCTCCATTTCATCCATCAGCCCTGTAGCCCCGCAAGCTGGGCATGTCAGTGTCATGCCTGTCGGGCCCGCTCTGAGCCCCGCGTTCTCGGTCATTGAGGACCGCAGCCCACAGTTCTTGCATGTTGATCGCACCTGCTCGAGGTGGACGATTGCATCATTGCGCGCGAGAAGAAGTTGGATCGTGTGGATCCTGAAGGCATTGGGAGGATGCATGTGCCGAGCCGTCTGGGGGCTGGACTTAGGGGCGAAGCATTTCGCGCCTGGGAAGAGCCGTGAGACAGCAGTGTGGCACCTGCAGGTTAACGGTTGATCAAACCACGTCCGGCGACCTGCATTGCCAGGCATGCCACTCGGATTGCCATCACATGGATGCATTGGAGCTTTGGCGGCGACGGGGTGTTCATGCGGGGTGTTCATTTTCCGCTCTGAAAGCGACCTGTGAACAACAGGGGTGGGCGCATGCTGCTCATGCGGTGAATCCATCGCGATGGAGTAGACCATGAATGACTTTAAACGTGACGCCTCGAACTCGAACAAGCCCGCGGTTGCCGAACCGGACGCTGGGAAGCAGAAGCAGCAGCAGGCACAGCAACTTCAGGACAAGGAGTCCAAGGACCGCCATGCCAACAAGGATGGATCGCACAAGCCGAACAAGTAATCTCGGCTGCAGGTAGTTGGAGGAGGGCGGCGCAGGCCTGCGCTGCCCCCTTTCTGTGGAAGGAGTAACGGGTGTGAGCAGGTTGAATGACAGAAGCACGGACGCGGAGGCCCTTATGGTACGCATTGCCTATCAGCTCCGAAGTCCCTCGGAGACCACATTGCTGCCTTGCAAGAGATGCCGCAGGCCGAGCCCTGGAGGCTACCTTTGTGCGAACTGTCTGTGTGACGATCTTGCGAGGGCTATCGAGAATCAGGGCGCAGCCAGCAGGTGGCTGTCTTCGGCGAAGATTGCCATGCAGGATGAGGAAACGGTTCTGCGCTACGCACGGAGGGTTTCTACGAGGTAGTTGTTGCCGCCCGCAGCGCTTTGCCAGCATCGCAGGCGGCCTCGAACAGCTGGCATCGCCGCCTGGAGATGAGCAGGTACATCAGGCGGCAACTGCATTTCGGGGCGAACGTTCATCCTGGCGCCGCCCCCAGGTCAAGCGCGATGCGGTAGTGATGACCGTCGTCGCGGAGCAGCACGCTGAGATCCGGTTGCAGCGCGCCATCCACATGCAGCGTCGGCCGGCCCTGCGCACTGCGGGTCACCACGAATTCATAGAAGCTGCGGCCGAAGCGGTAGCTCAATTCGAATGACGGCCAATGATCGGGTAGACACGGTTCAAGCGACAGACGATCACCCTCGCGACGTATGCCGAGCAGGGATTCGACCAACAGGCGATACATCCAGCCGGCCGACCCGGTATACCATGTCCAGCCGCCTCGCCCGACGTGCGGAGGCACGGCGTATACATCCGCCGCCAGCACATAGGGTTCGACGCGGTAGGTCTGGATCGCCTCCGGGTCCAGCGTGTGACTGAGCGGGTTGATCATGCCGGCCAGCTCCCAGGCACGTACCGCATCGCCCTGCTGTGCGAATGCCATCGCCGCCCACACGGCCGCGTGGGTGTACTGGCCGCCATTCTCGCGCACGCCCGGCACGTATCCACGAATGTAGCCGGGGTCCTCCGGGGTCTGGTCGAAGGGCGGATCGAGCAGCTGGATCAGCTTGGCGTCCTTTCGCACCAGGTGCGTGTACAGCGAATCCAGCGCCTGCGAGGCGCGCTCGGGCGCGGCGACGCCTGACAGCACCGACCAGCTCTGCGAGATCGAATCGATGCGGCATTCTTCGTTCTGTGACGAGCCCAGCGGGGTCCCGTTGTCGAACCAGGCGCGGCGATACCACGCCCCGTCCCAGGCATGGTGTTCGAGGTTCCGTCGCAGGCGTTCGGCCTGCTCCTGGCACCACTGCGCACGGGCTGCATCGCCGCGGGCATTGGCCAGCATGATGAAGCGACGAAGCGTGTCATGCAGGAAGAATCCCAGCCACACACTTTCTCCGCGCTGCTGGTCGCCAACGCGGTTCATGCCGTCGTTCCAATCACCGGTTCCCATCAACGGAAGGCCGCGCTCGCCGAGCAACCGGCAACCACGCTCGAGCGCAACGATGCAGTGGTCGTACAGTGTGCCGCGCTGCGTCGAGGGTGTGGGCATGTCGTAATACCCTTCCTCTTCCGCGGTCACCGCACGCCCCTCGATGAAACCGACCACTTCGTCCAGCACGCTGGAGTCGCCGGTGACTTCCAGATAGCGGCACGCGCCCTGGGGCAACCAGAGATAATCGTCCGAGCAGCGGGTGCGCACGCCGCGCCCTTGCGGTGGGTGCCACCAGTGCATCACATCACCTTCGGTGAACTGGTGTGCAGCGCATAGCAGCAGGTGATCGCGGGTCAGGTCCGGGCGGGCGTGTACCAGGGCGAGCGCGTCCTGCAGCTGGTCGCGGAAGCCGAATGCTCCGCCTGACTGATAGTAGCCACTGCGCGCCAGGTAGCGGCAACCCAGTGTCTGGTAGACCAGCCAGCCATTGGCCAATGCGTCCAACGCCGGGTCCGGTGTACGCACCTGCACCGTGGCCAGCACATTGCGCCAGTGGATGCGTACCGCGTCCAGCGCGTCGATGGCTTCCTGAGCCCCCTGGCGGCTTCGTGCCAGCGCCAGCGCTTCCTCGCGGTCGCGCCCCGCGCCAAGGCGGAATGTTGTTTCACTGCGATCGCCCGGGGCCAGCTCCAGCGGTACCTGGATCGCCGCGCAGGGATCCAGGCCCGCACCCAGGCGTCCCTCCAGGCGTTCGCGCCGCAGCGCCGCAGGTGCTTGCAGGCTGCCGTTGCGGCCGATGAACTCCAGGCGATCACAGGTCCAGCCGCAGCCGTCTGCATCGGTGTCGAAGAAGGCCATCCGGCCGCCGAAATCGGTGTTGTAGGCGTTGCGCGCCAGCAGCGCCCCGCTCTGGTGGTCGCGCTCGGTCGCCACGTGCATGCGCGACTTCGCCCGCAGGTCACCCATCACCCATTCGACGTAGCCGATGGCCGACAGCCGCCGTGTACTGCCCGACAGGTTGTGCAAGCGCAGGACCGAGAACTTCAGCGGCGCGGTGACGTCGACAAATACCCACAGCTCGCTGGCGATGCCGTCCTCGACATGCTCGTAGACCGTGTAGCCGAATCCGTGCCGTGTCCGGTACGCCCCGCTGCCCCTTCGCGGCAGCGGCATCGGCGACCAGACATGACCGGTCTCCTCGTCGCGCAGGTAGAACGCCTCGCCGCCCGTGTCCGACACCGGATCATTGAGCCAGGGCGTCAAGCGGAATTCGTGTGCATTCTCGAACCACGTGTAGCCCGGCGCACTCTCGCTGACGACCGTGCCCAGGCGGGCGTTTGCGATCACGTTTGCCCAGGGCGCTGGCGTCGGCGTCCCTTCCCGCAGCACTACGACGTACTCGCGACCGTCCTCGCTGAAGCTGCCGGTACCGTTGTCGAACTGGCCGGTGCCGCGATGGGGAAGGAAAGGCCACGGGTCGTCCATCTCTTCATCGTGCCCGGCGCCCGGGGGCAACCCGACGTCGGGGCCCGAGTCGGCGACGATGGGCAACCCGGGAGCCGACTCCATCGAGAGCACCAGTTCCTCCTGCACTGCCTGCGGCAACAGGGGCGGGATCCTTCGCGGGGGCAGCGGTTGTCGGCCGACCTGCGCGGCAAGGGTGCCGTCCTCGTCGCTGATCACCACCCGCGCCACCGCCTGCAACAGGATGCGGTCCTCGTGGGTCATGTTCTGCACCGGCCGCACGAAAATGCCGCCGGGGCGATCAAGCAGGCCTGTCTCCGAACTGGCGGCCACCATGCCCAGGATCTGGTCCTGCAGTTCCTGCCGATAGCCGGCCTTGCTGTCATTCCAGATGACCAGGTCGGTGTTGAGTCCCTTCTGGCGCCAATAGGCGTGAGCCTGCACCAGTTGCCTGACCAGTTCCACATTGTCCGCATCGGTGACCTTGAGAAGCACGATGGGCAGGTCGCCCGAGATGGCATGGCTCCACAGCCCGGATTGTCCGCGCTGGTTCTGCAGGAGGACGCCGGCACCCGCGCGCAGCAGGGGGCCGGCATACAGCACGTGGCTGGCAAGGCGCTCGTACAGCGCCGCCTCGGCCTGGCTGGCATTGATCTGCCGACGCACCACCTGGCTGTGCGTCCAGGCCAGATCGAAGACGCGGTCCGCCAGACGGCGGTCACGGTATTTGTCCACCAGCACCTCGCAACCGGGGCGGTCGGCGCCGACGCCATACACCATGTCCAGCTGCACAGTCTGCTCTGGCTCAAGCACCACGCGGACGCGGATGGCCACGATCGGATCGAGCACCGAGCCATCGGTGCCGGAAAGCTCGGCATCGGAAGTCAATGCCTGCGGCGTCCGCGGTGTGTTGCCACGGCCCAGGAATTGTGCGCGGTCGGTTTCGTATGAGATAGACACCACCTCCGCGTCATGCACCGCGACCAGATGGAACACCCACGGCGGCACCTCGTCGTGCGAACGGGGCCGACGCGTGCACAGCACCGCCTGCTTGGCCGCCAGGATTTCGCTCTGCACGAAGAGGTTGCTGAAGGCCGGATGCGCATCGTCGGCCGCCGCAGGTGCCAGCACCACTTCGGCATAGGTGGTGATCTCCACCGTGCGCGGGCGACGGCTGCGGTTGGTCAGGCGCAGGCGCCTGAGCTCGATGTCGTCCTCGGCGGAGATGGCGACCTGCAGGTGGCTCTCGCAGCCGCGGCGCGAACCACGGAATTCCGCCTTGGCGTCCGAGAAGATCGCCTCGTAATTGTCCACCGCCACGCACGTCGGCTGGTACGCGGCAGACCAGAACTCGCCGCTGTCGACGTCACGCAGGTAGCAGAACGACCCCCAGGCATCGGTGGTGCCGTCCTCGCGCCAGCGGGTAAGCGACAGGTCGCCGTGGCGGCTGTAGCCGCCGCCGGCGTGGGTCAGCATGCCGTGGTAGCGTCCATTGGACAGCAGTTGCACTTCCGGGCGCGGGCCACCCGGGTCCCGCAGCACGCGCAGCGACGTCTCGTGCTCGGCCAGGGTGGAGTGCTCGCCCAGCGCTTCCACTTCGTGCGGATGGAAGACGCCGATGCGCGGGATACGCTCCTGCAGCAACAGCAGGGTGGCCTGGAACTCGGCGTCGGCAAGGAAGCGGCGCTGCATCGGCTGGTCGCGCAACAGGTAATCCAGCGACAGCAGGCCCATGCCCTGGTGGTGGGCCATGAACGAACGCAACAGCACGTGATCCTGCCCGGGTGGCAGGCGGGCAGGGGTGTAGTCGATCGCCTCGTACATGCCGAAGCGCCCGGCGAACCCCAATCCTTCCAGCACCTGAAGGTTCTGGCACGCCGCTTCCGGTGCCACCATCAGCGCCATCATGCTGGCATAGGGCGCGATGACACGGTCCTGGCCCAGACCGCGCTTCAGCCCCAACCCCGGCACACCAAACGCCCGGTACTGGTAGTTCAGGCGCGCATCGACAGCGTTGTAGCCGGACTCGGACACGCCCCACGGCAGGTTCAGGGTGCGGCCGTAGACGATCTGGGCCTCGACCGCATGCCGCGCGGTCTGGTCCAGCAGCGTGTCCGGATAGCTGGGCATCACCAGCTGCGGCATGAGGTACTCGAACATCGAGCCACTCCATGACAGCAGCGTCGGCATGCCGTTGACCTCGGTGAGCATCCGGCCGAGCGCAAACCAGCTCTCCTGCGCCAACTGGCCTTGGGCGATGGCGACGAAGGCGCACAGTCGTGCTTCGGACGCCAGCAGGTCGTAAAAGCTGTTGTCGAGGCGATGGTCGTCGACGTTGTAACCGATCGAGAGCAGGTTGCGGGTGCGGTAGAACAGGAACCCGTATTCCATCATCGAGAACTGCCCGGCACGGTGCGCCAGGGCATGCATCTGCTGGATGCGCGCGCGTGCATCCGCGCCGGCCTTGCCGGACAGGGCAGCCAGCTGGCGCAGGCTGGGCACCGGCGCTTCGTCGTCTGCAATTACATCGGCAGGGAGGTCGGCAAGCGACGCGTGGGCGGCATGGCATTCGGCGGCGAGCAGGGCCGGCCAATGCAGTTCGCCTTCCTCGGGCGATGGCGGTGCCGGCCACAGTGCCAGCACGATGTCAGCCAAGCCGGCCAGCTCCTGCAAGCGGGCGAGAGTTTCCGCCGTTCCGACGGGGCGGTCGATGCGCGTTGACGCCAGACGCTGGCGAAGGTGGTTGAGCGCCCCGACCAGTGGTGCATCGCCGGGGCGATGACGCTGCCGTTCCTCTTCCAGCACGCCGATCGTATCGGCCAGGCCGTCGAACGTGTGCGGTGCCAGCACTGGCGCGTCCACCAGCGCGATCAGGCCCTGGCGCAGTGTCAGCAGATGGCCGGCCAGGTTGCCGCTGTCCACGGTGGAGACATAGCGCGGCGGCAGCGGCGCCAGGGTTTCGGTGTCGTACCAGTTCAGGAAGTGACCGCGATGGCGCGGCAGCTGGTCCAGCGTATCGAAGGTGAGGGCGGTACGTTCAGCAACCGCGTCCATCTGCAGATAGCCTAAATCCCACGCCGACAGATTTGCCAGCAGCGACAGGCCGATGTTGGTCGGCGAGGTGCGCCGCGCCACCACCAGCGACGGATGCTCCTGGATGTTGTCCGGCGGCAGCCAATGATCCTGCTCGCGCACCCAGGCCTGGAAGAATGACCAGGTGCGCCGCGCCAGCTGGCCCAGGAACGCCCGCTGCGTAACGGAAAGCTCCGCCACGCTCGCGGCCGGCGGCCGGCCCAGCCATGCCATCAACGCCGGCGCGAAGGTCCACGCCAACAGCAAGGGCAGGGCGAGCGGCAGCGCCTGCGGACGCACGCTGGCCACCACAGCCACCAGTGCGAGTGCCAGCAGAGAGGCCGGTGCCATCACCCGCCATTCCGCGCCGCGGTCACTACCAAGCCGGCGCTCGACTTCGCTGGAGGGGTTCCACTGCAGCAGGTGGCGGCGTGTGACCGCCATGCGCCAGAGCGTGCGCAGCACCGCGTCACCAGCCAGCAATGCTTCGAAGGGCAGGCATGCTACCTGGGTGGACGCGCGCAGCAACGACTGCAGCGTACCGCGCCCGACCTTGATGTAATGCGCCTCCAGCGGCGTGTCGTCGGGCACGCTCAGGGCATCGCGCAGCATTCCTATCAGCGGTGGCGCGAACCACAGCGCCAGCACCCACGCCGTCCATGCGGCGGGGTCTGCGGAATACAGCCAACCCACCAACAGCAAAGCCAGGGCAGCGATCGGCACCAGGCTGCGGCGCAGATTGTCCAGCAGCTTGCCGCGTGACAGCAGACTGAGCCGGTTGCGTTCCCATCCCAGGCCCGGACGCGGGGTCCACGGCATCAACCAGGGCAGCAACTGCCAGTCGCCGCGTATCCAGCGTGCACGACGCTTGGCGTCGGCGGCGTAGCGCTCGGGATAGTCCTCGTACAGTCGCACATCGCTGACCAGACCGGCGCGCGCATAGCAGCCTTCCAGCAGATCGTGGCTGAGGATGCGGTTCTCGGGCAGGCGCCCCTCCAGTGCATGCTCGAAGGCGTCGACGTCATAGATGCCCTTGCCCACGAACGAGCCTTCGTCGAACAGGTCCTGGTAGACGTCCGATACCATGCGCGTATACGGATCGATGCCGGGCTCGCTGCCGAACATCCGGGCAAAACGCGAGGTGCGGCGCCGGCCCAGGCTGGTGCCGACGCTGGGCTGCAGGATGCCGTAACCCTCCACCACGCGTTGCAGCGTCGAATCGAAGCGCGGGCGGTTGAGCGGGTGCGCCAGGGTGGCGACAAACGCGCGTGCCGCATCCCGCGGAAGTTGCGTGTCCGAATCCAGCGTGATGACGTAGCGGACACCGATCAGCGCAGCCGCGTCACCGACGATGCGCATGAACGCGGCTGCATCGCCCAGACGAAGCAGGGCATTGAGCGCCGCCAGCTTGCCACGCTTGCGCTCGTGTCCCATCCACACGCCTTCACCCGGGTTCCATTGCCTGGGACGGTGCAGCAGGTAGAAGCGATCGCCGCGCTCGGGCGCGTAACGCCCGTTCAACTCCTCGATCCGCGCAACGGCGTGTGCAAGCAGAGTGTCGTCCACCGGCGTCGTGGCTGCCGATGCGTCGAGAAAGTCCGTCAGCAGCACGAAGCGCAGCTGAGGATCGCGGTTGGCCAGGAAGCGGACCTCCAGCGCTTCGACCAGTATGTCGATTCCCTCGATGCTGGACAGCATCGAGGGAACCGCGACCACGGTGGCGCAGGCGGCAGGAATGCCCTCGCCGAAGTCGAGCCTGGGCAGCGGCCTGGGTGCGACCAGCACCGTCGCGGTCCAGTTCACCAGCACGATGCCCAGCTCACTGAATACCAGCAGCCCAAGCAGCGTGGCCAACCAGAGAGGGGCCGAACCACTGCCGGTTGCCAACAGGCCAGCGGTGGCCAGCACCGCCAGCAGGGTGATCGGCAGCAGGTACAGTGCAAGCGGCACGCGATGCGCCAGTTGCCGTGCCTTGCGGTGGCGCGGTGCTGCCTCGGCCACCGCTTCAACGGTCGCGTGCAGGCCTTCGCCGACAAGCCAGTAGCCAACGTGCGTGCGTTGCCCATCCGGCGGCGTAGCCGCCCGTGCCAGGTCCAGCGCGATGGTTGCAACGCGCTCCTCTGCCATGCGGCTCCCGCGGGCGATCTTCTCCACCACGTGGCGATAGGCGTCGCGGGTGGCGAAATCCATCTGGGCATAGACGCCCATCGGGTCTTCCAGCAGCCGCCGCTCCACCACACTCATGTCTTCAACAAAGGTGCGCCAATCCATGGTGGAGAGAAAGCGCAGGCTGCCGATGCTGTTGCCGATGGATACCTGATCGGCCGCCTGCTGCTGCCCTTCAGCGGCGACCAGCTCGTCGACGCGCTGCCCGGCCGCTGCCGCCCACTGTTCCAGCCAGGCGATGGGCATGGCCCACGCGCCGCCGCGCCCCTGCAGCGAGCGCGTCAGCTCGGCGATGAACGCTCCGGTCAGGGGCGGCGCGGACCGTGCCATGTCGGCAACCACCAACACCACATCAGTAGGGGTGTCGGAGGCCGCGAGATTGAGATTGTCAGCCCATTGTGCAGCCAGGCTTCGGTCCGTGCCATCGCGCATCACCCGGGCGGCCATACGCCGCAGATTCTCAAGCAGCGCCAGCCGCAGCATGATGGGTACGGCCCACAGTTCGCCCAGGCTCAGCGGCGCGAGCGACTGGTACGAGGCGATGAACCGGCCCAGCGTGTCGGCGTCAATGCGGCCGTCGCCGTGCGCGATGGCCTGCATCGACAGTTCGTACACACGCGGCAATCCGGCCGAGGGGCCGGAGGCAAGCGACGGCAACTGCCGGCTGTAGCCGCGTGGCAGGTGGCGCCGTGCGGTCTGGATCTGTTCTTCGATCAGGTAGTAGTTGTCGAGCAGCCATTCCCCGGCCGGGGTGACCGGCCGCTGCTCACGCACCACGCTGCTGAGCAGCGTGTTGGCGTCTTCCAGCACACGCTCGTTGGCCTGCAGGCGATCGAGCAGGCGCTCCGCGCCAGGCCGCATCCGTACCCGATGCTGGCGCGCAAGCGCGCGGCCGTACACCTCCATCTGTTCAACGCTGTACAGCGCCGCACGCAGGGGGCCCTCGGTGGCCTCGATGGCCGGTGCTGAAGCCTGGCGCTCACGCCAACGCCAACGCACGCGACGACGCAGGCGCAGCCAGCGGCCAAACAGACGGCGAAGGTGGGTCATGGTTTACCGAGGGGAGGGAGGGCGCGTCCTGCATAGTTGCATTGCAGGTGCCATGGTAGCCGTGAAGGCTGGGCTGTCGGCCCGTGAGGCCGGAGTTGAGCCCCGAGGACGGAACTCCCTCACCACATTCACCTCGCAGCAGCGAAAATGCATCCCTCGGTTCGCTTTGAGGCGCACCGCTCACTGCCTGCAGGAACGTAACGATGTCCAACAACCCTTTCGGTGAATCCTCATGCGCTGCCGCAGCCAGCGGTTGCGTGGAGGTGCGCGGCGCGCGCGAGCACAACCTCAAGAATGTCGATGTCTCCATTCCGCGCAATGCACTGGTGGTGTTCTCCGGGGTGTCGGGCTCGGGCAAGTCGTCGTTGGCCTTCGGTACGGTCTTTGCTGAGGCGCAGCGGCGTTACTTCGAGTCCGTAGCGCCATACGCGCGGCGCCTGATCGACCAGGCGGGCGTGCCCGATGTGGATGCCATCGACGGGCTGCCGCCTGCGGTTGCCCTGCAGCAGCAGCGCGGCGCCAGCAATGCACGGTCCTCGGTGGGCAGCGTGACCACGCTGTCCAGCCTGGTGCGCATGATGTACTCGCGCGCCGGGGCGTACCCGGCCAACCAGCCCATGCTGTACGCCGAGGACTTCTCGCCCAATACACCGCAGGGCGCCTGCAGCTCCTGCCACGGCCTGGGACATGTGTACGAGGTGACCGAAGCGCTGATGGTTCCGGACCCGTCGCTGAGCATCCGTGAACGCGCCATCGCCTCGTGGCCGCCGGCATGGCATGGCCAGAACCTGCGCGACATCCTGGTCACGCTGGGCTACGACATCGATGTGCCGTGGAAGAAGCTTCCGAAGAAGGACCGCGACTGGATCCTGTTCACCGAGGAAACGCCAACCGTGCCGGTCTATGCCGGGTTCACGCCCGCAGAGACCCGTGCCGCACTGAAGCGCAAGCTGGAACCCAGCTACATGGGCACCTATACCGGTGCGCGCCGCTACGTGCTGCACACCTTTGCCAACACCCAGAGCGCACTGATGCGCAAGCGTGTTTCGCGCTACATGGAAGGCAAGCTGTGCCCGTCCTGCCACGGAAAACGGCTGAAGCCGGAGGCACTCTCGGTCACCTTCGCCGGCGTGGATATCGGCGAGTTCATGCGGCTTCCGCTGGATCAACTGGCGGATCTGCTCGGGCCCATCGCACAAGGTGATTTCGGCGCGCACACCAAGGGCACTCGCACCAGCAGGAGCGCAACACCACGTGATCGCGCCCGGAGGGCCGCGAGTGGCCAAGCGACCCACGAGGGCGCCCCCGACGTCCGGCTGACCTCGGCATTGTCCGAAGAGAAGCGACTGGCCGCACAGCGGCTTGCAGGCGGTGTGATGGCGCGGGTACGCCAGCTGCGTGACCTGGGCCTGGGGTATCTCTCGCTGGATCGCGCCACGCCAACCCTGTCCGCTGGCGAACTGCAGCGCCTGCGGCTGGCCACCCAGCTCAGTTCCTTGCTGTTTGGTGTGCTGTACGTGCTCGATGAGCCCTCGGCTGGCCTGCACCCCGCCGACAGCCAAGCGCTGTACGACGCGCTGGAGCGGCTGCGCGACGGCGGAAACTCGGTGTTCGTTGTTGAACATGACCTGGAGTTGATGCGCCGCGCGCAGTGGCTGGTGGATGTTGGGCCAGAGGCGGGCGAGCACGGTGGCCAGGTCCTCTACAGTGGCGAGCCCGACGGCCTGCGCAAGGTTCAGGAGTCGCGCACGGCCCTGTATCTGTTCGATCAGGTGCCTGCGCCTGCCAGCCGGCAGCGCAGCGCCAGCAGCTGGCTGGAGCTGAAGGGCATCCACCGCCACAACCTGCAGGGTGTGGATGCGCAGGTGCCGCTGGGGTTGCTGACCGCAGTGACCGGCATTTCGGGGTCGGGCAAATCCAGCCTGATGGCGCAGGCACTGCCCGAGCTGGTGCTGCTGCACCTGGGGCATGAGCCCGAGGACAACAGCGCCGAGAATGCGCCCACCGACGCGCCGACCGTGATCGAAGCGACCCGAGGCCGGTTGGCTGGCGATGTGGACGCCATCCAGCGGGTAGTGCAGGTGGACCAGAAGCCCATCGGCCGCACCCCACGCTCCAACCTGGCCACCTATACCGGGCTGTTCGACCACGTGCGCAAGCTGTTCGCCGCTACGCCCGCCGCGCGCCGTCGGCGTTTCGATGCCGGCCGTTTCTCGTTCAACGTGGCCAAGGGCCGATGCGAGACCTGCGAAGGCGAAGGTTTCGTCAGCGTCGAACTGCTGTTCATGCCCAGCGTCTATGCGCCGTGCCCCACCTGCCATGGCGCCCGCTACAACGAGGCCACGCTGAAGGTGCTGTGGAATGACCGCAACATCGCCGAAGTCCTGCAGATGACGGTGGACCAGGCGCACGCGTTCTTCATCGAGGAAGAGGCCATTGCCCGCCCGCTGCAGCTGCTGCAGGAGATCGGCCTGGGCTATCTGCGGCTGGGCCAGCCGGCCACGGAGCTTTCAGGCGGTGAAGCCCAGCGCATCAAGCTGGCGACCGAGCTACAGCGCAGCCAGCGCGGGCGCACGCTCTACGTACTGGACGAACCCACCACCGGCCTGCATGCATCGGACGCGGACAGGCTGCTGGTGCAGCTGCAGCGACTGGTGGACGCGGGCAATACGGTGGTGATGATCGAGCATGACATGCGCGCGGTCGTGCAGGCGGACTGGGTGATTGACGTTGGGCCTGGCGCAGGGGCTGCGGGCGGCACCATCGTGGCGAAGGGAACGCCGCAACAAGTGGCTCGAGCCAAGGGCAGCAGGACGGCGCCGTTCCTTGTGCGTGAGCTGGGGCAGCGCGTGTGAAGCCATTGGTTCTGTAAAGCCGAGCCATGCTCTGCTCGACCCTCGAGCCAGTCGCTTGCCATGGACAGCAGCGCCTCCATCACCAGCAGAGAGCCAGTTGCCGGAGCGGGAGGAGGCGAGAAAACAAGGAAGTCTGACGAAACCGTGCAATGGCGAATCCTCTGGTGACTCTCCAGCCAAAGGCGTCCACTTTGATGCTGCAGTGCACACAGAAAAACACGGTCCAGCTAGTCCCATCCGGCTATAGGTCGCCAACGCAACTCGACGCACACTTCGCCACGTAAAGGCCGACGGGAGGGCGTGATATGAGTCTGCATGTGGGGAAACTGCGCGGGCTGGCAGTGCTTCTGTTCCTGCTTAATCCCTTGCTCGCGGGCGCGCTGCCGGCAGCGCCGCCCGCACCGGCACCCGAGGTGGTTCCGCTGTGGCCGCAGGGCCACTGGCAGCAACGCGCACGTGGCCCGGAACGGATCGGTATCGAGGGCAGCGCAAAGGGCGCTGTCTCGGGAATCAGTAACGCGCGCATGGAGATCTACCGACCACTGAAACCGAACGGGACAGCCGTGGTGATCTTCGGCGGTGGTGGTTACTTCCGCATCCAGATCGGCAGCGCTGCCAAGCCGACGGCGCAGTGGCTGCAGTCGCTGGGTGTCACGGCCGCCGTGGTCTACTACCGGCTGCCCGCTGATGGGTGGGCACCGGTCTCGCCCTTCCAGGATGGCCAGCGCGCCATGCGGCTGCTGCGCGCGCAGGCGGCAAGCCTGGGGGTCGATCCGGAGCGCATCGGCGCATTGGGCTTTTCCGCGGGGGGCAATCTCGCCGGTATCGTTGCCACGCGCTTCGATGCCCCGTTGTATCCGCCGGTGGATGCAGCCGACCAGCTGTCCGCGCGCCCTGACTTCCTTGGCATGATCTATCCGGTCGTTTCAATGCGCGCGCCGCTGGACCAGACCCGGTCGAAGCGGGAGCTGGCGAGTCTGGACGACGCACAGCAGGCCTATTCGGTCGAACAGCACGTGCGCAAGGACATGCCGCCGGTGTTCCTGGCCCAGGCCGTGGATGATCGCACCGTGGATGTCGGCCACAGCGTGGCCATGTACCAGGCCACGCATGCGGCAGGCATTCCGGTGGAGCTGCACCTGTTCGAAGCCGGAGGTCACAGCTGGGGGTTGGGCAAGCCCGGGACATTGGTCGCGCAGTGGCCGCGCCTTTTCGCCAACTGGGCACGCAGCCACGGCTACCTCGGGCCGCCGCCTGCGCGGCTGCCGCCGCACGATGCCAACGCGATACCCACGGCTGCAGCTCAGCCACCGCGCTCGCTGGACGATGACGGCGCGGGCGACTGAGCCGCGCACTGTCAACAAGGTCGGCAACGCGCAGGGCCGGATTCCGGCAACACCGTCGGCGTGCGAGCGCAGGTTTCGTTCTGATGTGGATGGGGCAGCAGGGTCATGGCTGCGGCTGAAGGGCTTCCAGCACCCTGCAATCGGCCACGCGACCGCCCGGGCAATTGCCGATCATTCGCTTCAGTTCGCCCTGCAGCGCCTGCAGGTCATGGATCCGGCGCGTGATATCCGCGATGTGCGCTTTCACCACGTCGTCCACCGAACTGCATTCGTGTTCGCGCTGCTCACCAAAGGCGACCAGCTCGCGGATCTGCTCGATGGAGAAGCCAAGCTCGCGGGCGCGGCGCACGAATGACAGACGCCGCTGGTCCTGGGCGCTGTAATAGCGGTAGTTGCCGTCCGACCGCAGCGGTGGCTGAAGCAGGCCGATCTTTTCGTAATAGCGGATGGTTTCGGCCTTGGTGCCGGTCTGGCGGGCCAGCTGGCCGATGGTGAGGTGGGCGGACACGGGCTTGACCTTGTAGTGGCTACAGGGTTGATAACGACTATCCCAACCTTTTTCAAGCCCGGCCACAGCCTGGCGGGAGTCATCCATGGACCACTGCTGCGGCCACAAGCGCCGGGAACTGGAAGCGTTGGCCCTCCACAGTGCGCAGCGGCGCGTACTGGTGGCGGTACTCATCATCAACCTGGCGATGTTCTTCATCGAGTTCGGCGCGGGCATCGTGGCGCGCTCCAGCGCCCTGCAGGCCGATGCAGTGGACATGCTGGGCGATGCGATCGTATACGGCCTGAGCCTGTGGGCAGTGAAGCGGGGAGCGCGCTGGGAGGCCGGCGCAGCCCTCGCCAAGGGGCTGCTGATCCTGGGCTTCTTCGTGTTCATCGTGGTGGAGGTGGTCGGCAAGCTGGCCCACGGCGTTCCGCCTTCCAGTGGCTTGATGCTGGGGTTCGGAGCCATCGCGCTGGTGGCCAATCTGGTGTGCCTGGCACTGCTGTGGCGGTTCCGCGCGCTCAACATCAACATGAAAAGCACCTTTGCGTGCTCGCGCAACGACGTCGCCGCCAATATCGGCGTACTGGTGGCTGCCGGTGGCGTTGCGCTGACCGGACGCGGCTGGCCGGATATCGCGGCGGGCGTGGTCATCGCGCTGCTGTTCCTGAAGTCCGCGATTGGCGTCATCAGCGAAGCGTGGCCCGCGTGGCGTGCGGCTGCGAAAGCGTGAGGTGATGGAAAGGGCTCCGGCGAGATGCCAGAGCCCCAGGGGACTCACTTTTCCTGCAGGAACGTCAGCAGGTCCTGGTTGACGCGATCCTTGTGCGTGTCAGTCAGGCCGTGCGGCGCACCCGGGTACACAATCAGCCTGGCGCCCTTGATCAGCTTCGCCGACTGGCGGCCGGAGATGTCGATCGGCACGATCTGGTCGTCATCACCGTGGATGACCAGGGTGGGCACATCGAACTTCTTCAGGTCGGCGCGGAAATCGGTGGCCGAGAACGCGGCAATGGAGTCGTAGGTGTTCTTGTGGCCACCCTGCATGCCCTGTGCCCACCATGCATCGATCAGACCCTGCGATACCTTCGCGCCTGGGCGGTTGAAGCCGTAGAACGGGCCGGACGGGATGTCCTTGTACAGCTGTGCGCGGTTGTCCATCTGCGCCTTGCGGATGCCATCGAACACTTCGATCGGCAGGCCGTTCGGGTTGTCGGCGGTCTTCAGCATGAGCGGCGGCACCGAGCTGATCAGCACGGCCTTCTTCACCCGGCCGGTGCCATGGCGGCCGATGTAGCGCGCCACTTCGCCGCCACCGGTAGAGAAGCCCACCAACGTCACGTCATGCAGATCGAGCGTGTTGATCACCGTGGCCAGGTCATCGGCGTAGTGATCCATGTCGTTGCCGTCCCACGGCTGGCTGGAACGGCCGTGGCCACGACGGTCATGGGCAATGACGCGGTAGCCGTGGTTGGCCAGGAAGATCATCTGCGATTCCCAGCTGTCCGAGTTCAGCGGCCAGCCGTGGCTGAAGGTGACGACCGGGCCGTCCTTCGGGCCCCAGTCCTTGTAGTAGAGCTGCACGCCATCGGCGGTGGTGATGTAGCTGGCGGTGCGCGCGATGCTGGTGATCGGCGCCGACTTGGCCGGTTCGGCGGCTTGGGCGGACAGGCCGGCCTGGACCGGGAGGGCGAGGGCGGCAATGGCCAGGGTGCGGGCGAAAGTGTTCATGCAGGGCGTCTCATGGTTGGGTGGTGAGACGTACTTTGCGACCTAAATCGGGCGTCTGGATGATGGAATGTACGCATTTCTTGATAGATCGTCTTGCATGGATGTGTGCACCCGAAACGCCGCCCATTGCCTGTTGACAAGGTGGAACGAGCGTTCTACCTTGGCATCGTGAACACAATCACCACCGATACCCAACAGAAGATCCTGGCCACGGCCGAGGCGCTGATCTACCAGAACGGGATCCATGCCACCGGCATGGACCTGCTGGTGAAAACCTCCGGCGTTGCCCGGAAGAGCATCTACCGCCACTTCGAAAACAAGGACCAGGTAGCCGCAGCTGCGCTGAGCGCGCGCGATACTCGTTGGCTTCAGTGGTTCCAGCACGAGTGCAACAAGGCCGACACCGCGGAAGCGCGCATCCTCAGCATGTTCACCGTGCTCAAGGGCTGGTTCCAGTCCGAGGGCTATCGCGGCTGCGCCTTCATCAATACCGCGGGCGAGGTTGGCGATCCCGACGATCCGATTCGCCACATCGCCAAACATCACAAGCAGAAGCTGCTCGATTACACGCTGGAGCTCACCACGCAACTGGATATCAAGCAGCCGGAAGCACTGGCGCGGCAGCTGCTGGTTCTCATGGAGGGCGCCATCACCGTTTCGCGCGTGATGGGCGACTACACCGCCGCAGACACTGCAAGGGATGTTGCAAAGGTGTTGTTGGAGCAGGCCAGGCGCTGACGCCTGAGTCATCAAAACCCGTCGAAGCACCCCGTTCATCCACTTGATTGGAGGCTCCACCGTGTCCACTGAAGCACCCCGTCCGCCGCTGCCGCCGTTCACCCTTGAATCGGCCATCGAGAAAGTGCGCCTTGCCGAGGATGGCTGGAACTCCCGCGATGCCGACAAGGTCGCGCTGGCCTATTCGCTCGATACCCGCTGGCGCAACCGCGCCGAGTTCACCCACGGCCGCGAGGAAGCGCGGCAGTTCCTGGCCCGCAAATGGAAGAAGGAACTGGACTACCGTTTGATCAAGGAACTCTGGGCCTTCAGCGGCAACCGTATTGCCGTGCGCTACGCCTATGAGTGGCACGACGACTCCGGCAACTGGTTCCGTTCCTATGGAAACGAGAACTGGGAATTCGGAGCGGATGGCCTGATGGAGCATCGGTTCTCGAGCATCAACGACATGCCGATCAAAGAAGGCGAGCGCAAGTTCCATTGGCCGCTGGGGCGTCGCCCGGATGATCACCCAGGGCTCTCTGATCTGGGCATGTGAGCACGGCTGACCGACGTTCGCTTCACCCTCCATTGCGTAACCTGCACGCCGCAGCACGTCATGCCTCACGTTGAGGCATAACGCGCACCAAGGCTGGAATCGAGTGTTTTCACTCGCAGAACAGGAGGCAGGACGCGACCGTGAAGGCAGTTCCCATCATCATCGCAGCAGCACTGGCCGCGCCATCGCTCGAAGCGCGCGCGGCCAGCGAAGACCGCAACACAGCGCCTCATTTCGATCTCGGTGGCGCCGTTCGATTCAACTATGGTTGGCTCGATTACGGGCCCACCAGCCGCCTGCAGCTGGAGCTGCTTCGCGCCGACATCGACGCCGGCAGCGGGCCTTTCTCCTTCTCCGCGCAGTACCGCTGGTACGACGGCTTCGATGCCATCCACCATGCCTACGCAGGCTGGCAGTTCACCGACGCCACGCAGCTGAAGGCTGGTATCCAGCAGGTACCTTTCGGGCTGCTGCCCACGGTCTCGCAGAGTTTCTGGTTCGGGTCCGGGTACTACCTGGGCATCGAGGACGACTACGACCCCGGCGTTGTGGTGCTCCACCAGGCCGGCAAGACCACCTGGCACCTCGGCTGGTTCTCGGGTGACGAATACGGAACCGGGGCGCGCTACGACCGCTATTCCTTCGATGTGGCGCAGACCGATGCGTTGCCGTATCGCGAACGGCAGCGGTTCAATGTACGCGTCGAGCAATCGCGCGACTGGGCAGGCGGCGAGCTGCTGGTCGGCGCATCGGCCTTCGCAGGAAAAGTGCAGAACACCCGCAGCCGCCGCCATCACGACCATCAGGCCGCCGCCGTGCACGCGCAGTGGAAGCGCGATGGCTGGACCACCCAGCTGCAATGGGCGCGGTACCGCTACAACGTGCCCGGCGAGCGCATCGCGCTGTCGGCGTTCCAGGCCCCGTTTGAAATCGCGGCCGAGGCCGATGTGCCCAGCGCCAACGTCGCCTATTCCTTTGGCCCGCGCGGCTGGCTGGACGACCTGACCTGCTACAACAACCTCAGCATGACGCACCCGGTGGGGCACAGCAGCGGGGTGCGCGACTCCTGGCAGAACGTTACCGGCTGCAGCCTACAGAAGGGCGTGATGCTCACCTATGTTGACTGGATTGCAGGCCGCAACATGTGGTTTGCCGGCGGCGATGGCATTGGCATCAACAGTGGCGGCCCGTCGCGCTGGCATTCGCGGCTGAACCTCAATATCGGGTTCTATTTCTGAAAGCTGCTGCGCGTCGGCTACGATGCTACGGCCGGTATCGTAGCCGGGGGCAGGGGACGCAATGGACATGCAGGCAGGGGGCGGACTCGATTCGCCGGCAAAGGCCGATTCGCAGGAACTGACTTTCCACTGGCTTTACCAGCGGGTGCAGGGGTTGGTTGAGCACAGCATCTACCCGAAGGCAGGCAGGGTGGAGACGTGGGCGTTTCGCGTTGGCTTGGCCGCCGCGATCGTTGGCATTCTCTGTGGCCAGTTGCCTGATCGGTGGCTACCCGTCAGTGTGGTGTTGCAAGTGGTTGTTGCGTGCCTGGCCATCGAGATCGGTGGGTTCGTCGTTGGAGGCGCCCTGGCCGCCCGCAGAGGCATTCGTCAGTTCAGCCAGCCACGTCTCTCGCACGCCAAGGAAATGGACGGCGACTTCGCCCACTGGCAAACGGTGGTTACCGAGCTTCGCGACTTCCCCCGTGTCGAGCGCGAGCGACGCCTTCGCTATGTCAGCACGCTGCGGACCAACATGATCGAGCGCATGGGCATGATGTATGGCGGCCTGCAGCGGCTTGGGCCGTTTCCACTGTTGATTGCGCTCTATCTGCAGTTCCGGGGATGGAAATGGGGTGACTGGGCTGGCGCATTCGACGTCAGCCTTGTCGGCGCATTGTTGATCTTCGCCATGGTGCTGCTGTACCTGCTGGGCTGGATGCTGATCAGCATGCGCACACGCCTGGACACTTACGTGGCCTTGCTGGAAGGATCCATCCAGGAACCGGAGCAGTCGCAACCCGCACCTCTGTAGAGTCGAGTCATGCTCGACTACTGCGGGCCGCATCGCGACGCATCAGGCACCTTGGCGGCGAAAATCTGCAGCACCCGATCCATCAGAACAGGCTCCGGCACACCAGCCAGCACCTGTTCCAGATAATCCAATGGCTCCAACTGCCATTGGTGGATTGCCCGCATCTGCAGAACTGCGGGCGCCCGCTGCTTCGCATCCAGTGATGCCTGCAACAGCACATGCGGCGAGCGCCTCTCCAGCCACAGCACCGGAACGCCTTTGCAGTGAATCTGGAACGAGGCATCCCGATGTTCTTCGACGAACTGGAAGCCCTGTCGTGGCCGAGACTCCACCAACTGCATCGCCTGGCGGCGCAGTTGTGAGAATCGATCGTCGTTGATGCTTTGGAACCCGATGGGAGATGGCAGTGGGGGCACCAGCCACCGCGTCTGTGCCGCAACCACCGCCACGAGGCACAGCGCAGTGGCCGCCCAGCAGTACCGCGCCACTCAGTCGTCCGGCCGTACTCGTGTGCTGGCGTGCGCCGTAAGTCCCAGCCCAGCCATGATCAGCCCCTCTATGACGCGCGGGCCAACGTATTGCTCCAACTCGCCGTTCTCGCGGGCACGCTGTGCGGCCAGCAGGATTTCCAGCACCACCCGAAGGCCGGCCAAGGAGCAATCGGCGTCCGCCAGGGCAATGCGCCGCCCGGGCATCTGATGGCGCTCCGGCCAGGGCTGGCCATCGGAGGCAGCGCCGGAGCCGATGCTGTGCAGCAGGGCGATGAGCGTGTTCGGATCCAGTGCGGAGCCGTTGGCGGGCACGTCGTGGATCGGGTGTGGGGCAGGGGAGTGGGGCTGGGTCATGGCTGGGCTCCTTGCGTGCATGCAGAAGCCGCCACCGATAAAGGTGGCGGACGGTGCGTGGCTCGAAATCCGGTACGCGACTATGACCGGTGGGCACAAGGCCCCCACGCACCGCCCGCCATAACCGGCCGACGGATTGCCAGCCGGCACCATAAAGCTTGGTGCCGGCTGGCAAGCGCAAACTACAGTCGCGTTACCGGGATTTCGAGCCCCGGCCACCGATGTATTGGTGGCATCAGAAGGAATACGCTCGGTTGTGTGCGTTGCCAATGCAGTAAGGCCGATGCCGTCACTACTTTCAACATTTTCAGAATCGTTGCATGCGGCACGAGGGGGCAGCCGCCTTGCGCTGCAATGCTTTCGGCGCTATCGGTGGCGCAGGCCTGCGGACTGTCGGCATCCGCCCGGCGAGGTCATGAGCGAGGCGGATGCGACAGGATTGAAAGGCTGCCAGACGTCAGTAGCTCTTCATCGCGGCCTTGGTTCGCTCCAGCCAAGCGGCATTGTGGCTGCGCGCGTGGCGCGACCAGTGTTGGGCATCGTCGATGATGCTGGCGAACAGACTGCGGGCCTGCTCGCGGTCGGCGGGCTGCGGTTGTGTCATCAGCCATTCGGCATACAGGCAGCGGGCGGCCGCATCGTTTCCGCATTCGACGGCGCGCTCGAACGCGGCGCGGGTGCCAGTTGCTTGGGCGGCGGCCAGTGCCTGTGCATAGAGCAGGGTCTGTTCCGGCTTGCGGCGCGCATCTGGATGACGGGCGAACAGGCCGTCCAGCGTCTCAACTGCAAGCGCGGCGTGCCCGGACTCGAGGCGGGCGCGCGCCAGACCGGTAAGGATGTAGGGGTCGTCACCCAGTGGCGAGCTGGCCGCCTGCTCAAGCAGGGTCCTGGCTTCCTCCGCTTGGCCTGCATCCAGCAGCGTCATGCCGAGGCGAACCCGGTTCTGCACGGTGGGCGTTCGCGACAACTCAGCGCGTGCGTTACGCAGGCCCTGGCCCGGGTCCATGAGCTGCTTGGCGGAGCGGATTGCCTGCCGTGCGCCGCGCGAGTTGCGGGCTTCCGGGAAGTAGATCGCAAGGAAGTAGACGACGCTGCCGAGTAGCGGGAACGAGAACAGCAGGATCAGCCAGTAGAGGCTCTGGCCCGAGCGGATGGCGTGCACCGCGAAGTAGATGGCCGCCAGTACGTGGAGTCCGATTCCGATATAGGGCATGTGTGCCGCCTCGTCCTTGTGGGGTTGGCACTATAGTGGGGGAGGGGTGGGGCGCCAATGGGGTGGTGCCAATCGGGCGTGACGCGTCACGTTAATGGGGCGGGCTCTGCGGTGCAGAGCGCTGCATGTCACCACGGGGTAAGGGATTGAAGAGAAGTGTTCATGCTCATGGCTCACGGCTGACGCGGAGGATTGGTGGTGGAGAAGATGTAACGGGCGAATTTCCATTGCCCATCCTTGCCACGGTGCAGCAGGAAGATTTCCTGATTGGCTTCCGCCCCCGCCGATCCATCCTTGGCCAGTACCTTTACCGTTCCGTTGGAACGCGTGCGGGCGAATGCCCAGTCACGCGATAGCGGCTGGATTTCATCAATGGTGAAGTCGATGCTCAACCGGATGGTCTTGAAGATCTGCTGATAGGCAGATCGAATTGCTCCGGCTCCCGCGACCGGCAGACTGTGCTGCGGCATGAAGACCGCATTGTCCGAGTAGAGACGCATTACCGCGTCGACGTCAGAGCTGTTGAGCGCCTGCTCATAGCGCTCAAGCTGGCGGGTGATTGCCGTGGTGTCCGGGCTTGGCATGGCAGTTTTGCCAGAGGCCAGAGCTGCGAAAGGAGACAGAGCCAGTAGAACGGCGAGTGAGGCGAAATAGGTACGCATGGGATTTCTCCATTATCTGTGAGAGGTCAAAGCTGTACGACGAACTTGCCGACGGCCGCATTGCTTTCCATCAGTCGATGGGCCTGCCGGACGTCGTCGAAATCAAAGGTCCTGGTACGCAACGATGGGATCCGGCCGGCGGCGATCTCCTGCGCAATCCAGCGAAGCGGGGATTCGCTCAGCGGCAATGCTGCGGTTCCAAGCAGTCCACTCGGGAAGAAGTTCAGATGGACCGCGCCAGGAAGGTCCTGCATCAGGTGGAACGACTCGAGTACCGGTGCACCCCCCAGAAGGCCGATGACCGATGCTCCGCCAAAGGGGCGAAGCGCTTTGACCGAGTCTCGCAGCGTCGCTGCGCCGACAACCTCCAGCACGGCGTCCACGCCGACCGGGATCGACCGTCGAACCAGGGCCGCGATCTCTCCGGTATCGACGATGACCTCGTCAGCACCCGCGTCCTTCAGCCGCGCTTCGTTGCTCACCGTGCGCGTGGTGGCAATGACATTCAGTCCACGTGCCTTGGCGTAAGCAACGCTGGCCATGCCGACTGCCGACGTGGCACCTCGCACCAGCAAGGTCTGCCCGCTCTGGATCCGGAGGCTGCGATCCAGCGCACCCCAGGCTGTCAGATAGGACTCGGGCAGTGCCGCCAGCTCGTCCCAGGCAAGGTCGATACCGTCAAGTGAGATGAGATTCTGCGCAAGCACGCTCACCTGTTCGGCATAGCTGCCTGGGCGGCTGAACTGCAGTCCGCCCATCGCCGTTGCGACCCGCTGTCCCGTGCGGAAGGTGCCGCTCGGATCCCGGATGACTTCACCCACGGCCTCGATACCGGGTACAACGGGGCTATCGATCGGGCCCATCTTGCCTTGGCGTCGATAGACCTCGGCACGATTCAACCCGAATGCGCGGACCCTGACGAGCACCTCATCGTTGTTGCTCTCGGGTGCGCCAATGTCGCGCAGCTGCAGAACCTCTGGGCCGCCGGCCTGTTCAATCACATATGCCTTCATGACGGATTCCTCAGGAGCGCGGCTGATTGGTGGCGAACAGGTAGCGATGGATCTTCCACTCGCCGGCCTCCAGGCGGAACACGAACAACTCGTTGTTGCCCTCAGTCACCTCGACGCCGGCGGCCAGGATTCGGGTGCGGCCGGCCGAGCTCGTGCGCACCCACGCCCACTCGCCAACATGAACGACTTCGTGGATGTCGAAGGTCACATTGAGCTTGATGGTGGCGAATACCAGCTCATAGCCCGCACGTACGGCCTCACGCCCCTCTAGAGCAGGCGCGTTCTGCGGCATGAAGACCGGTTCGGCGCTATAGAGACTCAGAATGGTGTCGGTGTCTCTGCCATTCAGGGCGGTTTCGTAGGACTTGAGAACTGCTGCAATAGACATGGGATGTTCCAGTTGGCTCACCGGGGATCGGTGGCGTGGAGCAACTTTGCGGGTTTCACAAATGAGATAGAATCCTCATATTTGAGATCGCTCCTGCCATAAATGAGAGGCTAGATCGTGGACTTGAACGCCGTGCAGATGTTTGTCGCAGTGGTGCAGGCCGGAAGCATTTCGGCTGCAGCCGAGCGACTCCAGCTGCCTCTGCCTACCGTGAGTAGGCGGGTTCGGGAGCTTGAGCGCGAGTTGAACGTTCAGCTGTTGGAGCGGTCGGCTCGAGGCACCCGCCTGACCGACGCCGGCGCACGCTTGTACGAGCACGCGGTGCGCGGGATTGAACTGCTCGCCGAGGCACAGCAATCCGTGGTCAGTGACCAGGCGCGCCTGAAGGGACGCCTGAGGTTGTCACTTCCACCTGCGTTCGAGCCTTGGTGGGAGCTGCTGTCGCGGTTCCAGCTGCAATACCCGGACATTCAATTGCAGGTGCACACCACCGAATCGCCATTTGCTGGTTGCGTCTCCAGCACTGATAGAGCGTCTTGGGGTTCCGGGATCGATCGACGATCTTCATCAATTCCCGTGCGCCACTTGGGTCTTAGGTGCAAATGCACGGGGTCGTTGGCTAATCGGGGGGCACGACGTTGAGCCTCGCAGTGTCCTCGCCACGAACGACTATGCACATCTGCGCAGCCGCGCTCTGGCCGGAGACGTCGTGACCGAGCTGCCCCCCTTCCTGGCGGCAGATGCAATTCGCACGGGTGACCTCGTGGAACTGTTGCCTCAGTGTCCATTGCCCCAGCAGCAGATTCACCTGCTGTATCCCTCGCATCGGCATCCTTCGTCAATCATCAGAACCTATTTGGACTTCTGCCAGGCCGAGATCTCATTGCTCAGCAAGGACTGGCTGCAGCAAGGAGAGGTACGTGCCTGATCTATCCCATGTGAGTAGGGGTTGCAGCGACTACCTGTCTAACGGCCAAAGGTGGGCGGGCACACTAGTAGCTCTGAGGGCACGACTTGAGGCCGATCCGTTCGTCGTGTCCGCTATTGGCCAGAAGCGGACATCAGCGGGGCAGGAGGTTAGGAAGATTTATCGGGGTAGAACCCGGTGAATGGCTCCGCTGCCGGGAGCAGTGAATCCTGATTCAGCAGATCGATAGTGAATTGATCTTCATCCAATTCGATCTCCAGGAATTCGTCCTTATAGCCTAGCTCGACGGAAGACACCTCACCGTGCACCCCAGTCAAGCGGCGCAGTGAGTCATTGATCCGCCAGAGCAGCATGTCCTTCATTGCTTTTGAGAGATGGGAGCGGACATGCACATTTGACTTGATTGCCTCGAAGGAGCGCTCCACCAAAGCGGTGAAGAACTCCGCCGAGGGAGCTGCCGACTCAGTAAGACACTTCAAGTACTGGGGCAGGGCGCTCGCCTGAACAAAGTGCACCAAGGCGGACAGCTCTCTTCGATTGACCATATAGCGGGAAAGATGCGTGATCCCGTCTATTTCGGTCACAGTCGGCGAATTCCCCTGTAGAAGACATCAACCAAGGGAGCATCCACGATGGACAGCAAGGTGAAGTGATACAGCCGCTTTGTTCTTTGCCCTGTTCGGCAAAGACTCCATATCCTTCTTGCAGCTTGCGAGCACGACCGAGGCCACCTCCAAGTCTTTATTTGTAACAGTCCTGTAGGCAATGAGATCGAGCTCTCGAGCACGCCCATCCACATCGTCTGCGTAACCCGGCGAGCTTCTGATTAACGTGACGCATCACGGGTAACGATCTCGCGGCGAAAGGACCCAGCCCCCATCAGCATCCATCTGTCTGTATGGCTTTCCAGCAAAGCACTGCACAGCACTGGCCGGGAGGTCGCCACACCGAGAGCCGGGAAGGTTCTCCCACCCACCTTCAATTCGACGGAAGAACATCCCATTGATACAGCGCAGACCCTGCGCTTTCTGGGGTGGCTGTGCCTGCAGGCGTTCGGGAGGCGTCGATGGCGTCGAACTGACAGCTGTCGACCGCTCAGGCCTCGCCGTCGACGACTGCTCAGTGGCCTCGATAGATCGCCGCACACCTTCAAAACGCTCACTCCAGGCACTGTTAGTCCGGCCAAGCGTAAGCACGCCGATGGTTGTAAGGCTCACCAGAGTCAAAAATCCGGTGATCAGCCACGGGAAATTCCAGCGCCTTCGCTCAATCGGCGGAAGGTACTCAGGCCGTTCGCGCTCCATACGCCCCCCAATCACGTCCAGACTGCAGGGGCAGCGCCCCTACGGAAGCGCCTTACACGCGCTGGCGCGGTCTCGGCCCACGACTCATGTAGACCACATTGGATGCCTCGGCGTCGGAGCCGGGATCACGTACGCCGAACCGTCGCTCTCGGCGAATTCTGAGAGCTTCGGCTAGGTAGATGACGCTGGATTTCGCCGTGGTCGAAGCTTCCCGTGAAGCTGAGGTCCGGGGAGCCGCCTCAGCCATCATCAGACGCCATTCCCGTGCGATGTTGCAGGTCAGGGACCATCAGGTCATGTCGCAAGGCTCCAACTGATGACCCTCAGGGGTGAACATGTGCCCAGCTTGGAATCCGAAACCGGCCCAAGGGCCGGTCAGTTCGATGCGATCATGGGGATCGATCTTGCTCATGCTGCAATCTCATCCTTGTTGGGGGAGCCAACAGGGAGGCAAGAGCCAAGCCAGAGTCGGAACCATTGCCAAGCGGAGCCCACGAACCGGATCACGCCCGATACAGCATTTCGCATAATGTATATTATGTTCAAATCAGAACTGCCGCCCAGCAGGCGGGAGCCTCCCCGGCCCTGAGATCCCGGACCTCAGCCCTGGACAGCCTTCCCACTCACTCTCCGCAGCGCCGATAGTCAAACGGAATCCGCAGCAGCTTCCCATCCTCGCCCGGTCCAGAGATGCTCGCCTGCAATGACTCGCCATCCCGCCGGTACTCGATGCGATTTGGGAAGTCATGCTGCGGATTCTCAAAGACCACCCAGTCCTCACCATGCCCGGCAATAACGAATGTCGTCGGCGCCACGCCATTGGGTTGCACGTGCAGGCCAGCCGCTTTGCCTGCAGACACCAGACGCATGTACTCGAATGATTCCATGTCGCCGTGGTTCAGCGTGCGCGACATGCCAAGCAAGGCGCCACCGGCCTCGGGCAGCCAGACCTCATCAAGCCTGCGCTCCTCGGAGCCGCCACACCAATGCCCGGCCAGCCAGTCGAACTCGGCCGGCGCCGCCACGGCCGCGCCACTTCCCAACGCCAATCCTGCGCCCAGCACAACCATCTTCGACTTCAACATGCCCTGGCCTCCTGGATGGGTTGGCCGCAGCTTAGCGGCGTGGCACTTGGGGCGCTTGTAAAAACGCGCAGGATGGCGTCCGATGCCGCATGGACTACTGCGAACACCCGGCCCCCGACGACCTCCGCCGTCACGTCCAGTGCATCTGGTGGCTGCAGGACGACGCTCCCGGAAATGACGTGCAGGTCATCTATCCCGATGGCCGGTGCGAGTTGCTGGCCGAACTTGGCGTGCCGCTGCAGCTGCATGGCGCAGATGGCCGGATCCGTTCCGATCTGCCGTTCTGTTTCGCGGCACAGTAGTCAGGGCCTATCCGTTTGCAGGCCGCTGGTGCGGTGTTCTGTGTTGGTGTGCGGCTGCAGCCGGCCGCGAGCGCCCTGGTTGCCGGCACCTGCTTGCCTGGACTTCGCGACCAGGCGCCAGATCTGTACACACTTGATGCCTCCTTCGCCGAGATCTTCAGTGCCGCCGCACGCGCCAGCGCGGCGACCAATACACCCGCGCCTCTCTGGCAGCTCCTGCGGGATCGGTGTGCTAGCTTCCCCCTGGACGAGCGCGTCGAACAAGCGGTTGCGGAGCTGGATGCGACGGAGGGCGATCTGCGCATCGCCGAGTTGGCACGGCAGCTTGGTATGTCCCTGCGCGGCCTGCAATCCCGTTTCCTGGCCGCCGTGGGCATGACACCAAAGGAATACGCCCGTGTGCGCCGCCTGCAGGCGTTGCTGCGCACATTGGATGGAGAAACCATGACCATCGCTTCCGCCGCTGCGCGCCACGGTTACAGCGATCAGGCCCATGCCACGCATGATCTGGTGCGCTGGACGGGTGTCACGCCCGCCCGCCTGGTCCACGCGCTGCGGGGCGATCGCGGTAGCGACGATGCGCTGCGGCTGGCCGCCGCCTTCGTGCGCGGAACCAGTGGCGGCCGCTCACTGTGAGCCCCCTGCTCCACGTCGTCCTACAGACACCTGTGCATCACATATACATCGACCAGGCCCAGCTACCGATGTCGGAACGCCGCCGGCAGCATAAGATCCCGGCCTGGAAGCGGCCGGCAAATGGCGGTCTTGAAGATCGCCCACATGGCACCGAAGTCATCCGCGATGGCAGCTCGGATCTCCATGCGACTCCTGCAGATCTGGCGTGAGAATCAAGGCGGACACCAGCAGAACCGCGCTGCGGTCGTGCCTGCTTCACGCGCCACCGCCATCAGTTCCGCAATAGTTGAGCAGATTCCGGCCTCTAGAGCAGTACATGCCCCCTACTCCCGCACGCACTCCACACCGGTTCCGCCGATGGCGCGTCGCTGGCTACAGCCTGCTGGGCGTGTACTTGCTCTACCTGCTGGCCGGCAACATCTTCCTCAACACCCCACTGTTCGACCAGGTCACCAACCGCAAGCCGCATAAGTTCGTGATGACTACCGGCCCGGCCATCACGCTGCTGCCCGGCCACGTCATTGCCTGGAACGTGCACATGCGCGGCCACGTCAACCACACCGTCTACGTGCTGCACGCCGAGCGTGCCAGCGCTCGCTTGGCCGTGCTGCCCCTGTTCCGCCGCGAAGTGAGGGTTCCCCGATTGCAGGCCACAGGCGTGTCTGCCGAGATCAGTCGTGTCGAGGACGCCATTCCGTCGCCCCCACGCAGCGACCAGGGCTGGACCCTGCGCTTCGACGCCATCCACAGCGACAGCATCCGCAGTGCCCGTCTCGGCAAGCTGCTGATCATCGGCAAGGGCCAGGGCACGGTTGGCTTCCTCAAGCAGCTGCGCGGCGGCCCGTCCGAACTGTTCGATTCCGAGGTCTCGTTCAGCAAAGCAGACACCAGCTATGACGGCGTGCAGCTGCTGGGCAACATGGATCTGAGCGCGCGCTTCAGCTATCCGCGCCACTATCGCGACCAGGCGCCCGGCCTTGCAAAGTTGAAGTTGCTGCATGCACAACTTGATGTGGACGCGCGCAGCCAGGGCCTGCGCATGGATACGGACGCGCAGACGCCCCGCATCTCCAGCTCGCCGGTTCCCGGTCGCCTGCAACTGGCGGTCCACCTGTTGGACGGCCAGTTGCAACCTGGTGACCATGCGCTCTGGCAGGTTCCGCTCTACCTCGGCGACGGCGCGCCAGATCGTGGCGTGCTGGCCCTGCAGCTCAATGTGGCCAACGACATGCGGCTGCAGGCACGCCTGCCGCCACGCCCGGACTCGGCCGCCGGCATCGATGCCGACCTGTACATCACCGGGCGCGAGATTCCATTCCAGCACCCTGCCCAGCTGCTGGAACGCAGCTCCGGCACTGTGCGCGGCGAATGGACCTTCACCTCGCTCAACTGGATCCCTGCCCTGTTCGTACGCAAACCGTGGCTGCAGCTGGATGGCGGCGGCACGCTGAAGGCGGATCTACGCCTGCGCAATGGTGAGCTGATCGAAGGCAGCACCGTGGATATTCCCTCGGCCGCAGCCGTGGCCGAAGTGGCCGGCGTGCGTCTGGCCGGCACAGCCAGCGCGCATGGCGAGCTGAAGGCCGGGACACCCACTCAGGCACAGCTGGCGATCCGGCTGCCGCGCTTCACCGCGCGCTCCAGCGACGCCAGGAACGTGCGGCTGTTCGATGGCCGCGACCTGGCCGTGGACCTTACCGGCGACGGCCGCCTGCAGGAACTGCGCAAGGGCGTTCGCGCGCGGCTGCGCTTCAGTGAAGCGACCATCCCGGACCTGGCCGCCTACAACCGTTACCTTGGCTCTCAACAGGTGCGGCTGCTGCGCGGCACCGGCAGCCTCAGCGGTGACGCCACGCTCGACACCGACGGCCGCGTTGGCCACGGCACCGCGCGCCTGCAGGGCCGCAATGCCAGCGCGAAGGTTGCGGGCCTGGACATGGGCGGCGACCTCGACGTAAATGCCACGCTTCGACGCGGCGACTTCAACCAGCGCCACTTCGATCTGTCCGGAACCACGGTGGAACTGCGCAATGTGCAGGTGGCGGGCAGCGAGCGCACTACGGCGTGGAAAGGACGCGCCGCCTTCAAGCGCGGGCGCATCGATGCGCAATCGCCGTTCCAGGTGGATGCCACCACCGACCTGACCTTGAGTGACGCACGGCCACTGCTGGCACTGTTTGCCGAACGCACCGACTACCCGCGCTGGACCTTGTCCCTGCTGGATTCAGGGCAGATCGATGCGCAGGCCACGCTGCGCTGGCGCCCGGGTCACCTGGTGATCGACGGCCTGCAGGCCGAGAACGATCGTCTTTCGGTGCGTGCGCGGCTGGATCTGCTGGAACAGCGCAAGCGTGGCGATCTCTACCTGCGCTGGGGACTGCTCGGCGCCGGCATCGAGCTGGATGGCGACCATCGCCAGTGGCATCTGGCCAAGGCACGCGAGTGGTTCGATCAGCAGCCTTCACTGTTGCCGACGAGCCAGGGAACAGGCGCCGCCAGGTCTTCGGACTGAAGGCGCCCGTACCGCATCCATCTGCCGCGCTTGTGCGTATGCGTCGGTATACGTATTCAGGAGATTCATGCAATGAAGAGGAGCACGCAAGGAGTTGGCCTGATGGGCTGGATCGCGATCACGTTTGCCGCTGCTGCGCTGGGCGCTTGGGCCTCGACGTCAGCCGCCAGCTTCTATGCCAACCTCGTACTGCCCTCCTGGGCGCCTCCGGCCCGTGTGTTCGGTCCGGTGTGGACCCTGCTCTACGCGATGATGGCCATTGCGGCGTGGCTGGTCTGGCGTGAACGCGGCTGGCGCGGGGCCCGTCCAGCACTGTCGCTCTATCTGTTGCAGCTGGCCATCAATGCACTATGGAGCTGGCTGTTCTTCGGCTGGAAGTTTGGCGCGCTCGCCTTCGCCGACATCCTGGTACTGATCACGCTGGTGTGCACGATAATCGTTGCCTTCGCGCGCATCCATCGCGGTGCCGCGGTGATGCTGCTGCCCTACCTGGCCTGGATTTCGTTTGCCTCGGCGCTGAACTTCTCGGTCTGGCAGGCCAATCCCGCTGCACTGTAATCGCTCCGCTTGCCTCAGGCCTGCGGGAATCAGGCCACCGGGTCGCCTTCGCCAGCGGCGATCCGGTTGATCTGAGCGCACTCCACCGTCGCGGGCGGGTTGCTCATGCCGGCCAGCGCGATCATCGCCTGGCCCAGTGCAAGATTGCTGGTCACCAGCCCAGGGGTAATCACCCCTGCCAGTTTCATCAGCGGTGCACCACCCCAGTACAACGGTTTCAGCACGGCATGCCGGGTACCGGTGCCCGCCACCGGGCGGACGCCACCAGGGCGCAGCATGACTGTCCGGATCGGTAACGCACGCAATGCTTGCTCGGTTTCGCCCTTGATCCGCAGCGGCATGATCCGGCTTTGCGGGTCCGCGCCTGCGCCAGACACATACAGGAAGCAACCGCGGGGGTTCGCAGCGGCCCAGGCGCGCGCGACGGCGAGCGTGGTATCCAGGGTCACCCGCCGGTACTCAGCCTCGGCAGTGCCCACAGGTGGCGCGCCTGCGCAGTACAGGCAGGCGTCGTAGCCAACCAGATCATCGCGCTGCTCATTGATGCGCAGGAAGTCCGGCACCACCAGCTCGTCACCGGCGACGGCAAGGCTGCCTTGATGCCGTACCAGAGCGGTCAGGCTGGCAACCCTTGGCGAAGTCTGGCAGGCCTTGGCCACGCCCTGCCCCACCAGCCCCGCGACACCGGTCAGCAACACGCGCATTCCCCTCATCTCGCTCATCGCAGCACCCCGCTAGAGCTTCACGAAGCGCTGGATCTTCCGCGCCAGCCAGCCGCTGAACACCAGCGGTGCGTCCAGTGCGGATACGCAGATGCAGGGCACGCCCGGCGCGGTCACCGGCTGGTGCTCCACGTCCTCATCCAGATCCGCCACGTCGCCCGGCGCGAACAACCCGAGGGCATCGTTGTAGGAGCCACGCAGGATCTGGGTCAGCTCACTGCGGCCATGGCTGTGCATGGGAAGGCATTTGCCGGGCGCGATCTTCAGCATGATCAGTGAAGGCATCTGTTCGGCGCGGATGCAATGCACCCCCGGCGCCATCCAGCGCCAGCGCAGGCCACTGAGCGAGGTGCCGAAGTAAGGATGCAGCGATGCCGGCAGATGATCGGGATCCGCTTCCGGCCGCTCTGGCGGTACTGGACGCGCCGGCGCTGCAACACTGATCGGCGACTCCGTAGTCAGGCGCCGCAACATCGCCTCTCGCATTACATCCCGACGCGCATCACCGTCGCCTTGCGGCGGCTGTGTCTGCTCCAGCAGCGCCGAACCGATCGCCTCGGCATCGCGCAGCCGCTGGCGGCACTGCGGGCACTGCTCCAGGTGCGTGCCGGCAACAATGCTCAGCGGCGCCGGCAACGCGCCCGCGGCATAGCTCATCAGGGTGGATTCGTGAAGGTGGTGGTGCGGATTCACAGCGCGCCTCCCACCTTGGATTGCAGTTGCAGGAACGCGCGCCGCAGATGCGATTTGACCGTGCCCAGCGGCATACCCAGCGCTTCTGCGATCTCGCCGTGGCTCTTGGCCTCGAAATAGGACATGCGGACCAGTCGCGCCTGCACCGCAGGCAGCTCGTTGATGCGCTGGCGCAGCCGGGCCTGGTCGGCGAACTGCTCGGCGCTGCTGCGCTCGACCACGTCTGCCGTCGCTGCGTACTGCACCGCAGCCTGCACCTGCATCCAGCTGCGCTCATGCCGTACCCGGTCGATGTGCAGGTTTCGCGCGATGCGGTACAGCCAGGTACTCAACGCTGCCTGCGCAGGGTCGTAGTCGGCTGCGCGCAGCCACAGCCTTAGCAGACACTCCTGCGCGAGCTCCTCGGCCACTGCCTCGGGCGCACCCAGACCGCGCAGATAGACACACAGGCGCGGCATGAAATGATCGTAGATGCGCATGAAGCAATCGCGGTCGCGCAGCCGCGCCACACCGTCCATGTCACCGGCCCAGTTCGTCGGCTCGCTGCTCGGCTGCTGGGAACTGGACACAATGCGTACGCTATCGAAGTTGAAGGCAGGGCTGGCGGCGTCAGGGTACATCTGCATTCGCGGCGGGCAGGTGAAGGTCTGTTGTCTCTACGGCTGGGGGCAGCGTTTGGATGCAGCCAGGCTGCGCATCCAGCCGCGCCTCTGCACCGTAAGCCTTGAGCCCCCCTACAGGTTGTCCCTCATGCGCACCATCTGGCTGTTGCTCTGCCTGCCCTGCACCGCACTGGCCAGCCCTTGGCTGCGCATCGAAGGTGTTGCCACCACGCCGCAAGGGGCTGCCGCCTATCGGGAACTGCACTGGCAGCGCTCCGCCCAGGACGGCTCCGAGCGCTGGGTGCTGTACCAATGTCCGGATGGACGCCCCTTCGCACGCAAGCACCTGCCCGCCACCTTGCAGGCACAGGCGCGCGGCTACACCCTGGAGGACAGGCGCAGCGGCCAGGCGGCGGAGGTAGTGGCCGACGGCGGAACGGTCGTGGTCGGCTGGAAGGAAGCCGCCGCCTCCGCACGGCGCCAGCGTCGCCTCACCCTGCCGGCAGATGCTGTGATCGACGCCGGATTCGATGCGGCAGTGCGCCTGCATTGGCCTGCCTTGATGCGTGGTGAGCGCGTCTCGCTGCCTTTTCTGGTTCCGGCGCGGCAACGCTTCTACCCGGTACAGGTGGTGCGCAGCGGACCGCTACGCTGGCAGGGTATCGATGCCCAGTCCATCGAGGTCAGCCTGGACACCTGGTATGGCGGCATCGCACCCCGCCTGTCGCTTGTCTATGCGAGCGCAGACCGGCGGCTGCTGGAATTTCGTGGTACCAGCAATCTTCGCGATGCGCGGGGCGGCTACCCACAAGTGGTGGTGCGGTTTGCTTCCCCGCCTCGTGAGAGCGCTGCGACCGAGTGGCAACGGGCATGGACGCAGCCACTCGTTGCCGACTGCGCCGTGACGCCCAGGTGAATCCCACGTGATCTGCACGGCGGTGCATCCATTGCGCGCCCTGGTGCGTAGAGGAAGACACGAATCCAGCCGAGATCCGTCATGGCCTCTGTAGCGCCCCTTCCCCGCCGAAGCCGTCGTCTCCTGCGTACATTGATGCGCTGGATCGACAGCGGCAGCGGCACCGATGCCAGCACGGGCCAGCCGGGCCGCATTGATTGGCTGCGTGCGGTGCCATTCGCGTTGATGCACGTAGCCTGCCTGGCGGTGATCTGGGTCGGCATCTCATGGACCGCAGTGATCGTGGCCGTTGCACTCTACGCAGTGCGGATGTTCGCGATCACCGCGTTCTACCACCGCTACTTCTCGCACCGCACCTTCCAGGCGTCGCGACCAGTGCAGTTCGTGTTTGCGGTGATCGGTGCCGCCAGCGTGCAGCGCGGGCCGCTGTGGTGGGCCGCCCATCACCGCCACCACCATCGCCATGCCGACCAACCCCTGGACCCGCACTCACCCCGCGAAGGGGGTTTCTGGCGCAGCCACATGGGCTGGTTCCTGACCCGTGAAGCCTTCGCCACCGATCTTTCGCGCGTACCCGATCTCGCCCGCTTTCCGGAACTTCGCTGGCTGGACCGCTTCGATACCGCGGTGCCGGTGCTGCTGGCTGTCGGCCTTTATGCTCTGGGTGCCGCGCTTGAACGCGGGGCACCCGGCCTGCATACCTCCGGACCGCAGCTACTGGTCTGGGGCTTCTTCATCTCTACCGTGGTGCTGTTCCATGCTACGGTCACCATCAACTCACTGGCGCACCGGTTTGGCCGCCGCCGCTTCGAAACCCGCGACGACAGCCGCAACAACCTCTGGCTGGCACTGCTCACCTTTGGCGAAGGCTGGCACAACAATCACCACTTCTTCCCGGGCACAGTCCGGCAGGGCTTCCGCTGGTGGGAGATCGATCTGACCTGGTACGGGCTGCGTGCGATGTCCGCAGTCGGCCTGGTCAAAGGACTCAAGCCGATTCCCGAATGGGTACTGGCCAAGGCGAGGTACTGACATGCGCATCGCGATCATCGGCTCGGGTATTGCGGGCCTGGCCAGCGCCTGGTGGCTGCACGGCGAACATGAAATCACGCTGTTTGAAGCAAATGACTACCTGGGCGGGCATACCCACACCCATGACGTGCAGGTGGGCGGCCGGCGCATGGCCGTGGATACCGGCTTCATCGTGTTCAACCCGCTGCACTATCCGCTGCTGACCGCCTTGTTCGATGAGGTGGGCGTGGCCTCGCAACCAACCACGATGAGTTTTTCAATGCACAGCGAGCGCAGCGGCGTGGAATACAACGCCACCTCGCTGGACGGCCTGTTCTGCCAGCGCCGCAACCTGCTGTCGCCACGCTTCTGGGGCATGCTGGCCGACCTGCGCCGCTTCTACCGCGACGCGCCGCTGCTGTTGGCGGAAGACCAGGGTCCCACGCTCGGCCAGTACCTGCGCAGCCAGCGCTATGGGGAGGCCTTCATCGAAGAACACCTGCTGCCGATGGCCTCGGCACTGTGGTCTTCGCCAACCGCCACCGTGATGGACTTCCCGGCCCGCTTTCTGGCCCAGTTCATGGCCAATCACCAGATGCTGCAGATGACCGGGCGTTCGCCGTGGCGGGTGGTCAAAGGCGGCTCGGCGCGCTATGTCGAAGCCTTGCGCGCCCGTTGGCAGGTGCGCGAACGACTGGAGTGCCCGGTGCATTCGGTCGAGCGCACGCCCTGGGGCGCGCGGGTGCACAGTGCGGCCGGCGTGGAAGGCTTCGACGAGGTGATCCTCGCCTGCCACAGCGACCAGGCGCTGGCGCTGCTGGGTGACGCAGATGCCATCGAGCGCGAGGTGCTCGGCGCCATCCGCTACCAGCCCAACGAAGCCGTGCTGCACACCGATGCATCACTGCTGCCGCACGACCGCAAGGCCTGGGCCGCCTGGAACGCGCACGTGCCGCGTGACCCCGCGGCGCCGTGCACGGTCAGTTACTGCATGAACCTGCTGCAGGGCTTGCCCGGTGACACTCCGCTGGTAGTGACCCTCAACCGCAGCGAGGCGATCGATCCGGCCAAGGTACTGCGTACGCTGCACTACGCGCACCCGGTGCATGACCATGCCGCAGTACGCGCGCAGCAGCACTGGGGCGAACTGCAGGGCCGGCGCCATACCTGGTTCGCCGGCGCCTATTGGGGCTGGGGCTTCCATGAAGACGGCATCCGCAGTGCCCGACGCGTGGTCGACGCACTGCGTGCCTGCGAACCGCATCGATTGGCGCCGGCGTTCGGCGAGGTCGCCGCGTGAGTGCCAGCGCACTCTATACCGGACAGGTGATGCATCGGCGCCATCACCCGCATCCGCATGCCTTCCGCTATCCGGTCGCACAGCTGCTGCTGGATCTTGATGAACTGGAGACCGTGTTCGCACGACGCTGGCTATGGTCGGTCAACCGACGCAATATGGCTGAGTTCCGGCGCAGCGACTACTTCGGTGATCCCGCGCAACCACTCGCCGATGCCGTGCGCGACCACGCCGCCAACACCCTCGGCCACCGCCCCTGCGGGCCCGTGCGCCTGCTGACCCACCTGCGCTTTGCCGGCCACGTGTTCAACCCGGTCAGCTTCTACTACTGCTACCAGGCTGACGGCAGCACGCTGGACTGCATCGTCGCCGACATCACCAATACCCCGTGGAAGGAACGCCACGCATACGTGCTGCCGGTATCGACCGCGCTCCATGAGGGCGCGTCACTACGCTGGCAGTTCGACAAGTGCTTCCACGTCTCGCCGTTCATGCCGATGGATTGCCGCTATGACTGGCGGTTCAACGCACCCGGCGAGGACCTGCGCGTGCACATGCAGGTGTGGCGTGACGGCGTGCGCCAGTTCGACGCCACCCAGTCCATGCAGCGGCGCCCGCTGGACGGACGCGGCCTTGCGCGCGTCCTCGCCTGCTATCCGTTGATGACCACCCAGGTGGTGGCCGCCATTCATTGGCATGCGCTGCGCCTGTGGCTGAAGCGTAACCCGGTTCACGACCACCCCTCCCTTGCCGAGAAACCACGATGAACGAGATAAATCCCTCGGTAGCCCTGCCACAGCCGGGCACGCTCGACGTTTTCCTGCGCAGGCGCCTGCTGGCGCAGCTGGCGCCCCTGCGCGACGGCCGTCTGTGCGTGCGCGATGCGCTGGGTGAGGTCTGGCTGGGTGAAGCCCGCGGCGACCTGCAGGTCACGGTCACCATCGACGATCCGACGTTCTATCGAAAAGTGGCTGCACAGGGCAGCGTCGGCGCTGGCGAGAGCTACATCCACGGCGACTGGCACTGTGATGATCTGGTGGCACTGGTGCGGCTGCTGGTACGCAACCGCGATCTGCTCGACAGCATGGAGCACGGCCCGGCCCGCGTGGGCGGCTGGCTGCTGCGCTGCTGGAACCGCCTGCGCCGCAACAGCCGTGAAGGCAGTCGCCGCAACATCGCGGCGCACTACGACCTCGGCAACGACTTCTTCGCGCTGTTCCTGTCGCGGGACATGATGTATTCCTCTGCCCTGTTCGCAGATGACAGTGAATCGCTGGAGACGGCGTCGCGACGCAAGCTGGACAGCATCTGCCAGCAGCTGCAACTCAAGCCCGGCGACCACGTAGTCGAGATCGGCACCGGCTGGGGTGGTTTCGCCGTGCATGCGGCCCAGCACTATGGCTGTCACGTCACCACCACCACCATTTCCGCCGAGCAGCACGCACTGGCCACGGAACGTGTTAAGGCTGCCGGCCTGCAGGGGCGCGTCACCCTGTTGATGCAGGACTACCGGGACCTGCAGGGCCGCTACGACAAGCTGGTGTCGATCGAGATGATCGAAGCCATTGGTGCCGAATACCTGGATACCTACATGGCCACGCTGCAGCGCCTGCTGAAGCCGGACGGCGTGGCACTGCTGCAGGCCATCACCATCGAGGACCAGCGCTACGAACAGGCGCGACGGAGTGTTGATTACATCAAGCGCTACGTATTCCCGGGCAGCTTCATTCCCTCGATCAACGCGATCATGGCGGCCAAGACCCGGGCCAGCGACCTGCAGCTGATCGCACAGCAGGATTTCGGCCATTCCTACGCGCTGACCCTGCGTGCATGGCGCCATCGCTTCCTCGCCCAGCTGCCTGCGGTGCATGCGCAGGGCTTCGACGCGCGCTTCTGCCGTCTGTGGGAGTTCTATCTGGCGTACTGCGAGGGGGGCTTCCTGGAGCGTTCGATCGGCGTGTCGCATCTGTTGCTGGCGCGTCCGGGCCATCGGCCGATGGCGGCGGCGAGCGATGGCCACTGAAATGCGCCGATTCTGGGCCAACCTCATCGGCAACCAGCTGGTCTGGCTGTGCGCGGTGGCCGGTGCCGGCCGTGGCTGGCAGTGGCCAGCGCTGTTCGCGGCAAGCCTCTACGTGGCCAGCCAGTTGCTGACATCCCCCAAGCCGGGCGTGGACCTTCGCCTGTTGCTGGTTGCGCTGGCCTGCGCCTGGCTGGTGGATGCCAGCGCAGCGGCCAGTGGCATGGTGCGCTATGCGGCGGCATCGCTCGGCTGGGCACCACCGCCGTGGATCATGGCGCTGTGGGCCGCGTTCGCGATGACGCTGACTACTTCGATGCGTTTCCTGCTGCGGCACCCCGCACTGCCGATCCTGTTCGGCCTGCTGCTCGCGCCACTGGCCTATCTCTCGGCCTCCCGGGGTTTCGATGCGGTGCAGTTCCGGGCGCCCGCCTGGCAGGGGCTGCTGGTCCTCGGTCTGGGCTGGAGCATCGCCCTGCCGCTGCTGTGTGCCGCGGCCCGTCGCTGGTCCCGGCCTTCAGATCATCCACCACTTGCCGGAGCATCGTCATGATCAATCCAGGGTGGGTGCTGCTGTACGCAGTAGTGGTGATGAGCTGGGGCTGGGCCTGGCAGCGTCGCCACACCAACATCGGCGTGGTTGATGTGCTCTGGGCCAAAGGCGTGGGTGCATCGGCGCTGCTGCTGGCACTGCTGGGCGATGGCGCGCTGATGCCACGGCTCGCGCTGGGTCTGTTGGGTGGGCTGTGGGGCAGCCGCCTGGCCTTGCATCTCTGGCACCGGGTCCGTCACGAACAAGAGGACGGCCGCTACCGTTATCTGCGGGAACACTGGCACGGCCACCAGGGAAAGATCTTCGGCTTTTTCATGGCGCAGGCGCTGCTGATCGTTCTGTTTGCCCTGCCCTTCGTCGCCGTGGTGGCCAATCCGAGGCCGGGGCTGTCGCTGTGGGTGGTTGCCGCCGCGGGCGTCTGGCTGATCAGCGTCGGCGGCGAGGCGCTGGCCGACCGGCAGCTGGCCCGGTTCCGGGCCGACCCGGCGAACAAGGGCTTGACCTGCCGCCAAGGACTCTGGCGTTACTCGCGCCACCCCAACTACTTCTTCGAATGGCTGCACTGGTTCAGCTACGTGCTGCTGGCGGTGGGCTCACCACTGTGGTGGCTGGCGTGGTCCGGCCCGCTGCTGATGTATGTATTCCTGCGCTATCTGAGCGGCATTCCGTTCACCGAGAAGCAGGCTCTGCGTAGCCGCGGCGAAGACTACCGCGAGTACCAGCGCAGCACGTCGATGTTCTTTCCCTGGTTCCCCCGTTCTTCCAAGGAGCATTCCGCATGAGCGCGATCCCGTCACTGAATCCGGTCGAAGATGCGGAAACCGGGCTGATCGCCTGGGCCGAACGCGGACTGGTGCCCGATGCGGCGCTGCGTGCGGGCATCCGCCGCTTGTGCGCGCAACGCCTGCATGAGGAAAGCGAGGGCGGCATCGAAGGCCAATCGGCACGCTTCAGCCGGCGCATCGCCGAGCTGGCCGACAGCCCACTCGCGCTGCATACCGAAGTGGCCAACCGTCAGCACTACGAAGTTCCCGCGGCCTTCTTCCAGGCCTGCCTGGGCAAACGCCTGAAGTACAGCAGCTGCTACTACCCCACTGGCCGCGAAACGCTGGATCAGGCCGAAGACGCCATGCTGGCGCTGTACGGCCAACGCGCCGGCCTTGCCAACGGCCAGCAGATCCTTGAACTCGGCTGCGGCTGGGGCTCACTGACGCTGTGGATGGCCGAACGCTTTCCGCAGGCGCATATCACCGCCGTCTCCAACTCGCACAGCCAGCGCAGGCACATCATGGCGCAGTGCCAGGCACGCGGCCTGGGCAACGTCGAGGTGCTGACCTGCGACGTCAACGAGCTTGAACTGCCAACGGCACAGTTCGACCGCTGCGTGTCGGTGGAGATGTTCGAACACGTACGCAACTATGAGCGGTTGCTGGCAGGCATCGCACGATGGCTGAAACCGGATGGCGCGCTGTTCGTGCACATCTTCGCCCACCGCACGCTGATGTATCCGTTCGAGACCAGCGGCGGCGATAACTGGATGGGCCGCCACTTCTTCACGGGTGGGCTGATGCCCGCCGCCGACACCCTGCTGCATTTCCAGCGCGACCTGCGGCTGGAACAGCGCTGGCTGCTGGATGGCAGCCACTACCAGCGCACCGCTGATCATTGGCTGGCCAACCAGGACGCCGCCCGCGAAGAGGTCATGCCTGTACTGGTCGCCACCTACGGCCAGGCCGCGGCAAAGATCTGGTGGCAGCGCTGGCGGATGTTCTGGATGGCCTGTGCCGAGCTGTTCGGCTACGACAACGGCCAGCAGTGGCTGGTGGCCCATTACCTGTTCCGCCCACGCTGAGGTGTGACATGCGCATTTTCCCGCTGCTTCCTCTGCTCGCAGCCGGCCTGTTCGGTGCAGGCTGCAGCTCCAGCGACACCCGGCCCCTGCCGCGGCCACCATCGGTGGATGTGCCGCGATTCATGGGCGACTGGTATGTGATCGCACACATTCCATCGCGCCCGGAACGCGAGGCCTTCGATGCGGTGGAAAGTTACGCGCTACGGCCGGATGGACGCATCCAGACTACCTTCACCTATCGCAAGGGCAGCTTCGATGCCCCACAGAAGTCGATGCATCCGATCGGCCGGGTGGAGAAAGAAGGAAACGGTGCGATCTGGGGCATGCAGTTCATCTGGCCGATCCAGGCCGAATATATCATCGCCTGGCTCGATGATGGCTACCGCCAGACCATTGTGGCCCGCAGCAAGCGCGACTACGTCTGGTACATGGCGCGTACGCCACAGGTCTCGGAAAGCGACTACCTGCAGGCGGTGCAGCGCATTGCAGCGATGGGTTACGACACTGCCAGGTTGAGGCGGGTGCCGCAGTCGGTCCGCTGATCCGGTGTCGATGAGTTCCATCCACTACATCAATGACGTTCGCGGAACCGATGCGCGCAGCACATCGATTCTTAGGAATAATCGCAAAAATCCCGGAAATCCGATGCCCGGCGTGACAGTGACGCCAAAATGATGACCACGCCCATGGGGCGCTGATCACCTCCCTGCGCATGAATGGACATCCTGCACCGCGCCGGCTGCGCTTGGCGCTTCTGGACGACCATGAGGTCGTCCGTCGCGGCATCGCCCTGCACCTCAACCGCGACCGCCGCTTCAGCATCGTCGCCAGCCACTCCCTCAGCGAAGACCTCATCACCACCCTGCATCGGCTGCACGTCGATGTGGCGATCATCGACCTGGGCCTGGCCCCCGGCGACCGCGCTAGCGCCGAGCTGATCCCCCTGCTGCGCGATACCTTCCCCAGCATTCCGCTGCTCGTTTTCGCCACGCTCTCACCCGCGACCAACCTCAGCCACCTGATCAACGCCGGCGTCAGCGGCATCGTGGGCAAGGCCGAACCACTGCCGATGCTGTCAGAGGCAATTGTGCGCGTGCATCAGGGGCTCGGCCGCCTGCCACCTGACTTCATCCTGCCTGCCGACTGCAGTGAACTCAGCCGCAATGAACGCGAGGTGTTGGAACTGCTGCTCACCGGGCTCACCGTGTCCGAGATCGCGCTGCGCCGACACCGGAGCGTCAAGACCGTCAGCACCCAGAAGGTTGCCGCGCTGCGCAAGCTTGGCCTGCGCAACGACGCCGAGATCTACGCCATGCGCCCACACGCGAGTCCGCCATGAGCAGGCCGGACCGCTCGCGCCTGCGCACCTCCTTGGCCCTGCTGCTGGTTCTTCTGCTGCTGCCGGCGGCATCTGCGGAAGATGTCCTATCACAACGCTGGGGGCCGGGCAGCGAGGTACGGGTTGCAACGGCCCCTTCCCTTCGCCCGGTACCCGCCCCACTTGCAGAAACAACGCCCTTGCCCACGCTCGCCCACGGCTATGCAGCCCTGGTGGCGCGGCATGCCCAACTGCGTTTCCGCGACCTGCCCCACCCCACCACTACAGAATCTGTGGCTGCCGTGTGTCGCCGCGATGCCGATCTGGTGCTGGTGGTGGGTGGCGCCGCACATCTGCAGCTGCCCTGCCCGGATCTGATTGCCTCCGCCCCCTTTCGTGGCGGCAGGACGGTGCTTGCCGGGCGTTCCGGCCAATGGCTGCCACGCAGCCTGGCGGAGCTGGATGGACGGACCCTGGCCGTGGTTGAGGGCGGCCCCTACGCCGGCTGGCTGGGCGCGCATCATCCACAGATTCGCCTGCATTCCCTTTCCAATCGGCACGCGACACTTGAAGCGGTCATTGCCGGCACAGCGGATGCGGCGATCGGCATGGATACGACGCTGCGGCCAATGATCCGCCGCTACTTCAGCGGCGATCTGCTGCTGCAGCCGATCAGCAGCGATTTCTCCACCGACCTGCACCTGCTCGCTCGTCGGGAGGACAGGCACCTGCTTGAGCGCATCGACCGGGGCCTGCGCGACATCACGCTGGAAGAACACGCTGGCCTGCTGCATCTCTGGGCGCAGCAGGCGCTGCCAGCATCGGTGGAGCAAGCGCTGGACCGGGTGCGGTCGCCGCCGCCGGCCTGGCTGTTGGCATTGATCGCCGCGCTGGCCGGTCTCCCGCTTCTCTGGAATCCGCTACGGCACCGCTTCCGCCGCAGCGAACGCGACCGTGCACGCGCGTTCGGCATGATCAGCCATGAGGTACGCAATGCCGCGCAGACGCTGTTGAGCTCGATCACCCCGCTGCACCAGGCGCATTCTGCGGAGGGCCGCCGCGAACTACTCGCGGCGATGGCTGCAGCAGGACGCTCACTGCGCGGGCTACTGGATCGCTCGCTGGATTTTTCGCGCCTCGCCAGTGGTGGCTTCGCGCCGCAGCCAAAAGCCTGCGACGTCGCACTGCTGTGCAACCAGTCGCTGGATGCGATCCGCCCGCCCGCACGCAGGAAAGGCCTGGAGCTCAGGCTGGACTGCAATGCAGCGCCGGCGCCGCTGGTCCTGCTGGATCCCGATGCGCTGCGCCAGATTGTCGACAACCTGCTCTGCAATGCACTGAAGTTCACCGATGTCGGCGGCATCGACCTGCGCGTGCAGCTGCGACCACCAACGCGACCGCATGAGCTGCTGCTGGATGTAATCGACAGCGGCATTGGTATCTCTGCTGCGCAGGCAACATCCCTGTTCCACCCATTCCAGCAGGGCGAGGACGGGCTGCAGCGCGGCGGCAGCGGGCTGGGGTTGGTGATCGCACGTGAACTGGCCCGCTCGATGGGCGGCGATCTGACTGTCCACAGCGTCCACGGACGCGGCAGCCGCTTCACCCTGCGCCTGCCGGTGCGGATCGCCAGGGACCGCCCGCCGACTACAAGCGTGGCCACTAGTGAGCAGCCGCTCGCCGGCCTGGATCTGCTGCTGGTCGAAGACCATGGCCTCAACCGCCGCCTCATGGCCGCCCAGCTGCGGCGCCTGGGTGCGGATGTGCATGCGCTTGCCGATGCCAGCGGTGCAATGGAAGAACAGGCGCGACGGCCGCGCGGCACGGTGCTGCTCGACATCGAGCTCCACGACATGGATGGCTATGCGCTCGCGCGCCGGCTGCGTGCGCAGGCGCACACGCCCTTGCTGCTGATCGCGCTGTCGGCACGCACGGGCCATCGCCATGCAGCGCGTTGTCGCTCAGCAGGATTCGACGCGGTGCTGACCAAGCCGCTGCAGATCGCCAAGCTGCTGCAGGTACTGGCGTTGCCAGCGCTGGGGAGCCACGTTGCACCTGCCAGCACGGCTCACATCGACTCCGTCTATGTGGCCGACATCAGCATGGAACTGGCCGCCATCGAGCGCGCCGTTACCGGCGCCGCCCCGGATGCGCTGCGCCATCACGCGCATCGCCTGCAGGGTACGCTGCAGATCTGCGGCGCAACCACGCAAGCCGGCATCGCGGCCGACCTGTGGGAGCTTGGGCGTAAGGCCGCGCCTGACTGGGTCAAGGCGCGGCGACTGCTGCAGGGATTGCAGCAGTGGCACGGCTCCCGCAGGGCGGAAGCCGCACCATCGGCCTGATCAGGCCGCCAGGCGCTCGACCTGGCGACGGGTCAGGTCGTTGAAGCGACCCAGCGACATCAGATGCTGGTGGATCAACGCCAGCCAGCCGCTGCGGTGCCATTCGACCACAGTGGCTTCCGGCAGTGCGACGAATTTCTCGACATCGACCACCTGGAAGCCGTTGAGGTTGAACTCGCGACCGTCCGGAGTACGCACGGTGGCGTTGCGTTCGACCAGCAGGCCGTTCTCGATCAGCGCCTTGGAGAAGGCCTGTGTCTGTTCGTGCTCGCGGGTGAACTGGCCGCAGAACTCCAGCGCCTGCTGCACCATCTCGGTGGCCTTGCCATCGACGAACAGCGGCTGGCCTTCGTCGCCACCCTTGACCACGCGGGGGTTCTCTTCATCGATGCCCAGCAGGAAATCGTTATCCGCGCCGGTGTCGATGAAGATGAAGGGGTGGCGACGCAGGTAAGCCGGGATGTAGGCCTCGTCTTCCCACAGGCCGTCCTTGATGAACAGGTTCTCTTCCGACACGCCGACGGCCGCCATCGGCACCGCGGTCGGGCCGGCGAACAGGATCGGGAAGTGATGCAGGGCCAGCGAGAACTCGCCAAGCACCAGCGGAATGGCGTTGTTGCCAGCGGCAAACTCGAGCCTGCCCGGCAGGATGCGCAGGTCGGCGTGCACATCGGCCTGCAGCGGCACCGGACGGGTGTAGAACAGGGGGGTACCGGCGGGCGCCGCTTCGGTGGTGGTGTCGCTGGTGGTGGTCATCTTGGGAACCGTTCGATCATGCGCGCCTGCCATCCCGGGCGCGCCAGCGGGAACAACCTGAATCCCGCATTATCAACAAGCTCGATGACAACGGCCACCCCACCGGCGGCCTATTTCAACTGCAGCGGGTAGCGTTGCCAGAGAACGTGGACCAGAAAGCCGGCCAGCTCGGTGTCGCGGGCGCTGACCGCAGCGCGGATCTTGTCCAGCAACACCATGTCGCTGCAGGCGCGCACATCGGCGTGGTTGGCCTGCCCTGCCCGGCGCGCCCGGTAGCGCGCGGCCCGCTGTGCGTCGCTCATTGCGTACCCGAACTTGGGCGGACGGCCGCGTTTGCGCGGCAGGGTCAGCTCCAGGGTTCCGGGGTCTTTGTCATCACGCATGAGAGGGGTGCGGGCGGCGGCGAGCAACGGGGGGTGCGCAATTTATCGTGAGGCATCACTTTAATCCAGCTTTTTCTGCAGTTTTGTTGCAATGCAGTGCAAATACTCGCGTGCTGATGCGGATTCATCCACGCCAGCGTGGTTACGGAACGCCATCAACCCCCACAAAAAAAGGGAGCCCGCTTACGGGCTCCCCTCACCTTTCCTCACGCAGCGCGTACCGGCTCGTAGCCGTGCAGGTGCGCCTCGCTGCTCGCCCGACCCTGGCTGAGCGAACGCAGCGAAGTGGTGTAGCCCACCAGCTGCGCCAGCGGCGCAAAGCCGCTGACTTCGGCGCGACCCTCCTGGTCTTCGATGCGGGCAATACGGCCATGGCGACGGTTGAGGTCGCCCACCACATCTCCCACCGACGCCGACGGCGAATGCACTGTCACTGCCATCACCGGCTCCAGCAGTTGCGTGCCACCTTCGGCCAGCGCCGCCTTGATCGCCTCGGCACCGGCGCGATGGAACGCCATTTCCGAAGAGTCCTTGGCGTGGGTCTGGCCATCGACAAGACTGACCTCGATACCGACCACCGGATGACCCTGAGGGCCTTCAGACAGCGCAGCACGCACGCCCTTCTCCACTGCGCTGATGAAGCTGCGGGGCACCACGCCACCAACGATGCGATCGTTGAACACCACCTGGCCGTCTTCGCGCGGCGACACATCCAGCACCACGTGCGCGAACTGGCCCTGACCGCCGGTCTGCTTGACCAGCCGGCCCACAACCCCGGCCATCGCACGCATCGGCGTCTCCTGGTAGGCCACACGCGGCGCACCTACGCCTACGTCTACCTTCCATTCGCTGCGCAGGCGCTCGACCATCACCTCCAGGTGCAGCTCGCCCATGCCCCAGACCAGGGTCTCCGCCGTGTCGCGATCGGTTTCGACACGGAACGACGGATCTTCCTGGGCCAGGCTGGCCAGGCCCTGCGCCATCCGGATCAGGTCGGCCGCGCGTGCCGGTTCCAGCCGCCAGGCCAGCACCGGTGCCTGTGCCTGAATGCTTTCCAGGCGCAGCGGCTGCGCGCGGTCGCTCAGCGTTTCGCCGCTGACCGCATCCTTCCAGCCCAGCACCGCGACGATGTCACCGGCCACGGCCTGTTCAATGTCGTGGGTCTGGTCGGCCTGCACCCGCACCAGGCGGCTGACACGCCGCCCCTGCGGATGCTGCGAACTGGCCACCGCATCGCCGACCTTCAAGGTGCCCGAGTACAGCCGCACGAAGCTCAGCGCGCCGTGCTGCTGGTGGGTGATCTTGAACAGCAGGCCGGCCAGTGGACCGTCCGGATCCGGCGGCAGCACCACGTCGCCGTCTTCGCTCTCGGCGGTCACGGCAGGACGATCCAGCGGCGACGGCAGGTAATCGACCACCGCATCCAGCAGGGTTTCGATGCCCTTGTCCTTGAACGCGGCACCGGCCAGCACCGGCACGCCTGCACCGGCCAGCGTCGCCCGTCGGATCGCCGCACGCAGCAGTTCCGCATCGATCGCGCGACCTTCCAGCCAGGCATCAGCCAGCAGTTCGTCGTGGTCGGCCACGGCCTCAACCAGCGCGTCGCGCTGCGGCTGCCACAGGGTGCGCGCCGCGTCGTCCCACGGGGTCACCGTGGTTACGGCACCATCCTGCCAGTGCAGCACGCGCTCATCGACCAGGTCGACCCAGCCGTTGAAATCGCTTTCGCTGCCCAGTGGCATACCGAGCGCCCACGGCCGCGCCTGCAGCTTGTCCTGCAGCTGCTCCAGCACACGCTCGAACGAAGCGCCTACGCGGTCCATCTTGTTGACGAACGCGATCAGCGGCACACGATGGCGACGCGCCTGGCGCCACACCGTCTCTGACTGCGGCTGCACGCCGTCCACGGCCGAGAACACGGCCACGGCACCGTCGAGCACGCGCAGCGAACGCTCGACTTCAATGGCGAAGTCGATGTGGCCGGGAGTGTCGATCAGGGTCAGCCGATGCGGCGGCAGGTCGCGCGGCGCCCACTGCGCCTGCACGGCGGCCGCGCCGATGGTGATGCCACGCTCGCGCTCGATCGCCGAGAAATCGGTGGTCGCATTGCCGTCGTGCACTTCGCCGACGCGATGGATTTCGCCGCTTTTCCATAGCAGGCGTTCGGTCAGCGTGGTCTTGCCGGCGTCGATGTGGGCAATGATGCCAAGGTTGCGACGGCGGGAAAGGACTTGGGTGTTCATGAGAAAGGTTCCTGCAAAGCCAACTTCGAGGGCCGCGCACCCCGGTTGGCGACAGGGCGCGCGGCTAGCGTTCGGTCTCGGCGATCTGGTGCATGGCACGTTCTCCTTGCGGTACAGCGGGTGATGGGTGAAACGAAAAGAGCGCCCCGGAGGGCGCTCTGTCGAAGGTCCAGCGATGGCCGTCTCAACGGCCTCGTGGGGCTCCAGGCAGATACGCCCGTTCCGCGCTTGCGCGGGTCAGGGTGAAAAACTTCAGGAGCGGCATCCGGTTCATGGGGCGCATTCTAGACCTGCCAATCTGGCGCGCAAGTGAATATTGAGCACATAAATGGAACGATGAGGCCGACAATGAAAGGGGTCAGATCCCTTTGCCACAGCAAAGGGCTCTGACCCCTACCCCGCCTTACTTGCACTCATGCAGCTTGCGGGCCTCAGCCACGGTCGCAGCCTGGTCGTCCCCCATCGAGATCCATCCCTTCAGCGACATCGCCGGATCCACCTGCGCTTGGCGCGGGCCGCCATGGACCACCACCTCGGTCCAGCTGCCGACCGGCGCCAGCTCCGACAGTCGCGCCGCCTGGTCGTCTTCGGTACTGAACATGTCGTCCGGCTCCGCAGGCTTGGCCTTGTTCACGGTCTCGGTCTTGCGCGCCCGGATCCGCAGCGCGCCATCGGCCATGCGCTGGGTAGTGATGTCATGGCGTTCCACCCCATAGGCCCAGCTGCTCTCACCTGCGCGACGGGGCTCGCTACCGTCGTCTGCCACCACTACGGAATCACCTGCCGCTTCGGCCACTGTCGCAAGCGAACCCATTCCCGACATCAGCGCCTGGTAGGCAATCATCTGCCGCTGTTCGGTGGCCAGCGCAACGTCACCTGCCTTGCCGGCAGGAATCTGCAGGTACACCGCCTCCCTGCAGAGCATCAGCACCCGCTGGTCATCCCAGCTGATGAGCACTTCATCATTGGCGAAATAGCGGGTCGTCACCGGAACCACCGGAGCGCTCCCGCCGGTGGAATACCGGCTCTCGATCCGCGAGGCCTGCTCGGCGGCCTTCATCAGGGAGACCGAGGATGCGGACGCGGTGCTGACGGCGCATACAGAGGCGACCATTGCCGAGAGCAGCACGCCATGTGAAACAGTACGGATCATTGCATCAGTCCTTTGAAGAGAACGAACCGCACATGATACGTCGCCTGGCAGAGCAGTTTGATGCTCAGGTCACCACGACCAACGGCACTCCGCGCCGCGGATGCTCCAGCACCACCACATCCTGCTGGTAAACCCGCTGCAGGTTGTCTTCGGTGAGCACCTGCAACGGCGTGCCATCGGCCGCCACCCTGCCCTGCTCCAGCAGCACGATGCGGTCGGCATAACCGGCGGCCAGATTCAGGTCGTGCAGCACCACGATCACGCACGCACCGCCCTCGGCGCAGGCGCGCACGCTGCGCAGGGTGCGCTCCTGGTGGCGCAGGTCCAGCGCTGCAGTCGGCTCATCGAGCAGCAGCAACGGCGTGTCCTGTGCCAGCACGCGCGCGAACGTGGTCCGTGCCGATTCACCGCCCGACAGCTGCTGCACCTCACGCAGGCGCAGCGCCTGCAGTTCCGCGGCATCGATCGCGGCTTCCACCTGCGCATCATCCACTACAGGGTCGGGCGGGTGCGGCAAGCGCCCCATCGCTACCACCTCCTCCACGCTGAAGGCAAAGCGCACGCCATGCTCCTGCGGCATCACCGCACGCTCGCACGCCAGTGGCCCGGCCTTGTAGCTGGCCAGCGGCCTACCCAACAGGCTGACTTCGCCCGCGTCAGCGCGCAGGTCGCCGGCGGCGACCGCCAACAACGTGGACTTGCCCGCGCCGTTCGGGCCGACCAGCGCGGTCACCGTACCCGGTTCGAACGCCAGCGAGATGCCGTGCAGGATCTCGCGCTGCTGGCGACGCACCACCACCTCGTGCAGTTTCAACAACACGCTCATGGCGCGGCCTTGCGGCGCTGCTGCAGCACCAGCCAGAGGAAGAACGGTGCACCCAGTGCAGCCGAGAACAGGCCCAGAGGAATCTCCGCCGGCGGATCCAGCGTGCGAGCCGCGGTGTCGGCCACCACGATCAGCAGCGCACCGAGCAGGCCGGACAACGGCAGCAACCAGCGATGACCAGGGCCGACCAGCAGGCGCGCCACGTGCGGCACCACCAGGCCAACGAAACTGATCGAACCGGCAAACGCCACCGCAGCCCCCACCAGCAGCGCACTGAACGCCACCAGGCGACGCCGCGTGCGGGTGACATCCAGCCCGAGGTGCTGCGCTTGGCGCTCACCCAGCGCCAGCATGTCCAGCGGCGTGGCCAATCGCTGCAGCGCGAACACACCGATGGCGAACAACGGCACCACGGCCGCCACATCGGCCCAGTTGGCGCGCGCCAGCGAGCCCATCTGCCAGAACACCAGCGACTGCAGCTCGCTTTCGCTGGCGATGTACGTGAGGAAACCGATCAGTGCCGAGCAGAACGCGGCCATCGCGATACCGACCAGCAGCAGCGTGGCGTTGCCCGTGCCCTTGCCGGGCCGGGCCAATGCGTAGGTCAGGCCGATTGCCAGTGCGCCGCCAGCGAACGCGGCCACCGGCACCAGCCAGCCGGCCGCACCGGCAGCGCCGAGTACGATGGCGGCCACCGCACCCAGCGCAGCGCCCTGGCTGACACCGACAATGCCAGGGTCGGCCAGCGGGTTGCCGAACAGGCCCTGCAGGCTGGCACCGGCCATCGCCAGCGACGCGCCGACCATTGCGCCCAACAGGGCACGCGGAATACGCAACTGCCAGACCACGGCGAGGTCGCGGCTGCTGACCGCCTGCGGATCGAGCAGGCCCAGCTTCACCGCCAGCGCCTGCATCACTTCCAGCGGCGGCAACCGCAGCGGGCCCACGGCGAACGAGGCCAGCACCGCTCCCAGCAGTGCCAGCAACGCCACCAGCAACATCGTCCGCCCGCGACGGCGGCGCCGATCCGCCGGACTCATGCCTTCGGCAACGCCGCCAGCGCCTTGGCCAGCGCCAGCGCGCCAGCACCGGAACCGACACTGGTGTACTTCAGCTGCACATCCGGCATCACCCAGACCCGATTGGCCTGCCCGGCCGGGGTCTGCTTCAGCGTCGGGTACGCCTTCCACAGGCCCTCGGCACCACCGAACAGCTGCAGGTCATGCTCGGTCACCAGGATCACCTCCGGTGCCGCCGCGACCACGCCTTCATTGCTCAGCTGCGAGTAGTTCTTCACCCCTGCCTCGGTGCCGATGTTGATGCCGCCAGCCAGTGCGATCAGCTGCGCCGATGCGCTGTCGGCACCCGCAACAGTCGGCGAGCCTCCGGCGCCGGTGGCCGATACATGGACCAGTCGTGGCGCATGGCCCAGGCCCTTGCCAATCGCTGCAGCCTCATCGAGCTGGCGCTGCACCTGCGTGGCAAGTGCCTGCCCTGCTTCGGCCAGCCCTAGTGCGGCGGCGACCTTGCGCACCTTGTCCGGCGCCGGCTGCAGATCGTCGATGACCACCGCCGGTTCGCCCACCTCACGCAGCTTCTTCGCCAGCTCGGTGTGCCGACGCAGGCTGTTGCCGAGGAACAGCGAGCCCTGCAGGCTCAGCACGCCCTCCACGCCAGTGGTGCGGTTGAACAGGAACTGGTGCGGGGCAGCCAGGCCAGCCTGGGTGGTGGTGTTGGTCGGCGCGGCGAACACCTGCTTGTTCAGTCCCAGCGCCTCGATCACCGCGATCACGTCGTCACCACCGGCGATGATGCGGCTGGTATCGGCCACCTCGACGTCGGCGCCGTCATCGGAATGCACCTTGGCCGGCAGCACAGCCTTCTGGTCGCGCACGACCGGCATATCGGTGCCAGCCACGCGCTGCCAGCCAGCCGGCAACGCAACTTCGCCAGGCGCGGTTGCGGCGGCGGGCTCAACCGGCTTGCTGCTGTCCGAGGGCGTAGATGAACCGCCACAGGCAGCCAGTGCCAGCGAGACAGCCAACGGAAGCGCACACAGGCGCAGACGGGACGCGATGTTCATGCTCGTTCTCCTTGCTGGCAGGGCGACGCGCACGCCGCCCTGCCGTGTGACTTACTGCTTCGGGGTGATGCGGGTGATGCGGTCACCCTTCGGGTCTTCGGCGCCGCGCGACTTGTTCACCGCGAACACGTTGCCCTTTCCATCGGCACGGACGTGGTTCGGCAGCGTACCGCCGTCGAGGTTGGCGACCACCTTGCCGTCACCGTTCACCACGGTGACCGTGCCAGCGCCACGGTTGCTGACGTAGGCCAGGCCGGAGGCATCATCGAAGGCGACGTTCAGCGCACCGGCGCCCACCGGCACGTCATGCAGCACCCTGCCGGCGGCCACATCGACGATCAGCAGGTTGTCAGTGCCCTGCGAGGCCACGTACAGGCGGTTGCGCGCTGCGTCGAAGGCCACGCCCGAGGCGCTGATCGAATTGCCCAGGTCGATGACCTTCTCGACCTTGCCGCTGGCCACGTCGATCACTGCCGCTTCCGGGGTGCCGATGCTGACGGTGAACAGCTTGCCGCCCTTCTCGTCCAGCACCAGGCTCATCGGGGTGAACTTGCCGTCGTCCACGCCGGACTCCAGCGTCACCGCCGGCAGCTCCTTGAGGGTCTTGGCGTCGAACACCGACAGGTGGTCCTCACCCGTGGCCGAGGCAAACACCTTGCCGTGGGTGCCATCAACCACCACGTCGCGCGCATGCGGCACGGCATCGACCGGGAACTGGTGGACCAGCGACAGGTCCTTCTGGCGGTAGACCGCGATGGAGTTCTGGCGGGTGTTGGTGACCCAGACATTGCCGTTGGTGTCATCCACGCCGACACCGTAGACCGCGTAGACCGCGCCATTGGTGCTGCCCGGCACCTGCGCCGGGGTGATCGCCTTGGTCACCTTCAGCGACTTCGGGTCCAGCTTCAGCAGCTGCGACTGGGTCACCGGCGGGCGGCCCACGGCCGAGGTCACAAACACCGCGTTGCTGGCGGCGCTGTAGGCGGACTGGTACAGGCCCGGCACCAGCTTGTTGGACTGGGTGGCGAACTGCGCCTGGCCGGACAGCGGCAACTGCGGCGAGACGCGCAGCTTCAGCACGGTGGCTGCAGCCGGCTGGCTGGCGCGCACCACCACAGGATGGGTGCCCGGCACCGCATCGGCCGGAATGCTCAGCTGGGTCTTGAAGTTGCCATCAGCATCGACCACCAGCGGCTGCGTGTTCAGCACGCTGTCGCCACGCAGCAGGCTGACTTTCTGGCCCGGCACGAAACCGCGACCCACCACGTCGGCAGTGCTGCCGGGAACCACGTTCTCACCGCGCGAGACAACCTCGCCCTTGAAGGTGGCGTTGGCCGGCTGATCGAACACCGGCTGTGCGGTGGCGGTCACGGCCAGCAACAGGCCAGCGGCGAGAGAGGTAAGACGGAAAGACGGACGGAACGACATGGAAGGCTCCTTGCACACGTAGGCCGCGCCACGTGACGCGGGATTCATCGGTTGCCTGGGCCGCTGCACATCGGCAGCCTCGCCTGGGTAGTGGGGTCGCATGCCTTGGCATGCGAAGGGATTCATTCGGCGGCGTTGTCACCACCGTTGGGCGCGCCGTCATCGGCGCTGCGGTCGGTCACGCCATACAGCTCGTGCAGCGCAGCGTGGAACGACGCGGGCAGCATCGGACCATGGCCGAGGCCGGGGAACTCGCGGTACTGCACGCGCATGCCCGGCACCTTGCCCAAGCGCTCGGACAGCTGCATGGCAGCATCCGGGGTGGCCCCACCGATACGGCGCAGGTGCGCGACCACGCGCGGATTGTTCATGTCGCGCTTGCCACGATCACCGACGCGCTCGGCGCCACCCAGCATCAGCCAGAGCTTCGCCGGCTGGCCATGCGCGTTCTGCACGAACTGCTGTTCCGGATCACCCAGTGCCGCACCCTGGCTCCACCATAGCGACGGACTGGCCGCCAGGTAGGACTGGAAGGAGGCGGGACGGGTGTACAGCGCATTGAGCACGAACAACCCGCCAAGTGAGTGGCCCCACAGCGCTTGCTGCTGCGCGTCGATGCGTGCGCGACGCTCGACTTCGGGCTTGATGCGGCGCTCGATCACATCAAGGAAGGCCGCAGCGCCACCGCCGACCGCCTGGGTGCTGCCGCTCTCGTCGTCTGCGCGATCGATCCACGCGGTGTAATCGCGTGTGCGCGCCTTGGAATCGATGCGCAGGTCGTTGTCGTAGCCGATCAGTACCAGTACCGGTGGCGTCTTGCGCGCGGCCAGCTCGGCCAGCAGCGGCTGGTCCAGCACCATCGCCACCGCATTGCCGTCCAGCGCGTACAGCACCGGCAACGGCGTCCTGCCGGCCTTGGCCGGAATCGCCAGATTCACCCGCCAGCGGCGCTGCTGGTCGGGGCTGTCCACCACGAAATGTTCGAAGCGATAGCTGGCCGCCGGCTCGTCGAGCACGGTGTGGCCGATCTTCTGCAGCGGATTGCGCTGCTGGGCGTGGGCGTACGGGGTGGCCAGGAGCAGACCCATCATCAAGGCGGCCAGTCCGCGGGCCAGCGGACCACGGCGCGAAGGCAGGACGAAATGCTTCATCAGCGGCGGCAGAAGCGGCCCAGGGCCGCCGGTTCACAAGGGACCGCAGTCTACCTTAAACGCGAATGATTATCACATCGATCGAACGTCACGCTGTGTATCACGCGCGCGATGACCCGGTTGCGCTGGGCACGGCATTTCCCCTATTTTGCTGGCCACCGGGGCATTGGATCGCCCCGCTTACAGCGCGGCCACGGAGGGCAGTTAGTCTGCCGTCGATCCGGTCGCGCTCATCCGCGCCATGACCGCCATGGGATTGGATCCCATGATCGTGAGACTCTCTTGAAGCACACCACCCTGATCGCACTCTCCCTCGGCCTGCTCGCACCGCTGGCCGCCCATGCCGCGCAGGATCTGCCGACGCTCTACCAGGCCTATGAAGAGGCCGGCTATTCGACGCTGAGCATGGAAGAACTCAACCAGACGGTGACCTTCACCGCCGTCGCGCTGGGCGTTTCCAGCAACCTGCAGGGCGAGCCGCTGATCGAGGCCGGCGATGACCAGGGCAATGTCCTGGCCCGGCTGACCACCGACGACGCGCAGCAGGCCGCCAAGCTCAGCGCACTGGAAGAAGGCGCCGCCTTCACCGCCAGCTGCACGCTGCAGTTCAGCTCTGGCTCGGACTATCTGTCGTTCGGTGACTGCGCCGTCAAATAAAGACGAAGCCGGCGAACGCCGGCTTCTTCTCTTTGTCTCTGTAGCAACTGTCTTGTCAGGCGGAGGCCATCTGGGCCTCCGCATCCCTTTTGCGGGCGTTGAGGATCACCAGCATCTTGCGCATCACCGCGACCAAAGCCACCTTGCCCGGCTTGCCCTGCTTGACGAGGGATTCAAAAAATTCCTTGAGCCGAGGCTCATAGCGTTTGGCCGTCAGCGCCGCCATGTAGAGCGCTTCGCGTACAACGGCGCGGCCACCGCTAATGCTCCGTCTCCCTTTCCAGGTGCCGCTTTCGCGGTTCATGGGGGCAACCCCTACCAAGGCCGAGATGGCTTTCCCGCTGAGCTTGCCCAGCTCCGGGAGCTCGCAGGCCAGGGTTGCCATCAACGTCGCTGGCACAGCTCCCCCAGACGGCGCTGCCAAGCCGCTGGCGGTACGTAGCGGGTCAGCTTTAGGGCA